>CAZACJ010000038.1:16170-44081 GCA_964483385.1 uncultured Pirellula sp. | reverse complement strand
GCCGGCGAAGGATACTTCAGCCGTGATGGCAAACAAATGGTATTTCAAAGTGAACGGGAAGCTGGCAATCCGTTCTACCAAATCTACCTTCTCGATCGCGAAACAGGCGACGTGGAACGCGTCTCTCCCGGTCACGGAAAAACCACTTGCGCGTGGATCCACCCTGACGGCGATCGCGTCCTGTTCGCTTCCACCCAATTCGACCCAGATGCAACGACCAAACAAAAGAATGAACTAGAGTTTCGTGCCTCAGGTCAGCAACGCAGGTACGCTTGGGACTACGACCCACAATTCGAACTCGTCGAATGGAATCGAAAAACAGGACAATACAAAAAGCTTACCGATGCCATGGGATACGATGCAGAAGCGTCCTACAGCCCTGATGGCAAGCTGATTGCCTTTTCTTCAAATCGCGAAGCGTTCCAAAAGCCACTAACAGATCGCGAGAAACAACTCTTCGAAAACGATCCAGCCGTGGCACTTGATCTTTACGTTATGAACTCCGACGGCACGAATATTCGTCGAGTGACCGATGTCTATGGATATGACGGTGGACCATTTTTCTCCCCTGACGGAAAACGTATCTGCTGGAGACGCTTCAGCGAAGATGGCGCAACGGCAGAAATCTATTCTGCCAATGTGGATGGTTCCGACCCCAAGCAACTGACCAAACTCGGCGCAATGAGTTGGGCTCCCTACTTCCATCCCTCAGGCGACTACCTGATCTTTGCGACCAACCTCCAAGGCTTCGCTAATTTCGAACTGTACGTAGTCGATGCTGCAGGAACCAAAGAACCTGTTCGCATTACCTCCACCGAAGGCTTCGACGGTCTCCCTGTCTTCACCCCAGATGGCTCAGAATTGGCTTGGACAAGCAACCGCACGGCCGATAAGAAATCCCAGATCTTTTTAGGCAAATGGAACGATGGTGCAGCACGCCAAGCACTTGGCATCTCGAAAATAAACGAAACAAAAACCTCTGCTTCGTCTGCCTCAATGCTAGATCTCGCTCTGCTCGGAGAAGCCTCCAGCACGGCTGCGAAGAACGCCAAAGAAACAGACAACGATTACCGCGCCTCCGATATCGGTCGCCACGTCGATTACCTCTGCCGACCGGAACTAGGTGGACGATTGACAGGCACAGAAGGCGAACGACTCGCAACCGCCTATGTCGCTGGAGTTATGTCCGAACTAGGATTGGATCCCGCCGGAACGGATACCTTAAATAGCCTGGTCGGCACAGAAAACGCCACCCAAAATTCTAAAATCACTGAGGATGACTTCGGGAAATACTTTCATCCATTTCCCTACACCGCAGGCGTCGAACTCAAAGGTGAAAACCGCCTAACTTCCGGAGAACAAACCTTCGCCCTCGATAAAGATTGGCGACCGCTTGCATTTTCCCGATCTGGTCAAATCGATTCGACAGGAGTCGTCTTCGCAGGTTACGGAATCGTTGCACCCGCCGATGGCGATCAAAAAGAATATGACTCGTATGTCCACTTGGATGTGGAAAACAAATGGGTCATGGTCTTGCGACAACTCCCCAGCGATGTCTCACCAGAACGCAGACAACAATTAGCTAGATACAGCTCCCTGCGATTCAAAGCCATGGTCGCTCGCGATCGCGGTGCTAAAGGGCTCATTGTTGTCAGTGGCCCTAAGAGTGGCGTCCGACAAGAACTTGTTCCGCTCCAAAACGATGGATCCTTGTCGGGAACCAGCATCGCTGCTATCAGTATCTCGGATGAATTAGCACTGAAATGGTTCGAGAAAAGTGAAGACAAACTCGAAGATCTCCAAGCAGAACTCGATCGTGGAGAAATGATGATGGGCTTCGAATTGCCCGACATCGAAGTCTCCGCAAACATCGACGTTCAACCGATCAAACGAACCGGGACTAATGTTCTCGGCCTACTTCGCGCTTCGGATAACCCCTCCGATGCCACCAAAACGATGATCATTATCGGTGCACACATCGACCACTTGGGAGCAGGCGGAAACTCCTCTAGCCTCGCAAAAGATGACGAGCGTAATGGCGTTCACCGAGGTGCAGATGATAACGCCTCCGGAGTTGCCGCCATGCTGGAAATCGCTCAGTCACTCGCAAGCCAAAAGAGAAGTGGAAAACTAAAACTCAAGCATGACATCCTATTCGCAGCTTGGTCAGGCGAAGAACTCGGGCTACTCGGTTCCGCTTATTTCGCAGACCATTTCGATTCTATCTACCCTGAGCTCGCGACCGATCCCCACGCGAACGAAGGAAAACTCTACCCACGAGTGATCGCAAACCTCAACCTCGATATGGTCGGACGCCTCCGAGAGAACTTGGTCCTCCAAGGAATCGGTTCTTCCCCGTTCTGGAAAGGGGAAATCGAAAAGCGTAATGCTGTTGTTGGTCTCCCCCTAACCTTGCAGTCCGATAGCTACCTCCCAACAGACGCTAGCACCTTCTACCTAAAGGGTGTTCCGATCTTATCAGCCTTCACAGGCTCCCATTCCGAATACCATACTCCCCGAGATACCCCAGAACTGCTGAACTACGAAGGAGCTGCACAAATCTCAAAATTGATGGGACTCATCGCACGCTCACTCGGAACATCCGAAGAGATTCCTGAATACTCCGAACAGAAAGCTCCAGAGAACCAAGGTGCTCGCGCTGCGATGACCGCTTTCCTCGGATCCATCCCGGACTATGCCCAAGGGGATATCGTCGGCGTGTTGCTCTCCGGCGTCTCGAAAGATGGTCCTGCTGCAAAAGCCGGAGTAAAAGCCAAAGATGTCGTCATAGAACTCGCAGGTCGCAAAGTTGAAAACATCTACGACTACACCTATGCGATCGAAGCCCTCAAGGTGGGACAAGAAACGGAAATTGTCGTCAAACGCGGAAACGAAACGTTGCGACTGAAAGTCACACCCCAATCACGGCAGTGATGATACAAGAAAATCAGTTCGGCGAATTCATACACAAGGTTTTTTTGACGATGGAAATAAGTCCAGGGGCTACTTTCGCCAGGAACCCTCAAGGCAGATTTAGAATCTGTCCAAAGAACCTCTGGTTCTTATTTCCCATGCTTTTTGTCATAGCAGTGTACGCAAACAGGCTTACCGCTGCACCTTGGCAGGACGCAAGCGCAAGATCGTTTGACGGTTCGCATAAAGTCTTTTTTGATCCTGGCGGATTCGCGAACTTCGAAATGCGACTCGCAGAAGGCTCGCGTGAGAAGCTCGAACAAGAAGATCGTCCCTACGCGCGAGCAGAACTGAGCTTTCGTTTCAACGAAGCTCAGGGTAACTGCTCTTTCGGCCCCCGCTCTGTAGGTGTCAAACTCAAAGGTGCAGCAGGTAGCTTTCAGGGGCTTGATGAAAAGCCAGGTTTAACCGTGCGATTGGATAAGTTTCGTTCTCGCAAAGAGCAAGTGTTAGGCGAGACTGACTCGGAATCTACAAGCGGTTCATTATCGCAACCGGTGATCAAGTTTCACTTGAACAACTCTGTCCAAGATGAAACGTACTTCAATGAATGGCTAGGATCGGAAGTCTTCCGAATTGCCGGGTATCCAGCTCCAACCGTATCACAGGGGCTGTTGAAACTCGACGATGCCCCAGAACGGCTGGTTGTCATTCGAGAAGGATACGATCAACAATTCTTAGATCGACACTCTCTCGTTCAGTCCGGCAACCTCTACGATGGAGGGTTTTGCCAAGACATCGAGCAACCCCTTGAGAAAGATGCAGGTGACGGCCCCGAAGATCATCGCGACTTACGTGCGATCGTCGAAGCACTCGACGATCCTGACTATGAACAGCGTCTTGGTCGTGTCGAAGCGTTGGTAGACATGGATCGGTTTCTGACCTTCATGGCACTCGAACGCATACTTTGCCATTGGGATGGATACAGTAATTCAGCTAACAACTATCGGCTGTTTATTCCGGTCAGATCGGATGTAAACGAAGGCCAGGAAGGAATCGCTTCAAATAATTCCGATCTGCAGGGAGCAATCTTTCTACCCCATGGAATGGACCAACTCTTCGGCGATTTGGGAATGAACTTATTCGATCCAAACGGTTCGATGTTAGCAAGGCATGTCATGGGCTCGAATGCACTTCGCAAAAAATACCGTGCACGTCTCGAGGAGCTAAAGACATTACTCGATCCCCCGGAACCGTTGCTGGAAGCTTTGGAACGACGTTTTCTAGTTGTTCGAGAGGGTACACAATCGCAAGGTGAGGAGTTTATCCAGTTCTTGGATGAACAGCAACAAGGTCTAGTGCAACGAATCCGAGAGCGCGCGACTAACATTACAGAACAACTTAGTGCTCCCGAGGAAACGCCATGGGAAATTGCTGTCGGACAAACGTTGCGCATCGAAGGTTGGTACCCGTCTTGCGATAACGATGCGATACGAGCGGAAGTTCGATCTTTCGAAGACTTACCCGAAACACTCCACGTTAGGATCCCTCGTGGGGGCGAAGGATTTGGGAGCTGGAGAGCCAACATCTTGCTAGAAAGAGGTGAATACCACTTACGAGGTCGATACCAAGTTCGCCGCTTACAATCAATTGCCCCAGATACCCCGGAAACACTTGTAGTTGGAACGAATCTTGAAGAAATGTGGTCCGAGCCACAAGTGCAATCGGTATGGCAAGAAGTGGAGTTGCCTATTCGGATCGTCGAAGACCAACGGCATGTTGAATGCGTCCTGGGGATACGCTCCAAGAGTGGCGAGTTATGGATTGACTTGGATTCCTTTCAACTCGAACGATTGTCCGATCAGTAGCTTTTTAATCCGCCAGCGTTCCCTAACTCGTTTTAAACGAATTGGCTGCTACCCATATCCGAAAGCAGTTTCGGTGGCCAAGCAGCACGAAGAGCGTTGAGCACGGCAAGCACGTCGACGACTTCTTGGAAAATCGCACCGGAGACAGGATTCAAGTAACCGAAGGAAGCGGCGAGCATCGCAAGAATGCTCAGGGCCATTCCTCCCAGGGCGCTTTGCAAAACGATGGATCGCATTCGACGACCGATATGCATGAACTCATCGACTTTGGCAAGCTTGTTATCCATCACCACTACGTCTGCAGCTTGGGCAGTCACATCGCTTCCCTGTCCGATCGCGACTCCAACACTTGCCGCCATCATGGCCGGCGCATCATTGATTCCATCTCCAACGTATAGGGTTTTGGAAAGCTGCGTCTCAGCACGAACGATCTGAAGCTTCTGCTCGGGTGACTGCTGCGAAAGAACGGTCGATATCCCTACTTGATCCGCCAAATACTTGACCTCTGATTCACGATCACCCGAAACGATCATCGTTTTGGTGATTTGATGATTGCCGGCAAGATGGTGAACGAAGTCTTTGGAATCTGCTCGAGGAGCGTCATGCATCTGGTAGGTTGCCGCGTAAGTGTCATCTATCAAGATAACACACTCAAGGCCCGACGAAGTCTCGGGCATTTTGTCCGTTCCCCGAGCTTGCTGCTCAATCGCTTTTTTGCGGCTAGTCACGGTGACATGAAATCCATCGACTTGGCCCGTAAGCCCTTTTCCTGGGGCTTCGCTTACACTCGTTGCGGGAAGGATGGGCAAATGCTCGCGCTGGGCAGCTTGCAAGATCGCATTAGCAAGTGGATGTTTCGAATACTGCTCGAGACTTGCGACCAGTGATAAGATGCGTGTTGATTTTTCGCTCCCCACCACCAACTGCTTGGTCAGCGTCGGCTCCCCGTAGGTCAAAGTCCCCGTTTTGTCAAAAATTGCGGTGCGCACGGAAGATACTTGTTCGAGCGCAACTGGGTTTTTGACGATGATCGAACGCGAAGCGCACAACGAGATCGAGCCCAGAATGGCGATGGGGATGGCAAGTAACAGAGGACAGGGTGTTGCGACGACCAAGACGCTCAGGAATCGGGTCGGGTCGTTCGAGAAGAACCACGCTAACGAAGCAATGACAAGGGCTACGGGAGTGAACCAAGCTCCGAGTTGATCACCGAGGCGTCGCATTTGAGGGCGGGTTTGCTGCGACTCGTTCATCACTTCCATAATCCTCGCATACCGAGAATCCTTTGCGGCATGGGTGGCTTCAATAACAAGAACACCATCCCCATTCACAGCGCCGGAGATCACACCCGATCCCTTTGTCTTTGTGACTTTGAAGGGCTCTCCCGTGAGATATGACTCATCCATCACGCTATGCCCCTCAAGCACTGTTCCGTCGAGCGGTGCGACTTCGTGGGGATAAATCACCACCGCATCACCGACTTGCAATTGGTCCAACGGCACCGTTTCAATCTCAGAAGAGTTTCCTTCCCGTGTCGACTTGCGATGCGCGACTGATGGAAGTCGTTTCGCAAGAGCCGAGAGAACACTCGATGCATTCGAAAGCGCATAGCTTTCGAGAGCTTCACCGCCGGAGAGCATCAACACGATGATCGCGCCAGCGAGATATTCCCCAAGGAGAATCGACACGATGATCGAAATTCCTCCGAGGAGATCCGCTCCGAACTTCCACTGCAACGCGCCAAGAAACAACTCTGCAACCAGAGGAGTTCCACCGACCAGCAAAGCCACCCAAAGCGGCCAGTTTACCTTCCAGCTCAGCACCCCATCGCCGCTTTGATCAGAGACCACAACAGACGCAACCGCAGTGTACCTTAATGCTAGATGTAACAAGATACAAATCAGCGCCAATACAGCGATTAACGTTGTCCGCCAACGCAACCAAAAATGCGATGCAGATTGCTCATTCCCAACTTCTTGTATTTGAGACTTGTTGGACGAATCAGCGGAGTCAGGCTTATACATCGAGCAAACGTTTCATCTCGCGGACAGCTTCTACCATACCAACCAACACAGCTCGCGAGACAATACTGTGGCCAATGTTTAATTCTCTCATCCCCGGAATCACTGCAACCGGTCGAACATTTTGGTACGTCAACCCATGGCCCGCATGCAGCTTCAGACCAAGATCGATCACGCGCTGGGAAGCATGCTCCAATCGCTTTAATTCCCGCTCCTGAGCTTCTCCATTCGAGTCGGCATAAGTCCCAGTGTGCAACTCCACTGCCTGAACCCCCAACTCCTTGGCGATGTCGACTTGCTCAATTTCAGGATCGATAAAAAGACTTACGCTGATGTTTTGATCGCGGAGCTTCTCAATAGCCGCAAGCAACGCACTCGAACGCGGACGCAGATCGAGCCCACCTTCAGTCGTCACTTCCTGGCGCTTCTCAGGCACCAAGGTGGCTTGCGCCGGTGCGACGCGACAAGCGATCTCAACGATTTCCGAAGCGCAGGAAAGCTCGAAATTCATCTTTGTTCGAATCGTCTGCGGGAGAATCAAAACATCCCGATCCTGAATATGCCTTCGGTCCTCCCGTAGATGCACGGTGATGCTGTCGGCTCCTCCAAGTTCCGCAAGAATGGCTGCCGCAACTGGATCGGGTTCAACCGTCCGCCGGGCTTGCCGAATGGTGGCGACGTGGTCAATGTTGACACCGAGTTCTACCATGAAGAATTTCGCTCTGGTTCGGGGAGTAGCTTGACAGCTCGAAGGCCATAAAACCCTCTGCTTCTGCATTTAGTTGTACCGAACCGGCCGTTGCACTCGCAAGGGGCTTGCGCATGCGCATAGAAAGCGACTCGCTCGGGGAGCGATCAAATCGCACCCAGAGCGAGTCCTTTCCGCCGTGAAAGATGGGCCTTACCTGATGGGGAGGTCTGTCGGTTACGCTGATCCATCGTCGAGGAGGATGCAGCTTGCGACGCCACTAAGATCACGGTTTCTCGTTGGAAAACAAACAAGTGCATTTGGCGTGCCAAAGGCTTAGCAACATCCCAAAATAAACAAAGAACCGAAATTTGGGGAGAATGGGCAATCTGAACCCCCTCCAAGTCCCATTCTGCACCAAATAAATTGTAATTTTTACCGATCAAGGACGGATTGAACGATTTCCTTTGGCGGAATTTACAACGACTCTCGACGAAGAGAGAAAAATCAACTCTATCCAAAAGAGAACTGGGGAATCATACTTACTGCCCCGGAGGAGGCCCAAACTTCCCGCTTCTGTCATTCTATGTAGATCTACCCGATGCATTCTAGTTCTCAGGCGACTTCGCCACGCATTTGCTGTATTGGCGCCGGCTACGTCGGTGGCCCGACCATGGCGATGATCGCCAAACAGTGCCCCGATATCCCAGTGTCCGTCGTGGATTTGAACCAAGTCCGGATCGACCAATGGAATTCAGAAGATCTGCCGGTCTACGAACCTGGCTTGTACGAAATCGTCAAAGAAGCCCGGGGCCGCAACTTGAGTTTTTCGACCGACGTAGAAGGTGCGATTCGAAACTCCAACATGATTTTTATCTCGGTCAATACGCCGACCAAGATGCACGGTATTGGAGCCGGTCGCGCGGCGAATCTGGAGTTCGTCGAAAAATGCGCGCGAAAGATCGCCGAATGCTCCGAAGGTCACAAAATCGTTGTCGAAAAATCGACCCTACCAGTCCGCACCGCAGAAGCAGTCAAACGGATTCTCAGCAGCGCTTCCTCCGGCGCTACCTTCGATGTCCTCAGCAACCCTGAATTCCTCGCCGAAGGCACCGCTGTCACCGACTTGCTCGAACCCGACCGGGTTCTCATCGGCGGCGAATCCACCCAAGCGATCGAGCAACTGGCAAAAGTCTACGAACGATGGATCCCTCGCTCGAAAATCTTGACAACCAACCTCTGGAGTAGCGAACTCTCCAAACTAACCGCAAATGCGTTTCTCGCGCAAAGAGTCTCTTCGATCAATGCGATTTCCGCACTCTGCGAAGTCACCGGTGCAAATGTCGACGAAGTCGCTCGTGCAATCGGCACCGATTCTAGAATCGGTCCCAAATTCCTCAAAGCATCCGTCGGCTTCGGTGGCTCTTGCTTCCAAAAAGATATCCTGAACCTTGTCTATCTATGTGAACACTTCGGTCTGAACGAAGTCGCTAAATACTGGGAACAAGTCGTCGTTATGAACGACTACCAAAAGAAAAGATTCGCAACCCGAATCGTTCGCACCATGTTCCATACAGTCTCCGACAAAAAAATCGCAATCTGGGGCTTTGCCTTTAAAAAAGATACGAACGATACCCGCGAATCCGCCGCAATCTATGTCTGTCGCGATCTGCTCGAAGAAGGTGCACGACTGACGGTGTACGATCCCAGAGTCTCCGAAAAACAAATTCGGCAAGATCTGATGAATGTGTTTAAGAACTCTACAGGCGAAGTCTCCGAACGACATCGCGCACTGATCGAGAAAAACGTACAAGTCGTCCACGACGGTTACACCGCAGCCGATTCGGCACATGCAATCGTGGTCCTGACCGAATGGGATGAATTCAAACGACTCGATATGCAACGTGTCTATAACCAAATGCATCGTCCCGCTTTCATGTTCGACGGTCGAAATATCCTCGATGCTCAAGCCTTGGACAAAATCGGCTTTGAAGTCCACGGAATCGGCCGCTCGTAACCCATTGCTATCCCTCCGGAGCCTTCAATGATCGCTTGGCAATTACTAGGTAACCAAACATCACAGCAAGCCATCGATGACGGCACGGATTGGACAGAAGAAATCAATACTCCTCACGGTGCAATACGGTTGCTCTGGAACTCATGGACATCCGGAAAAGCGCTCGGCATGAAGTGCTTGACCATCGAGACCCCTACCCTACGCACCATCCTGCTACCCTCACGCGGAATGGGAATCTGGAAGTCTTATGTACGCGATTGCGACGAAACTTGGGTCGAATTCGGTTGGAATAGTCCAGTCCAAGGCCCGGTACACCCTTCACTCGTTCCCGTGAGCGATCCTTCCGGAATCGGTTGGCTTGAAGGCTTCGATGAACTATTGGTTCGCTGCGGACTGCTGAGCAATGGTGCCCCCGATTTTGACGCAACAGGCAAAGTTCTCTACCCTGTTCATGGTCGCATCGCAAATCTACCTGCAGACTCCTTGCGCATCGAATTCCGACCCGAAGAAGGCTTTCTCGATGTCGTCGGTACCGTCACCGAATCTCGATTTTTGATCTATACACTACAACTTGAGTCACGGATCAGATTCCGGATTCGACCCCAAAGTGACATTGAACAAGGGATCGATATCAACACCATTGAGATTCAAGACACCGTAACTAATTTGCGGTCTACTCCGGGTTCAATGCAGTTGCTCTACCACATCAATCTCGGACAGCCAGTCCTACAAGCTGGATCCAAAATCGTTGCACCGCTGCATCGCCTTGCCCCTCGCGATCCACGCGCGGCAGAAGGCGTAACAAATTGGGATCGATGCAACGGCCCGGAAAGCGGATATGCGGAACAAGTCTACTACTGCGACCCCGTTTGTGATTCGGAAAATTGGACCCAAGCCATGTTGTGCAATGGAGACGAATCGCTCGGCTTCACCGTGCACTTCGACAAGTCGACCCTGCCAGTTGTGAACTTCTGGAAAAATACGCAGTGTGTCGAAGACGGTTACGTCATGGGTATCGAACCTGCTACCGGTTTCCCAAATACCAAGACTTTTGAGCAACGTCACGGTCGCGTTGTAACACTCCAAGGTGGTCAATCGCGCACCTTCCGATTGCGCCTTGAACCTCATCTGAATGCAGCTTCAGTCGCAGCGAGCAAACAGCGCATCGAAAAACTACAAAACAAACCTTGTTGTATCGAAAGCCAACCCGTCTTAGGCTGGTCCCCAGCCGCAGAAAGCTTGGCGGATAGCCCGAACACATAATGTCCGGTCTGCCCGCGAATCCTCCATCGCCCCTGACGAATGCCACCCGGCTCGATCTTGTAGCTCTCTTAGACTCTGCTGCATTTACACTCCTACTTGCCACCGTCGCTTTTCTGATTCGTTTTCTCTTCGGGTGGATCATGAGCGACTCGCTCGACGCCGACCCTGATGCTTACAAACGTCTCGCTTGGACCTGGGCACAGACCGGTACCTATGGCCTGCTTAACCAAGATCAAACCGTTACCCCTACCGCATACCGACCACCTCTGTATCCTTGGATGCTTCATTGGATCGCCCCGTGCAAAGAGTGGAAAACGTCTCTGATAGGGCTTCATGCCACCCTAGGTGCCCTGACCGTCGTCTGGACCTACCAAATCGGCAAACACCTCAAACTAGCACAGTACCCTCGTCTAGTCGCAGCTATCTTAGTCCTCATCGATCCGATCCTCCTGAGGCAATCCTCGCTGATCATGACCGAAACTCTAGCAACCTGCCTGAGCGTCGCGATCTGGTACCTCGCAGTGCGAATGGAATCGCTAGCAGGAAACCAAAAAACATGGCATTGGTTCGTCATTGGTACATCCCTAGGAATCGCTTGCTTGTGCCGCCCCACCAGCTTGCTATGGGCCTTGGTGTGGAGTGGCTTCATCGCAACAAGCAATGCCAAACACGCACTCACCGTGTTGCTCGGCTGCCTATTGATTCTCTTCCCATGGTGGGAACGCAATCGGCAGGTGCTTGGGAAAGGTGTTTGGATGACCACCCACGGAGGCTACACGCTCTTGCTGGCCAATAACCCCATCCTCAACAAACACTGGGAACAATCCGGATCACGCGAGTGGAACGAAGAAGCTTTCCACCTCTGGTGGGATCAACAAAAAAAATCTTTTCCCATCGACCCATCCATCCACCCAGAAATCCAAACCGATCATATTGCCAGCCAACTCGCAAAAGACACGATCACTCACAACTCGACAGCATTCCTCCGAGGTGCAGTCGTTCGCCAAGCCTGGTTCTGGGCTTGGTGGCCCTCCGAACGCCAAGCGAGCTTAACCGTGCGATGGCTGATTAGTACCTGGTACTGCGCAATCTCGCTTCTGGCTTGTATTGCCCTCCGGCACATAGCACACGCATACCGATGCAAGATCAATTGCGATTGGATTCGCCTGTGGGGCCCCGCCTTTTCGTTGCTTATCAGTCTATGCGCGATCCACTCCGTATACTGGAGCAATATGCGCATGCGATCAGTCTTGATCCCAATGATCAGCTTGCTAGTGGCCTACTCTCTGAATGTTTACCTCAAACGCAAACTTCACGCTGAAGAACCAATCGATTGCTCCACTAAATCCGCTTAAACATCTTATCTAGCTGCTCTCTAGAAAAGAATAAAGCGGTCGGACGCCCGTGAGGACAATGATGGGTATCGTGATAGTAATCCCGTTTTTCAAGCAGCGCAGAAATCTCCGCTGCAGTCAATCTATCCCCCGCCTTGACCGCAGCCTTGCAAGCCATCATGTTCATGATGTCATCGAGAACATCGCGAGCATTAACGCGTTTGCCACCCGACATCAAGGATTCAATGACTTGCCTCAACATCTCAGGTGGAGAAGCCTGATTGAGCATGCATGGATAAGTATGCAAGACGATAGTATCCCCACCAAAAGCTTCGAGTTCAAAACCGATTTCAGAAAGCATCTCACGGTGCTCGAGCGCAATAGCACTTTCAGCAGCAGGCAACTGTAGCGTAGCAGGAACCAACAATCGCTGCTTCTCCAACGATTTAGACATCACCTTTGCCTTGATCTGCTCATACATGATCCTCTCATGGAGCGCGTGCTGATCGATAATCACCATCCCAGCTTCATCTTCGGTAACAAGATAACGATTGTGGATTTGAAAACCGACCGGACGAACTCCACCGAGATAGGGATCATCCTGTAAAGGATCCCGCTGCAAAGACTCACTCTGTGTCGAACTACTAAAGTCCTTCGAGAAGTCAATTCCCGTTGCAGGATCCGTTTCCACTCCCACTGCAACCCCTGCATTCCAATCGCGACCAACCGTTGTCGATGCATCCGTCGATGGACCAATGGTAGGATTCGGGATGTTCCGAAATGTGGTCGACTGAAATCCGGAATCAGGATAAGGCTGAAACTCGGGCAAACTCCGGGCGCGAGCCCAATCGATCAACGTGGAATTCGATGCGCTGGCAGAACTGGGCTGAATTGGAACACCCGAAACATCCGACGGGTTTGAATTATTCGACGGACCGGTCGTACCCCCGAAGCTATTCGCCGGATGCAACGGCACCGAACGCGATGAACCCAACGCTGGTACCCCAGTGTCAGTGACCTTCGCCACCAAATTCGATGTCAAAAACTTGTGACGCAGCGTATGCAATAAACGACTGTACAACGCTCCGGAATCCTCGAACCGCACTTCTACCTTGGTCGGATGAACGTTGACATCAACTGTCTTCGGATCGATCTGCATCTGCAAAAAACAAACAGGCATGCGACCTACCATCAACAATCCACGGTAAGCCTCCCCCAACGCGTGTTGCAAAGCCCGATCACGGATATAGCGACCATTGAGAAATAAATATTGCATGCGGTTGTTGCTTCGAGATACACTCGGATCCGCAACGTAACCTCGCACTTTGAATTGCTCGTCTTCATGCTCAACCGCAATCAATGCGTCCGCAATCTCGTCCCCAAAAAAGGAACGGATCCGCTCCGACCAACGAGTTGTTGGCGGCAAATCGTGGATAACACGATCATTGCTGGAAAGCACCATGTGGACCTGGGGAAAAGCTAAAGCAATCCGCGTAAATGCCTCCGTGACATGCCCCATCTCCGTCGAAGGAGTCTTTAAAAACTTACGCCGCACCGGCGTATTAAAAAACAAGTGCCGAACTTCTAACGTCGTTCCTACACTCATCGCACAAGGTCGAATCGGCTCCCGTTCAGATCCTTGGGCACGCAATTCATAGCCGCTATCCGAAGCCGCAACACGGCTTCGTAATACCAAATGACTTATCTCCGCAATCGATGCTAATGCTTCACCCCGAAAACCCAATGTACGTACATCAAACAAATCATCCGCATCCCTGAGCTTGCTCGTCGCATGAGGTGCTAGTGCCAGCATCAACTGCTCTTGCTCAATCCCACAACCGTTGTCGCTGATGCGGATCAAATCGATGCCACCACCCTCTACGGTCACTTCGATGTGCGTCGCACCCGCGTCGATGCTGTTCTCTAAAGTCTCCTTGATCACACTCGCTGGGCGCTCGATAACTTCCCCCGCGGCGATCTTGTTGACCAAACTGACTGACAATTGGCGAATCAATGGCATCGGATCCGTTGCGACTTCCTTCAAAAAATCATTGGTTCGGTAGCTGACCAAACTAGCCACTACTGCGTAGTTCAGTAAAGGTAATGGAAATAGGCCTCTTCGAGAAGCGTTCAGAGGGGGCCGAACGCGACCAAGCACCACTTCCTGAGGCAGAATGTCCAAAGAGTTCCTAGCGGGATTCCACCCAGAATCGACGTCCCATCGCCAACGGCCTGTTATAATAAGATTCCAGGAAACGAAACCCAACAACTTCGACACCTCCCACCACTGACCCTCCCTGCCCCTACTATCACCCCCCCCTCAACACGCCACCTCAACACGTGATGGTGCACTCCATGCTGTTCCTCTCAATGTCTATCCTTAACCTCGCCAACACACAAAACACTCAATCCGCCAATTCCATAATGCGCATCGCTAAAACACAACGAATCCACTTGGGCCTAGCCATAATGATATTTGCAAGCATTTTTGGGGTAGCCCAAGCTCAAACCGGGCCAGGGCCGGCAACCGAGCCAAGCGCGGACCCGGTCAAAGCCTTCGAGCCACGTGAGTTTGTCGGCAGCAACGGTAAGGCGTTGAAGTATCGCTTGATGAAACCGCTGGACTATAAATTCGGAAAGAAATATCCATTGGTACTGTTCCTTCACGGTGCTGGCGAACGAGGCGATGATAACGTCTCGACTCTCAAGCATGCCGCAAAAGATCTTGCAAACCTCGAAAGCCGTGCAAAATATCCAGCTTACGTTCTCATCCCCCAATGCCCCACCGAACAGCGCTGGTCGGAAGTCGATTGGTCAAAAGACTCGAGCGACTTGCCAGAACAACCAAGCGACCCGATGCAAAACATCAAAGAACTCCTCGATGAAATGGTAGAAAACGCAGGAGTCGACCCAGCTCGAGTTTACATCACCGGACTGTCCATGGGTGGCTATGGCACTTGGGATGCCATCGCTCGCTATCCCGACTTCTTTGCTGCAGCAGCCCCTATCTGCGGTGGCGGAGACCCAAAAACCGTCAGCAAGTTCAAAACACTACCGATCTGGTGCTTCCACGGTGCAAAAGACTCCGTCGTGAAAGTCGGTCGCAGCCGCGAGATGGTCGAAGCCCTTAAGAACATCGGCTCTCCGATCAAGTACACCGAATACCCAGATGCCCAACACGACAGCTGGACCGCTACCTACGCGAATCCAGAACTCTACGCTTGGATGTTCTCGCAACGACGCGAAAGCAAATAGCCATATCCTACTCGTTGCATCAAGCTGCTTAGCACTTGCTAGTGAACCCGTCTTCATCACTCGTAAATTCCCGAACAACATGTTGCACCTGAGTCCTCGATGGAATCTCCAAGCCTTCGCCTACCAGTTTCTGGTCGCAGCGCTGACACTCTTTCCATTCACTACTTTGTCGGTCGCACAAGACACACCGACTACAGCTCCCGAGCCTCAATCCTCGACGACTACACCCGAAACATCCCAAGTACCGACGCCAACTGGAAACGCTCCCGCCCAAACTCCAACGCAAACAACAAGCAGTCCACAGACCAAGAACTACGTCGATTTCAAAAAAGACATCGTTCCACTGCTCGAAACCCATTGCCAGTCGTGCCATCAAGGGGAAGATGCAAAAGGAGCGTTTCTCATCTCAGACCGCGATGCTCTCTTGGGATTCATCACTCCCGGCTCTGCCAATGACAGCTCCCTTTGGAACGATTATCTAACCGCACCATCGAAAACAAGCGACAAAGATAGCTTGGTCATGCCACCCGATGGGCCGCTGCCTATAACAGACTTGGCTTTGATCAAGTTATGGATCGATGAAGGCGCCTCTTGGCCAGCAGATGTAAAGATCGGTGAAGCCGCACCCATGGTACCTCTCGGAGGCTCTCTCCCCGTGCGAGCCTATCGAGCAGTCGGCTATCTTCACCCAGCAGTCGTCCACTTTCCAATCGCGCTGCTGTCCCTCTCAGGTGCTTGCGTAGCTCTTTCATTCCTCTTCGGTCAACGCTTTATCCCCTTCGCCTACGCTTGCTTAGTCATAGGAGCCGTCGGTGCTGTAGCCTCTACGATCATGGGTTGGTCATTCGCCGATATCCGAGGTCTCTCTGATTGGACCACCATGCTCCCTAGCAACGCCACGGAAAAAGAATCCAACGAGTTCTTCCACCGCTGGCTCGGAACATTCACCGCCTTCGGGGCTGTCCTCGTCGCATGGTTCGGACACCGCGCTCGTCAACCCGACGGAAAACGCCCCGGATATGTCTGGAAAATCGGCGCACTCGTCCTAGCTCTCCTCGTCGGAATCGTCGGCCACCAAGGAGGAGAACTCGTCTACGGGGATATCTTCGCCAAAGCCCGCGAGCTGTTTATGAGGTAATCGCTCAAGCCGCCCTGACATGCGACTGATGCTTGCGATTCCGCAGTGACTTCCAAGTCGCTACCGCTTGCTCACACACATATCCCACATCCTCACGAGTCAAATTCCCGTGAGTCGGTAGATTGATCCCCAAAGCCGCACACTGCTCAGCAACCGGATAAAAACCCGCCCGATGCGCATACATCGGCATCGTGTGTATCGGATAAAACACCGGACGACTCTCAATCCCCTTCTCACTCAACGCCTGAATCCACTCGTCGCGAGACACCGCCGCATCCGGCCGCATCAATACTGTAAACATCCAATAAGAAGACTCTGCCCAACTTGCAGCATAAGGCAACTGAAAGATGTCGTCGTAGTCTTGCAATGCTTCAAAGTACCAATCTGCAATCTGTTGCCGCCTGCGCACATGCAATTCAAGCCGCTCCGCTTGCGCAGTTCCAATCGCCGCAGCCACATTGGTCATGCGATAGTTGTACCCAACCTCAGGATGCCAGTAGTTCTTGTTCGGATCAACTGCTTGACCCCGCAAAAAACGCATCCGCGCTGCATACTCCTCGTCCGAAGTCGTAATCGCTCCTCCCTCCCCAGTTGTAATCGTCTTGTTCCCGAAGAAACTAAACGATGAACCATGCGCTAAAGATCCAACCTTGCGCCCCTTATACCTAGCTCCTATCGCCTCGGCCGCATCTTCGATCACGAACAACCCGTGACGCTTTGCAATCTCCTGGATCGGATCCATGTCCACCGGATGACCATAAAGAGGTACCGTCATAATCGCCTTCGTCCGCGATGTAATCGCATCCTCAATCCTCTCCGGATCAATCGATAAATAATCCGACTCACTGTCGACAAATACCGGCGTCGCTTGGCAATACTGCACCGCATTCGCAGTCGCTATGTACGAAAGTGTCGGCATGATCACCTCGTCCCCAACACCAACCCCCGCAGCGACCAACGCCAAATGCAAAGAAGTCGTGCCGTTGTTCGTGACCACCGCGCAAGGAACCTCGCAGTACTCCGCTAGCAACTTCTCAAAACGATCGATGTACGTACCACGTGAAGAAATCCAAGTCGTCTTCAAGCAATCCATTACATAAGCGATTTCATTGCCGTCGAGTACCGGTTCCGCGACCCGGATATTGCGCTGTGTCATGTCTGGAGAATCCTTCCTCATTGGTGACCGGCGAGCAATGTAATTCCCCAAGCACTTCAAAGACAACCCCAGATTCCGTCACCTCCCCGACCTGCCAATCCTGCCTGCCCTACCCCTCTTATCCCGAAATCAACCAAAAGCAGCGTTTCTTATGAAAGCCGCCCCAATGGTGCGGTTTACGTTGACCTGAACATCGACGGCAACCTACAATATCACTCCACTTACTCGGAGATGTAACAATGCAAATCAGTTGGATCGATGCCTTTCGCCGATGGCACGTCGCCGCAGGACTCATTCTGTCCGTTCTCTGCGCCGCTCTCCTCGGCGTCACATCAGCAGCCCGAGCCGAAGCACAACCTCCCACCGAATTCCCTAGCCTAGATTTTGGATTCGGTGCGGATAACCAAGCCGGTCTGTTCGGCACTCCTTACTCTTTTTCTGGAACCTACCAAGTCGATCCGAAAAGCCTCAAAGGCAAGGTATCAGTCACGGCAAAGATGTCCGGCAAATACCACATCTTCTCGACCACCCAAGGTCCTGGCGGACCGACTCCGACAACCATCAAACTGGTCAGCAAAGACCTAAAACTCACCGGGCCCTTTGTGCCCGACCACTCCCCAGAAGTCGAAAACAACTCCGAGTTCTGGCCCGGTCTGGCTGTCGAACAATTCCATGACTCCGTCACTTGGACCGCTCCCATCCTCTTCTCCGCATCCCCCGGAGAAATGCCCGGCCCAATCGAACTGACTCTCGATGGCCAAGTCTGCGAGAAAAATTGCATACCTATTCTTGCCGAAAAAATCGAAGCAACTTTCTCGGGCTGGATCGAAGCCGCTCCTACCGCAACCGCCACCGGAGTCTTTCGAGAATCCGATAGCCCCATCGAATGGAAAGCCCAACTCAGTCGCTCGGTAGTTAAACCAGGAGACAAACTGGAACTGATCCTCGAAGCGATCCCCGATAAAGACTTCCACATCTATAAACTCGATCCCAAAGAAGATGTTACCGAAAATAGAACGCTCCTTGTGCTGACCCAAAAAGCCGGAATAAAAGCCATGGCACCCCAAGTCGATAAACGGGTGATCAGCAAAGATCTCGGTGTCGGTGGTGTCGTCAGTTACTACGATGGGCCAGTTACTATTCGAGTCCCATTAGAAGTCCCAGAGACAGCGGTTGAAGGTGAAACTCCAATCGAAGCACTCCTCGGGTTTCAAGGATGCACTAACGGAGCTTGTGATCGCCCACGAGGAATTGAACTGAAAGGGACTTACCAAGTCTCGCTGACCAAGTCCGATACAACACCACTACCTCTAGGAATGGAAGCGATAAAATTCAACGCGGTCGCCGAACACCCATCGCGATTGACCTGGTTTGAACCTGACAAGGTCGCTCTAACGCTCACACCCAACGAAGTGTTCAGCAAATTTCTGCTCGCCCTGCTCGGCGGTTTTATTTTGAACTTCATGCCATGCGTTCTACCAGTCATCGGATTGAAAGTTTTGGGCTTTGTCAACGAAGCCCACGGTGATCGCCGAACCGCTTCGATGCTCACTCTGGTCTACTCCCTCGGGATGATCGCCGTGCTACTCGGTTTCGGAATCGCATCCTTAGTCCTCCGATGGCTTACCGGTCACGCTCTAGAATGGGGCGCTTTATTTGGAAACACATCGACACAAGTCCTCTTCACTGGATTCATGTTCACCCTCGCATTGAGCTTCTTGGGCGTGTGGGAATTCCCAATCCCTGGATTTGCCACGGGCGCAAAAAGCACAGAGCTGACATCACGACAAGGTTTCACAGGTGCGTTCTTTAAAGGGGTCATCACCACACTCTTGGCAACCCCTTGTAGCGGGCCGTTCCTCGGTAGCGCATTGGCCGTCTCGTTATCCCAACCTGCTTGGGTCGTACTCCTGATCTTCCTGGGGGTCGGAGTCGGAATGGCCTTCCCTTACCTGCTCGTCTCCATGTTCCCCGGTGCAATGCGTTGGATTCCCAAACCCGGGCCCTGGATGGAAACGTTCAAAGAATTCCTCGCATTCCCATTGCTCCTAAGCGTCGTCGCCTTCGTCGCCGGATTCCCAGAAAAAGAACGAATCCCGATGATGTCGGCCCTGATCTTCATCTGGTTCGCTTGCTGGCTCATCGGTCGCGTTCCGCAGTGGGAACCAAAAAACAAACATATGCGAGCCTGGATACTCGGTTCCTTCGCCGCCGTCGCTGGAACCATCGGCTCCTTCTACGTCCTGAAACCCTCCGTCTTTGAACTCGAATGGGTTCCCTTCACCGAACAACGTTTGCAAGACACAGTAGCACAAGGAAAACCGGTACTAGTAGACTTTACCGCCGAATGGTGCCAAAATTGCAAACTGAACCTCGCAGTCGCCATCCACACTCGCAAGGTCCATGAATTGGTCAAGAAAAATGGGGTCGTCCCTATGATCGCTGACCTAACTCGCTACCCACCCGAGTTGATGGCCAAACTCCGTGAACTCAAAAAGATCGCAATCCCCGTTTTGGCCATCTACAAACCTGGTGACCCACAAAATCCAATCGTCTTGGAAGACTTATTGACGGAGTCCCAAGTCCTCGAGGCGCTCGAACAAGTCGGGCCGAGCACGACGGATATCCAATCTGCCAACGCAGCACCACCTCAGTTGCGTTAGCGCTCCGACTCAACTGCGTCTGCTCTCCCGCCCATCAGGTCGACCATGCCATCCTCCCTCCCTACCCCACACAGGGGCCCGCGCGCTAACTCCACTTGTTTCCACTTGCTGCCAACCTGCGTCGCACTAGCTCTCGCACTTGCGTCAACATCGAACTACATCTTCTCCCAGCAAGCGAATACCGAACCCTTGCAAATCGGCACCCGCCGTGAACTCTTTGTCGATCGCTACCTCATCGATACACTCGATGGACTGACTCTCAAATTGCACGAGCCCAAACCTACGGAACCGATGCAAGCTCCTGCAAATGATATGGAGTATGGCACCATCGTCTGGGACGGCGAACTCTATCGGATGTATACCCGTGAAGGACGCGGTGCTAAGTTCGACGGTGACATCACTGAAGTAACCCGATACTGCGAAAGCCGCGACGGAATCCACTGGACAAAACCTTCCCTAGGGATCGTCGATCTCGATGGAAGCAAAGACAATAACGTCATCCTCCACGAAGCCCCCTACTGCCATAACTTTGCCCCATTCCTCGACGAAAACCCTAACGCACCCGCTGACCAAAAATTCAAAGCACTCGCGGGAACCGTCAAATCCGGGCTTGTTGCATTCGTTTCGCCTGATGGAATCCATTGGACGAAACTCCGACATGAACCCGTTATCAATTACACCAAAGAATACGCTTTCGATTCTCAAAACGTTGCATTCTGGTCCACTGTCGAATCACAGTACGTTTGCTACTTTCGACATTTCCTCGATGGCAAACTACGCTCGATTTGCCGAACCACTTCGAAAGACTTTGCGCAATGGTCGGAACCGGTACCCATGCGACCAAATCTACCCGGCGAGCATCTCTACACATCACTTGCACAACCCTACTTTCGCGCCCCGCATATCACCATCGCTACCCCCACACGATTTCATCCTGAACGAGGAGAATCCACCGACATCCTCTTGATGACGGCTCGCACAGACAGCCCGTTTGATCGGACATTTCGCCAAGCCTTCTTGAGACCAGGACTCGATCCAAACCGCTGGGGAAATCGCTCGAACTACGCCGCTTGGCACATCGTACCAACAGGCTTCACCCCCCAAGGCCCCTCAGAGCTTTCTCTGTATGTGACTCCATTTCGACGATTCACACTAAGGATCGATGGGTTCGCCTCAATCCATGCAGATGCCGACCCTGGTATCGCGACCACAAAACCATTGACGATGGGGGGAGACCAACTACGCGTCAATGCCTCAACAAGCGCAGGCGGGTCTCTACGCGTAGAACTTACCGACCCCCAAGGCGTTCCTCTCGAAGGCTTTCGCTTCGAAGACTCTATTCCTTTTGTCGGGGATGAAATTGAACATCAAGTACGTTGGAAAGATCCATCGAAATCTCTCTCGAAACTCATTGGACAACCCATCCGGATACGCTTTGAATTGACCGACGCCGATCTATACGCCATTCAATTCGTTGCGCCAGAACAGAACGTCTCAGTTAACACACCTTCTGATTCAGCACCGCTCACAGCGAAGAGCCCACCCAAGTCTTCCCCGATAACTTCCGCTCAGATCGATTTCGCCACCGAGATTCGCCCTATCCTTCAGCAACGTTGCTTCGCCTGCCACGGAGCGCTGAAACAAGAAAGTGGACTGCGACTAGATACAGCCAAAGCGATCCATCAAGGCTCTGACAACGGTCCAATCCTGCGCATCGATGATGTCGAAGCCAGTGAGCTATTGAAGCGAGTGACAACCGACAAGACCGAACTCCGCATGCCCCCAGAAGGCCACGCGCTCGAAAGCGAACAAATCGACCGCTTGCGAACTTGGATACAACAAGGTGCTCCACTGCCATTACTAGACGAACCCGAACCCTCTCCAAGCGACCATTGGGCATTCAAACAACCTGTCCGACCGCAACCTCCCTCAGGAAGCGAACACCCAATCGATGCTTTCCTCTACCAAGCCCTACAGCGAGAAGGCTTAGCTCCCCAACCTATCGCTTCTCCAGCACATCGACTGCGACGCCTATACCTGGACTTAATCGGCCTACCTCCCCCTATCGATGTACTTGAAGCTTTCGAACGGAATCCCTCAACAGAAGCTTACACTGCCATCGTGGATCGTCTGCTAGCTTCCCCTCAATATGGAGAACGTTGGGGAAGACACTGGATGGATGTATGGAGATACGCGGATTGGTTCGGACGTCGATACGTACCCGATGTATGGAACAGCGCTCCGCAATTGTGGCATTGGAGAGACTGGATCGTTCGCTCGCTGAATAATGACGTTGGCTACGATCAAATGATCCGAGAAATGCTCGCTGCGGATGAGTATAAACCAGGGGACATGCAAGCCGCTGTAGCGACCGGTTACATTATCCGGAATTGGTATGCCCTGAATCCCAATGACTGGATGCGCAACACCGTTGAACACACAGGAAAAGCTTTCTTGGGTCTTACATTCCAATGCGCTCATTGCCACGATCACAAATACGATCCGATCACCCAAGAAAACTACTTTCAGTTTCGGGCATTCTTTGAACCGATTTACGTCCGGCAAGATCGTATAGCAGGGCAAGCGGACCCGGGCCCCTTTCAAGATTATGAATACAGTACGTTGCGAAAAGTACAACGTCTGGGAACTGTAAGTATCTTCGATAAAAAACACGATGCTCCCACTTGGTTCTATACAGGTGGAGATGAACGCAATCGCCTAACTGACCGAGGATCAATCCACCCCGGCTTTCCAGATTTCCTCAAACTCAATACCGCAAATACCACATCTCCGAACCGATCGATTGACCCAATCGAGCTACCCGCCGATGGCTGGTACCCGGGCTTACGACCCGATCTGATTCGCTCGCAACGCGAAGAATATCATCGTGAACGGGCCGAAGCACAGTCAACTCTGCAATCAGCAAAGCAAGCGGATTTACCATCGGTCAATATCGACGAAACGAAACTACAGGAGTTGCAACTAGAACTCGATTCACTGCGTGCTCAAGCGATCACCGGGACTGCTCAAAAAGGCCCTCTACAAGGCAATCAATCTTTGGTCTTCGATGCGATCAACGGACGACGCATGCTCTACCGAAGTGTTCCCGAAATCGATTCAGTCCGAGAACTCGACACGGTGTCGTTCCTAGTGACCGTTCCCGTCGATGCTCATTTCAATTTTCAGCTCACTCGCAACAACGCGACCGGAGCTACTGCAACTTATGTCGGGTTCGAAAAAGGGATCATAAAATCTTACAAACCAGGCACCTTCGACGAGTTCGAAGTCGGACGTTACTCCACCGAGCAAATGCAATGCACGTTGCACGTACGATTAACCCTTCATCCTGAAAAAGACCAATGCACCCTCGATGTCACAACCCTGCAACTTACAGCTCCAGAAACACTGGTAAAGGAGGTAGCAATTGCCTTCAACGGCTGGAACCCCGTGGGGAATCCAAACCAAGGTATTCTGTTCGATGCGCGGCCCGGGACGTTTGCGGTGATCGATGACTGGAAGTATCAACACGCTACTACCGAACAATCCACGTCTGCGATGCCATTGCTCGCCTTTACGTTCGAAGCAAATCAAATTGCGGATCAAGTCGATTTGGCAGGAATGCTAAATTGGGAATCTGCCGCAAGCTACTGCATTCCACCCGCAACATCGCTTGTTGCGGCAGCTTGGAAATCCCCCGATGCTCGCAACATCGAACAGAAAATCGCTCGCATCGAACGAATTCTGCTCCTTCCTAAATTACCGCTGCAGGCAGCCGAAGCCAAGTTGCGTTGGAAAGAGTCGCAGTGCAACGATTACGAACAACGACTCGCCGCTGAAACAGCGCGTTACGTTCGAAAACTATCCGAATCGACCGAGGAATGGAAATCGTTGAACGCTTTAGCCTGTAATGCACAGCAACAATTGGATCTGGAAAAAGCACAATGGGATCTAGCCCAAAGCTCTCTGGAACTCGGGGAAATCGAACTGCGGTTAATGGATCCCAAACTACCTGCAGATCAACTCGAAACTCTCCCAAAAAAACACGCTGAGGTAATCCAGCGTCACCATGATGCACTTGCCGCTTTGAACAAAGCTAAAACACAGCCTTGCGATTCCTACCGTCCACTCTCAATACAGTACCCAAAAACGAGTACTGGACGACGAAAAGCTCTCGCAGATTGGATTACCTCGCCATTAAATCCTCTGACCGCACGCGTTGGAATAAACCACATTTGGATGCGCCACTTTCACCAACCCCTTGTAAACACGGTGTTTGACTTCGGACGCAACGGGAACAAACCAACCCACCCCGAACTGCTCGATTGGCTTGCCGTCGAATGGATGGAGTCCGGCTGGAGTATGAAACATATTCATAAACTCATCGTTACCAGTTCCGCATACCAACAGAAATCAAGCGGAAATGACAATGCCGCTGCAAACTCTGACCCGGACAACCGTTGGCTATGGAAGATGAACAGCGGGCGCATGGAAGCCGAAGTATTGCGAGACAGTTTGCTCGCCGCTGCCGATTGTCTTGACCCAACACTCGGTGGCCAAGAACTCGAGAACTCCGAATCATTTACCACCTATCGACGTAGTTTGTACTACTCGTGCCAACCCGAAGAAGACGGAAAAAGTCCACTTGGTATGCTTTTTGATGGCCCAGACGCAGCCGATTGTTACCGTCGCACACGCACCATCATTCCACAACAATCCTTAGCGCTGACCAATAGCGCCTTGATCCATTCCCTAGCACCCAAAATTGTCCTCCAAGTCGATTCGCTTGCAGCGAACAGCAGAGCAACCCAAGACACGCCGTCCCAGAAATTTGTTGACGAAAAGGAAGCGGACGCCAACGCCTTCGTCGATACTGCATTCCGCTATCTACTCAACCGCTCACCAAGCCAAGAAGAGTTGCAAGCATGTACAGCATACTTTGAGAACGAGCCCAAAGCCAAAGAAAGCCTTGTGAGAATTCTGGTCAATCACCCTGACTATCTCACGATTCGATAGCGACAAGGAATTACGCCAAGAGACCCAATTCCTAAAACATCCGCTTCAAAAAAACCTTGATGGTAGCCAAACGCAACTTCCAGCTCGATACAGGCGATACGTTCGCTTCATACCCAAACGCATTCAACTGGGTCTTCGCGTACTTATCAAAAACCGCTACGGTGGTTTTGTCCATGCTAGTCTTCCAAGCGTAAGTACGCGATGCGATCGGTGGAGCATCGGCGTTGTAATGCTGCGAACTGCGCTCCGTAGGAATCAGCGATTGACTGCTCTTGTGATACTCCAACATCTTGTCGGAGTACGGAATGCCCAAGAACTCGCAGATTCGGCGTAAGTTGCTTTCGGTGTCGAGAACCAAGTCCTCGTAGCGAATCTCCATGTAACGATCCGGCGGCAACATTTTTCCCATACATCGACCGAGACGCACATGATCCCGCCACCACTCCGCCGCCTCGATAATGTCATTCGGCCCCCAATCCATTTTCAATACAGATTGTGCAACATCCCTTCCGTCTCGCACGATATGAATGAACTTGGTGTTCGGAAACAAAGCATTGATATCATGCATGCGGTCCAGATAATCCGACTTGTCTCCCCAGTACTTCTTGCCATGTGCCCGAGCGTAACATACATAAATCGCATCGATGACATCCGAAAGCGTAGGATCCGACCCTAACTGCCCCTTGACTTCCTCCAACGTCGGAACCTTGTCCCATTTCGAAAGAAGATCCTCTTTAAGCAAATCACCGATCAATCGATCCAAATTGCTTGCCACTGACAACGGACCGTAACTGTCCAGTTGCCCGATGTAGTTCGTGATGAAGTGCGTCTCGTAAGGAATAGCTACGTCAGGATGACTGTTGAGCATCAACCGGATTAGCGTCGTCCCGGAACGACCAACCCCCACGATGAAGAATAGATTGTTGTGCATTCGTGATTGACTCAGATTAGCTGGTTTCCCGGCAGGAAATCCTTCTTGGCAAGGCCCCCCCGCAACGACTGCCGAACCACAATCAAAGTGGTGCCGATAGCCCTCGAATCAGAAAATCAGGAGACCGGGATTGGGCACAGTGTACTAACGCCAATTCCATTGTCAAATGAAGTCCTCCCAAAGGCAGAATCGACCGTTAACGCTGTTTTTTTGTACCTCGAATCGACGCCGGAGAATCCTCGAGTGCAACTTCTGGCTGCCCTGACAAAATGTCGCCCCTGCGATTGCTGTATAAAGCCACCTCGTCGATTCCATCGCCATCGAAGTCGCCGGCGACTACCTCCATCCCCTCCCCTTGGATTTCAAAAACCTTGTCCGTAACGTCTAATTGACCGTTCCCGTTGCTGTCGACCATGACTTGATTCCCACGTACGACGGCGATCTCATCGATCCCATCCCCATTGAAATCTCCAACCAAAGGGGAATCGCCTGCCTGCCCAAATTGGATGAATCGATCGAATTGCCGATCGAGCTGCCCGTCCCCATTAGTATCGAGAACCCACAGTCCTTCGTGGAAAATCCCCAGCGTGGAGATTCCCCCTCCATTGAAGTCACCCGCGATCGGTGTGTCCCCTCGTGTACCAAAACCAAAAACGTGATCGACCACATCCGAACGAGCTTCCCCTCGCTCGCTGCGTTGCAACCATCGCACCGCTATTTCCTCCTCGACGCTCGGTGGTATGTTTTTCGGTTTACTGCGAAGTCGATTCTCGGGATCAGGCAAACCCGGTTCGCGTTCAATTGCCGCACCGTCACCACGCCAAGCAATCCCCCACACCCCAATGTCGTCCTTGCCATCGCCATCCCAATCACCAACAACTGGCAAATCACCGACAGCACCAAGCTTGGCCCAAACATCTCCCCGATCCCACTCGCCATTTCCGTTGATATCGATCAACCACTCGCCATCCTTGAACAGTGCGAGCTCGTCGATCCCGTCTCCATTGAAATCACCTGCGAGCTGAATTGCACCCAGTACACTAAAAGCATTGCGCGAAACGACCTTCGTCGGTCGCTTCTGCGTGGACACAATACGCCAACTGCCACGGTCGATGGTCTCTACCGTCCAAGTTTCCACATCGAGCATTTTAGCCAACTCAGAAACCTTCTCGCGCTCGACCAATATTCGATCTTGATACCCACGCGGCTCACCTGCATTGATAACACTCAAGTGCCAAGTATAGTCGACGGAGAATCCTGCAATGCTCTCCGGCAAACGGATTGGATCCAATGGAGAGATCACCATGTACCTTGGCGCTGGCAAAAACGTGTAAACATTATCGCGTTCTAGCCCTGGCACCACAATATTGCGTTCGATCAGCGGCGCTGGAGGAATCACCGGAGGTGGCTCTGGTGGCTCAGGAGGATCCGGTGGCTCAGGAGGCTTGGGAGGTAAAACCCCAACCAAGATCTCACTGAAGTGATTCGACACTGAAATACCACGTGCGGTGACACCGACCATCAACAACGCATCACTACCCGGATCAGTAGCCGGATTGGACTGCAGCGCTGTCAATAACGCTGCTACCTCCGGCGGTAGGTTCTCATGAGCGTTGATCGCATATCCACCCGTACTCCCTGGAGTATCGAG
>CAZACJ010000038.1:1577-16070 GCA_964483385.1 uncultured Pirellula sp. | reverse complement strand
CCGTCCGGCAATACGATCATCGCAATCGTATCAATTACCGACGCATCTCCCCCAACGCTACCTGCTTGCTGACCACCTTGGAAATACCCGTCCGGCTGCTTTTCTCGCAATGTATAGCGACCTGCAGCTAACCCTTCGAATCGATAACTTCCATCGGAGCCCGTCTGAGCCACCGCCACGATTTTCCCATCACCATCCAACAACTCGATGGTTACTTGACCAATACCACTCTCGCCAAGATCCCTGTTTCCACTCTCGTTGAGATCTTCATACACATTTCCCGCAATCGAACTCGGCAACCGTTCACAAAAGTCGTACTCAACTCCGTCTTGGCCCCCCAGCAACGATATCGATTCGATACGCGTTCCACTCTGAGCTACACCATGGACTACCCCATCGATTTTTCCAGCTCTCGAAGCCCCATCGATCAATCCCACGGGCTGCGATTCAATAATGCTATAGACACCTTTGGGTAATCCGTCGAACCGATAAACACCTTCTCCATCGGTCTGCGTTGTGGCGACGACATTTCCCGACCCATCCACCAATGTGATTTGAACACCTTCGATCGGACGAGATCCTTGTGGATCGGTAGAGAAGCATGGGAAACCAGGAAGTCCAATACAAACACGCCCAGTTAGAGTCGAAGGTTCTATCTCACCAAAGAGATAAGACACACCCTCGTCACCTCCATCGAGCTCGATCTCACTGATCGTATCGTTCGCGATCAAGTCACCCCGCTGCTGTGTCCCAACGCGCCCTACGGTATCTTGCCCATCGAAAAAACCGACAGGTTGTGTTTCAACTAGTCGGTATCGACCTGCCGGCAATCCTTCAAAGCGATACGATCCATCCGCACCAGTCTGCACAGTAGCCCGAATCGACTCACCGGTAATCGTCTGCAACGAAACCAATTCGATCGTTACCCCTGCAAGCCCTCGTTCGGTCGTATCAAAAATCCCATTGTCGTTGTTGTCGAGATAGACCGAACCTCCAATCGATGCCGGAATAAATTTCTGTATCGCACCGATCGCTACCCCCGCTGTACGATCCCGCCGCCCCTGATCGTTGTCAGCAGGCAGATCCAAAACAAACCCTGCACTGCTGGCTTGCCCCAATGCTGCATCGTACCGATTGACAAAAGTTCCACTTGTACTGACATCCTCAAAATGCCTAGCTTCAAACGTCGCTGTAAATCGGCTTCCCTCAAACTCCGCTCCAGAGGTAATCGGATCGAGCCCGTCATTGAACTCTGCAATGTCATCGAGCGAATATAAATGCTGCACTTCATCCACATCGATCGAAAAATGCAATCGATCACCCGCGTAGAAGTTTTCAAAGGTAAGAACCAACTGCATAGAACCATCGACCACAGATGCTGTGACCTTGGCGTTCGGATCCTTTGCCTCTAAAGAAATTACTTGAAAAGGAAACGAGTGATCCGCACCGCGACTCGGGAACTCCACCCCATTGACCAGCGTCGGAACTTCATCTGTATCGAATAGATTATCCGCTACGCTGTAACCTGCCGCTCCTTGATCCGTACTGATAACCAACTGCGTCAATCGCGTCCCAACGGCACCCCCTTCAAACGTCACATAGAACGAATCGCCATGCGCATCGGACCCTGCATCCTCCTCGATGTAAACACCCCCAACCCAAACCGGTTTGTCCGCAGCACTGCTCTCGAAGCCACGACTAGAGGAAGCCATCAGCCCTACTACACTCCCCGGATCCAAACCTCCTGCATCGAACAAGTCACGTCGTTCCAGTTGTTCGAGACTACTGCGCCGCAAATCCCTCGGCGGAGTACGAAACCACTCGCGTAGTCGTCGTGTCAGGGATCGGAAATTTCTAGCCACTTTCGAACGGCTCATCGAATCCGCTCCTGAGCCCCTGAATTCTCGAACCGAGCACTGACCGGATGGACGAATCGCCCTTCCTCATCCAACTGCATCAAGGCGTCTGAGATGTTCCAAGCTCGAATCGTCGTATCAAAACTACCCGAGTAAAGCCGATTGCCATGAGATCGCAAAACGGCGATCGTCCCATCATGCCCGATCAACTTGCAACGCCCCGCTAGCTTGCGCACAAGCGCCGAACGAGCCTCCACCGAATCGGCCTCACGCGTCGTCTGAGAAACTTGCAACGCTCGGCCTTGTAGAGAAGTTCGAGTCGGCTCCACGACCCGAATCGTATTGTCGCTGCCAGACAAAGCGTACCGCTCGTCACTTAATCGCTCAATCGCCATCAACCGTCCCGCACCAACCTCCAATTGATACTCGATCGATTCCGACTTGCGATCAATCCCAATCATCCGACGATCTTCCCCAACACTGTAAATCAATGTATCGTCCCCAGAAAATACGATCGCCCGTATCCGATTGGTATGCGATTGCACCTCCATCACAACTTCCCGCTTGCGACCTTGAACCATCGGTACACGATCCAACTCCAACAAGCGAACCGCTCCGTCACGCCCACCGTAAGCCAAAGCTCGTTGGTCATTCGAAACTGCAATTGCCCGAATATCTGAACAAGCGCTCTCATGGTCGATCGACCAGAGCATCTGATCCAAATCCAGCCGATACAACGCATTGGAGAACCCAGCCGCAACCAGTGAATGTTCACCAATAAATTTGATCGCAAACAAAGCATGATCCACGCGTTGTGCATGAACACGCTTCCAGCTTCCCCGCTGAACATCTTCACGACGCCAAACCTGTAACAATCCATCCTTGCCACAAGCCCCCAACCACCCACCATCCTTGGATATCTCAAGCGATTGAACCCAATCTTCATGAGGTTCTAGCAATACCGCATCGACATACGGATCCGCCTTGCCCTGCAAATCAAACCATCGAATCGCATGGTCATCACCAGCTGCCACCGCATAACGGCCTCTAGGATCAATCGCCAAAGCCGTGATCACCGGACTCGATTGACCTACAACCGCCGGAGCTAACCGCAAAATAGAAGGCGCAATCGGATCAGCCGCTACAATCGCTCCATTCGATCGCCAGAAGGCACAAGCCAATCCGCCGAACAGCGATCCACGCAGGAAACTACGACGCGCAACAGCCCTCGGTGCATTTACCGAGCGATTTCCTTCGTCGTGCATAAGTCTCCTCCTCATCCGGCATTCTCTGGACACACTTCGAGCTTTCTCGACTATCGACGCTGCTAGCAGATCCTCTTTTGAGAAACCAAAGCTAGAATCAAAGGGGTGAGATCTACGATCCAGTTAGAGAATCTGTAACGGTTGCGAGGAAGGACAAGTCACCCATGCAATTACCACCATGGCGAGAACTTTTCCACGGCTCCCTGCGGCGACAGTTCCTCGTTCCACTCGTCTCACTCCTGCTCCTGATCAGCCTGACCGTTACCCTCGCCGCACAAAAATTCGCCGTTCGATCCGCGAGATCTGCCACCGAAGCGAAATTGCGAGACCTCCTCGAGCTCTGCAAACTCGCCCGCTTCCCACTGACCGAATCCGTCCTGCAACAACTCGGAGACTTCACTGGGTGCAAATTGCAACTCGCAAACCAAGTCCCAGCCGTCGACAAACTCTGCACTGTAGAATTACTTCCCCATCAAAGCTTCGATGCCTACGCCATCAAACTGCCTCCAAACGCTAATATTCCCGCCTCCCCCCCAAGCCGCTACCTCTTGGCTCTCGCTAGCCCCCGCGAACGTCTCGAACGCGAAGCACAAGCCTTCTGGCTACCCATGGCTACCGGCATCCTCTCGACCCTCGCAGTCGGTCTCGCAGCCCTTTGGATCGCTAACCGTATGGTTAGGCGTCTCGAATCCCTGGAATCCCAAGTCCGACGAATCGCCCAAGGAAATTACGATACTGTCGCAGTCAATCCCAATGCAAAAGACTCGATCGCATCCCTGACACACACCATCAATGCCATGAGTCAACAACTCGAAAAGGCACAAGGAGAAATCGCCCGCGCGGAACGAGCCCGACTGATCAATATCATCGCAAGCGGAATGGCGCATCAACTCCGCAATAGCCTCGCTGGAGCACTCCTACTCCTGCAAACCGTTCTCAAACGCTTGACTCCACCACCCGAAGAAATCCCCTACGCAATCCAACAAATTCAACTCGCCGAAGAATCCATCCGACGTCTCCTGACCATCAGCCGACCTGAGCGCAGCATCGATGATCAACCCCTTACCGTCGCCGAAATCAACAAACAAATCGAATGCTATACCCAAGCGATGATCATTCATCATCAACTGCTATGGCGAACGGTATCCCAACCCAACGACGAAAAACGACTCGTACCCGCAGGCAACTCCGCAGTGAGCTCACTACTCAACCTCGCAATCAACGCCATCGAAGCCCACATCGAGTACCAACAGAAAAAACAGCCAAATCACACTAACTCGATCGGCACCATCGAATGCAACTACCAATTCAACCACGATACCCAACAACATCAATGGACCATCCGCGACAACGGACCAGGTCCAGATCCATCCATCGTCTCCCAAATGTTTGACCCCTTCGTAACCGGAAAACGCGAAGGCGTCGGCTTGGGGCTACCAACCGCCGCACTGCTCGCTCGCGAACTCGGTGGAGATCTGCAATGGAGACGTCAAAACGGTTGGACCGAATTCGAATGGACAATTTCCACCCACCCCAAGGGCAAAAAACATCCATCAACAACATGAGCGAATCGCTCCCCAATTGCGTAATTGCGCTACACGCACAGAAAACCAAAGTCGAAAATCCCGGGAACGTTACGCGATCGGACCAAGGCACCTAAACTCATGAGCACCATCTGGATTGTCGACGACGAACCCGCAATTTGCTGGGCACTGCGGGCAAACCTCGAAGCAGATCGCCACGCCGTCGAAATCTTCTCCGCCTCAGAACCCGCAATCCGTGCCCTGAAAAACCAACTCCCCGATCTCATCCTCCTCGACGTTCGACTACCAGGAATCAGCGGAATTGAACTCCTGGATGCAATCAAAAAAGATCACCCAAACCTCCCAGTAATTCTCATGACCGCTTTCGGAGACCTAAAAACAGCCGTCCAAGCCGTTCATGGAGCAGCATTCGAATATCTGACCAAACCCTTTGATCTCGAAGTTGCATTGCAAGCAGTCCGCCGGGCACTGGCTCAACGCCACCTGCGACCCGCAAAATTATCCACCAACACCAAAGATCTTTCCGATTCTACACCCCAACCTTCACAAACAACCGAAGCGGAAATGATCCTCGGAAAATCTCCATCCATCCAAGCGGTCTACAAACAAATCGCCGTCGCTTCGTCCATCGACTCGATCGTTTTGATCGAAGGAGAAGAAGGCACCGGAAAAAACCTAGTCGCCGATCGTATCCATCGCTTCAGCCAACGCAAAAATCAACCCTTCCTTATAATCAGCGCAATCCCCGGTAAAGATTTGGAGTTCGAAACCGTTCTCTTCGGTTCCGGCCGTAGCGATACCGAACAACTCCAACCACTCCGCACCGGACTGCTCGAACTCGCTAACGAAGGAACCGTCTTGATCGATGAAGTCGGCGCTGTCTCCCTGACGAATCAACTTCGACTCATCCGCGCCATCGAAAGCCAGTCCTTCTGCCGAATCGGGGACTCCGAACCCAAAAAACTTCGGTGCAGACTGTTGTTCACCTCGAGCCACAGCGTCGAAAAACTACTCGCCGAAGGTGAACTCGATCGACGACTCGCCTCGCAACTCGAAGTATTCCGCATCGAACTACCACCTCTTCGCGAACGTCGCGAAGATATCCCAGCTATGGTCCAAACCTTCCTCAATTCCAAATCCCTACCTGCCGGTAGCAAAATCACAGAACAAGCACTCGAAGAGCTACAACGCAGAAATTGGCCCGGCAATATTCGCGAACTTAGACATGCGATCGAAAAAGCCGCTTTAAAAGCCTCTGGTGGAATCATTCATCTCGAAGATCTACCCACCGAAAACTCAATCGCTGCATCACTATCACACCAACCTGAATCCCAAGTCCAACTCGACGGCGCAACATGCACCTGGACAAAAGAACAACTGCAAAACAAGTCCTCCGAGGACAACCAAGCTGCCGGTCAGACGCAAGACGATCTACCAGGGATGCTCTACGATGAATTCCTCGCAGTCGTCGAACCGGCTCTGCTACGCAGCGTGCTAGAACATTTCCAAGGTAACCGAGCTGCTGCTGCCAACATGCTCGGCTTACACCGTTCCACCTTGCGGCAAAAAATGCGACGCTATCGACTCGACGCCGACAAGTGATCATTCCAAAGCATCACTTCACTTACCCCACTCTTCGCTGGTAGCTTGTGCCGGAACACCAAGCGAACCTTGCTGCTTTGAACCGCCTCAAAGCGAACTTCGTTCCACTGACTTCCTGCCGGCTTCTCCGGTCGAAATACGGGCTCATTCACTGACTCCCATTTCCCATCCCTCCACACCTCCACTCGATACGACTCCGGAGCTTGAACCCCTCCCCGGTCGTCATAAATGGCAAGCTCCAATCGATTGAACTGCTGTAGTGAGCCCAAGTCAATCTCCAACCAATCCTCTTCTTGTTTGGACTCATAACTCGTCCATCGATTTACCGGATTCGGATTGAAGACGGTCTTGCCGTCATTCGCCTTCTCCGCCGTACCCCCAAATCGATCGCTGTGCGATGCACTCGCCTTGGGAAACTCCTTACCTACCGCTCGATAAGCAAGATTCCCTGCCGGAGGTGGCGAGACCTCATAAGGCAAAGTTGCATTCCCCCAGCCTTCAATCTCCGTCAATCCCACTCGCATCCCTTTCTGTGGAACCATCTCGATGCGGATCTGTTGAACTTGCGCCCCTACCTTTACCCGCGTCGGACAATGACCCCTGAAGCCCTCCCGCGGAATCTCCACTGGTGTCTGCCACTTGCCGTCAACCATCCAAGTTACTTTCAATGACTCCGGTAACGCAACCGTCCCTGCTTTTACTACCTTCGTAACCTCTTCTGCGCCCTTGCGACCCTCTGCTGTCCAAGCAGGCAACGTATCATCGAGGAACTTCAGATCCAACGTTTCCATCGTTCGCGGCATTCCTAAATCGATATCGATCTGCACCCTCTCTACCGCTTCGCTCTCCCAGCGATTCGGTGGATGCTGCATGTACCAAAAGTTCCCATCGCATAATTTCGCAATCGATGTCCCGTTTTGCGTACTGTTGGCGGCAATCTTCGGATAATACAACCCATCATTACCAACCAGATGGTTGACCCACCGCTCCGGCGACTTGTTCTCTTCCATCACCGTCGATTTTGGCAACTCGATCTCCAACGGCACCAACTCCTTGGACTGCTTGGCCAACTTCCCATCAACAAAAACTAACAACCCTTCCCCCTTGCCGTATCGCCCACCCACTCTGTCCCAAACCACACTTACTTCGTGACCTCGGACCTGCAAACCATCTAGCGCGAAATACTCCCAACCGCTTGGTACCAGCGGTCTTATCGAGAGCGTTTGAACCGATGAATCCTTGTGCCCATCTTCGATTCCCACTAAACCTGTGATTACCAAATCACAAAACCCGGAATGGAAATAATGTTCACTATGGTTGTACCCATCATGCCCCTCAAACGAACCGGTGTCGGGATGCAACGCCTCTGCCAAATAAGGTCTGCCATCCTTGCGATGGGACTTGGCATAAATATGCAGCAACTCTGCATAATCCTCGGTTGCAACCCAAGGCGATTTGCGAGACTGAAGTAGATTTGCCAACGCTTTGAGCGTTTGTGTTGTTGCGTAAGGCCACGACTGGCCGCTCCACCAACAACAGCTTTTCTGGAGAAGGAACATCGGATCGTTGCGCTCGACGGTGCTTGGCCCATAATCCGCATAGAATCCATCGCGATCCATCAGTTTCGCCCAAGCCTCATCGTACGCATCGCTCGGCTCTAACATTCCGAATTGCCAAGGTACATATCCAATCAACTCTCTGCCGTGACTATCCCCCGCAAACCTTCCCTCTTGATACACTAGACTCCCCGCAGGAATCGTATACCCGTCTCGCTCTTCGTTATTCTTGAACATGGGAAAGAAGAACTTACGCTTTGGATCCCAAAGCTTTTTAAGCATCGTCTCTTTCAAGCCATCTGCAAACGAATCATACTCCTTGGCCATCTCCAACTTGCCGACTCGGCGCGACATCTCCGCAATCGCCTTGGCATCCGCCCACATGTATGCATTGAAACTCGGACGATAACTCGGTGCCCCTCGCAAAATATCCTGCGTCTGCCGGCTAGCTATGTTGAACTCCATCCCATCGTCATGCCCAGTTTGCCAAAAAAGCCCCACCGATTCGTCATAATGACGCTTCTTCCATCCTTCGAAATTCTTGATCAAGTTCGGTAGCAACCTCTGCACCAACTGCGGATCAGGATGCACTGCATCAACCGCCAACAACGAATCTGCCAACCAAGTCGAGTAGTTGCGAGGTTGTGCGCCAGGAGTTTCTAACCAGTATCGAGCGTAATCGCGCGCGATCCTCGGATCCTTCAACCAACGCGCTTCGTAAAGCTGATGACCCGCCGGACAACTGATCGCTCCATAAGCTCCCGACCAAAACGGTCGGTCGATGAATTCGGTAAACAAGTACCCCGTATCCGGATTCCCATACGTAAGGTGCTTAGTTATCAACTCCCATCGATAGTAATACGTCGTGACAATCTCTTGATCCGGACAATCAAAGAATGGAATGTTCGCGACGAACCAATCCCAATCCTGATTGTCAAAATAAGTCTGCTCCCGAATCAATCGGTCCCGATCAAGTATCTGCCCACTCACAAACTGTGTACTGCAACCCGCTAGAACAAAAGCTAAAAGTAAGTTGAAGTATCGCAGCGACGAACAAAAAGTCGGACGTTGTTTATGTTGCATGAGTCGAATCATGAGAATTGGGAGAAACACCAGTCGATTCACCGACCGCAAGCGGACCCTTCGGTTTTCGAGAGCCTGCAATCAGGAAGTAGAAAACTGGTGTCAAGAAAATACCAAAAAACGTCACACCTAACATTCCAGAGAATACGGCAATCCCTAGCGTCTTACGCATCTCGGATCCCGCACCGCTCGCCAACACCAAAGGAATCACCCCTAAGATAAAAGCAAACGAAGTCATCATGATCGGACGCAATCGCATCCGACAAGCCTCCACCACCGCTTCTCGTCCTGACTTGCCGTTCTCTTGCAACTGCTTTGCAAACTCGACGATCAAAATCGCATTCTTGCTCGCAAGTCCAACAAGCACCACAAAGCCGATCTGAACAAAGATGTTGATGTCTAAGCCCACCATCGCCACACCAGCGACCGAACATAACAAACACATCGGTACAACCAAAATCACCGAGAGTGGTAAAATGGTACTTTCATACTGCGCTGCCAACACAAGAAACACCAATACCACCGCCATGCCAAAAACTAACAATGCAGTATTCCCAGCTTGCAACTGTAAATACGTCAGCTCCGTCCACTCCGACTTGATCCCATCCGGTAGCTTCTGATCGAGAATCCCCTGTACCCTCTGCACCATCTCCCCAGAGCTCAAGCCCGGAACGGTCGCTCCATTGATCGATGCGGCTACGTCTCCGTTGTAGCGAGTGATCATGGCAGGCCCTAACGTCTCTCGTATCGTCGAAAACGTAGCCAACGGAACCATCTGCCGTAGCAACGTTCGAACTCGAAACTGACCAACCTGCTCCGGTGTGCGACGATACTGCGGGTCGGCTTGTACGTTGACCTGCCAAGTCCTACCGAATTGATTGAAGTCATTCGCATAAGCACCACCAAGCTGCACCTGCAAGGTATTGAATACGTCTTGCAACGGAATACCCAGAGTTTTAACTTTCTCTCGATCGATGTCGACGAACATTTGTGGCGTATTGGATCGAAATCCATTTAGCATCCCGAGAATGCCAGGTTCGCTAGATCCAGCAGCAGCCACGTCATCCGCGACCGACTGCAAGTTCGCGAAACCGAGATTACCCGTGTCCCGCAACATCAGCTTAAAGCCACCCGCACTACCGATTCCATCCACCGGTGGAGGACCAAACACCGACACGATCCCCTCGTCGACCCCTTGAGCCCCTAGCTTTCGAATCTCCGCCCCGATCACCTGGGCTTTCTTTTCCGCAGTTTCACGGTGATGGAAGGGCTCAAGAATCACAAACATACTTCCAAAATTAGAACCTACCGCATTCTGAACAAACGATTGACCTGTAACCCCAATCGTGTGGTCGACGCCGGGAATCTCTTTACAGAGCTTTTCAAACTGATTCATCACCTCACGACATCGTTCAACCGAAGCCGAATCGGGCAACCGAACATCCACCAACAAATATCCTTTATCTTGGGCCGGAATAAACCCTGTCGGCGTCCGTGTCATTCCATAATAAGTTGCATACAACAGCCCTGCATACAACATCATCACCAGTGCACGCCCTGTGACCAGCCGCGATACCGTTCCCGCGTACAAATTGGAACTCCAGCTGAAAAAGCCGTTGAACCATCGGAAGAACCAACCGAACAAGAAATTGATGACCTTGGAAAGTGGATCCTTCTGCTCCGATTTCGGCTTCAGCAACAAAGCGCACAATGCGGGACTGAGCGTCAGTGAGTTCACGGCCGAAAAGAAAGTCGATACGGCGATCGTCACAGCGAATTGCCTAAAGAACTGACCGGTGATCCCAGCAATAAAAATGCAAGGAATAAACACACACATCAACACGAGCGAAATCGCAATGATCGGCCCAGAAACCTCTGACATGGCTTTCACTGCCGCATCCCGAGGTTGCATGCCATGCTCAAGATGATGCTCGACCGCTTCGACCACCACAATCGCATCGTCAACCACAATTCCAATCGCTAACACCAATCCAAAGAGAGAAAGGTTGTTCAAGCTATACCCGATCCCATGCATGACGGCAAAAGTCCCAATGATTGCCACTGGGACCGCAATCAATGGAATGATGCTAGCACGCCAAGATTGCAAAAATGCCAACACGACAATTGCCACTAAGAGAATTGCATCCCGAAGCGCTTTGAATACTTCGAAAATCGATTCCGAAATAAATGGCGTCGTGTCATAAACGATCTTGTAATCGACACCCGGTGGGAAATTCTCTTTGAGCCGATCCATCTCCTCACGGATCCGACTCGCTGTATCTATCGCATTGGATCCAGGCTGTTGATAGATCGCCATCCCGATCGATGGAGAACCATCGAGCGTACAAGATGTGTCCTGATTTTTTGCTCCCAACTCGATTCCACCGTAAGTACGACGATCTTCCAGCGTCCGCGTTTCCGTAATCACATCGCGAAGATATACCGGTGTACCGGATAGACTTGTTCCTACCACAATATCACGGAACTCTTGCGGCTCCATCAATCGACCTTTGGTCGATAGCGTGTATTGGAACGATTGCCCAGGCAACATCGGCTCACGACCCAACGCTCCCGCTGCGACTTGTACATTCTGCTCTCGCAACGCTTGCATAATATCGGAAGTCGTTATCCCCAACGTCGCCATCCGGGTTGGATCCAACCAAATACGCATCGAGTAATCGAGCTGCCCGAGAAAACTGATATCCCCCACTCCAGGAATACGCACCAACTCATTGCGCAATTGAATGGTTGCATAATTGCTCAGATACAACTGATTTCGGGACTGATCAGGCGAAATCAAATTCACCACCAACAAAATACTCGGCGATCGCTTCTTTACCGAAACACCAGTCTGCTTGACTTCGCTCGGCAACGTTGGAGTCGCAAGATTCACACGGTTCTGTACCAGAACCTGCGCCATATCCAAATCAGTTCCAACCTCAAATGTCACTGCGATAGAACAACCGCCGTCGTTCGTACACTGCGTCGACATGTAAAGCATTTTCTCAACACCAAGAATCTGCTGTTCGATCGGAGCGGCAACCGTATCCGACACAACATCCGCACTCGCTCCCGGATAGAAACAGGAAACTTGAATCGTCGGAGGAGTAATGTCAGGATACTGAGCAATCGGCAACTGCCAAACAAAAACCGCACCCGCCAAAGTGATCAATACCGAGATAACCGCCGCGAATATCGGCCGATCAATGAAGAATCTTGAAAGCATCGTTACGCCCCTTCCTTCGTCGCCGCAGGTGCTGCAGCAGGGGCAATCTCAGAATGAACACTACTGACGTGCTCCGTCCGTTCAATCTCAAGGGTCGCATTGGGACGAACTCGCTGCAATCCGCGATAGATAATCTCCTCGCCACTTTCCAATCCGCGAGTAATTACCCGCTGATCTCCAAGCAATCGACCTAGCTCCACCGTCCGGCGAACCGGCTTCTTGTCCGGACCAATCACAAAAACATACCGAGTATCCTGATCCACACCGATCGACTGCTCTGGCACTACCACCGCTTGATAAGGTTGCGACACCGGAACTCTCGCACGAACAAACATCCCAGACTTGAGCAAGTTGTCTGGATTGCTAAAGATCCCGCGAAGCTTGATCGATCCAGTATTCTCGTCAATCTGGTTCTGAATGAAATCGAGCTTGCCTTGATGCAAGAAATCCTTCTCATCCGCAAGCTGGATCGCACAGGGGATGTTCAAGTCCCTGAGAAGCTTCGATTTCTCAACCTGATCCCCCGCAGTATTACCTTGCTCCACAGGTTCCTGTTTAACCAAAGCCTCCTCACGCTCCAACCGCTGATATCGCAATACCGACTGTTCATCGACGTCAAAGTAAACGTACATCGGATCAGTTTTCACAATAGTGGTAAGCAATGTGCCGGTACCTAAACCCCCCGTGACTATGTTTCCGGGAGTGACCAACGCACGATCAATACGACCTGAGATCGGACTGCGAACTTCCGTGTACTTAAGATCCAACGCCGATATCTGGGAGTCAGCCTCCGCAGCGACCTGCTGCGCTTGAGCCTCCGTCAGCGCAGCGACGTTCTCTTCATACTCCTCTTGAGAAATCGCTTGTACATCGATCAGCGACTTCGCCCGAGCAAGCTTGCTCTTGGCAAGCCCCACACGAGCCTTCATCAAATCGATCTTCGCAAGCGCCTGCTGATGTGCCGCTTGATAAACATCCGGCTCAATTTTAAAGAGCAAGTCATCTTCACGTATGTTCTGACCATCAGTGAACAAAATCTCTTTGATGTATCCCGTCACACGTGCACGCACCTCGACCTTTTCGGTCGCACTCGTACGTCCCACGAACTCATCGTAGTCGGTCACCTCCTGCGACTTCGCCAACACCGTTGCAACTTTCATCGGAATCGGCGCGGGCGCCGCCGCCGGCTTGGCACACCCAACCAACAACAGACTTCCCAATAAGTAACAAGCGGTACCCGTGAAGCAGCAATCCACCGTGAACCATCGCATCGTGTTCATAGTCGCCCAAATATCTTCCAGTAGATAAAAAGATGGTCTACTAACTTATCGCATATCGTGAAGCGGCCAGTATAGTCTGACCAATTACCTTCCCCAAGTACCAGCCAAGGCCGGAACGGTCGTGATCGGTCCAGAACACGATTACGATCCCCTACCCTCCCCCATCTTCTTGCTACCATTACTTTCAAACTTGTGAATCTTTAACAATCTATCTTGGAAGGGTCTAGTTTCGGGTAAGATCAACAAAATCGCACGTCATTCGCAATTCTCCTCCAGCCCTACTGCCGATCATGTTTTGTTTTCTGAAACGTTTCCTTCCATCTACAGCGGCGTTCTTACCAACAACTATCCTTACCAAGAACAGGGCGAACCGATTCCTGTTGGTCAGTCTCTGTGTAGTCCTAAGCTCGTTTGCCATGTCCGGATTCGGCCAGACCGCCGAAGATCTCCTCGTAGCAGACTTCGAACAAGCCACCTATGGAAACTGGAAAGTCACCGGAAACGCCTTTGGCAACGCGCCTGCAAAAGGAACTTTACCTGGTCAAATGCAAGTCGACGGATTCCAAGGCCAAGGGCTCGTGAATTCGTTCATCGAAGGTGATGACTCCGTCGGATCCCTTACATCACCGGAGTTTAAGATCGAACGCCCCTATATCGCGTTCCTAATCGGAGGAGGCAAGAACCCAGAGAAGTTAGCTCTGCAACTTTTTGTCGAAGGCAAACTCGTCCGGACAGCTACCGGCCCGAACGACAAGCCCGGTGGAACAGAGAAACTGGAGTCGCAGTCCTGGGATGTTCGCGAATTCATCGGCAAGAACGCGACACTTCGAATTATCGACGAAGCGAAGGGAAGCTGGGGCCATATCAACATAGACCACATCGTCCAGACAGAAGTAAAGCCGAAGGGTTACCTAACGAATATCGAACGCGAAGTCATCGCCTCAGCGCGCTTTCTTCATTTTCCGATCAAGAATGGTGCAGCGAAGCGTGTTGTTACACTTTTGGTCGATGGCCAGGTCCTTGTGCGCAACGATATTGAGTTAGCTGACGAAGAACCGGACTGGTGGGCTCCGATGGACAT
>CAZACJ010000038.1:0-1477 GCA_964483385.1 uncultured Pirellula sp. | reverse complement strand
GACAAATTGCTACCCGATACGATGGGCCCGATGTTTAGCGGTAGTGCGGTTGTCGACTGGAACAACACCAGTGGGTTTGGAGAGGATGGCAAACCACCATTGGTTTTGATTTATACAGCGGCAGGGAATCCTACGGTGCAAGGGATCGCGTACAGCACCGACGGACGCAGCTTTACTAAGTACGCTGGAAATCCGGTACTACCGCAAATCACACCGGGCAATCGCGACCCGAAAGTATTCTGGCACGAAGCCACCAAGAAATGGGTAATGGTGTTATACGTGGAATGGAAAGGGAAACACACCGTACATTTCTTCACCTCTTCGAATCTTAAGGAATGGGAATTATCAAGCATCAGCAATGGGGATGCGCCTGGTGGTGGATTTCTTTTTGAGTGTCCAGACTTTTTCCCATTGAAGATCGACGATCAATCAGATCGAACGAAATGGGTGCTGCTCGGAGCCAACAGCGAGTATGCCGTTGGAGACTTTGATGGGAAGAAATTTACACCCGATGCAACTCGAATGCGTGGTCATCGGGGTAAGGGGTTCTATGCCGCACAATCCTTTAGCGATGAACCCAAAGGCCGACGGGTCCTGATCGGTTGGTGGCAGACCGAAACCAAAGGGTCTCCGTTTAATCAGAGTATGACTCTTCCGTTGGAACTGGGTTTAAGGCAAACAGACGATGGTCCTCGAATGACATTTCAGCCCGTGCAAGAGTTACACGCATTGAGAGCAAAGACCCATCGCATTTCGATAGGAGAGATCGCGCCAGGGGATAAAAACCCGCTCGATGGAATCGAGTCGGACCTGCTCGAGATCCAAGTTGAATTTGATGTAAGCCAAGCGAACGAAATTGTCCTCAATGTTCGAGATGTCATGGTGGAATACAACTGCGCTAAGCAAGAGTTGAGTGTAGCCGGGCAAAGGGTTGCAGCACCTGCGGTAGGGGGCAAGCAGCGGCTAAGGATTTACTGCGATCGAACGGGTGTAGAAGTATTTGCGAGTGAGGGGTTATGTTACGTACCGATGCCCTACAACACACGCATAGAGAACAAGAAGAGCTTTTTTGAGGTACGAGGTGGTACTGCGATGATCGAATCGTTGGTTGTACACGAGCTTCAGTCTGCTTGGGAGCAACCTGCAGCACCACAGCGGTGAGCGATCTCCAGCGGGGATCATTAGATATGAGTGGGGGGTACCGTGAGCACCCTAGACAGGATTCGAACCTGTGACCTCAGCTTTAGGAAAGCCGCGCTCTATCCAACTGAGCTACTAGGGCAACCATTTACTTCATCGACAAGCTTTGAAATTAGCCTGGACTCGGTTCTTCTATCATACTGAATCTTCGCGAAAGCTTCGAGGGCTTTTTTGGCTCCAAAAGAACTTGCCCCAACGAGGCAAAAGAACCTTGTTACGGCACCAACGGGGCACAAGGAGACAGCCCAGGGTAGAGCGCAGCGCCACCCTGGGGACA
>CAZACJ010000037.1:27508-44610 GCA_964483385.1 uncultured Pirellula sp. | reverse complement strand
CTCAATTCTCAATTCTCAATTCTCAATTCTCAATTCTCAATTCTCAATTCTCAATCCCCCCTTCTTCGCTCTATTGCTAGCATCCTCAAACAGGCACCGACTCAGCCCAAAGCCGCTATAGACTTTCATCAGCAACTTTTCTACAGTCCCCACGCAGGTACCAATTTTTTCGACCGAGGATAACTATCCTCACCGTCACTCTCTACCAAGCGCGGAATACGACGATGAACCGACGCACTGTTCCAAACAGACTCGCTCCAACCAATCACTCCAATCCCGTGCAAACCACCCCGGTGCTCTTCTCGTTGCCCGATCTCTCCCTCACACCTCGATCCAATTCAAATCTGCAAGCTACCACAAGCCCCGTCCCGCTTGCACAAATCCCCCCACACACACCCTCAATCACCACTCCCCCATCGAACGGCCCCTCCCTCAACAACTCAATCGAATATCCAAAGTCGCCTGCTGCCTCGCCGACATTTTCTCAACGCTTTCTCAATACATCCATCGCTGTCCTACTTGCAGCACTACTGCTACTCGCTTTCCAAATCTACACGGATAAAAAACCAAAACCGGACGCAACAGACAATACCTCAACGAAGAACAGCATTGTACCGAACACAGCACAAGCAACCCACAATGCACCGGCAACCGCACCATTCTCCCCCGCTTCCCAACAGCCATCGGCTACACCAATCCCACCCTATCCTAACCCGAACACCCCCTCAAGTATCCACAATGGAGTAGCGATCGAATCAACCACTCCGTCCGATAAACCAAGCCTTGAAATCTCTGACCCTGTCACCACCGCATCTTTCGAAAACACTGCGTCACCCCAACCTCCACTCACACCACACCTGCTGGCAAACTTACCCCCTAATTCTTTGCCTACTTCACCGACCACCGACAACGCTACTAGCCCACCAACATTACAAGCACTCCCACCAAGTGCAAACCCGAACGCAAATGCGCCTCGTACCATTTCATCCGCGAATAATCTGACTCCAAACGCAACTCCCGCAAACGCGCCATCCGCCAACACGGCATCAATCCCCGCGCAATCTCTCAACACTCGCGACATGATCTTGCTTCGGCAAGGAAAGTCCATCGCGAATTCCCCGACCTCCGAAAAACCCGCCTTCGCAGCACCGAAAGATCGCAAAGACTCCGCAAATCAAATCAATTCGCCCACTGCTCTGAACGGTAGCACCTACCCTCCGGTCAAACAAAAGTATGAACCAATCAGTATCCCCAACCTCAGTCCTATAACGTCTCGACCCACCTCCATGGAAATCCCACCTCCACCTAAACCCTACCAACCCATCGGCGCGAACTTCGAAGACACACCTTGATCTTCCTGATACAAGCTTTCGCCTCATCGCCGATGCAACTCAATACGAATACAACTTACCTCAATTCAACCGAACCATCAGCAGGATGAACCATGAGCCATTCCACAACCTCCTTCCTACGCTCCTGGGATACCAACCCTCCAATCGACTCTAATCCTGCGACGAACCAACCCAACCCCACAACAATCCCCACACAAGCCCCTTGGTTAAAACCTGGCAAAATCACCCCGGCGTGGGAAGTCGACGCGCTGTGCTGGCCCGATGTCGTCCTGCGACTCGAACAGCACTTTGCCGATACAATGAACCGCGTCAGCCAACACCTCGTAGCGTCCCACAGAGCCGGATTAAAGGTACTCGCAATCACTTCCGCCGAACGTGGCGTGGGTCGCTCCACAGTCGCCATGTACCTAGCCCGCGCTGCTGCCTGCGGCTCCCTCCGCGTCGCCCTTGTAGACGCTGACTTGCTCAGCCCAAGTCTCGCCGATCAACTCCAACTCGATGCTCCAAACGCTTGGACCCAGTGCATCTCTGAACATATACCTATCGCAGAAGTCGCCATTCAGTCCGTTCAAGAATCAGTGACAGTCTTCCCGCTGTTGGAACCCACTCCACTGCAGTTCCTCGAACAACATGCCCAAGACACCGCAGACTTAATTCGAAGACTATCCGAAGAATACGACTTGGTCATCCTCGACTCCTGTATGTTCTCGCAACCGACAGCAAAACTCGCAGGCATCGGTAACCCTTCGGCCATCCAAGCCGCAATCGTTGTTGCAGATGCAGAACTCAGCTCCCACGAACGAACCCAAGCCGCTTGCACTGCGCTGAATGCAATCGGCCTGAGTTCAGTAGGTATCGTAGAAAACTTTCGCCCTTAACTCGACAATGTCTTGATCTGGTACTCCTGATCAACATAGTCGACATGGATCGATCCTCCGTCATGCCCATCTTGCTTGAGCAACTCGGTGGCTATCGCATTTTGCAATCGCCGCTGAATTACTCGCTTCAGTGGCCTAGCTCCATACACAGGATCGTATCCCTCGTCAGCAATGGCGTCGATCGCGCGATCACTGATCGTGAACTTGTAATGCGCTTCATCCAATTGCTTCTCTAACCGCTTGAGCTGCAAAGCTACAATCTTGCGAATCTGCTCTCGCTTCAACGGTTCAAACAAGATCATATCATCGATCCGGTTTAGGAACTCAGGCAAGAACCTCGCCTTTAACGACTCTTGCACCGCGTCCTGCATCTCTTCAACACCCCCACCCTCATCCGCAACTCTCTGAATCATCTGACTCCCTACGTTGCTTGTCATGACAACAATGGTATTGGTGAAATCAACCGTTCGGTTTTGTCCGTCCGTCAATCGTCCATCATCAAGCAGTTGCAATAAGATGTTGAACACATCGTTATGTGCCTTTTCAATCTCATCCAACAAGACGACGCTGTAAGGCCGCCTGCGCACCGCTTCGGTCAATTGACCTCCTTCTTCATAACCAACATAACCCGGAGGGGCACCAACCAGTCGGCTAACGGTATGACGCTCCATGAACTCACTCATGTCGATTCGAACCATTGCGTTCTCGTCGTCAAACATCACCTCCGCCAAAGCTTTACACAACTCGGTCTTGCCCACCCCCGTAGGGCCCAAGAACAAGAACGAGCCGATCGGACGGTTCGCATCCGACAACCCGCTGCGACTGCGTCGCACCGCATTGCTGATTGCCTCCACCGCAGGATTCTGTCCAACTACCCGCTGATGCAACCGTTCTTCCATCACCAATAACTTCGCTCGCTCCGTCTCCAACATCCGCGTTACCGGTACCCCTGTCCACGAACTGACCACCTGCGCAATCTCATCCGCAGTTACCTCCGTACGCAACAACCTCGGATGCTCTTCTCCTTTCTCCTCCCTGACATCTTCTTGCTCTAACTGCTCGCGTAACTTACGCCGCGTTTGATCAAGCTCAAAGAGCTTCTGGTAGTCGGTTTCGTTGACCGCTAGCCCCGAAGACTGCTTCTCCTTGATCGATACTTCCAACTTGCGAAAATCCGCTTCGGCAGTATCCAACAACTTACGAACCGATTTCACATCCGATAGCCCCATCTTCTCCGCTTCCCATTGCTCGCGAAGACTCGCCACCTGACGCTGCACCGACTCCATCTCTTGCTCAATCTCTTCGAGCGCCTCCTCCGTACCCTCCTCGGTCTCTTCTTTCAATTGGCGTTGAGCAAGCTCTAACTGACGCAACCGTCGTTGCAACGAATCAATTTCTGTAGGAACACTGTCCCGCTCCATCGCCAATCTCGCCGCCGCTTCGTCTACCAAGTCAATCGCTTTGTCAGGCAGAAAACGATCTGCAATGTAACGATGCGATAACTTCGCAGCTTCCACCAATGCAGCATCTCGAATCTTGACGCCGTGGTGCGTCTCATACCGAGGCTTGAGCCCACGCAAAATTGTGATGGTATCCTCAACCGAAGGCTCTCCGACATACACAGGCTGAAACCTTCGCTCCAAAGCCGCATCCTTCTCGATGTGCTTCCGATACTCATCCAAAGTCGTCGCACCAATACAACGCAACTGCCCCCGCGCTAACTCAGGCTTGAGCAACTGTGCAGCATCGCTCGAACCCTCTGCCGATCCCGCGCCAATGACAGTGTGCAATTCATCGATGAACAAAATCACTTCACCGTCGGCATCCTTAACCTCGCGGATGACAGCCTTAAGCCGCTCTTCAAATTCACCGCGAAACTTCGTTCCCGCAACCAATCCCCCCATGTCCAATGCAATCACACGCCGATTCTTAAGGGACTGCGGCACGTCACCTTGCACGATCCGCTGCGCCAACCCCTCTGCGATCGCCGTCTTACCAACACCCGGCTCACCAATAAGCACAGGATTGTTCTTCGTCCGCCTTGATAAAACTTGAATCACCCGACGTATCTCATTGTCCCGACCAATCACCGGATCCAATTTGTTCCGCATCGCTTGCGCAACCAAATCTACACCGTACTTCTCTAAAGCCTGAAACTTACCCTCAGGACTCTGATCCGTCACACGCGCACTTCCACGTACAGTCTGCAACCCCTGGAGAATGTCCTTCTCGGAAACCCCCAATAGCTTCAGCAACTCCCCACTGTTCTTATCAGCTTTGCACAAGCCCAACAAAAGATGCTCCGTACTTACGAACTCATCTTTCATCGATTCGGCTGTCGATGCGGCCGCCTCAAGCGCCTTCTGTAGACTTCCCGAAATCCCAGGTTGTCGGCCTCCACTCATCCTCGGTAAACGCTTCAACTCACTGGCTGTCGCCGACTGAATCTTCTCCAGCGGCGCACCGATCTTCTTGAGCAACGGTACGACTACCCCAGTGGAATCCTCCAGTAACGCCGACAACAAGTGCAATCCATCTATCTCCGGATTCCCATCCGAAGCAGCCTTAGATTGCGCGCCGACAATTGCCTCTTGGGCCTTAATCGTTAACTTGTCCATGCGAAATGTCATCGCGTCCCCCTTTTTCTCTCGTGTCTCTGAGGTCTAACACTGGTCTACCGCCAACCCCTGACTCTCTTGGCAGTCCCAATCTCAACTTCCTACCAATAGAGCAAAACCCAGGCCAAAATCTCATTCATGAAAGCTTTTTCCAACCCTTCCACCCTCCTGGACCCACCCAAGGGGCTTGCCAAGCACCCACCCCAATTCCATACTGTTTGATTACCGAGGGACTCTTGTAGAACCCTAACACCAAAATTTTCATTGCAAACCATGATCCAATCGCGATTTCGCCAATCCGCTTACCCATTTATGTGTTACCGAGGCTATTCCCTCGGAAGCCAGAGGTAGGTGCTGCCAATCGCAAGTCGTTGCAACGAAAACCAAGCAGTCCCCGAACCTCAAGGCCAGAACCTTGAGGTTTTTTTATGACCTTCCTTTTTAGAGAAAGCCCCACACGTCATGATCGTCGTCATGGAACAAAACGCCCCAAATCAATACATCGAAACAATCGCTAACCGAATCGGTGAACTCGGACTCAAAGCCCATGTCATCCGTGGTACCGAACGAACCGTAATCGCTGCCGTCGGCGACGAACGAAAAGTCAAAGTCGAATCCTTCGAATCGTACCCAGGTGTCTCCGAAGTCCTTCCTATCCTCGCCCCCTACAAAATGGCGTCGAGAGAACTCAAACCCGACTCCACCCAAATCCAAGTGCTCGGCTTCAAAGCCGGCCGCGGTGCCGTCGGTGTCATGGGTGGCCCTTGCTCCGTGGAAAATGAAGAACAAATCATCGCCTGTGCCCGCGCCGTAAAACAAGCTGGGGCCACCGCACTGCGCGGAGGTGCCTTCAAACCACGTACAAGCCCCTACTCGTTCCAAGGGATGAAAGAAGATGGCCTGAAACTCCTCGACCTCGCTCGCCAAGAAACCGGACTCGCGGTCGTCACCGAAGTCATGAGCACCGAAGACGTTCCGCTCGTCGCTAAATACGCCGATGTTCTTCAAATCGGCGCCCGAAACATGCAGAACTACCGACTCCTCGAAGCCGTCGGACGCTCCGGTCGCGCTGTCCTACTGAAACGCGGTCCAAGCGCTTCGATCGAAGAATGGCTCCTCGCCGCTGAATATATCCTCAATGAAGGAAACCCAAATGTCATGCTCTGCGAACGAGGTATCCGCACCTTCGAAACCCATACTCGATTCACCCTCCCACTCGCTACCGTACCCTACCTCCACCGAAAAACGCACCTACCAGTCATCGTCGACCCGTCCCACGGCACCGGTCACGCCTACCTAGTGACCGATATGGCCGCCGCTAGCGTCGCTGCAGGCGCCGATGGACTCATCGTCGAAATGCATCCCAACCCCGAAAAAGCCATGAGCGACGGTTACCAATCACTAGACTTTACACAATTCCAAGAAATGATGAATCGCTGTCGAATCATCGCAAATGCCCTCGGAAAATCCTTCGGATAAACCATGCCCGAGCATCCCTCGAATCCACACGATGCCAACCCCAATGGGGATTCACCCGAATCCCCTCGCGTCCCCGCGCACTTACCCATCTTTCAAATCACCGATAACGTCCACCCCTGCTCCTACCTGCCAAACAAAACAGCCACCATGCCATTGTTTCTGTCGAACAAATGGATCGATGGCACCGACTTCGAACAAATGCTCGAAGTCGGCATGCGTCGCTCAGGACGCTTCAGCTACTATCCCGCCTGTGCGGATTGCCAAGCTTGCGAACCCGTTCGCATAAATGTCGACAAATTCCATTGGTCCGATTCCTGGCGACGAGTCCTAAATCGCGGTGATCGACTACTGAAACTCGTCATCTCAGAACCCGAACTCTCCGAAGAACGTCTCTACCTCTTCAATTTGCACCGATCCTCCCGGAATCTCAATCACGGAGAAGACTCCTACAGCACAACGGATTACCAAAGCTTCCTCGTCGATTCTTGTTGCGAATCCACCTACGAACTACGCTATTACCTCGATCAAGCCCTCGTAGCTGTCTCAATAGTCGACCTCGGCTCGAACTCCATCTCCGCCGTCTACACCTACTTCGATCCTAACCACTCCAAACTCTCCCTCGGTTCCTACTCTGTCCTAAAACAAATCCAACTCGCACAACGCTCCGAAAGACAGTGGGTCTACCTCGGTCTCTACGTCGCTGAAAACCAACATCTCAACTACAAAGCCCGGTTTCTTCCCCAAGAACGATACATCAATCGCAAATGGATTGAATTCCAAAAACCTCAAAATCAAAGCCCCTCCGAACCTAAATGAATCCCCCGCCAAATCTACCATCCAACCAATCCACTCCCGCCCCAACTAACAACAAAAAACGACGTCGACCCATTCTCGTCGGCCTCTCCGCTCTCACTATCCTCGCACTGCTTGTCCTTGCTTTCCTTCCATCTATCCTCGGCTCAAAATGGATCTACCAAAAACTCGTTGATCAACTCAAAGTCGAAGGCTTCCAACTCCAAATCGATAACGCAAAACTCGCTTGGCTCCAACCTATCTCCATCAACGGTGTCAGCCTCGAACAACTCAATGCTCCGAACGATCGACGTAACCTTTTATCCATCGATTCCATCGCTTCAAACCGCTCACTCCTCGGCTATCTCCTCAACGGTAGAAACCTAGGAAAAATTACTATCCAAAATCCAAAACTCGCAGTAGAACTCCTCGAAGACTCTTCGAACCTCGAAAAACTTACCCGCTCTCTGGAAAACTCCGCATTACTCCCCCCAAAAAACAACAATAAGAAATCCCCTCCAAACATAGATATCCAAATCGCTATCGAATCGCTGAGCGTCGATGTACGTCGCTCAGACTCCCAAGAAAACCTGCTCGTTATCCCCCCAGTCAATCTCAATGTGCATTACAAATCCCTCGACGGAAATCCTCGAATTCACGTCGAGCCCACAACACTCCTCGACCAAGTCACACTGACTCAAGAACTCGTTCGGCTCGGACTCGGGCGCGCAATCCCTCTACTCGCAAACTCAGCTTGGTTCGACGGTCAAATCTCCCTGCACATCGACACCTTAGAAGTCCCCCTCGATAATCCAACACTCTCCAAAGGCAAATTCGAACTGACCCTCCACCAAGTCCGCAGCGGACCTTCCGAACCCATCATCCTCAACATCCTCGACATGATCGCGAAGTTCCGCAAAAAAGAACCTGCCTACGAACTCGTGTTCATCGACGGATCAGTTATCCAAGTCCAACTGGAAAATGGACTAGTCGAACATCGTGGAGTCCAAGTCGGATTGCCCAAAATCGATCAACGACTCCAACTCTCCAGCGCTGGAACCGTCGGACTAATCGACAAAACGCTCAATATTGGCCTCGGAATCCCCGTTCCTATCGAAATGCTCGCCCGACGTGAATCGGTTCAACAAATCGGTATCCCACAAATCTCTCTTCCCATCCGTGGTACCGCTGACTCCCCCTTCGTCGACTGGAAAGCCCTCCGCGGTGATTCCGCAGACCTCCTGACCCTCATCTCCGCAGCCCTCGGCGACGAAGCCCCCGCAACTGCCGCAATCATGGACGCCGCAAGCAGCCTAACCGAAGGAAAGGCCGACCAAGCGATCGGCGCTGCAATCGACGTTCTCAAAGAACTGCGTCAACGACGCCTCGATCGAAAGAAACAACAATCTCAACCCACCACGAATAAGCCTACACTCTCCCCACCCAGACCAAACTCCCCCTTCGAATCAGACCCTGTGCTAAAAACGATCGATGAGAAATCCACACCATCGAAACTAGACCCAAACAAATCAGAACAACCCCGCAGACCACTCCGCGACGCTCTAAAAAATATCCTAAACGGAAACACTCCAACCACTCCACAACCCAAGTAACGCCTATCGACCGCTTCCTAAGCCCGCTTCGCCCAAGCCGCGGGGTGTTTGCATCGGCCACGCTCACCTCGTCGCACGTTCCAATCCATCGAAAACCACAAAGTTGTAGTCGCTGATTGGTTGGATGTGCTGATGTATAGAACCAGGTACCTCGTCGCTGCAATCACTCGTGCATCCTCGGCGCGTCAAGCCTCCTCAACGCGCCGCATAAAACCCATTCACGATCGATACCGTTGTGAGTATTTACTCATCGTCATCGTCATCGTCATCGTCATCATCGTCATCATCGTTGTCGTCTTCGTCGTCTTCGTCGTCTTCGTCTTCCCCAGCACGGACAAACACAAACGCAGCTCGCACCGGTGGCGGCATCGGAGAATCCGCCCCACGTACACTACGCCACACGATGTCGTTAAGCAACAAATCATCCGCAGCATCAGGGATGGAAAAATCCATCTTCTCCGACATGTCGGCCCCCCAAGCCAAAGCCTGATTGGTCGCGTGAATATCCACCCGTGGTTCTAATGCCGCAAAGGGCCGAACATCCGGCTCAGCTTGAAACGAGTTATACATTGGTAATGCCGCTGCATCGAACTGTGTCATCGGCTCTACCCCCAAAATCAACTCCATCGTCCTCAACATGCTCGAGGTTGAATACATCGTTGAATCGACGTAGTTCCGTCGAACATACGGACTGATCGCCAAAGCCACCGAACGATGCGCATCGACATGGTCACTGCCATTCTGAACGTCATCTTGAATCACAAAGATTGCCGAACTGGCCCAAAACTTACTCTTCGTTATCGCCTCAACCACTTTCCCCAAAGCTGCATCGTTCTGAGCCACCATCGCCGTTGGCGTTAACTTACCCACGCGGGTCCCACTCGTATGGTCGTTGGGTAAATGCATCGTAATAAACTGCGGTAGATTGTCTTCTGCCTCAAATTGCTTGAGCCTTGCAATAAAAGCCTCAGCGCGATCCAAGTCACTGTAATCCAAATCGTAAGAACGGTAGTTCGGATCAAAGTGCCCCTCAAGCACAGGAATCTTCGCCCTCGCCTTCTCTCCCGGTTTGCCTGCATTAGCAATGAACTCACCAAACGAATAATATGTCTTTCCTGCCTCCGCACACTTGCCCCACAAATAACCACTCGAAGGCTGACCAATCTTCGTCGCTCCCTCAGCCGGATAAGTCAACTTGCCTCGGCTTTTTCCATAAACCAATGGCCAAGTCTTCTCGACAAAGTCTGTAGCATAGGCGGCCATCGTCCACTCATGCCCGTCTGCACTGACTTCTCCATCGACGTAAAAATTATCTAACAACACAAACTCTTGAACCAAAGCATGTTGATTCGGTGTGACATCCTCTCCAAAAATACACAACGACGGCTCACCGTTCCCCTTCTTGATGTCACCAAACAACTGATCGTAAGTTCGATTCTCCTTAATAATGTAGAAACAATGCTTGATAGGACTCGCATCACCTACACGCGCAGGAATCGGATTACCTTCCGCTCGGCCCTCAGTGCGAACTGCAGATTCTGCCATCAACGGAGTCGACTGAAATGCCAATCGTGTCATCTTGGCTAACTCCTCCGGTGTAGGAGTTGGGATCGCCGATATACTGCCTTGGAACAACCCACCGATGTACTCAGTGAGATTCTTTGGGGACGGCTTGATCGGATTCGGACCATACCTGTTGTCCTTGCTCGATAGCCCTTTCCCATTCAAAACATACATTTGATCTCCCTTTGCGGAGAATTTAATGTTCGTCGGATACCATCCGACAGGAATGAATCCCAAAGAACGCGATTTCTTCGGCTCAGAAATGTCGAACACCGCAACGTTGTTGTTAGCCGAATTCACCGCAACCAATCCCCGCCCATCTTGCGATACCGAAATCGCCGACGGAGTACTTCCATTTTTCGCGGCCGGATACAAAGCCGTCGCTAAAACTTCTTGCAACTCTCCGGTCTTGCCATCAAACACCACCACACTGTTTTCATCCGAACAAGCCACAATTAAACGTTCGGAATCTTCCAAGTAAATCATCTCCGTCGGATGCGACTTCGTTTTCCAAAACCCCTTCACCTCCAACGTCTTGGTATCCACAACCGCTACTTCGGATCGCCCCCACAAACTGACAAACAACCGCGAGTTCTTCGCATCCTCGATCACCGTATAAGGGTAACTCTCAGCAGGCAACGAAATGGTGTCCGTTGCAACGACCTCCGCACCGCCGGAAATCTCTAATGGCTTCGATACTCGTTTTACCACGTTCCCCAACAAACCACATACGTACAAGAACTGCGAATCCGAGGATAAAGCCAGTCCGGAAACAACCAACTTGTCTGTCTTCTTCCCCAGCGTCACCGTCTTCGCTGGACCTAAATGCCCCTGGTTGTATTCATAGATGTAAACCTTTTCATCCTCGCCACCCGAAACCAAAAGGTGTTCTCCCGATTCGTCAAACGCCATCCCATAGAAACTCTGTGGCACAACTGTCCGAGAGATCTTGTTCAACGATCCAGGCTCCAATGTGATGATCTCATGTTCACCATAACCCGAATGCAAGACCACTAACTCCTTTCCACTCGGAGCCAACAAAAGATGTACAGGCAAATCACCCAACGAAGCCTGCTTACCCTGCGGATTTAACGTCCATCCGTTCGGCAACAACACATTTCCTGACGCCTGCATGCCAGGCAACTTCGCAATGCCACCGTCCTGACCAAAACAACGGGAAAAAGGACTTGGAAAAACTCCAAGCCCCATCGCTCCAACGCAACTCCATGCAACCGTACCAAGAATCTTCATCCCCAACTTCGCAACGCCACTACGAATTGTTTTCATCACGATATCGTCTTCTCGTCCTTCTTACGTGCGACTGATCTAACAATGTGTCTCTTCTATCCACTGAGCGATGAAAGAGCCCACAACCATCCACTGCCTTCCTTCCGCTTCTCCAGGAAGCTTTCGCCGGAACAGTCACCCGATTCTAACAAGAATCACTCAGTTCCTTGAACCCATAAAACGGAATTCATCCCAAGTTCATTTTTCCACACCAAAAATTCTTTTCGTGCCAATTTGAATGGTTTTTGCAAACTGGACTTAAAATGAAACTTACAAAACAACCGCACAAGTCATCGCTTCACACAAAGGGATTAAGACGCAAAGGGATTAGGACACAAAGGAACTAAGACATGGACCGTAAAATCGGTGTTAGACCCTATGTTGATTTCGCATTCAGGAAAGTCTTCAGCAAACCCGGCAATGAGCCTTGCCTGATCAGTTTGCTCAATGCGATTTTAAATAAAATACCCCCCATCGAATCGGTTCAAATCCAAAACCCCTTTTCTATCCAAGAGTTTCAGGAGGACAAAGGGTATTGTGTCGACGTAAAAGCCATCGACCAAGCAGGACACGTATTCATCGTTGAAGTTCAAATCGTCCTCACCGACAACTTTCAGAAACGTGCCGTTTTCTACGCATGCTCGGCTTACACCGACCAACTTCGGAAAGGGAATGGATACGAAGATCTAAAACCTACCTATTGCATTTCCATTCTCACCAGAAAGCTCTTCCCCGACTCTCTACTCCATCACCGAATTACACTTAGCGAAAAAACCGGTCGCCAACTTGACGATACAATCGAGATTCACACCATCGAACTAGCCAAGTACAATACATCGCTGGAAGGAACTCGCGATTCGTCACTCCTAGACCAATGGTGCTACTGGATCAAAAATGCACACCTTCACGGCGAACCCGAGCTGCTCTCTCTTTCCCAAGCCCCTCCAATCCGACAAGCGACCATGGAACTGAGAGATATACAAAACAAATCTGAGGAAAAAGCGATGTACGACTCACGAGAAAAAGCCATACTCGATTACGAATCGAATCTCATCGATGCACGCTCTGAGGGCCGAAGACTAGGACGCGAAGAAGGACGCGAGGAGGGACGCGACGAAGGTGAAAAAATCGGGATGGAAATCGGTCGTATTCAACTCCTCCAAGAATTGCTGGGTATCGAGATCTCCTCAATAACTGGCCTCAACCCCCTGCCTCTGCAGCAATTGACCTCCCTCCGCGAAGCGCTTCAAAACCAACTTCGTGAGCGTTCTGCGTAACCCCTGATCACGTCCATCTTTTTCCGTTTTTTGGCTCGACAAATCGTTATCCTACCCTCCCCCTAACGGTTACAATGGATCGTTCCTACCACCTGACCTAGCGCATTGAATCGAGACCCTTGACCTAAACGGTACCTATCAACCATGAAACGTAGAGACTTCGTTCAACTCACTGCCATCTCGCCAATCCTCGCAAACCTCCTCTTCGCAAATTCCACCCACGCTGGAGAAACCTATACCGACCCTACCTCAGCCGGGGACTTGTACTTGCTCCAAGGTGAATACCTCGGCGTTGTCGATGAATGGAATGGTACCTGGGGAGCACAAGTCATCGCCACCGGGGAAAAAGAGTTTGATGTTCACCTCCTCCAAGGAGGATTACCCGGCGATGGATTCAAATCCCGTACTCCAACCCGTATTTGTAAAGCAACCCGCACGGAGAGCCTTCTCGCAAAAGGATCTACCGCCAACGAATTTTCCGTCTCCTTCGACGGTCGTTCCTTGAGCATCGCAGATGCCCAAGGCAAGAAAATCGGTGAGTTGACCAAGATTTTACGAGAAAGCAAAACCCTCGGCATGGAACCTCCTAAAGGTGCGAAAGTCCTCTTCGATGGATCCAATGCAGACCAATTCGAGGGCGGAAAAATCGTCGATGAAAAGTACCTGAGCGTCGGCTGCCGATCCAAAGAAGCCTTCCAAGATCATCGACTACACCTCGAATTCCAAACCCCTTTCCAACCCAATGACAAAGGCCAAGGCCGAGGAAACAGCGGCGTTTACATCCAAGGCCGCTACGAATTACAAGTGCTAGATTCCTTCGGACTCAGCGGCGAAAACAACGAATGCGGTGGGATCTACCAAATCGCAAACCCACGCCTAAATATGTGCTACCCGCCACTCTCCTGGCAAACCTACGACATCGTCTTCAAAGCCCCAAAATTCGACCCACAAGGCAAAAAAACATCCAACGCCCGCGTCACCATCCACCACAACGGTGTCCTCATCCACGATGACCTAGAACTTCCACGCGAAACCCCAGGCGGTGTCTCCGGCGAAATCCCCGAACCCGGACCACTCTACATCCAAGATCACTCCAACCCAGTCCGCTTCCGAAATATCTGGGTTGCCGCAAATGAACCCACCAAACGCGCTTCGACCGATCCCAACGCAGACCCAAACTCGGTACGAAAAGAACGTCGCGAAGCCGTCTTAGAAGCCACCATCAAATAATCGCCACCGACCCAAAACGCCCACGGCGCAACTTCTCTATTGCCCCCAATCTCCCTTTTCCTCTATCGTCGAGCCATTGAACCGTTTGCTCACCAACAAACGGATTGGCACGAAACCAGGGAGATTGGAATGAAGCCTCCGTACTCAACAAATACCCCACGTTTCGCCACATGGCGACTCACCTCATCCACCTCCTACCTCCTGGCAGTGCTGCTCGTCTCCCCAACGTCTCTTCGGGCACAACTCGACCCCTCCACCAATACACCAAATGCTCTGGGTACTCCAAGTTCTCTCAGTACGCCCGGCGCGATAACTTCTCCCGACGCGAACGGTGCAAACACCCCGCAGGATAATCCACCGAATATCCCCACTCCAACCATCCCCAGCATCGAATCCGCTGCCCCTAACCCAACCACCTCCCAAGGAATCAAAGTCCAACAAAAACTCGATCTGCCAAACCAATCCGGACAATACTGGACAGAATACGACCTGAAACCCTACACCGCTGCCCTCAAAAATGTTGATCGCCCGCAACAAGCCGTCGTGGATTGGATCCTCCGAGAAACCGGTAGCGACTTATGGTTCCAAGAACCCATGGGTATTCTCTCAGCCGACCGCACCACCCTCCGCGTCTACCACAACGCCGCAATGCAAAAGGTCGTTGCACAAGTCTATGAAAGATTCGTCAACGGAATCAACGAACCACACGTCTATAGCCTCAGACTGATCACCATCGGCAACCCAAACTGGAGATCAAAGGCACTACCACTTATGCGATCCGCCACGGCAAGAACTCCAGGCGTTACCGCCTGGCTCATGCCCAAAGAAAATGGCGCTATCGTAATGGCGCAACTTCGACAACGCCAAGACGTCCGCGAAGTCCAATCAGTAGACCTATCCATGGTTCAAGGACAAACACAAGTCATCGAACAAATGCGCCCCAGAAATTACTTGAGGGAGTACGCCCCAAACACAACCTCACAATGGCCTCCTCTCTCTCCTACCTACGGAGAAATTAACGAAGGCTTCCGCATGGTCTTCAGCCCACTGCTGAGCCTCGATGGAAACACCATGGACATGATGCTCAAATGCGATATCGACCAAGTCGAGAAAATGCAGAACGTTCCTCTCGATATACCAGGCGCCGCCGGTACGCTCCAAGTCGAAGTCCCACAAATGGTCTCCTGGAGAATGCAAGAACGATTCCGATGGCCCACCGACCACGTTCTAGTTCTCGCAGGCGGTATCATCGCCCCACCTGCAGTAACTCCTCAAACGACTCTCTTGACCGGCGGTGCTCCGAACATCCTCGGACTGAATCGATTGATCCCCGATCTGACCGTCCAAAAACAAGATGCTATTCTCATCGTTGAACACCGTGGTCCAGCTTCCCTAAACCTCTCCCCCGGACTGATCGCAACCACACCTACCGCTAACTCAACAAACCCTGCTAACCCAGCCAACACATTCCAAAACCCCTCCGCTCCAATCCCACAAGCAGGCGTACCCGGTGTCGTGGGAGGCAACTCTCTACGCGGACGATACTAAACACTCAAAGCAACACACGCCGGCAATAATTGACATCGTGAATGCGATCGATAACCCAAAGACACGATGGTTCTCCCTAGCACTGATCTGCCTGCTGACCCTCAACGCACTTCATCTCTGGAACTCCGGACTCTGGACCGCCCCTCCACTACCGCACGGTGATGGTCCCGATTACGAATCGATCGCCTATAGCATCGCAAATGGCCAAGGATTCCAGTTCGCTTGGAGCGATCCTCAGTGGCAAGCCCCTTACAGAGAATCACAACTTGCAAATCAATACACACAATTCGAACGCCGAGATTGGCCTGGGCCCACAACCTCCCGCCCTCCTCTCCTCCCTATCCTTATCGCAACGATCTATCAATGCGTTCCGCGCGGCCCCATCGCCTTCGCTACCCTCCGCACACTATCAATCATCGCTCTTAGTATTGCAGGCGCATTAGCCGTTATCACTGCCTACTCCTGGACAACAGATCGACTTCATCAATCGAACAAACCCCTTTCTCAACAACTAGCAAATCACCTCCCCAATCTCGCTGCAACCATCACCCTAATCCTGGCGGCCGCAGACCGAACCATCCGACGTTACAACACGGACTTCCTCACCGAACCATGGGCAGCACTCGGCGTCGCGATCTTAATGCTACTACTGCTGCGATCCAAACAACCTCCTCTCCCACTCTCCTGGTACGCTTCTCTCGGCCTGTGGCTCGCAATCATGGTACTCCTGCGATCCCTCCTGATCTTCTGGTTACCTGTCCTCTTGCTCTTCGCACTTCTACCGGTTGCAAAGTCCTTGAAACCGAAACACGACCCCCACGTAAAACACAGAAGTCTCACATGGATCCCCCCAGCGGTCATCCTTGCAACCTTCCTCCTCCTCGTCGCCCCTTGGTGGATCCGTAATTGCTACGTCTTGAACTCCCTCATGCCTCTCGGAGCACAAGGCCCCGCAAGCCTCCGCGGTGGGTACTGCGACGAAGCACTCGCGGATTCAGGAAACTGGAATCCTACCCCCGAGCAATCCATCCAATCACATCTCGACACACTCGCAGAATCCAAAACTTGGTCCGCAGCCCAACGCGAACTTGCACTCGCAAACCAAGCCACCGTCGAAACGGTCCATTGGATCCAACAACACACATACGACCTCCCCACCCTCGCGTGCCGACGCCTCCTGACACACTACGGCCCCCCAAGACTCGATCACATCCTCTGGAAACTATTCGCTCTACTAGGACTTATACTGCTGCTTAAACATCAACCAGAAACTGCTAAGTGGCTCCTAGCCCTGTGCCTCGCCGATGCATTCTCCATCGCCCTACTATACGAAACCGGCGGGCGGTTCCTCATCCCACTCCACCCATTGCTCTACGCACTCGCCGCCTACGGCACTACACAAACGGTCCTAGCTGTTCTCGCGATTCAACTCTCGCGAGCAACCCGCCTCCCCTAAAACTCTACT
>CAZACJ010000037.1:18695-27408 GCA_964483385.1 uncultured Pirellula sp. | reverse complement strand
ACTTTCTACTTCCCACCCACTTCCAACTATCTCGTCGGACGCTTCGCCTCTACCGGTTTCTCCGCAACCGCTTCCGCCTTCTCGATAGCTTCCTTGTCTAACTTGGTCGGCCAAGCCATCAGTTCCAACGTCTCGACAATTTGAGCATCCTGCTCGGCAAAAACCTCAAGCGACGACTCATCAGTGATGAATACCAACGTCAATCGTCTACCTTGGTCATTGGATACGTGATAGTGAATCCATCGAATCGAAACCCCATCCGCATCCCCTACCAAAGTCACACGCAACACCCGATGGTTCGAACGCGACAACCTCTCCGTCGCATCGAGAATCTCACGACCAGCCTTCGATGCCATCTTGCTTAAGTCCGACTGAAAGCCTTCCAAAGTCAATTGCTCGCCAGGCTGAAAATCTACCAAGTTCGTGATATTGCACTGAGCAACACGACGATTGCTAAGAATGTACCTCAGCGTCGCTTCTTCACCGTTGTCGCGGTAAGTCGACCAACGACGATCCGCTAAAAAACGATAATATCCCAAATCAGACTGGTACTGCAGCAACTCCGCCGCCTGCAACGACGATGACTCTTTCGAAACATCGCTCAAAGTTCGCCCCGTACTCATCCCTTCAATCGGCGCCCGCAAAACACGAATCTGCGCAGTCACCGAAAACCCTGGCTCGGCTTCCCCAATATCCCGCGTCTCGTCGACCTGTATGGCTAACCAAGACAAGTACCCCTGCGCGCGATCCATCAATCCCTTGCCCTTGATCACCATCTCCGTCGGCACATCGCGAACACTCGCTTGTAACTTACCCTCCACTTCCAAATGGGCCTTCTCCCCATCCAAATCCACCAAGCAAACCGTTAAATCACCATCCAGTACAGCATCAAGGTGAAATAGTTTTGCGACCACCAAACGATCCACTACCCACTTGTCCGCAATCGCAACCTCGCGATCCGTCAGTAACTGATCCAGATAAACCGTATCTAACGAACCTTCCACCAAATCCCGCTCAGCGGCAAACAACGGAACCTCAACACCAGAAACCACCACACCAGCCCCACTAGACCACTTCACAACCTCACGGCAATTCTCTCGCAATACCGTCCGCGTTTCATGTCGATCAACCGTTATCTCCGATTTCGCTTCGTGAAAATACTGATATCCAATCGGCGCATCTTGCGTTCCACCAAGTACATACTGCTCATCAAAATCTAAGGTCGCCACCGAACGCACCGCCGCCCGCCTCGCAATCTCCTCCTTGCCGTCTCGACGCGTTGTCGTTGCCCCCTGGGACTTCAAATGCACCTCACCCGTTAACTCCACCACGCTACGCACTCGGAATGTCAACGGAGAATCATCCCCTCCACTCTCCCCACCAAAAACAACCCCAACACCACGATTCACAACACAAATACCACAAATACCACCCAAGACACGCCCCAACCACTCTCGGCGCCCCAACTTCGAACGACGAACTTCCAAACCACAAACAACTCGACTTGATCGCAACGTTCGCATGGCTTCCATTCCGCAATGAGACGAGATCTTTCCCTGGCGAGATCTTACCCTACCGACCAATCCATCGGCCCTCGCTATCTCCCGCGCTCAACCCATCCGTGCGAACCCGTAAAGTCGATCTCATTTAGCTCAATGCTAGCTAACCAGCCTCCTGCGGCCCATCCTCCAATACAAAGCCGGTGTAACCAACTGATCAAGCAATGTCGTCGAAATCATCCCACCAAATACCACCACCGCCAAAGGATGCAATATCTCCTTACCCACCTCACCAGCTCCCGCTAACAACGGAAATAAACCCACAAAACTCGTACAAGCCGTCATCAAGACGGGCACCAATCGCTCCAAACTCCCCCGGACAATCATCTCCTTGCTAAATGCAACCCCCTCCTCCTGCATCAAATGCTGATAGTGCGAAATCATCAAAATACCATTCCGACTGACCATCCCGATCAGCGTGATAAACCCAACCCAATGCGCTAATGATAATGTTGTAGTTCCCATCCACCACAACATCCCTACCGCCCCCATCGCTGCGAGCGGAATGTTGACCAAGACCTGTAAAGCACTCGACCAAGCCCCCAGACATTGCTTGAGCAATAACAATATCGCTACGACGGATAAACCACCAAGCCAAGCCAAACGCCATGTCGCTTCCTGCTGCGCGCGATACTGACCGCTGAGCTCCAATCGATACCCAGCTCCTAGCCTACCTAACCGCTCCTTGAATGGAACAAGTCTCCCCTCAATGTCCCGTACCACCCGCGATAAGTCACGTCCCGCCACGTTGCACTGAACCACCACACGACGTTCAACCTGCTCGCGATAGATCGTGTTCGGCCCACTCGTGTCTACCACTCTGGCAACTTGACCTAATGTCACACGCCGGCCAGACGGCGTATCGAGTATCGTCTCTTGTATCCGCTCCGGCGAATTCCTCGCACCCTCGTCATACCAAACCACCAGATCGTGAAACATCTCACCGTCAACAATCTGTGATACCACTCGCCCCCGATAAGCCGTCTCTAAGAGCGGTGCTAAGTCACCCGGCGCTAACCCAACCCGCATCGCTTCCTCTCTGCGCACCTGCAACCGTACCTGCGAAACCTCAACCTGCGGCTCAAGTTGCAGATCCACTACCCCTTCGATATCGCTAATCGCATCATAGACGTCGTGACTGACCTCTCGAAGCACTTGCAAATCCTGTCCAAAAACTTTGATCACCACCTGGGCACGCACACCGGACAAGACGTGATCAAGTCGATGAGAAATTGGCTGTCCAATGTTCACTTGTATTCCTGGAATCCGAGTAACCCGCTCGCGTATCTCTTCGAGTAACTCCTCATGCCCCCTCCCACCCGGCTCTACACCCCAATCATGCAACCCAGGAATCGAACGCATCAACCAAGCAAACCAGCCAGCAGATACCTTGTCCTGCGTATCGATCCGAATATCCAACTCAGATGTCTGCACCCCCTCAGCATGCTCGTCCAATTCCGCGCGCCCCGTCCGCCGCGATACACTCACCACCTCAGGAATCTCCAACAATGCTTCCTCACACTCTCTTGCAATACGCGTACTCTCTTCCAAACTCGTCCCAGGTACACTCTGTAAATTGACGGTATATGTTCCCTCCTGAAACTCAGGCAAAAACTCCCCTCCCATCGAGTACAACCCCGCCAACGATACAACAACACCCACCGCAACTACACCCAATACCCATCCACTGTGATCCAACGTCCACTCTAAAATCCTCTTTACAATCCCCTTTACAAACCGCACCAACCAAGGATCCCTCGGCTCCTTCAAAAACTTCGCTCCCGGCAACAGATAAGACGATAGCACAGGCGTCACCGTCAACGATACCAGTAAGGACACTCCAAGCGAAACGATATAAGCCATCCCCAACGGGGCAAACAACCTTCCCTCCAACCCAGCCATCCCAAACAATGGCAGCACAACCAATACGACAATCGCTGTCGCATACACTACGGAATTTCTTACCTCACAGGACGCTCTATAAATCACGTCGATCGCCGAACGCCGAGCGGCCTCTGGTAACTGCCGATTCTCCTTGAGCCTCCGATAGATATTCTCCACATCCACGATCGAATCATCGACCAAATCTCCAATCGCGACCGCAATCCCTCCCAAAGTCATCGTATTGATCGATATCCCAAACCAACGAAAGACCAGAAATGTCCCTAGTATCGACAACGGCATCGCAATCAGCGAACAAACACTAACTCGAAAATTCCACAAGAAAACAAACAATACCACCACCACCCACAAAGCCCCATCACGCACAGCTTCTGTCACGTTCTGCACCGCAGCTTCGATAAACCTCGACTGCTGAAACAACCCGCGTTCAATCACCATCCCTTTAGGTAACTCTCTGCGCATCTCATCGAGCGCCTCCTGTATACTCTTGTCCAATGCCACAGTATCCACCCCCGGTTGTTTCTGTACGGCAAGAATAATCGCATCACCACCGACCAATCCACCACCCTCCTCTTTCACCCAAACTCCTCCACCCCCTCGCGGAATCGGTCCTCCAAACTTCACTTCCGCTACTTCACCGACCAAGATCGGTCGCTGTTCTCGCCACACAATCGGTGTCTGTTCAATGTCCTTCAACTCAATCGCGCGACCATCAATCCGCAAAATCGACTCCTGCGTCGAGCGAACCATCACCCCTCCACCCACCAACGCATTCGATCGCTCCACCGCATCGCTCAACTCCTGCAACGTAATCCCCTTCGCCGCCAACCGCTCCGGAGTCGTCAACACCTGGTACTGCTTGTATACCCCTCCCATCACCGTCACTTGGGATACCCCCTGGATCGCCATCAAACGATTCCGCATCCGAAACTCCCCAAAGGTACGCATCGCCATCAATGCATCCTCACCTACCTCCCCTCCACCTAATCCCCCTCCCATCCCTCCGACTCGGTCACCCTCCCAACGTATTCCCAATAACATCACCTCCCCCATAATCGATGAGATCGGAGCCAGCCTCGGTACTACACCCTCAGGTAATGCAACTACCGCCGATTGCAATCGCTCCGTCACCACTTGGCGATCACGATAAATATCCGTCCCCCAACCAAACTCCACCCACACAATCGACAACCCCAAACCAGATGCCGAACGTACCCGCTCCACCCCAGTCAATCCATTCATGCTGACCTCTAACGGTCGCGTTACCAATACCTCCACCTCCTCTGGTGCCAACCCCGTTGCCTCGGTCATCACCGTCACCGTCGGCCGATTCAGATCAGGAAACACATCCTTGGTCATCCGCGGCAACTCCCACAACCCAATCGCTGCCGTCGCCATCGCTAAAAATAAAACAATCGTTCGATACCGAAGCGAAACCCCAATCAACCAATCTAACATCTCTACACCCCCCTTTCAGCGAATCGCAGCACGTACGATCTGTAACTCTCGAACTCCAGACACCGCAACCCGCTCACCCTCCTGCAATCCTCGCAATATCTCCACATGCATATCGTCCGCACGCCCTAATGCAACACGCCTACGCTCAAACGTGTTCTCGACCAACTCTACAAATACATAAGCCTCTCGCCCCTCCCGCATCACCGATCCCAAAGGTACCGCAGTCACCTCCGGATTGCCCTTCCCATCCCCAACTTCCACCGCCACGCGCACTACCATGTTCTGATACAACTCGCCACGCTCATCCCCCATCTCCCCATAATTCACTTCCCCTCGACGAACCCAAATCGACATCGTCTGACTCCCCGGCGTCAACGCCGACCCTCTGCCAACAACCTGCCCCTCCTCCCGCCAAGACCGCTGATCTCCCAACAACTCTGCATCCCCCCAACTCCAACTCGCCCTCGCCCCACCAAGTATCCTTCCAACCTGTCTCTCAGGCACATAAGCCTCAATCCATCGCTGAGAGATGTCTTGTATCTCAAACAACTGCTCGTCCCGACCGACCACATGCCCCAACTTCTTGTCAAAACCTACCACCACACCATCTATCGACGCCACAACCTCCACCATCCGATCCATCTCTCCGAACTCTGTAATCGCCCGAACCCTCTCGGAAGATACCCCAGTCACCCTTAAAGTCTCTTCCATCTCTTTCACTTTCAATCCAGCAATCTCCGCAAGACTCCTCGCTTCGATCAACTGACGCTGTGTTACCCCACCCTCAACCTGCTCATATCGCTCCAATATCCGATCGCGAAAGTCTTTCTCCAACTTCGCGCGTCGCAAACCCAACTGCATGTCTAAATATTCCAAACTCGAAACCCAAGCAATCGTCGTTCCCGCTCTGACTCGCTGACCTGGCTTGACCAACACACGCTCCAACTGACCAGCTAATGGAGATGACACCAATGCTCTGCTCTGCGGCGGAACTTTCGCAATTCCATCAACCATCAAGACATCTCGAATCGCTCGCTTACCAACCTTTTCAATACGCAACCCTATCTGCTGGGCCGTCTGCGGATGGACTCGAAATGCCGTCTGCACAAACAGATGACCTAACGTATGACTACCCTGCGTCACAACTCGATCGCCGGGAAACAACTCATTGCTCCGAATCTCGACCAGCTCCCCTCGACGCCCAACCATCCCGACAACCTGCTTGCGAAACGTAGATGCCCTACCGGTACTCTCTTGCTCCACCAACACAAAATACTCCACCCCTAATCGCGATAATGCTGCTGCAGGTACCGTCAAAGCTCCTTCGCGTCGCTCCGCCTCTAACTCCACCATCCCAGCTCCACCAGGTAACAGCCTCTCCCACTCGTCCACGGCGTTCTCTAGAAACACCCAAGCCGTTGCCACATGCCTCACCGGATCCAATACCGGTTCAATCACCTCAATCCTACCGCGACGCCCTCCAACTCCCTCACCAGTAGCATCCCCAGTAGCATCCCCAGTAGCATCCCCAGAGGTAAACGCAGTTCCTGAAACTCCGATCGGTCGAAAGACAACTTCACTCCCAACTCGTACCCTCGGAATATCCTTCTCCAATACCTCAACTCGTAACCATAACGTTCGCGTATCCAAGATCTCCACCAAATGCTCCTTCACACTCACAACTTTTCCTACCCCTAGGTCGGTATGCAAGACCCTCCCGGTTATTGGACTCGTCAGTCGCATCCGAACGCGATTCTCGCTCAGCGGATCACGCAACATCCCTTCTAAAGCCACCTTGTCTAATCCTAATCCTAGCCATTTTCCCTTCGACAACTCCAACTGTATCTCCTGCTGATACAACGCACTCTGCAACTCCAAAAGCTTGCTGACAGGTAAAGCACCCGTCTGCGTCGCACGCTGAGATCCCTCTAACAATCGCTTGGATAACTCGACACTCTTTGCCAGAGAGCGAATCTCACCACCCAATCGCTCAATCTCCGGACTCTCCAACTCAGCTACTAAATCCCCTTGCTGTACCTCCTGCCCCTCTCGCACATACAATGCCACAATTCGGCCCTCAAGCATCGAGGAAACAGTACCCCACTGATTCCATGGAACCATCAATTTGCCATAAGCAGAAAAAGTCTCTCTCGCATCCCTACGCTCTACCTCCGCAGTCTCCGTTCGCAACGCTCGCATCGCCTCTTGACTGACAACCAATACTCCTCGCTCCAAATCCACCTCCACCCCCCGCGTCGGCAATGGCTTGTGCCCCTCATGCGATTCACTACGTAGCAAAATCACTTCACTACACAACACCATGAACAAACCTATCTTCGCCCATCGCAAAAATCGCATCGCTGCCATCGCCGACTCCTGATCGCTCATCAATCAAAACTCTGAATCAACCACCAAACTACTGTTTGATAAAGTCTTCAGGAGACTTCAACTCATCCGGTCGCTCCTTAGCCAACCGCACGTACTCGTCAACGCATGGCGGACAACAAAAGGTGTATGTCTTACCATCAATGATCCAAGCAAAAGCCTCGTTAGCCTTCGTCTTAGAAATCGGGCATATCCGATCTCCAACCTTCGGATTGTCGTCGTGCTCCGATGCAATCCCATCGAACTTCACCGATGGAACCGTCGATCCATTCCGCTCGATATCCTCCTGGGTGTACTTCCCGCCAGCAGTCAAATACAAAGCACGCTCATCCTCGGGAATACGCACACCTCCAGGCATCCCATGCCCCCCATGCGCTCCCTCCAATCGAAACGCCACCCGAAATCGCTCTCCGGAAATAGGCAAGTTAGGGATCGTAATCGTTAGCCCCTGACCACGTAACTCCTTGGGCAACTCCCCGACAAATTGCGAAGTCATCCCAGCACCATCCCCAAGTTGCGCCTCAGGCACTAATGAAACCGACACGGCCTGTGCCTGTGTCTCCCCCTTGATGTAACTCGCTAACGTCTGCGCCTCGACTTCCTGAATGCGGGTCTCGTCCTTGCCTAACAAAAATACGCGGATCTTCCCATCGTCGTCCACCAATGCTTCCGCGTGATAACTGTCTGCACCAATCGGTACGATCGTCCCACCATGCGCACCAGCCACGTGCGTATGCTCCTGATCCTTACCTAACTTTTCACCCTCTACCGTTGCAAGTTCCACATTCGTCGTCGCAACAACTTCCTTTGGCTGCACTCGCCTTTCAGATCCCTTCTCACATCCATTCAACGCAAGACTAAAGCACACACCCAGCAAAAAACACCATCTTGTTAATTCATGACTCCATTGCATGTTCACGTTCCTTTTTTAATACGTAGTCAATCAATTCACTGCACAGTATCAGCCGGCATTCCTACTCAATCACGGAAGTGGAAAGCATCAGCAGGTGAATAAAGAGAGGGTTGCTCAAAACGCAACCAGCCACTTAGAAGACCAATGGCAAAGCTCAACAAACCCAACGATTCAACAATGCGCAGCGCTGAGAACTAGACGCTCCAACGGCAATCCCTTCAAACCGATCAAAAAACAGTGAACTCTCTCGAACCCACTCAATCGAAAGTCCAATCGATCCGACTACCACAGACCCAAAAAAACCTTCAGGTCGATCTTGGCGAGAAGTATGCCTTCCCCCCAACTCCGATTCCACCATAATCACCAACCCGAGCGACCCACAATCACATCTTTGACGCATCGCACCAATGCGTCCCTCGTCCGTTACCAGCTTATTGAACTCTTCAATATTCGGTCCCGTCGCTGCTTCCCTCTGTGCATCCACACGGCTACCATC
>CAZACJ010000037.1:0-18595 GCA_964483385.1 uncultured Pirellula sp. | reverse complement strand
CTTCAATATTCGGTCCCGTCGCTGCTTCCCTCTGTGCATCCACACGGCTACCATCGACACGGCGGCAACACGCTCGCACTGCCTTCCTCGGCTCAATCGACGTTCTACCAACCACATCTACAACGTCTTGCCGCGGAGCAAAAACCGCACGGACCTCATCCAACAACTGCTCCGCAAAACAACAGCACGAAGCCCCGCCAACGATCTGTTGAACCGTCACGCAAACTAAGAGCAGAATCTGAAACCAAGTTGGACGCATCCAATCACCCTAGCCTCACAAGCTCAGAAAATCAAGCTCATTCCCGGCGTTCATCCCCACCATGGTATCCCACCATAAAGTAAACCATCACCACGGTCACTAATCCCGCCAATCCCAACCAATACGTTCCCCAATCCACTACGCCGGCTTCGGTACACCAATGAAGCCAACTACCGGTTACCAAATACCCAATCAAATTCCCAACACCACCGACCATCAAGCTCAACAATGCCTGCGCTCGTGTCCGCCAAGCCGGATCCACTTGCTGTGCGAGGTAAATCTGCGTGGATATGTACACAAACGTATAAGCCAACCCGTGCATCGCCACACCAACCAACAAAGGTGCCGACGCATCCATCGAGTACAGTAAATAACGCCCTAAACCAAAAAGTAACCCTATCAAAATCAACGGCTTGAGTCGCCATTGAACCATCAACCCTCCCACAGCAAACATCACCAATACCTCGATGACTTGCCCAAGCGACATCCATGCACTTGTACGCTCCATCCCCAATGCCTTCATGTGCGAAGGCGTATATGGATAAAACGCCGCAAATGGAATCGCGACCATCGCAGTGGTTAGAAATATCACGCGGTGATTATGCTCCTTGAGCAACGCCAACGCATCCAATCCAAATCGTTGACGTAAAGTCAACCGATTTACCGTACCCTCAACTACACCCTGCGGCAACAGCATCGTATAGACCGAAACCAAGATCCATAGAGCTGCGCTGAGCTGAAAAGTCTGCCCACTCGTATCCAAATGCAAACTACTAACCAACCAACATCCTGCCATCCATCCCGCAGTCCCCATCGCTCGTATCGAACCGAACTGCCTGTGCGAATGCACCAACCGAGAAAAAACTATCGAATTCGTCAAACTGTTTGTCGGCACACTCAAGAGTGACTGCAACTGAACTACCCCTATCACCCACCATCCACTCCACCCCTGCCCTAACCCATATGCCAACAACCACGAAAAACAAGCCGCGCCCAAACATACCCACCGCAATACTTGTACCGGTGGATACGATCGATCCGCCATCGCACCAAAAAATAACGGCGAAAGCAAAGCCGCAATCGCCGATGCTCCAAACGCATAAGGGGTCCAACTACCCAACCCGGAAGCTTGCAACACTGTACCCATCGGGACAAACCATGCCGCCAATGCCATGCCATGGAGAAACAACAACCCCATTAACTCCAACCGCTCTGCCCAACTCAACTCCCTTACCACTACGTTCGCTCGCTCCCCACAGATGCATGCACCCAGCGAGCATACTCCTCCAATACCCAATCGTAAGACTTCACAGAGATTTCCGGGACCTCGTAAGGATGCCGCGATCGAATCAATCCAACCACCTCCGATATTCGCTCCTGCGTCGTCTTGAGCGTCAACCGATACTCAGAACTCTGCTCCAACACACCCTGCCAACAATAAGTGCTTTCCACCGGTCCGACCACCTGAGCACAAGCAACCAACCCACGCTCCACCAATACCTCGGCAATGTCATCGGCTAAAATGTCATCCGGCAACGTTGTCGTTACCTCGACAATCGCCTGACCAGGTACCAATCCATCGAATTCCCTTTTGCTTTCTCCCACGACTCCCTCCCTGCACCACCATTCCCACTTCCAATCCCAAGTTGCAAACTGCGCAACCCGATCACCACGGCACACCGGCCAACTTACTCGTATTGCAGAGCCTTCGCAAGATTCAACCGGGCTGCACGCTCGGCCGGAAACATCGCTGCCAAAATCACCAACACGATCTCCGCAACCACAGCCAGCAACATAAATCCTGGGTACCACTGAAATCGCACCGCATGCCCAGTGACGATCATCGTGCTCAAATTAATAACAGAAGCCACACCAACTCCTAACAAAACCCCCGGTAAAACTCCAATGACCGCCATGATCAACGCCTGAGAAAGAATCATGCGACGGATCTGGCTGCGAGTCATCGCTACCACTCGCAACATCCCAATCTCACGCGTCTGCTCCAAAACATTCATCGCCAAAGTATTAATTAACCCAAAAGCCGCAATCAACGCGCCTAACGCCAAAACCACCCACAATCCACCCACCACCCCATTGATCATGTTCTCAATCATCGATGCAACATCTTGAAAAGACTGCAACATAAGCCCTTCCGAGTCGGCCAACTGCTGCAAAGCCTGACGTACCTCCGTCCGCTTCGACGGTTCACTCTGCACAATCACTGCATCAATCCCCTCAACACTCAACAGCCTACTCGCCTGCCCAGCTTCCATATACAACGTTAATCCACCCGCCATATACTCATTCGTTACACCAACAATCGGTAAATCAACCTTCCCCTCATTCGTCTCGAGCTCCAATTTGTCTCCGACGCTCTTTTGCATCCGCTCCGATAAGACAGAACCAAGTACCACACCTCCTTTACGAATCCCATCCATCACATCCGATTCCTCACCACGAATCAAGTCAAAGTAATCTTGTGAACTCGAATTGAACTGACGGACAATCGCAATGACACTGACTTCTCCCGACCGAGCGCTGACAAATCGCATCGTGTCTAAGTTCCGTATACCCTCAACCTGACGAACCTTTTCATAGAATCCATCCGGCATATCCGCAGCACGTCCACTGCTCATGTCCGGCATCGCAGATCGAATAAAGAAATCACCAACAACCGTCCGCTTGTACCACAATTGAACATCACGGATGTTATCCAAAATGGTAAATGCCATACCCAATCCCATCGCCATCGCAACCAACATGATCCCAATCGTCATCGCAGATCGCCCCGGGTGACGCAGAATCTGCTTCCTCGCCAAAGTCGCCTCAGTGGGCATCCATATCATCAACGGTGCTGCCGCTATGCGAGTTAACCAAGGCAACGAAGCAGGCAACAAAAAGATCACCCCCAAAATGACCAAAACGATGCCCGCAGTCCCCAATCGGACATGCAACACCCCAACCGTCGCTGCCCACTGTATCCAAAATCCAATCGCAATAATGACGCAACCGATCAAAAACCACACATTCCAAACAGCCGTCTTATCCGATTCGCTCGTCCGCTTCATCGCTTCCGAGGGCGATGCCTTCGAAGCCATCCACGCAGGTAAACTAGCCCCCAACAACGACACCAACACCCCAGAGATAACTGCTAAGGCTATCGGTTCCCATTGAAGCCGACTCTGAGGAATTTTGATGTCGAGCAAAGTAGAGGTCGATTGATTGAGCAACGTTGCCCCAAAATACCCCACCACACAACCCAACAAACTACCGATCACTCCCAATATCGCCGCCTCTCGCAATACCATCCATAAAACCTGCCGACGCGTCGTACCCAACGCTCGCAATATCCCTAACTGCCGACGACGCTCCCCGACATTCATCTGAAACGTATTGAAGATGATAAATCCTGCCATCACCAAGGAGAAAATAGTCGCTATCAATAACCCTCGCTGGATCGCTACTGTGCTCTCGCCAGCCAAATCACTGCGCATCGGCGGTTGCCGTACATACACCCCCTCCGGCAACTTCTCCGAAATCGCATGCTGTATCTCCTCGACTCGCTTCTCGTCTTCCAACACCAGTTGAACTAAATCCAGCCGATTCGTCGCCCTTGTCCACTTCTGTATCGTCCGCGTCGAAGCCATGAACACCGCCGACTGAAACGTCGAAGTCGCATTGTTCGATTTGACAAAACCAGCAATCCTCGCAGATTGATTCCCGGTCTTCGTCAACAACCTGACCTCTTGCCCTAACTCCAATTTCGCAGATCGCGCAAACCCCTCGTCACACCACACCTCCTGCAAATCCGATTCTCCACCCCCAGATGCCTTCCTCGATCCACCATCCCTTTCAAACGGATTCACCCCAGAGACATACTCAAGATTACGTACCTTCTGGTCCTCAAGAAAATCCACTCCCAATAACTGAACTCGGTACTTTCCACCCGCCTTCCCCTCTTCATCAACCGTCGTCAACGTCGAATAACGACGTACTGAAGGCGAAATCACCGAGATCCCAGGGATCTCTTTCAAGAACAACACATCCCGAATGTCAAACGAACTACCTCCCGCAGCTTGCACCTCCAAATGTGCATTGCCCGTCACCCCCTCGACCATCGCCCGCTGCGCTAGCCTCGCACTGCTCGACGACAAAAAAGTCGCAACGATCGCTCCAGCACCAATCACAATACTCAAAAGCGTTAACAGCGTGCGAACCGGACGGCTCTGTAACTCGCGTAACGAAAGTCGAAACAGTGCCATACTTCCTCACTCAACCAGTCGCGTTCTGAACCGATGTGATATGAAATGCCGCTGCATGCGAGTCAAAATCCTCTTGGGAAATATCCTTCTCGATATTCCCATCCCGAAACTTCAACAACCGAAATGCACTGCGCGCTACCTGCGCGTCATGCGTCACCATCACTATCGTCTGACGCGAAAAAGTCGCTAAGTCACGAAGCAACTCCGTCACACGACCACTCTGCCGGGAATCCAAATTCCCCGTCGGCTCATCAGCCAACAATATCACCGGCTCAATCGCCAATGCCCTAGCAATCGCTACCCGTTGCTGCTCACCCCCCGAAAGCTTGCTCGGTACGTGATCAAATCGATGCGACATCTCCACACGCTCCAAAGCAATCGCCGCTCGCTCCTTCGCTTGCTTAAATGACACACCGTCTAGCTGCAGCGGCAAAGCCACATTCTCCAACGCATTGAGGGTCGGAATCAAATTAAACGCTTGAAATATAAACCCAATCTTGCGACGACGCATCAACGTCCGAGCATCGTCATCCAACCGGCCAATATCCACCCCATCAAGAACCACTTGACCAGTCGTCGGTGGCTCAATCCCCCCTATGATGTTCATCAATGTACTCTTGCCCGATCCACTCGGACCCATCAATGCAACAAATTCCCCAGCCTCAATCGTTAAGCTCACCCCCTTCAACACATCCACCGCGACATCACCCGCGCCAAACTGCTTCGTTAAATTTCGGACCTCTATGATCGCCATAAATGCAAAGGTTCGTTCCGTTTATTGATGAGCTCGTGCAAAAACATCCCCATGCCGAACCGAGTAGTATAGCATTTCCGCCGGTTTGTGCAGTCCCGGGCACCCGAGACTCCTCCTCAACTACCGCAATGCCTCTCTACGCACCCAGTTTCTTTGGTAAGATTTTCCAGTCAGTCAATCCAGGTAAGCAACTTACCATGCCGACGCCCAACTAACTCCCCCCCATCGAACTCCATTACTCGGAGACCCAAACAGCATGCGATTAGTAATCACCGGAGCTACCGGACTCCTCGGAAATAACATCGCACGTCTCGCCCTCACCCAAAAACATGATGTAGTCGCAATCGCTCGCGGAGCCTCCTCTGCACAAGCCCTTGCTGATCTGCAGCTCTCTAAAATCAATGCCGACATCACCGATCCAGCTCCCTTGGAAAGAATCGATGGAGCGGTCGACGCCGTTATCCACTGCGCAGCCCATATTCATATCGGTTGGAAACGACGCGATGAAGGACTCCGCACCAACACTCTAGGTACCAGAAACGCACTACAACTCGCACTTAAAAAACAAGCCAGGTTCATACACGTCTCCACGGTGAACACCCTAGCTATCGGAGATCGAAACGCCCCCGCAAATGAATCAACCCCAGGGGACGGCCAAGTCCCTTGCACATACGTACTCTCAAAACGCGCCGCTGAAAAAGAAACTCTCGTCGGTATCGACCAAGGTCTCGACGCCGTTATCGTCTACCCCGGCTTCATGCTCGGCCCCTGGGATTGGAAACCCAGCAGCGGTCGCATGATCTGCGATCTCGCAAATGGTGCTCCACCCCTCGCACCCGCCGGCGGATGCAGCATCTGCGACCCACGCGATGTCGCCCTCGCCATCCTACAAGCGATCGAACTCGCTCCGCCCAACTCCCGCTATATCCTCGCAGGGGAAAACTGGACCTATCTCCAACTCTGGAGAGAAATCACCAAACGCTTCGGTACCCGACAACCCTGGACATTCATGAGACCACCCGCACGTATCATCGCCGGTACCGCTGGTGACCTCTACGGAAAACTTACCGGTAACGAACCAATCATCAACTCAGCCGCTATCGCGATGGCTTCCCAATTTCATTGGTACTCCAGCCAACTTGCTATCGATCAACTCAAGTATCAAATACGACCGGTCTCCCAATCCATCGATGATGCTATCGCTTGGCTCCGCTCCCATCAATTTCTTAAATGAACACCACCAGTCAACGCTCAACCTGTTCGTCGAAGGATCGCCAAATGTCGTGGATCAAACCACTTCGAATCCAACTCCATCGCTCGTTGATCCCCCTGGGAATCGATACCCGAAAACTTCGAAACGACCGCATTATCCTCGAGCAAAAAATCTTCCCTTTCCTTCAGCAATCCAATTTGTATCAACGTATCCTCTTCGTCGGCACCGCTTGGTACAACCTTCACTACCCCAGCCTCTTTCGCCATAAAGATTTTTGGACCCTCGAGATCGATCCAGCGCTCGCTACCTACGGAGCCTCAAATCATATCGTTGACTCCTGCACTGAAATAAACCTACACTTCCCAGAAAACTCTCTCGACTGCGTAATACTCAACGGGGTCTTCGGTTTCGGTCTCAACAACCCCGATGATATGGAACGCACCTGCCAAGCCATCTGGAACACACTACGCCCCGACGGACTGCTCATTCTCGGATACAACACACTCCCAGATTCCACACCCTGCCCCATCGATCAAATAGCCGCACTGCAACAATTCACCCCCCACGTCCTCACACCACTGCAATCCACCCACCTGCAATCCGACCCCAAAAACCAACACTGGTTCCAATTCCTTACTAAAACCCCTCCCAACCAACGAAACTCATAAATGCTCCCCGCCGACGCATCTGCTATCGAAGCCGCAATAACTCTCGCTACCCAATTTCATCACCAACAACGCGATAGCGACGGTGCCCCCTACATCTTGCACCTGCTGCGTGTCATGCTCGCATGCAAATCACCAATGGCCAAACAAGCCGCTGTACTGCACGACCTACTCGAAGACACACCAGCCACCACCGATGACATACGCAAAGCCGGACTCTCCCAAGCCCTCATCGAAATCCTAAAACTGCTCACCCACTCAAAAGAAACTTCGTACGCATCGTACGTGCTGCAAATCGCAAAACACCCCATCGCTACCGAAGTCAAAATCGCTGACCTCGAGGACAACTACCAAATTCACCGAGTCAAGTACCGCCCAAACTCCTCAGCAAACGATGCTCTAAGACTTCAGCGGTATATCCTCTCGCACCGCTTCCTCCGCGGTGAAATCACCCCTGAACTCTATTCAAGCACAATGGCTACTCTCGAATAAGCCCAGCCAACCTCCCCGCGATCCCACTTCTATTTCATCACAACTCGCTTGAGATTGTCCGCTGGTACGGGATCAATCAACATATGCCTTGGGTCCACGCCCGCCTCATACGGTAACTCGTCAACCTCGAACTCCAAGGTATGCTCGCCACCCTCCAATAGCACTCGCTCCCGATGCAAGAGCTTTCCATATCTCTTCCCAGATTCCGGCTTCGCATACGCGCCAATCTCCAAGTAATCGTTCATAGGCACCTCCGTCTCCTTCCCCAACTCATCCGCCTTCTTCTTCTTGCACTCCACCTTCAAACGAACGCGATATTTTCCGTTATCTAGCTTCTCTACCTCCGCACTGCTCGTCTTGTTTTCAAACAAAGTAATCTCTTCAAACAAGTCCTTGATCAAATACCGCAACTCTTGAGGAGTTTGTTCACGCAACCGATCAACCAACGCGTACGCATTAGGATAGGGTGGCCCCTTATACGCGTACTCGTCAATAATCTGCTTAAGCGCTGCATTAATCCTCGCCTCGCCAATCATCTCGGCCAAATAATACAGCGCTATACCACCCTTCTGATAATGGATATACCCCTGTGTTAACTCCACTTGCATCAACGGCCGCTCTTTGAGTTGCTCGCCCCCCCGCGAACGCAAATAACGATCCATCTCATAACGCATGAACTTGTGCATATTGTCATCCCCAACCGTCTTGCGCATCACCATCAATGCCGTGTATTGCGCTAAAGTCTCAGACAACAAAGTCGCTCCCTGCATCTTTGCTCCAATCACCTGATGCGCCCACCATTGATGCCCCATCTCATGCGCGACGATGTATGTCACCATGTCGATGTCGTCCGGTTTCGCTGCATTGGCGATAAAGCCAACCGCCTCCGAATATGGCATCGTTCCTGGGAAAGCCTGTGCAAAAGCGGCTACCCGAGGAAACTCGATGATCCTCGCCTGCTTATGCTTATAAGGCCCAAATTCCCGACCACAGTATTCCAATGTGTCCGCAATCGCCTTGGACATCTTCGGTACATTCCAAGGATGATCCTTGTGATAATAAACCTCCGTATCAACATCACCCACCTTGCCCCGCTCTACTTCATACTCGGCAGAGATGAAGGAGTAAAAATTTAGCGATGGATGATCCACCCGATACCGATAATAGTTTCTCCCACCTTCTTGCCATTGCTCTACCAACGATCCAGGTGCCACTGCAATCTGATCCTGCGATGTACTGATGACTGTCTCTACTTCCACCCAATCCGAATCGTCCGCGATGTAATGCAAATTACAAGTCTCATTGCACTCCCTGCTCAACGCCGGCAAAGGTTCAACCGGATCCAGCCCCCATTGCTTGCGCCTCCTCGGCGAAGCAAGCCGCCGCTCCTGACTGTAGCCAAACGATGGTGCAATGCTGTTATTAAAGAACGTCCCATTCTGCACCAACTGCGAATTGCTTACCTCGTTCTCAATCCCCCGAGTACGACTCCTGACTTCCGATCGCATCTCAAGAGACTCTCCCGGTTGCATCGGTGGATCAATACGATAAACCCGCATCAACAACTTTTTATCATCCTCATGAAGTTTACCCCTTGGAATCTCAATATCAGTGTCCATATCTGGAGCAACGTTCAAATAAAACTCCTCAATCGGATACTCTCCCTTGTTGGTTATCTTCTGTACCGCTTCCAATCGAATATTGCGGGTCTCAGGATAAATGTCGATCGCATATTTCACTGCCTCTACCTTCGGCTGCAGCACCGTCGCTAAATGGGAATAATTCCTCTCATACTCCACCTGAATCGTCTCTTGCTCCTGCGAACCAATCATCCGATTCAACACCATCGTGTTATAAGCCATCCAACCACCAACTACCGCAGCGCTACATCCAAAAACTAAAGGAACCAACCAACTCCGCAACGTCGCACTGCGGATTCCACCCGCTAATCTTGCCCACCAACGCCTCGGTACCCCACGATGCATCGCAATAGTACACAACCACAACAACACCACCGATACGAGCAACCAATACAACCCAAACCCAATTAGTCCAGGTCGATAGGGTGCAATACCAAACATGTCCGAGTAAACGTGATTCGGAAGCGATCCGAACTGCACCAACAAACTATCCCATCGCAGCCAATTCCAGATCTGTCCATTCACCACAAAGTAAAACACAAATAATGAGTAACCGATGTATTTATTAGGTGCTATCGTGTGTGCAACAAAACCTATCACCAACAAAAACAACAATCGTAATCCAGTTATCCCAATCATCTCTTGCAAGTAAACGCCTAACTGGAAGCGTGTGTAACCCTGCGTCCACTGATAAAACACTCCAATCGCAATCCCTAACAACAGAACAGATAGCAAAATGGTCAACATCGCTACCCACCGCGCTGCGGTGAAGACACTGTTGGGAACCGGCGTCGCACCAAGTATCTCATGGAACCGATTGTCCCTATCCCTCCAAACCAATACACCGCTAAAAAATGTAATTACGGCTAACGGTAGAATTAACAAGGAAGCGGATATCGTCTCGACCATTTGATAAGTCACCGGAAATGTCCGAACCCCATAAGAATCCGAACTTCCAAACGCCAAGCTAAATCCCACGTTGATCAAAGTAAACAATAAGACTATCAAAAACGTCTTGCTGAATAAAACCGCCGACATGTCAGAACGCAACGCTGACCAAAATTGTGTGAACCAACGAGGTTGCACTTGACGCGTCACTAACCCAATCCCCCCGCCAGATGATTCTAGATCGGCATCCTTCCGATCCTCTTCATTCGCAACATTCACCCGCGATCTACCCCGCCCCCAACTGCGCATCTCGCGACGAACGACTGTCTCAAATTGAAATCGATTCACAACCCAGATAAACACCACCGCCGAAATCCCCAACCACAACATCCGATTCCATAACATCATCGCTGTCACAGGAATGTCGCGAGTGTTGCGATCGCTAATCGTCCAATATTTGGTCGCCTCCTCAAACGAGGCCGCTCCAAGTGGATCCAGCCAAGTCGCTAACCACTCGTAATCCAATTGACTCGCCACACTTTGCGTCACCCCATACACCACCAATATCGCCAACAGAGATAGAAAGGAATACAACGTGTTGCGAGTAATACTCGCTACCGCAAAAACTATCGAACCGAATATCAATGAGTTCGGAATCACAAACAACAGATACGGTGTCAAGTGCTTGGATAGATCCACCGGCCCCCAACGCTCCGTATCCGAAAGATTAGTGAAATTCGCGATAAGAATCCCCAACGTCACTCCCAAACAAGGCAACAAGGCAACCAACGAAGCCCCCGCAAAGCGACCTCCCAGAAAAGCCCACTTGTTCAATGGCTTACTAAACAAAATGTCCGACATCTTGTTCGCGTAATCCCGCGACGCCGACGAATCAAAAATCGTTGCCGCCATGAAACTCGTCAACAAACTCGCTCCGATGTACCAAGTCGCAATCGCATGAGACGAGTTCCGCAGTAAGTTCCCTCCCGAAGGGCTTATCTCCACCAACTCCGAACCCGTAGCGATCGCGTATAACAACGCCATCACCACGACAAACACATAGACCATCAATCCCCGCATCCAATACGACAACTCAAATCTAAAAAACTCGCGGAACATCTTTTTGCTACTCACTGACTTAAAAACGAACCCACAACCCCCACCGCCACATTCACCCCACCGACTAACCAAATCCAACTCTACTCTCTACTCTCTACTCTCTACTTACTACTCACTACTTACTACTTACTGGCGCAGCCCCCCCGTTTAGCTTCGCAAAAAAGACATCCTCCAAATCGGGCTCCACGGACCGCCAATTCCCCACCGGCTCAACCTCACTGTAAACTCGCACCATCGGTAATCCCGCTACCAACTTGGTCGATAAAATCGGGTAACTCCAATCCCTCTGCTGCAACTCTTGCTTGCTCATCGTTCGCGACCAAACCTTGCCCGCCAAAGCCCCCTCAGCGTCCGCAGGTGAACCACTCGCCAACAACTTCCCCCGATCAATGATCGCCATACTCGTGCACAACTCCTTGACGTCCTGAACGATGTGAGTCGACAAAATGACGATGATGTTCTCTCCGACCTCCGCTAATAAATTGTAAAAACGATTCCGCTCCCCCGGATCTAATCCCGCTGTCGGCTCGTCCACAATCAGCAACTGCGGATCCCCTAACAAAGCTTGCGCTATTCCAAACCGTTGCCGCATCCCCCCCGAATACGTGCTAACCGCCTTGTGCCGCACATTCGTCAAATTCACCCGCTCCAACAAACCTTCGACAACCTCCGCACGCTCCTTCGATGTCGTCCCCACCCCCTTCAACGCCGCTAAATGAGTAAGCAACCTCACTGCACTCGTCCTCGGATATACCCCAAACTCCTGCGGCAAGTAACCTAGCAAACGACGCACCGTGTCCTTTTCACGCAAGACATCGATACGCGGCGATACCGGCGAGCCCAACAAGTACACGCTCCCTGAATCCGCATCCTGCAAAGTCGCAACCGTTCGCATCAACGTCGACTTCCCTGCCCCATTAGGTCCCAACAACCCAAACATACCTCGTGGAATCGTCAACGAAACTCTATCCAAAGCCTGAACGCCACCAGGATACGTCTTGCTTAAATTCTCGATCTGCAATTGCATAAAAATCGCTCGGTTCAAATCCTCTGAAATTGGAAAAGTATCCCCCCGCCCCCCCGTTTCTCAACGAATTCGACGGATAAGATATTCGGAAGTTCGCCCCAACCACCCCGATCTTGGCATTGGAACCAAATTTCCCAAGCCAACAACTACCCTAAGCAACAAGCCACTCCGCACCCCGGTAAGCCCACACTCGCGAAATTCAACCCGTTTTCAAACACACCATGTCGAAAAAGAAATCCGGCAAATCCAAAAAAAACTCCTGGAAACGTCGAGCGCGACCCGGTGATGCTCCCGGCCAAATACTCGTCGATCCTACCGCCGTTGCCACCACCATCCGAGTCATCGGCCTGGGAGACGATCCTATCGAAAAGGAAATCCGAGACGTCCAGGAACTCGACGCCATCACCGCCACCTGCCCCCGCCTCTGGATCGATGTCGTCGGCCTCGGCTCAGAAGCCACCCTGCGCAGCCTCGCAAATATGTTCCAACTTCACCCTTTGGTCATCGAAGATGTCGTCAACGTCTATCAACGAGCCAAAGTAGAAGAATTCGATGACGGCCTCTTTGTCGTCTCCCGTATGGTCGACGGCGAAGATCCCACCGTCACCGAACAACTCTCGATGTACCTCAAAGGTAATGTTCTAATCTCCTTCCAAGAACGCCCCGGAGACTGCTGGGATCCCCTTCGACAACGCCTTCGAAATAAACGCGGCAAAGTCGCACACACCGACCTCGACTACCTTCTCTACAGCATGCTCGATGCTGTCATCGACAGCTACTTCCCCGTCATCGAAGGACTCGTAGAACAAGTCGACGAACTTGAATTGGATATCACAGCGCAAGTCCAAAACGAACAGATGCATCGAATCCACACTCTTCGCAGCCAACTACTCGCCCTTCGACGCTCAATCCGCCCACATCGCGAAATGATCAACGAACTCGTACGCGACTCTATCCCGAATATCCACCAAGATACTCGCGTTCACCTCCGCGACTGCTACGACCACGTAATCCGAGTCATCGATACTGTCGACACCTACCGCGAAGTCACTTCTGATCTCCGAGACTTCTATCTCTCAAGCATCAATAACAGCATGAATGAGGTGATGAAACTCCTAACCATCATCTCTACGATTTTCATCCCTCTGTCATTCATCGCCGGCGTCTACGGCATGAACTTCGATCCAGAAGTCTCCCCCTGGAATATGCCAGAACTCAAATGGGTATTCGGCTACCCTCTCTCCCTCATGCTTATGGCTAGCGTCGCAGGTGTACTGCTAGTTTACTTTTGGATTCGTCGCTGGATCTAGATTCTGCTCAAGCCTTCGGACCCTTATCCGATTTCCAGCACTCTGCGCACTGTCTTCAAACTTGTACTCTTCAATCGCCCCTGCAAAATCCCCCATCGATTCCTTGTTTCGACCCAATAAATAATGAGCGTGCCCATGCCATCGCTCCGTACCCTTTTGACTGAGTATCCGCTTGCTCAACCAATCGATCGCAGTCTCCGGCTTGCCCATGTCCACATTGGCCATCGCTAGAAAAATCCCAATGTCAAACTTGGACTTTCGCAAAAAAGAAGCCATCATCGCCACACGCGCTTCATACAACTCAGTGCTCTCCGATGGACGTTTCACCATCCCAAACGCTTTCTGCAACTCTCGATCATACTGCAACTCACGCAACGTTTCCTCGTCCACCCGAATATCCATGTAGCTGCGCAATGCCCCCACTGCGTCCAATGTGCTCTCGAACTGCCCTTTCAAGTGCAACATCCTCGCACGACTGATCGGTGTATCCGTAACGTAACTGCCAACCCGCTCCATATAATTCACGGCAAAAGGTGACATGTCATCAAGCCGCTTGCGAACCGCTTGATTGTAGACATGAGCCATCCAAGGCACATTCCAAAGCCGCACCGACAACTTCGGATCGATCGCCAACATGCGAGCTTCAAACGCGTCCGCATCAATACTCAATCGCTGACGATTTTCACCAGTTAACGATCGCTCCAAAGTATACATCGTCCTGCCAACCGTAAACGGCTCGATGTCCACTAACGCAATGATGTCCTTCAAGTCCTTCATCTCGACCGGATACTCAAACCGCCCAGGCAACTTCGCCCGACGCAAAACGGAAGCATCACTCTTCGCTTGCGCTAATGTAGCTATGCCATTACCCGTCGCCGAAGGAATAGGCAGCCCCCACCTCGGTTCAAACAACAAAATGTCATTGCCGATCGGTACCCCTATGCACCACAAGCGCAACGCAGCATTCTCCGTCGCTCCCGTAACACTCGGCAACGCAAGAACAACCGCATCTATCCCCTGCGAAAAACATAGCTGCGTAAAAACTCTCCCTCGCTCCCATCCATCCCCCCGTCCAAACATCATGGTCTGCCAAGGCAATTGACGATACACCATCGACGAATCGTTCAATGGCAACTCTGGATTATTGACCAATTGCTCGATGTCCTTCGCGTTTCCTTCGATCGCAATGTTGCACATCGTCCAATCAAATAACTTCAACGTAGTCTCTAAACGCGCCCACTCCTCTAAAGACAATTCACCCTTGCGAGTCTCTAACCAACCCTTAAACATCCCGTCCCGATAAGGTTTCTCTATCACCCACTGCGAAATCTGTCGCATCAACTGATTCTGCAACATGAACTCGCATTCCGGCTCGCCAAACTCCAAAGCTGTCATCCGCTGCGCAAAATCAATCGTTCGCAGATTCGCCGGAATCGACTCAAGCAACGACGAAGCCTTCCAGCCCGGAGGATTTGTCACACTCTTAGACCAAGTATTCAACTGGTAATTGATCTCCTGCATCGCAGCCGTCCGATCCAATCGAATCAATTGCGGCAGATAACGAAACGCCTCTCGCAACGAATCGCGGTTCTCTTTACTCACCGCCGTCTCGACCTGAATGCTCTCCACATCCCGCTGCGCCGGATCTACACAACCTACTAGCCCAACTCCCAACAACCCCAGCCCACACGCCAACAACTTGCGCGCAATCGAATCGAAATAAGTCATAACAATTACGCGCTTTCTAACGATCATAACAAATAACAAAACTTCCCAAGTTCCAGGCACACGGCCCCGATCAGCAACAAAAACCCGATCAGCAACAAAAACCATACAAGCAACAGTTCAACACCGGCGGCAAGCCACAATCCTACCCGTACGATCCACTACGCCCCCCAAGCTCTCGTGGTTCGCCAAATCGTCGCAACTCGCCCTAGCACTCCCGGAAACTCCACTAAAGGCACCATATTCGGACCATCGCTCGGACTGCGATCCGGATCAGGATGCGTCTCGAAAAAGAAACCATCCACCCCCACCGCAGCCGCGCCCCTGGCTAACGGCTCGACCATCTGGCGATTCCCACCCGTCGCACCTCCCAAACCCCCAGGCTGCTGTACCGAATGCGTCGCATCAAAAATCACCGGTACACCCAATCCTCGCATCTGCACCAAGCCCGTCATGTCATTGACCAACCGTCCATAACCAAAAAAAGTCCCCCGCTCACATAACATCACCTGACCTTCTCCACCAACCTTCTCCACCACATAACGCATATCCAAAGGACTCATAAACTGACCCTTCTTGACGTTCATCGGCCGCCCGGTGGCAGCACAAGCCACCAACAAGTCCGTCTGCCTCGCCAAAAACGCCGGAATCTGCAACAAGTCACACACCTCCCCCACCCCCTTCGCCTGACTGCTCTCGTGCACATCCGTCGTCACCGGTACACCCAACCGCTTCCTGACCTCTTCCAATACTCGCAACCCCTCTTCGATGCCAGGACCACGATAACTCCCCCCACTCGTTCGATTCGCCTTGTCATACGATGCCTTAAAGACATACCCAATCCCCAATGACTCACAAGCCTTCAACACCCCCTCCCCAATCTGCAAACACATATCCAAAGATTCAATCACACAAGGACCCGCGATCAAACTCATCGACTCACCACCGAACAACACCTGCCGACTTCCCTCTGCGCCAATCACTACCGGCGCTACGTCTTGCTTGCTTACCAAGCCCCCTTCTTCGCCTCGCGTCATCGCTATTCCTTTTCTACTTCCATTTCAAAACTCGGTTCCTCTCCTCCACTCCCACGGAAGAATCATACCAAGTTTCCAGAAAAACTTTTTCGTGCCACTTTCGAGCAATTTTTGCATGTTTTCGATATCGTGAATCCTGCACTCGCAATCCTGAACCACCACCGCAATCTTACATCCAATTGTCCCTTCGATTCCCGGAGATCTGCGATGACACCACAACGCATCCGAAAACTACGCACCGCTGTCGAATCATTCCGACAAGAACGCGAATTTTCCATCGATTGGGCAAAACTCCAATGCCGCGATCTCTCCCCCGGCTACGTTACCCGTGTCCTGAAACAACTCGCTCGCGATGGTCATCTCGAAAGCCGCGTCGAAGAACGACAGACCATCTACAGATGGATTGCAGATGATCCCACCAGCGTCGATGGCTGGATCGAAAAACAAATTTTTGGACAACAAATCAAATCCGTCCCCCTCGAAGATCGCCCCAGAGAACAACTCCTTCGCGATGGCCCAGAACACCTCACCGATGCACAACTCCTCGCTATCCTCATCCGTGTCGGTGTACCCGGTGAATCTGCCGTCCAAGCCGGACTTGCCATCTCAAGCCGCTTCCAAGACCAAGGCATCTCCAAACTAATCGACGCAAGCATCCATGAACTACGCCCCATCAGCAAAGCCATCCGAAGCGATAGCTACTGCCAAATTATGGCCGGTATCGAACTCGGTCGTCGCATCGCCGTCCAACGCGATATCGCCCCCCCAACTCCCGAACGCATCCGTGGCTCCGAAGACGCTATCCGCTTCTGCCTAAAACGATTCGCAAGACTCGCCGCAGATGGACTCCAAGAAGAATTTCATATCGTGACACTCGATACCCAACACGGACCGATCACCTCACACCGAATCACTGTCGGCACCCTCGACGCTAGCCTCGTTCACCCTCGCGAAGTCTTTCGATTCGCAATCCGAGACAGCGCCTCTTCAATCATTCTCGCACATAACCACCCCTCCGGTGATCCCACCCCCAGCCGCGAGGACATTGCGGTTACCGATCGCCTCTCAAAAGTTGGTGAACTCGTCGGCATCCGTGTCCTCGACCATATCGTCGTCGCTAAAAACGGCGGACGAAGCATCATGTCAGAAAGATAAACACGTCGATCTGCAGATTTGCTTCCTCATTCTCCATCCGCTATCTTGATCCACTAGCAACCGCGACTCAGTCTCTTGCCCCCCCACCATTCCTACCTGTCTTTGCATTCTATCCCTCCCCAACCCAAATCATGACGAACCACCACAAACCGAATACCATCAAAATCTGCACAACCAAGCTACCTATCTACCAGCAAACACTCACATCCAGCCTGCTCGCTCTTACCCTCTGGATCAACATAAGTACTAACCAAGCACAAGATCTGACACCAATCGCAACTCCAGAAACCGGCGCTGCCTCAGCTTTTATTCAAATCGATACCACAGGACCCGGTTGGGTAGAACTCGGTAAAGATGACTTCCAACGCGCAAACTGCGATGAAGAAACCTGGACCTGGGACGGCCCACTCGTTCACTGCACCGGAAAACCTATAGGTGTCCTCCGCTCCAAAAAGAAATACCGAAACCTCGAATTCGTCGGCTGGTGGAGACACCTCTCCCACGGCGGCAACTCAGGCTTCTTCCTCTGGACCCCCGACGAAGCCCTCGAAGGCCTTGTACCCAACCGACTTCCAAACGCCGGTATCGAAGTCCAAGTCCTCGATCACGGCTACACAGAACAATACGAAAAGAGCTCCGGCAAAAAAGCAACTTGGTTCACCACCCACGGTGATATCTTCCCTGTCGGTAAATCTAAACTCAAACCATTCCCACCCCTCTCGCCAGATGGCTTCCGAAGCTTCCCCAAAGGTGAATTCAGCAAACCATCCCCGAACTGGAACTTCTATTACGTCCGAGCAATCAACGGCGAAGTAAGACTCTGGGTTAACGGACACGAAGTCTCCGGTGGCAACCAAGCGGATCCGCCAGAAGGATACCTATGCCTCGAATCCGAAGGTGCACCCGTAGAATTCAAACACATCCGCATCCGCGAACTACCCTAGCCTTTACCTATACGCTAATAACCCAATACCGTGAAATCGATAGCCACCCCGCTTGAGCCCGCTTCGCGCAAGCCGCGGGGTGTTTTGAGCCCGCTTCGCGCAAGC
>CAZACJ010000036.1:38385-44888 GCA_964483385.1 uncultured Pirellula sp. | reverse complement strand
GACGCTCGCGCATTTCGGCTCATGGGGACACCCGACGCTCGCGCATTTCGGCTCATGGGGGCGATGATTGGAACCACTCTTTGCTTGGCGAACTTGGTTGCTGCTCAAGAAAAGCCAATCGACTTCGGTCTGCAAATCCGACCGATCCTCGCTGAACATTGCTTTCACTGCCACGGCCCCGATCCCGCTCACCGCGAAGCCGATCTGCGGCTCGATGAAGAATCCTCTGCCAAAGGACTTCGCGATGGCAAACAAGCGATCGCAGATCGCTCCCCAAATACCAGCGAGATCATCAATCGAATCGAAAGTCATGATCCCGACTTGGTGATGCCTCCCCACTCTGCTCGAAAAACCGTCACCCCAGCTCAACGTGATCTGCTCAAAGCCTGGATCGCTCAAGGTGCTCAGTGGGGGCCTCACTGGTCTCTCACCCCTCCAAAACAATCGCCGTTACCTCAAGCCTCCGAGGACCCTTGGGCAAAAACCCCTGTCGATGCTTGGATTCTGCAAGCCATGCGAACCCGAGGCCTTGAACCTGCCCCGCCCGCTCCCCTGGAAACGCTCGCACGCCGCTTATCCCTCGACTTGATCGGTCTGCCACCCGATCCGCGCCGACTCGAACAGTTGCTTCAAGAGTCGAAACATGATCGCGCTGCTGCAATCGAACACTTCGTCGACGATCTTTTGAAATCTCCTTCCTTCGGCGAACACTGGGCACGACTCTGGTTGGACCTCGCTCGCTACGCAGATACCAAAGGTTACGAAAAGGATCTCAAACGCGATCTGTGGCCCTACCGCGATTGGGTGATCCAAGCCCTCAACGAAGATATGCCCTATGACCGTTTTACCATCGAGCAACTCGCCGGGGATCTACTTGATCAACCCTCCACCTCTCAACGTATCGCGACCGCTTTCCACCGCGCTACCTTAAGCAACGACGAAGGTGGAACCGATGACGAAGAGTTCCGCATCGCAGCCGTAAAAGACCGCGTCGATACAACGATGCAAGTCTGGATGGGATTGACCATGGGATGCGCGAAATGCCACTCCCATAAGTACGATCCGATTTCCATGGAAGACTATTACAGCTTCTATGCAATCTGGAATCAGACGGAAGATGCTGATCGTTATGACGATGAACCCCGTATGCCTATACCTAGCTTTGATCAGCAATCTCAACTCGCTTCTTTTCAATCGGAACGCCAACGGCTCAATGCGGAAATCGACAAAGCTCGCGTCGATAGCCAAGCGTTAATCGATCAGCGTTGGACCATCGCACAACCGACCTCGGTGGATTCCGAAAGCCACGCTGCTTTGATCATCGAATCCGATTCGTCCATCCGCGCGGTTGCTGATCGACCAGCAACCGATACGTATGTCTTGGAAGTCAAACTACCTCCAGGAACGTATCAAGCGTTGCGACTCGAAGCCTTGATGGCCAAAGCAAACCCAGAGGATCCTGCACCCCGCCTGGGACTCAATAGCAAAGATCCAAACTTCGTCGTGAACTCACTCGAGTTGTTGCAGGGGGCGTCCCAAACACGCATCGGTTTGAATGCGAAAAAAGTCAGTTTCGAACAAAATGGCTGGCCGCTGACTGGTGCGGTGGATGAAGACCCTAAAACCGGTTGGGCTATCTCGCCAAAACAGCAACAAAATCACTGGGCAATTCTCGAACTAGCAGAGCCATTGGTCGTACCGGATCCTAAGGGTGATAACCCAGCAGACCCAGAACATAAAATCGTCGTCCGTATCGTGCAAAGTTACGGTGGGCACCTCTTGATGCATCGCGTACGAGTCGCCTTTGCCACCGATGCAAAAATCCCACTGGTTGTCGAAGAATTACCAGAGGTGGAAGCGATCGCAAAGCGGTCGCAGGAACTCGATAAACAAATCCAGGCGTTGCGCGATGCAATTCCAAAACTACCTGTCATGCGAGAGCTCGCATCTGCATCCCGACGCGAAACACGCTTGCATCGTCGTGGTAGTTTCCTCGATCCAGGTGATTCACTCCCCCCTGCCCTTCCCCGCTTGTTTGGAGCGGAATCAGCCTCAGCACCCGATCGATTGACGGCTGCACCCGATCGATTGGCGGCTGCTCGTTGGCTGGTCGATCGAAACAACCCTTTAACACCACGCGTCGCTGCAAATCGTGTCTGGGCCCAATTGTTTGGTCGCGGGATCGTTGAGACCGAGGAAGACTTCGGCTCACAAGGTACCTTGCCAACACACCCCGAACTGCTCGATTGGTTGGCGATTGAATACCGCGATTCTCAAGCTTGGTCTCTGAAAGGAATCTTGCGAACGATTGTCTTGTCGAACACCTACCAGCAATCTTATGCACAAGATCCAGTGCGGATCGAGAAAGATCCTCGAAACCTCTGGCTAAGCCACAGCCCGCACTACAGACTCTCCGCAGAAGTCGTTCGGGATCAAGCGTTGTCAGTGGCGGGATTGCTATCCGACAAGCGAGGTGGAGTTCCCGTGATGCCTCCGCAACCGGAAGGGCTTTGGCGTTCGACCTACTCCGGTGCTCAGTGGATCACTAGTCCTGGAGAAGATCGATTCCGACGTGGTATCTATACGTTCTGGAAACGAACCACTCCATATCCATCGATGGAAGTCTTCGATGCGACAACTCGCGAAGTCTGTCAGATCCGACGCATCACGACCAATACGCCTCTGCAAGCTCTGGTGACTTTGAACGACCCTGTCTACGTAGAAGCATCGGTCGCGATGGCAATGCGTTGGATGACCTCTAGTCAATCCGATACCGATCGTATGCGTGTAGGATTTGCCTCTGCCTTGGCAAGGCCGATCGACGAAGCGGAGTTGCAGAGATTGATGCTGTTGCTTCAGCGTGCTCGCAAGTACTTTGAGGCATCGCCCGATGCTGCTAAAGCGTTGCTTAGCGATATGCCATTCGCAACGCGTCCAGAAGGCGCAGCGGAGGATGACTCGCGATTCTCTGCGGTGGAAACCGCCGCTTGGTCGATGGTCACTTCTGCGATCTTAAATCTTGATGAGATGCTGACAAGACCTTAGTTCTCGTTGGCCCCTAAATACAAAAAACGGACCGGACTCCTTAGTCAAAAGTTTTTCCAATGCATCCTACAAATAAACAATCATCCGCCGAGTTCGATCGACATGTTCGCAACGTGATCGGTGAGAAACTCTCACCGGAGATGCTCGAGCAAGTTGTCGCCTACCAATCGATTCAGTCCGATACACGCCGAACCTTTTTGTCTCGTGCAGGAGTCGGATTAGGTGCATTGGCAATGTCGATGCTCAGTGGGAAGCGGGTGGAAGCTGCGACTGCCGGTATGGATGGCAAGCCTTTAGCACCCAAAGATCCGCCACAAGCTGCGAAAGCCAAGCGTGTGATCTATATTCACTTGGCTGGTTCCCCGTCGCAGTTGGAATTGTTCGACTACAAACCTGCTTTGAAAAAGTTTGACGGACAGCCTTGTCCGAAGGAGTACCTTGAAGGAAAACGCTTTGCGTTCATCAAAGGTGTTCCGAAGATGTTGGCTCCGATGTTCCAATTTGCTCAACACGGAGAAAGTGGGCAGTGGATGTCGGAGCTCTTGCCGAATCTTGCGAAACATGCCGACGATGTAGCGATCATCCGTTCGATGCAAACCGATCAATTCAATCACTCTCCGGCGCAGTTGTTGGTTCATACTGGACAGTCTCGTTTGGGGTATCCAACCTTGGGGGCTTGGACAACCTATGGGCTCGGTACCGAAAACGAGAATTTGCCGGGTTACGTCGTGCTGCTCAGCGGTGGGAAGACACCGGATGCGGGCAAGAGTCTTTGGGGAAGCGGATTTCTTCCAACGGTCTATCAAGGGGTTCAATGTCGAACGACGGGGGATCCTGTGTTTTACCTTTCAAACCCCAAGGGTGTTGATCGGGGTATGCGGCGGGAAGTGCTCGATGCATTGAAGGATCTCAACAGCGCTCAGTTTGAGAAGACCGCCGATCGAGAGACTCTTACGCGGATCGAACAATTCGAACTTGCATACCGCATGCAATTATCGGTACCAGCCGTAATGGATCTTGGAGACGAGAGCCAAGCGACTTTGGATTTATATGGGGCAAAACCGGGATTTGTATCCAAAGCGGAGTCGGAAACCGACCCCCGCGTCTTTTATCGGGGGGATGATCCAACGATGGCGAACAACTGCCTCTTGGCTCGGCGATTGGTCGAGTCCGGAGTGCGATTCGTGCAGCTCTTTGATTGGGGCTGGGACCATCATGGATCTTCTCCGGGCGAGTCGATCGATGAGACTTTGCCGATCAAGTGTCAGCAACTCGATCGGGCCGTCGGAGGATTGCTGACGGATTTGAAGCAGCGAGGACTGCTGGACAGTACGTTGGTGGTTGTCGGTGGTGAGTTTGGCCGTACTCCGATGTCGCAAAACAACGTGCGCGATACGCCGACCAAAGGGTTTTTTGGAAGAGATCACCATCCTTACGCTTACTCGATGATGCTCGCTGGCGGTGGAGTTCGCGGTGGGACTTCGTACGGTCAAAGCGATGAGATCGGTTATTATGTCGCCGAAGATCCGGTCACTCCCAAGGATCTCCAAGCGACGATATTGCACTTGCTCGGATTCGATCCCTATCGGTTTGGGTACGATTACCAAGGTTTGTTCAATCGCTTGATCGGCCCGACCGATGAAGGCAAAATACTCAACAAGTTGATCGTCAGTTAGTTAGAGCACTAGTCCTATCATTGCTGGAAAGCAGCGCATCATGACCCAAGAGCCAAAGACTTTGTTCGAAGCCCGTGCGAGATTTCTGCAACGCCGATGGTTTATGCGTGAGTGTGGAGTGGGCTTGGCGGGTATTGCGGCAACGCAATTGATGCAAGCGGACCAGGTTGCGTTGGGTGGCGGAGTTGTTGGAGAAGAGGGTAGTGTTCGTACGGGGCCTTTGGCACCAAAGCCCCCTCATTTCCCCGGCAAGATCAAGCGTGTGGTCTACATGTTCCAAGCGGGGGCCCCTAGCCAACTAGAACTCTACGATCCAAAGCCCGAGTTGGGGAAACGCAATGGGCAACTTCCACCCGCGGACTTGCTCAAGGGATATCGCGCGGCGTTCATCAATCCCAACTCTGCACTGTTGGGGCCGAAGTTCACATTTGCTCCGAAGGGGCAATGTGGGATGGAGCTTTCCGAAGTCTTGCCGCAGATCGGCGAGATTGCAGATGATATGGTTTTGATCCGAACGATGCAGACCGATGCCGTTAATCATGCGCCCGCTCAAATAATGATGAATACGGGTTCTCAGCAGTTTGGCCGACCGAGTCTCGGTAGTTGGACCTTGTACGGTTTAGGATCGGAAGCGAGTGAATTACCCGGCTTTGTTGTATTGACGAGTGCCAAAGGGACCAGTGGTGGCGCAAGCAACTACGGTAGTGGCTTTTTGCCGACCACTTTTGCTGGAATCCCGTTTCGAAGCACCGGCGATCCGATGTTGTATTTATCGAACCCAAAGGGGATCGACGGACAAACGCAGCGCGAGTCGATCGACGCGATCTCTAAATTGAATCAACTTGCTCTGGAGCAAATCGGGGATCCTGAGATTGCTTCGCGGATTCAAAGTTATGAGATGGCTTACAAGTTACAAACCAGTGCGCCGGAGTTGATGGATCTTGGGACGGAGAGTAAAGAGACGTTGGACTTGTACGGCGTGAAAGATCCGAAGGAAGCATCTTTTGCGCGGAATTGTCTGTTAGCGAGGCGATTGTTGCAGCGAGGAGTGCGATTCGTTCAGTTATTTCATGAAGTCTGGGATCAGCACGGCGATCTGACAAATGGGGTGCGCAGCAATGCAGGCGCAACCGACCGGCCGAGTGCGGCGTTGGTCAAGGATTTAAAACGGCTTGGGATGCTGGAAGATACGTTAGTCATCTGGGGTGGTGAGTTCGGTCGAACGCCGATGGTCCAGGGTGGGAATGACGGCCGTGACCACCACAATCGTTCCTACAGCGTATGGATGGCTGGTGGTGGACTCAAGAAGGGGCTGGTCTGGGGGAAAACGGACGAGCTAGGTTTCAATGTTGTTGAGAATCCAGTCCATGTGCACGATCTGAACGCGACGATCTTGCACTTGATGGGTTTCGATCACACTCGACTTACTTTCCGATTCCAAGGTCGGGACTACCGATTGACTGATGTGCACGGGAATGTGGTGCAAGGAATTCTGGCTTAGTAACGGTCATTCAACAACTCCCGAACAGTGTCACACGCGGAGAGCCGTTGGCTCTCAGAGAGTTGAAAGGAGAAAGTGGAAGAGGCTAGAGGCTGGAGGCGATAGGCTAGAGAGTTGCGTAGCGTGGGCCTCCGAGCCCGCCGAGCAACTCCTAGGGTTGGAATCGAACAGTGTCACACGCAAAAAAGCGGAGAGCCCTTGGCTCTCAGAGAGTTGAAAGGAGAAGGTGGAAGAGGCTAGAGGCTGGAGGCGATAGGCTAGAGAGTTGCGTAGCGTGGGCC
>CAZACJ010000036.1:0-38285 GCA_964483385.1 uncultured Pirellula sp. | reverse complement strand
AGAGTTGGAATCGAACACGAGACGCGCTTACGACGCGACGATGGGTTTGAGTACGTTGCCATAGACATCGGTCAATCGGAAGTTACGACCTGCATATCGGTAGGTCAGTTGTTCGTGATCAAGACCGAGCAAATGAAGGATGGTGGCATGCCAATCGTGGATGTGGCATTTGTCTTCGACCGCTTCGCGACCGTGTTCATCGGTTGCACCAAAACTAAGTCCTCCCCGTACACCGCCGCCTGCCATCCAAGTGGTATAGCCTTTGTTGTTGTGATCGCGACCGTCGCCGTTTTGTGCGTCGGGAGTCCGTCCGAATTCACCACCCCATATGACCAAGGTATCTTCAAGCATGCCGCGTTGATGCAAATCCTTTAACAATGCCGCGATCGGTTGATCGATTTCACGACACTTCTCGGGAAGAGCAGTGCTTAAGCGTTGATGGTGATCCCAGTTGCCGTGATTGAGTTCGACAAAGCGTACGCCAGCTTCGATGAATCGTCTGGCAAGGAGGCACTGACGACCAAAGGTGTCGGTGGATTGTTGGTCGATCCCATACATGGCAAGCGTTTGTTCCGATTCACCCGATAGGTCCATCAATTCGGGCAAAGTATCTTGCATTCGAAATGCCAACTCATAGGATTCGATAATGCCGTCGACATTTGGATCGTGCGATTCCGCGTTTCGTGATTCCGCGTTGAGTTTCTGGATATAGTCGATCTGAGCGCGTTGGCTGGTGCGAGACAACCGAGGGTTCGCAAGGTCCGGTAGAACAGGCCCGGAACCACGAGGTAGATTTCTAGCCATGGCAGGGCGAGGCCCCTGTTGGCGACCAACTTTGGTCCCTTGATAGATGGCAGGCAGAAACGCGTTGCCGTAGTTTTGTGCTGCGGCTGCTTGTGGATTCAACGCGACGAAACCCGGTAGGTTTGCGTTTTCAGTCCCTAGGCCGTAGAGTGTCCAAGCTCCAAGGGATGGGCGAACAAACTGTGCATTGCCAGTGTGCATCTGCGTCATCGCGCGGGGGTGGATCGGTTGATCGCAATGCATCGAACGGATCAAACAGAGTTCGTCGGCGTGCTTTCCTAATTCTGGGAAAAGTTCGCTGATCCAAAGTCCGCTTTCCCCGCGTTGCTTAAACTCCCAAGGGGATGGCATCAGTTTGGCCCCGTTGAACCTACCCCGCTTTCCTTCGTCCTTGGCAAGTTGCGGTTTGTAATCAAATGTATCGACGTGTGATGGGCCTCCCTGCATACACAAGAAAATCACACGCTTGGCCTTCGCGGCAAAATGGGGTGCTTTAGGTGATAGCGGGTTGGTCGATGCGGATGGCGTCGAGGAGTTTCCGTCTCCATCTGCTGCTATCGAGCGTCGTGCGTCGAGAGTGCTTAGCCCTGCAAACGCGAGGTATCCGAAACCGGCTGAAACGTGTTGTAAAAGTTGGCGTCGGGAATGCATGATAGGTCTGATTATTGTTGGTTGTGATGTCGAACTTTTTTGGGTCGGTTACGCGGTGATGCTTAGTCGCTGTATTGGACTTTATCGAACCAATCGGAATTCGGAAGCACCGAAGAGTGATTGACACATCTGGCTGTACGCTTGGAAGAGGATTTCTTCATCGCGTTCCGATCGCCTGCTGCGATTGGGTTCTGCGTTTGGATCGTTTTCAAGTTGTGCTTTGGCATCTCTCAAAAAGGATAGGCTTGCGGACAATTCGCGATCGGTTGGTGGGCGACCCCAAGCGAGTTCAAATGCGGCTACTACCCGGCCTCTGGAGTCCTTTGTTGATTTGAGGACCTTTCGGGCAAAGTTGTCGCTGAGCTCAAGTACAAAAGGATTGTTCAATAAATAGAGTGACTGTTCTGCCGTATGGGAGACTTCACGGGTCCCAACGACGAGACTTGGTTCGGCAAAATCGAAGACATCCAGTGAGCGTACGAGGCTATTGCGCGCGATGGGGAGATAGACCGAGCGGTAGTAGTTTGGAAGTTCCAGCGGGTTGATCGCGGGGTTGCGTAGTCCACCACTGAGGAAAGCATTTCGCAATGCCATCGTGCGGGATGAATTATCGGGTTCGCCCGGAGCGGGTTGCATTCCTAGCGGAGTTCCAGGAGTTGTAGGGTTCGCAGCGAGTAACGGGATGTTCATTGGGCCGTTGGGGCCCATCGTCGAAGAGCCGTAGTTTGCCATGATCGATCCGCGTGGTCGATTGGTATTGATCAATCCGCTGACGGCTAGCATGGCATCACGAATCGCTTCTGCTTCGAGTCGTTTAATGTTCGCTCGAGCGATCCATTCATTTTCGGGATCAGCTTCCAATTGCAGGTTCTCGCAATCCGAGGATAGACGATAAACTCTTGAAGTGACGATCTTGCGAATGAGCGACTTTGTTGACCAACCACCTTTGATCAATTCTGTCGCGAGGTGATCCAGTAGTTCAGGATGGGTTGGTGTTGGGCCTGAGACACCAAAATTATCGGGCTCCCGCACGAGGGCTTGGCCAATCAAGTGCTGCCAGACTCGGTTGGCATAGACGCGAGGGGTAAGCGGATTTTTCTCTGACACAAGCCACTTTGCGAATTCAAGGCGACCAGAAGCGTCTGCAGGAAGTTTCACAGGTAAGTTTCCGAGGACTTGGATAAATCCTCTAGGCACTTCCTGTGCTGGTTGATCGATTTCACCTCGTACAAGGATGCGTGCATTGCGGGGCTCGTCTCGATCTTGTACTCCCATGCAAACCGACACCGGGCGGCCTTTGTCATCGACGCTGTGAATTCTATCAGAGAGCTGGGCGACAATCTGTTCGAGGATATTAGCGTTTAGCAGTCCATTGTTTGGCTGATTTCCTGCGCGTTGTTGCCTTCGGGCTTCGACAAGTTCTTGTTGACGTTTCTCAAGTTCCTTTTTGAGTTCGGTGAGTTCTGCAGCCGGGATTGGTTTACCGATGGGAGCCGCATCCGGAACTGGGAGTTGAATCCAGTTGGAGGGTTGGCGATTGCGATTGCTGCGAACTCCGCCGTAGAAGGTCTCCGTGCTTTGAAAGATTCCGGCAAGAGCGTAGTAATCCGTTTGTGGAATGGGATCGAACTTGTGATCATGGCAGCGAGCACAACCGACCGACAAGCCCAGGACAACACGGGTCGTGGCATCGATTTGTTCATCGATCAGGTCTGCTTGGAACTGTCGTGGATTTTGTTCAGTGAGGCTCTTGGGCCCAACAGCTAGAAAGCCAGTGGCGATGAGTTGTTCGTTCCACTGGGCATCGTTGTTTGCAGGTAGCAAGTCTCCTGCAATTTGCTCGACGATGAATCGGTCGTAGGGCTTGTCTGTCCGGTAGGCATCGATGACGTAGTCGCGGTAACGCCATGCGTTCGGAAACACCACATCGGATTCTTTACCGCTGGTCTCTGCGAAACGAGCTACGTCTAGCCAATGACGTCCCCATCGTTCTGCATAGGCATCGGATTCAAGAAGGGAATCCGCAAGTTCCTCGATGGCGACTTGAGGATTGTTTTTCCAGGCATCTCTGAAGGAAGCGAGTTGTTGCGGCGTTGGTGGTAGTCCGGTGAGATCGAAGCATAGACGTCGAGCGAGAGTCGATGGTTGGCAATCTGGATTTGCGGTTAACCCATGTTTTTCCCAGGACTGCGCTATGAAACGGTCAATGGAAGAAATGGCCCAAGCAGAAGTGTCAGACTCTACTGGTTCAATTGGCTCAGCTGCGGTTTGCAAAGGGAGGAATGCCCAGTGAGATTTCCCTTTTTCAATGTCCTCACGCGTGACTTTCGAGTGGACTACCACTCCTTCGTTAACGCGAGGATCGGGGGCTCCCATTTCGATCCAAGTCTTGAAATCTTGAAGGACTTGTTCGGGCAATTGGCCTTTCGGGGGCATGCGGTAGTCTTGGTAGCTGATTGCGTTCCAGAGCAGGCTTTGTTCAAGATTACCTGGAACGATTGCCGGCCCGGACTCACCTCCGGCGAGCAATGCATCACGGCTATCTACCCCGAGGCCGCCTCGGATTCCTTGGCCGTCAGCGGAGTGACAACGGTAGCAGTGCTCGATCAAAACCGGTCGGATTTTGGACTCAAAGAATTGAGTTTCTTCGTTCGTGAGTTTTGGTGCGGCATCCAAATTGGCAGCAAGCGGATCTGCTTGTGGATCTTGTGCAGCCAGTGCCATACCGTGGATGGTTGTCGAAACGCTGTTTGTGAGCAGGGCAAAAAGTAACGGTAGGGCACGAGTGATAGTCCAGGCATGCATCGGTCGGGTTCTTTCAATCAAGCGTTCAAGCAGTTTGGGAACGGTCTACGATCGGCTTGGGTTTTCTGTCGGTGGCTTCGGTTCCGAGTCAGGATCGGCTTGGGGGCGTCGAGGTGGGACGTTTTGTCCACCGGATCCAGCGCGTTCTGGTCGGTTCCCGGGGCGCATTCCTTCGAAGCGTCGCATAGCGCGTTCGATTTCCGAGCGTTCGATGGCTCCATCGTTATTTGAGTCTAGATTTGAGATGCGTTCGCGCATTTGAGGAGGGATTTCGTCGTCAGTGAGTTTTCCATCTTTATTCGTATCGCGGGATTCAAACATCCGCATCATCATTTCTGGTCCTTGGGCATTTCCAGGACGATTGTTAGGACCACCGGGGCCTTGAGGGCCACCGGGGCCTTGTGGTCCAAACCCTGCGAACATTGGCATTTGCGAAGGATCGGGACGCATTTCTTCAGGGCTGATGATACCGTCGCCGTTTTTATCCAGTTTAAGTAGCGACTTCGAAGCGTTCTCAATTTCCCCTGGTGAGAGTTGTCCGTCTTCGTCTGCATCGAGAGCTTTCATGATTGGCAAATTACGAAGCATCATAGCGAGGGCTTGTGGCGGGAATCCGCCAGCTTGACCAGGACCTCCTGGTCCACCCTGACCGGGGCCTCCTTGCCCAAATCTTCCTTGCCCGGGTCGTTGCAACATTCCTGGCCTATCGGCGTTGGGTCTATTGGGATTTGGGCGATCTGCGTTTGGGCGGTTGCGTCCTTCTCGTTCTGGGTTGTCGCGGTTACGTGTGGGTTCGTCTGCAGCGGGCTTATCTGCAGCAGGCTTATCCGCAGGTGGAGGATCGCGATCTTGTGCCTGAAGGCTAACAGCACAGGTACTCAGAGCGAACAGTGCGACGGATTGAGCAAAGGATTTAAGGTGTTTCATGAGTTGGCTCGAGTGTTTCTAAAGCGGGCTTTTGGACGTGGAGACAATGGAATTACGCGATTCCGAGTCTGTTGGATTTGTGACGAATCCGGGGACAGTTGGTACGATAGGGTTCCGTGGCGGTATTCCTCGACGACCCCTCTTCTATAGAATACCGTCGCGGCTTATTAAGCATCCACGGAACTCATTGAGGATTTTGGGGATTCCTAAGAGACCTACTGAAAACTCTGGAAATTCCTCAGGGAAAAACAGCTAGCGATTCGAACAGAGTGAACAAAAGGGGAGCATGACCGAGCGAGATGGCTTTGACAACCGCAACGATGACGTTCGGACGATAGAGGGGATGACGGCGTACTTTGAGGCCCATCGGTCGCGGTTCGAGCGGATCGTACGTTTCCGAATGGATCCGGCTTTTCGGGCCAGGATGGACGTGGCAGATGTATTGCAAGAGGCGTACTTGGACGTCCTACGTCGATTTGCAGAGTGGCCGAAAGATGGCTCGCTTTCGGCGTTCATTTGGTTAAGGCAACGGGTGTTGCAAGCCTTATGGGATCTACAGCGGAATCACAGTCGAGAGAAGCGAGCGGTGCAACGCGAACGTGCTGTGGCTGAGGTTTGGGATTCAGATTCCACAAGCATCTCGCTGGCTAGTTATCTTGTCGACGATTTGACTTCGCCTAGCCATGCCGCGATCAAGCGAGAAGATCGACGAGGGTTGCATGCAGCGCTTGAGAGACTCAGTGAGTTAGATCGAGAAGTCTTAGCGCTTCGTCACTTTGAACAATTATCCAATGTTGAGACAGCGCAGGCGCTGAGTTTGACTCCAACGGCAGCGAGCAATCGCTATGTGCGTGCGACGATACGGTTGGCGGAGTTGATGCAATCTTCTTTGGATGATTCGCAATCGCGAGAAAAGGAGATGAATTGATGGATTCCGATCTCACCAAAGAGCTTGAGAATGAACGACATCCGTTCGAGGAGCTCGTGGAGGAATTTCTTACAGATGTTCGTCGAGGCTGCGATCCGCAGATCGAAGCGTACGCGTTGGCTCATTCAAGTTTTGCAGAGAGTATCCGAGAAGTATTTCCTGCGCTATTGATGTTAGAGCAGGCCGCAAGAGTGGATGTTACTGAGCCGATCGACAAGACTAGGCCATTGGATGCGACTTTGTCTTTAGCATCCCTCGGGGAACGGGATCCACAACATGTTAGCGTGATTACCGGCAAGTCGGGAGCTCCATTACATTTTGATGACTTTCAAATTGTTCGCCGTATCGGGCATGGAGGAATGGGAATTGTCTACGAAGCAATTCAGTGCTCGCTGCAGCGTCCTGTTGCGCTGAAAGTCATCAACGAAGTAGCATCATCGAGTGAACAGCATCGGCAACGATTTCGAAGGGAGGCTGAATCTGCAGCGGGTTTGCACCATACGAACATAGTGCCGATTTATGGTATCGGAGAAGATCATGGATTGCAGTATTACGCGATGCAACTGATCGATGGGGTCACGATGGCGCAGGTGATTCAATCGGTTCGTTTGCGGTGCATGAATGTTTCTACGGGAGTTCAGGACGATACCGGCAGTCAGACGGTTGCGATAAGTGCTCAGGCTGCTACTTTGGCGGAACGTTTGGTTTCCGGTAAATCAAGCGATCGAGGAGTAGAGCAGCATCGCAATTCCGATCAGAAATCTCCCTCGGATGTGAACCCGATAGTTAGAAATCCTGAGGGTAAGGATTCTGCAGATCGATCGTCTGGGATACACGGTTCGGAATTGGGGAATCGCACTGATTCCGAAGATTTGACTGGGGTGTTACCCAGGCACTATTTTCGAAATATCTGTCGGCTAATGAGTAAGGTTGCGAATGCAATTGAATATGCACATGAAGCTGGCGTGTTGCATCGCGACATCAAGCCAAGCAATCTGTTGTTGGATCAATCGGGCACTATATGGGTAGCTGACTTTGGGTTGGCACGCAGAGACGACTGGGAGAGCCAGACGCAATCGGGTGAAATCCTTGGAACTTTAAGGTACATGGCACCCGAGCAGTTGCGAGGTACCAGCGATGTGCGGAGTGACATCTATTCGCTGGGGCTTACACTCTTTGAACTGCTGACTCTTCGTCCGGCGTTTAGTGCGCCCAAGCAACGTCTGTTGGATCCTGCGAATTCAAGCAGCGTCAGTCTCAGTGCAATCGACAAGCGATCGTTGCCGATCGATCTGCAGACCATCTTGCAGAAGGCTTGTGCGACAGAACCGGCCATGCGATATCAGCGTGCTAGGGAGTTTGAAGAGGATTTGCTTAGGTTCCTTGAAGATCGACCGATTTTAGCAAGGCGAGCAAGTTGGTTGGAAAAGTCCGTCAGGTGGGCTCGAAGGAATCCAGCGATTGCTGCGTTGGCGGGTACTCTGTTTGGACTGTTGTTGACGCTCGCGATATTGCTCGGCTTGTGGAACCAGCAGCAACGAGAATCGTTGAAAACACTAACGCAAGCCTATGGGCAGGTGGCTCGAGGGTTGGAGGAGAAGTCACAAGCTTTACGTTCAGCGGAGGTTGAACAACGACGTGCGGAACGCAATTTGGAATTGGCATTAGAAGCATTCGATACCATCACGGATAATATCGCTTCGCGTGGAGCCGGTTTGGCTCCGACGTTATTAGATTCGGACGATGACGCAACAGAATCTTTTGCGGGGGTGGTGCTATCGGTTGCTGATGTTGAGTTGCTCAAGTCATTGCAGATGTTTTTTGAGCGGTTTGCGGAGGAGAATACAGCAGACTTGCGATTTGATGCTGCGATCGCGAGAAGGCGTGTGGGAGAGATTGAGCAGCGGATCGGGAAATCCGAAGAAGCGATTGCTTCGTTGGGCAAGGCGATTCGCGAATTGGAACGATTGCGCATGCAGTGGGAGAAGAACGAAAACAGTAGTCATAAAGAAGCTGATAAAGCGGACTCAGTTGCAAACGTGGGGGATGCTTCACGAAACCCTGTAAGCGAGCGAAATATTCAGGATCTCTTGATCGAAGAGCTAAAGACTCGCGAGGTATTGGTGGAGGTCCTCAGTCAGCGAGGGATGATGCCGCGAGCAGTGATGGAGTTAGATAACGTAAAACGGATACTTGTTCGGTATCCCGATTTTGCGAAATCCGAAGCGGGATTATACAGGTTAGCTTCCTTGTTAAACAAAATGAGTAGTGCGAGTGCGAGATTAGCGTTTGAGCGATTGGCAAATGAACGTCGTCGTCGCATGCCCTGGATAAATGGCCCACGAGCCAATGGAGCGAAGGCCGAACTGGTTGCAGCCCCCCAGCGGATTCGTATCGAACGCGACTTAGTTGGAAACAGCGAAGCAGTCAAGTACTTAGAAACACTATGTCACGAGCATGCGGATTCGGAGCACTCATTAGAGTACAAACTTGCATTGGCTAGGACGTACCGCGATCGTATGGGGTTATGTCGCATTTTAGGGCAGACAGATGAAGCTAGTGATGCGTTCGATAAGTCGAAACAGATCCTCGTCGGTTTGATGAGTGAGAAAAAAGACTCAGCCGTGCTGAAGTATGAGCTTGCCAATCTCTATTTTTGGAATGTGTCGAACGTAAAAGACGGTGAAGATTCAGACGGTGAAAATTCATTGGAGCAGGCATTGCGACTAACTCAGGAAATCCTCGAAGATTATCCTTTGGTACCTGAATACCAGACGTTGAATGCAAACCTTTTAGTACGCTCCGCTTTGCAACAGTCTGAAGGAGAAGATGGTGGATCTTTGGCGGAAAGGATTGACTTTGCTGTCACGAAGTTTCAGCAGGCGATCGGAATCCATCAGTCGCTGGTAGATCGCTTTCCTGACATTCCTATTTATGCTGTGCATCTACTGCAGACAACGTCCCAATTGGGAGAGTATTATGGGTCCGTAAGAAGGCCAGAGCGGGCAAGGCAGGTTATGACTCAAGCGGCTGAGCTTGCGGAGAAAATTGCTAAGTCCAGTCCGAACAATCCATTCGTTAAATCGTTTTTAGATCGGATCCGCGAGCGACGCAATTCGATTGAAAATCGGCAAGAATCCAATAAGAACCCATGAATCGAGTAGTACGTCAAATCCATTATTGGGGAACGCTCTTGGTAGCCATCCCGTTGCTAGTTGTCGCTGCGACAGGAGTTCTGTTGCAAGTCAAGAAGCAATGGAGTTGGGTTCAGCCTATTGAACAAAAAGGGGATCGATCCTTTGGCGATGTTGACGGATCGATCGTTAATTTTGACACGATGCTGGAGCGTATGCGGGCCTGTCAGTTGGCTCGCGTTGAGAATTGGGACGACGTACAAAGGATTGACATTCGTCCATCGAAAGGCATAGCCAAGATCACCACAAAAAAAGGTTGGGAGATCCAAATGAATATGGCGGATGGTCGCGTGTTGCAGGAAGCGATACGCCGTTCAGACTGGATCGAATCGATGCACGACGGTTCGTTCTTTGGTGGTGATGTGATCAAGTTGGGATTGTTTTTACCGGCAGGCCTAGTGCTGTTGCTCATGTGGGCGACCGGATTATGGTTGTTTTGGTTACCAATAGGGGTGAAACGTAGAAGAGCGAAACGAGCCGAGGCATTGAAATCTGCGGCAATCGTATTTTTATTGTTACAATTCTCCGTTAATTCGAGTTTTGGCGCAGAGTCTCAAGCGAATCTCCAAAGGCCAGAACGCCCCCCGAATATCGTGTTTATCTTGAGTGACGATTTGGGGGCGTTCGAACTTGGTTGTTATGGGCAAACAAAGATCAAGACACCGAACATTGATCGCTTGGCGCGAGAGGGAATGCGTTTCACGCAACATTACAGCGGAGCACCTGTGTGTGCACCTGCCCGCTGCGTCTTGATGACGGGAAAACACTTAGGGCATGCGCAGATACGAGGGAACAAACAAGCTAAGGTGCATTTTCCCGAATTTACTGAGGGGCAGTATCCAATAACAGATGACGCGGTAACGATTGCGGAGATGCTCAAGAAAAACGGATATGTTACGGGGGCATTTGGGAAGTGGGGGTTAGGGCCGGTAGGAAGCACTGGAGATCCGAATCGCCAAGGGTTCGATCGATTTTTTGGTTACAACTGTCAAGCGATAGCACATAGTTATTATCCTGAGTACTTATGGGATAACGATCGCAAGGTGATCATCAATTCGTCGCCAATACCAGGGCATCGAAAACAACTAGAGGGTATCGTGGTTGCGGAAGACTGGGTCGGGGAGCGATATGCTCCAGACTTGATGATGGAGCAGGCCGAGTTGTTTATCTCTGAACAGAAGGAACGTTCTTTCTTTTTGTACTTTCCTTGTATTGAGCCTCACGTTGCATTGCATCCACCAGTTCACGAGCTCGATGCGTTCCCCTCGGAGTGGGATACCAAAGTTTACCGAGGGGAAAACGGTTATCTACCACATCCGAGGCCAAGGGCGGCTTATGCTGCAATGGTTCAACGAGTGGATTCGTATGTCGGGCGAATACTCGATGCGTTAGATCGCAATGGGCTGACTGAGAATACCCTCGTGATCTTCAGCAGTGACAATGGGCCAACACATCCTTCTAGACAAAACGATTTCCATGTTGGAGGCGCAGATCCCAAGTTCTTCGATAGCACTGGGGGGTTGCGTGGATACAAGGGAGATGTCTACGAAGGGGGGATTCGCGTTCCGATGATCGCGCGATGGACAGGGCGAATTCCTGCTGGTAGCGAACATGATGCACCCAGCTATTTTCCAGACTGGTTTCCAACACTATGCGAAGTAGCTGGGGTTACCTGGACCGAAAGCGAAACGAGAACGGTCAAGGAGTTGCTCGATGGCGAAAGCTTGTTGCCGGTATTGGAAGCCAAGTTGGAGAAAGGAGAATTTCAGCGGAAGTCGCCAATGGTTTGGGTGTTCCCGGAATACACAGGACAAGTGGCCGTTCGGTTTGGAAACTTCAAATTAATTCGTCGAGGGCTGGCAAAAGAGAAACTAGAAGAATGGGAGTTGTACGATCTAACTACCGATCCTTCGGAAAGCAACAATCTTGCAAGTACGTTTCCCGACATAGTCGAGAAGGGTAAGTCAATTCTATTTTCTCAAGCGGATGCAAACGACATATTTCCAGTCAGGATGTCGGGCATAGGTTGGGAAGAGAACTAAGCGAATTTCTCTCTCAGAAAAATTTTTGCCAATTTGGATGCGCCGGGGGGAATCTCGATAAAGTGAGATTCAGTAGGGGCGTATGGACTGATTTGCAGTACTCGTGGATAGGTGCCCTCTGGTTCGAATCAAGGTGATTCAAGGAAGCTTCACCGGGCAGCGAATGGATAACTCGCGCATGGATCGGATGCGGGGACTGCTGGTATGTTAGCGAAGCTCAAGACGTATTCGTTGGTGGGAATTGAAGCGGTGCCGGTGGATGTCGAAGTCGATTTGTCACCGGCAGCCCTCCCGAAAACCGTGTTGGTGGGACTGCCTGAGCAAGCGGTGCGGGAGAGCACGCACCGGGTCGAGCGTGCGTTAGTCAACGCCGGGTTTCTCAGGCCGCATGATCGGATCGTTATCAATTTGGCTCCTGCGGAATTACCCAAACAAGCGGCGAGTTTTGATTTACCGATCTCGTTGGGAATGCTGATAGGAAGTTCACAAGTGCAATCGGACCGAATCAATGAGTACGCACTGGTCGGCGAGTTATCGCTCGAAGGCCACACGCGCGGAGTCAAAGGTGCGTTATCGATGGCGATAGCTGCCGCCAAACAGGATGGGATTAAGGGGTTGGTGGTGCCATCCGCCAATGCGAGAGAAGCAGCAGTCGTTGAGGATATCGACGTCATTCCGGTGGCTAATCTGTGTGAAGCGGCTGCATTTATGGCTGGAACTCTGGACATCGATCCGGTGCCAAGTCGTTTACAAGAGATCTATGAAAACTACTCGCAGTACGATGTCGATTTTAGTGACGTACGCGGACAGGAGATGGCAAAACGAGCTTTGACCATTGCTGCAGCCGGGAATCATAACCTGCTGATGATCGGCCCCCCAGGATCCGGAAAAACGATGTTGGCGAAGCGATTATCGAGCATTCTACCGACATTATCACCCGGAGAATCAATCGAGACGACTCGGATTTACTCCGCGTTAGGACGACTAGTCCCCGGGCAGCCCTTGATGGTGCAACGTCCGTTTCGCTCACCCCATCATACGATCAGCGATGCTGGTTTGGTGGGCGGGGGGAGTCCACCTGCCCCTGGGGAAGTCTCCATGGCGAACAATGGCGTGCTGTTTCTAGACGAGCTTCCTGAATTCAATCGCAAAACGCTCGAGGTGATGCGACAACCTCTTGAAGATCGAGTGGTGACTATTTCACGTGCGATGCGTAGCACTACATTCCCCGCTGGCTTCATGCTGGTCGCTGCATTGAACCCTTGCCCTTGCGGATACAGAACTGACCCAAAACGAAGTTGTAACTGCACACCAGTGCAAGTCGAACGCTACATGGCTCGTATTTCGGGTCCTCTTCTAGACAGAATTGATATTCACATCGAAGTTCCCGCGGTACCATTCGATGAGCTCGCACATGGACTGCCAGGAACCAGCAGTGCGATGATGCGCGACCAAGTCACCGAAGCAAGGGCAAGACAAGCAAAACGATTTACTGGTTCAAAGACACTTACGAATGCCCACATGAACAGCCGCGAGTTGCGACAGCATTGCCCGTTGGGCAAACTTCAAACGCAACGTATGCGAACCGCAGTCTCTGAACTTGGGCTCTCCGCACGAGCGCATGACAAGGTGATTCGGGTCGCTAGAACCATTGCTGACCTCGAACAAACGGACGAAATCGCTCCACATCATATTGAAGAGGCGATCCAGTACCGAATGCTCGATCGAGACGTTTTTGCCTAGCTCTTGATGAACCCCTGCTTTCTGAGCCGTATTGCATCCAAACCCCGGAATCCTGTACACCGAACCGGGTATGGAATCTATCGAGCAACCAATCCGCCAGAAATTTGCTAGCACTGCCGATCGAGAACGTTTCGTTCCTTCGAGTTGTGGGGGGCGTTGCGTTGTTTCTCGCTATCTCTACGGTTTGATTGTCTTAATGCTCTGCACGCCATGGATCGGAACACAAGTCGCTTACGGACAAGTAGTTCCGGCGGGCGCAGAGACCCGAATTGGTCGGTCGTTGGGGTTGGTGCGTGGTGATAGTAGTACCGATCGGACATCTGGTGTTGCTTCAGATATTGGATTGCAGGGGCAAAAAGAACCAAAGGCGATTCGGGCCGTGCCACAACCGATCGTTCCCGAGACACTGGAGACCGCCGCGAAAAAAAGAACTGAGGCATCGAAGTTCGATTCGGAGAACTGGTTACAGCAAGCGGAATCTTGGATGGGCCCCAGGGGCATATCTCAATCTGTACAAACTTTGTTGTTTTTGACTCTGTTGAGTGCCGCACCGGCTGCATTGTTGATGACGACTTGTTACGTGCGTGTCGTGATCGTTCTTGGAATTCTGAAACAAGCTTTGGGAAATACTCAGCTGCCTCCGACGCAAGTCATGGGTGGATTATCGCTTTTTATCACGTTAGCTGTGATGAGCCCTGTATGGAAGCAAGTCTATGAGGAGGCGATTGAGCCTTATACGGTTGAGGGAAGTATGATGGGTGCTGAGGAAGCTTGGGACAAAGGGGTCGCTCCCATTCGAAGTTTTATGTCCCAACAGATTGCGATGGCCGGTAATTATGACGACGTCCATTTGTTCTATCAGCGATACGCACCTGGCCAGAGTTCACCTGAGAATTTTGAGAGTGTCCCGCTGGTTGTTTTGTTACCGGCCTACATGCTGAGCGAGTTGAAGACCGCTTTTCTGATGGGGTTTCAAATCTATCTACCCTTTCTGGTTCTTGACCTAGTGATTGCAGCCGTTACGACAGCACTTGGGTTGTCTCAACTTTCGCCAGCGGCGATTGCGATCCCCTTCAAGTTGCTCCTATTTGTTTTGGTAGATGGTTGGCGACTTGTTGTACAGATGCTCTTGGATAGCTTCGGTAGCTTTGTTCCGATTTAGTTATTTCGTCGACTAGATCCCGGAATTGGTCATCACGATTACTTGTGCGAGTGAGTAGATTGAACATGGAAACGCAGGACGCCATTGATCTGATTCGTGATTCGCTTTTCCAAGTCTTCATCATTGCAGGACCAGTCTTGTTAGTAGCAATGGTCATTGGGTTGATTCTGGGTGTTGCGCAGTCCGTCTTTCAGATCCAGGACACAAGTCTTTCGGTGGTACCACGTTTGCTGCTTGTGGGGTTCGTACTGATCCTGATTTTACCCTGGATGGTAGAACGATTGGTTGACTACTCTCACGACGTTATTCATCGAATTCCAAATGTCGTTTCGCATCAGGGGCAGCCATGACTTCGCTTGAGCTATGGAGTTGGTGTTGGCTCTGCTCGTTGCTGAGATTTGGACCTGTATTTCTCGTGCTACCGATGCTCTCCGGAATGATCCTTTCTTGGGGAAGTCGAATCTGGTTGACTTTGATTTCTATATCTGCACTGCTTCCATTGGTTTGTGGGCAAAGTTCGCACTACATCCCCGAGACTCCATCGCAGTGTTTATTAGGTTTAACGGGTGAATTACTCTATGGTGTAATGATTGCGGTAGCGATGCATTTGTTTTGCCTAGCATTTCAAACTGGTGGGAATATGCTCCTCGGGATTACTGGTGTTTCTTTTGGAAGCTCCGGTGATTCAAGTGGTCTCAGCGAACGCGATTTGATTGAACGATTCGTATGGTGGATCGCGTCTATCTTTTTTGTTTTGGTTGGGGCTCATCGCTGGCTAATTCAATTGGTTTTCGAAAGTTTGGCTCGGTGTCCATTGGGGACACTTCTATCGGACAGTCCGATTCACTCAAGCTCTGGTGAGAATGCCTTCGGGGCCGACCTGTTTTATCAGGTACCAATGCGATTCGGAGATGCTTTGGTTATTGGGGTTCAGGTTGCATTTCCAGCCGCTTGTGTCTCGATACTTGTGTTATTGACTAGCGAATGGATCCGGAAGTCGCTTAGGACATTGGATTCAGCGACGATTGGAGGGAGTGTTTCATTTCTTGGGATTCTAGCAAGTCTTTTAATGTTGGTGAGTAGTTTCGGTTGGAGTTATCAGCACGAAGTAGCAGCGTGGGCAGACAGTGTTCGAAGACAAGTTGTGATACCTGGAGCTTGGTCAAAATCAACGGAGCAGGATGGACAGGGGCAGGCTACGGCTATTGCCCGCAAGGGAGGCTTCGATGGCTGATTCTGGCGAGAGCAAGAAGCATCCCGCTAGTGAGATGCGGAGACGAAGAGCCAAGGAGGCGGGGAATTTTCCACGCAGTGCCGAGTTGGCCCCTGCCCTGCTCTGGTTAGCCGGTATCTGGGTATTGCAATGGAAGGTTCCTCAGGCAGTTGAGTTTCTTGCACAGTCCCTGCGAGAAAGTCTTTCGCGAAGTCAGCCGATGAACGCGCGTGCATCGTTGCAGGAGCTCACAGAGCATCTATGGAGTCTTGCTTGGGTTTTGCTACCTGTGTTGTTTGTTGTGCTCTTGGCGGCTTGTGTTGCAGGATTTGGCCAAGCGGGTTTTCGATGGATGCCTCAAAAGCTACTTGAGAAATTTAGCGGAGAGGGGTTACGGGCTCCGAGTCACGTCATGGTGTCTACGGAATCGATCGTCGGAACACTTTTGGGTTGCCTAAAGTTATTCGCTGTGTTTGGAATAACAGGCAGTGCGTTTTGGCGAGGGAAACAAGAAGTGCTAAGTTGGAGCGGGATTGAGTTATCGCTTGCTGCCGGTTTTGCGTGGAGATTTTTCCTTGGTATCGGTTGGCAACTTGGTGTTGCTTGGCTTTGTTTTGCTGTCTTAGATTACGCGTGGCATTGGTGGCGGTTTGAGCAACAGTTGCGAATGAGTGATACAGAGTTACGTGACGAGTTAAAAGAGACACAAGGCAATCCGCAGGTGCGATCGCAGCGTCGCAGATTTTACGCAGACCGTCTTTAATCAGCTTGGTTTGCGCAAGTCTTAAATGTCGATATCGACTTGAGCAGACCGATTAAGAAGATAGCAGCGAACGGAGAACCGGTTCGAACGCATCTGCATGTCTCTGGAAACCAAGATCGGATGGATGAGAACCATCGGTGGTATCATCGCGATCTGCACCGAGCAGAGACTCGCCTCCCAAGTAATGAAGATTTTCGAATTTCAGCTCTCGCAATTGAGACATTTGTTCTGCGAGCGCAGTACGACTCGAGACATTACGTTCTTTTTGGGAGTTGATAAGCCAGCTTCCGGAGTAGCTGCGATCTTCGACAAGCAAGATTGGCGTGCTGGGGCGGAGATGGCGCAGTTTGGAGATGAAAGGGACGGTGCGTTGACGTACATCCTCGGCGGTCATATTCGGGAGGCAGTCAATGATATACACAGCAGCGTCGATCTCTCCGAGGAGATCCGCGATAGCTAGATCCATCGTCCCACTGCCGCTGAAGCCTAGGTTAATTACAGGGCGATCGAGTCTACGCCCAAGAATAGCCGTATGTGCCATACCCGGACGTGTTGCGCAAGCTCCTTGTGTAATAGAGGTTCCATAGAATACGATTGGGCTGGAACTGCGAGGAAGCAATGGTTCCCATTCAGCGGTTTTAGGAGTGCCAATTTTGAGGTACTTGACCCCGTTATAGAGCGGAAGGTAGACCGCGTATTCACGGAGTCCAGGGGTGAGGCCCGAGACCCATTGTTGTTCGACCACGGAGTTACTAGGAGGGAGAACGGCGACCCATTTCCAACGTCCATCGAGATCCTTCGCATAAAGATCCAATCCACTCACTCCAGTTGCTGGCATATGGGGCATAGCCAGATTTTTCGAAGTGACTTCGTAGCTTACGTGCAACGAGGTAGCGTTGGTTCGAAATCGCGTAAGCATTCCAGCGGAGTGTCGCGATAGTCCCCAAACGGATTCACGGACCGCTGATTTTGCTTTGGCAGGTAGTCGGTCATAGAATGATTCTGTGTCATTAAATCCACGTCCTTCAACGCCCCACTCTTGGACGTCATGCCATAGGATTTCATTTTCGTTTGATAAAGAGGCTTGGACCCGTCGCTGTGATTCAAATAGGGATGTCGTAAGTGTTAGTGCAGCGGTAGTTCGCAGGGTATTGCTGAGTAATTGCCGGCGATGAAGCATTTTAGGACCTGGTTTTTACTGGGAATTAAGTTTGCGGCGCGCGTAGGCATCAACAATATACGATCAATTGGCAACAGTTAAGTTGCTTGCTAGTAAAACAGCGCGTTGTACTTGAAGGTCGTGTGCGTATGACCATCGTGAGTCGGCTTCTCCTCTTAGGATTTTGGCCATATCTTCGGCATCGCTGACATATCGCTCAAAGGGCTTGGGAAAGGTGATTTCCTGTATCCCTTTTTGGTAGCCATCGGTTTGACTATCTAGGCTCAAGGTGATTTTCGGTTGATCCAAGGGTTGAATATGAACGGTTCCCTTTGTTCCGCATACCGTTAGATGGCGTCGGGCGAAACCTTCCACTTCTAAAGCGCTCGATTTGATGGTGGCGGTAGCTTTAGGATACTGGAAGACAGCGAGCATATTGTCGAGCAATTGATCCTGCTGAGGTCCAGAATGCAGCGCGTAGGGAGTGATTGCGGAGGGATAGCCAAGTAGATCGACTACCAAGTCGATCAGATGGCATCCCAGTTCGAACATCGTGCCTCCTGGGTAGGTGGAGAGTGCTTTTCGGTCTGCGGCGGAGATGACTTTGCTCATCACGGCCTGGACTTCAAATATGTCTCCAATTGCACCTGATGAGTAAAGTTGTTTGAGGAGAAGCCAAGCGGGATTGAAACGGTACATGTATCCCATTTGGATCAAGAGTTTTTTCTCCTTGGCTGCGTTCAGAATTCTTTCAAAGTTTGGTAAGGATTCGCCTGCGGGTTTATCGAGATGGATATGTTTGCCCGCATTGATGCAAAGTTCTGCGAATTCTAATGAACTATGGACATCGGTTTCGATGAGAACAGCGTCGAGGTCGGGGTGGTTTAGAAGTTGCTCTGTAGACATCCAATTCAGGTCACGGAAAGCGGGATGTGAACGGGTCTGTTGATTTGGGGTAGGATTACGATCAACAATTCCTATGACTTCGTAGTCTGCCGATTTTCTGTAGACGGAGATTTTCGAGGCATGTCCGTGTTCGGTACCAATTTGTCCGATCTTGATTTTTCGCTTCTGGACCGTCTTGGCTTGAATCGTTGGCAATTGGGTTGGCCAGAGAGTGGAGGCAAGCAGGAGAGCGTTTGTTTGATGAAATTTGCGTCGTGTGATAGTGGCAGAGATTGGCATGATACCAGCCTAGTTAGTTGGAAGAATGCACTATTTACGAAGTAGAGTGGCTAGGGCGAGAGATAGCCAACCCAGCATGAGCAAAGAGCCACCGATGGGGACGATACTCCAGTGGATGATTTCATCGGCGAAGACAAGGCTGTATAGCCCGCCGGAGAAGCAGACGGAACCGAGAAGCATGAGAATCGCTGAGAAGCGGGCGAAAAGTGATTGATTTACGAAGCCGGAGAGACCAAGCGCGAGTAAGGCGAGGGCATGTGCCATTTGGTATTTTGAACCGATATCGCATTGGTCAAGTTTTTTAGCGATGGTCGTTTCATCGAAACCTTGAGCGGCGAGCTGTTTGGGTAGGCTATGGGAAGCCATTGCGCCGATGCCAACCGATATGAAACCGGAGATTGCAGCGAGGAAAACAAGCCATCGAGTCATTGTTGCAAGAGATGGGGGAGCGAACTGGCTGTGGTCAGATTGATGCTTGGCGTTTTGCATGGATCGATTCGATTTTCTAATTGGTTGAGTTGGATTGCGTTTAGATTAACTGCCCAGATCGTCGAATGGGAGTTGGTCGGAGGATCGTTCGGTGAGACCTTCGTAGAAATGTTTTCGGCAAACGGTTACGTAGCGATCGTTACCGCCGATTTGGATTTGTTCACCTTCTCGTACAGGGCGTCCGGAGGAGTCGATGCGTAGAACCATGGTTGCTTTTCTACCGCAATGGCAGATAGTTTTAATTTCGGTGAGTGTATCGGACCACGCGAGAAGGTATTGGGAGCCTTCGAATAGATTGCCTTGGAAATCGGTTCTCAGGCCGTAAGCGAGCACTGGAATGTCGAGTCGATCGCAAACATCACCGAGTTGTCTTACTTGTGGTTTCGTGAGGAATTGGGCTTCGTCGACGAGGATGCAGTGGACTTTTTTGTGGTTGTGTTCGCGTTGTGCGAGACGGAACAGGTTGTCCGAGGTAGCGAAGGGAACGGCATCTGCGCTAAGACCGATACGCGAAGCGACTTTTCGATCTCCGAAACGATTATCGAAATCGGGACAGAGAACAAGTGTTCTCATTCCACGTTCTTGATAGTTATAGCTGGATTGCAGCAGGATTGTGGATTTTCCTGCGTTCATCGTGGAGTAGTAAAAATAGAGTTTCGCCACGGTAGCAGTTGTGCTGTCGTAAAGGAGTATGGGGATATGGAGTGAAGGGAATTAGGGAGCAAAGAGTATATACGGCGAGAATCAGTAACTGCAACCAGCACCGATTGTAGACTTTTCATCGGAAATCTACTGAAGAGGAATCTCGAATGCGAGGAGAAGGCTTGAAAGGAATTGCTGGGGCGTGGATTATATTGGGTGTGTCACTATTGTTCCTAACAATCCAACGAACGATTTTATTGTGGAAGCAGTTGAGTTACAGGTCGGAGGGTTGAGTGGTCGCTCTAAAGAGTCCGCGATCGAAGTTTCGGATTTGACGGTTGCTTATCATCGCAAACCTGTATTGTGGGAGATAAATCTTACGGTTCCTTGCGGGGTGCTTGGGGGAATCGTAGGCCCAAATGGAGCTGGTAAAAGTACTTTGATTAAGGCGATGTTGGATTTGGTTCCTCGATTGAGCGGTTCGGTTCGAATCGAAGGGCGGGAACTTGCAGAAGTCAGACACCGTATAGCATATGTTCCGCAGCGAGAGGGTGTTGATTGGGACTTTCCTGCAACGGTGTTGGATGTAGTGTTGATGGGATTGTATCGAGAGATCGGATGGTTTCGTCGAACCCGGCGGGTGCATCGGGAGCGAGCGATGCGGGCGTTGGAGCAAGTAGGAATTGCAGAGCTAGCCAAGCGTCAGATCAGTCAGTTGTCAGGGGGGCAGCAGCAGCGGACATTTCTTGCGCGGGCCTTAGTGCAATCTTCCGATGTCTTGTTGTTGGACGAACCGTTTGCTGCGGTGGATGCGGCTACGGAGCAATCGATTATTGAAGTGCTTCGGGAACAAAGGGATCTTGGCAAGACTTTATTGGTGGTGCACCACGATTTACATACAGTGCCGCAGTACTTTGACTATGTGCTGCTTCTGAATGTGCATTCTGTGGCATGGGGGCCATTGCAGGACGTCTTTACCGAAGAGAACTTAAAGCGGACATACGGTGGTAGGTTGACGATTTTGGAAGAAGTAACCGAAGCGATGCGTCGGAGTGCATCGCGCAAAGGGTAGTTGTTAGAGCTTCAAACTACCTGTTTTTCCTAGAGTACCAAGAGCACCTTGGTTAGCTTGACGCACTGGAATTTTTCTAGTATTCCCCGGTGGGACCTGAAGTGGAGTTCAGTTCAGGTTGCGAAATGCAGTGCGAATGATAGCGAGGGGTATCGGAAATCATGTTTGGGAAACGCGATATCAGATCATTGTGTTGGCTGCAACTCTTGTGGTGTTTTGTGGGATGCCACATGACAGCACCGATGCATGTATGGAAGAAACCGCAGTTGGCGACTGGTGGAAGTGTGCGAGTGGCGATAGCTCCGGTCGGGGGGGCGAGTGAGGTAGCAGAAAAGTTGGAACAAGCGATGGTAGTTGCGCGTCCGCAAGCGATGCAGAACTTGGCCGTTTATTATCCGGACCAGCTAGAGAAGGCGGGTGGGATACAGTTAGTTGCGTATGATGGTCAGCCGAGCGAAATGGGGGCATTTGGAGCAGCGAAGCGAGTTGGTGCACAGTACTTGCTGGCAGCGGAGGTAGTAAGCCATGATTTGGAGGTGCCCGAGCAAGTAAATCAGGGGCGGTTTTTTAACTTCGTGAGGCGTAAGCCGCAACCGGAGACATTAACGGTGCGATGGACGGTATATGATGCGCAGAGTGGGAAACGATTGGGTGACAAGACGATTTGCATGGATCGACTTCGAGCGGAGCGTGAATATCCTGATTTGGCTTATCAATCATCGGGTGAGTTGAAGGTGATTGCGGCATCGGCTCGTAGATCTTGGGAGTTACTTGTTCCGACGACTCATGTAACGGAAGTGGTTTTGGATTTGCCGTGGATGATGCCGGGTTCAGCTAGGGTTCGTCGTGGCAATGCTTATGCGAGGCAGGGGCGTTGGGACTTGGCGGAGCGGGAGTGGCAGGAGGCTGCGGATGTGCATCCATGGAATCGGGCAGCTTGGCACAACTTAAGTTTAGCGGCGGTTGCGAATGAGGACTTTGAGTTAGCGAAGGGGAGGTTGCAGCATGCACAATCTTCTTTGTTGCCGGGGGACGAGACAGCTCGTACGGCGGCTTGGATATCGGGGTTGGAATCGGAGTATCGGGATTCTTTCCAAGTAGATGGAAAGTAGGTTTCAGGTGCAGAGCGGTCACTGATCGCTAGCAACTGTGCTCATCAGTTACTACTTGCAGCCATAGTGGTGCAAATGCGAGAGAGGGGCGTGTACTCGGGCGGCGTCTTTGCTAGCAAAGACTCAGTGCGGTTCAGGGACTGTCCCCAATCCTTGCCTGTTTTGGCGGTATTTGCTAGCAATGATTCCGATCGACAGGCGGCAAAGGTGGCTGGCACCGATTAGCGGCTGGCACCGATTAGCGACGTTTGCTCACCGATCACCGTTTTCGTCCTCGATACCGACCCCGCCACCCGAACAACCCTATCAACCCAACCCCAATCACCCCTGTCCCAGGTTCTGGAATGATTGCAAACCCTTGATAGCCTCCCGCCGCGATACTACCAAAACGACCTCGTGTAGGTGTTTGACTTACCTGCCCATAACGATCGTCCCCCCAAGCCACTATCGTTCCATCAGACTTAAGTGCATATGCATGGTAATAACCGGAAGCAATCGCGATGAAATCGGTCCCGGTCGGCGCACTACTGACCTGTCCAAACTCATCCCATCCCCATGCCACTACGGATCCATCTAGTCGTAACGCCACTCCGTGATGCGCCCCCCCGGCAATTGCTTTGAAACCACCACCCGTCGGGGTATTAGATACTTGCTTGTAAAAGTCATTCCCCCAAGCCGAGATGCTACCGTCATCCCGCAACGCGTATCCGTGATATGCCCCCGAGGCTATCATCCGATAGCCAGATTCTTTCGGAGCACCGTCGACAATGCCTTCAAGATTGTAGCCCCATGCCGCAATCGTCCCGTCCATACGCAATGCAAATCCATGATAGGAACCAGCCACCGCCATCAAATATCCACTATCTGAAGGTGTCCCGCTGACCTGCTGAAAATAGTTGTCACCCCACGCGGCAATTCGACTATCCGGCGTTATTGCATAAGCATGAAGTGCCCCAGCCGAAACCGATCGCATACCCGCCGACTTGGGACTGTTCCTTACTTGGCCAAGGGTGTCCCAACCCCAAGCGGATATCAGCCCAACTTCGTCAATTGCATACGCATTGAAGAGCCCACCACTTATGCTGACATACCCACTTGCCGTCGGTGCTTTACTCACTTGTCCAGCAGAATCCAACCCCCAAGCTACAATCGATCCAGCACGAATCTCTCCGATTGCACCTACACCGACAATCAGGCAAAAGCTTAAGAAAAAAACTAGGCCATCGTTCGCCAGCCGAAGTCGGAACACCGATCTCGATCGATTGCCATCGCATGGTGAACTTCCGTAAGTGCAAGACTTAGCGAATGGCTGGTGGTAACGTAGAAGATAGTCAGCGAAGAACTCCCCAGAACAGACTGGGGGCGAATCAGGACTCTTGAGCATTTCATTGATGGTTGCTTGAGCCGCGCGGTTTGCTAGCCACCAGGGCAGAATGGCTAACCAAAGTTTCCCGGGTATTTCACTATCTAGCAAGGGTTAACCTGGTTAAAAAGGGTACTTTGGCGGACTTTCAAGACCTGTAAACTTGCGTGGACGCTACAGTCCCTTCTGCCCCGAAAGTAACAAAAAGATAAGGTAGTACTTCGGTGCCTCGGAATGCTCTGGAATTGGTTGAAGCCATTCTGCTACTTTGCCCTGCTACTGACTGGATTCGACACTATTCCGCCGCCCGCAAGTTCCGATTCGCCCATCGATGAGTTGGAGGTTGCGGCGAACCAAAGGGCAACCGCATTCGTCGTCTAGGTCAATTGATTTCCTCGGTCGCTTTGGTACGAATCCATCGCAAAGACGCACAAGCACAACACGCACACAAAAAGGTTTGCAGAGCGATGATTAATCATACGGGGCTGTTTGGCTGGATTCGTGAGGGAGTCAAGCAATCGGTGCTTCTGGGAGTTAGCGATGCGATGGAGGTCCTCGGTGTTCCGGACGAAACCGGTTCTTTGCACCCGAGTATTTCCAATGGTCAATCCGCAGAGTCATTAGCAAGCAACGCGCGCAACCGCAGAGTACCTCAGAAGCCAACTGACGCTTCGCAAGATAGTGCGGGCCCCGGTGCGACTGCCTCCAGAAAACGACTTGGGAAATCCCTGAAAGATCTAAGTCCAGTTATCGTTCCCAAAGGGAGTGTGGCGCCAGCCCCAAAGCAGTGATGCGATCCAACGCTCAGCTCTTACTTACTATCTCTGGGATCGCAGTCATCTGTGTCGTCTCCGGATGTTCGTATATTAAGCAAGCACAGAGCTTGATCCCTTCCCTTCCATTAAACAAGCAAACGCAACTGTCGAATCCCATCATTGTCAGTACATCAGACAGTGAGTTTTTGTGGAATCAAGTTGTCGATACGGTTGAAGATTACTTTCGAATCAAAACCGAGCAACGCGCTGCTCGCGATGCGTTGCAATGGGTTGAGGGACGTCTGGAAACTTACCCAGAAATTGGCGCGACGTTCTTAGAGCCTTGGCGCAAAGATACCGCGTATGGATACCAAAGATTACAAAGCACCCTGCAAACCATGCGGCGTACTTGCTTCATTCGCGTTGTTCCTATTGAACAAGGTTTCTCTGTTGGTGTGGAAGTGCTCAAAGAGCTTGAAGATGTCAATCGCTCACAGTATTCCTCCGAAGGATCGGCGATCGCAAGGCATGACGATTCCATAGTTCGAGACGACCCCGCTCTGGTTGGCCAACCGATTACACTTGGTTGGATTCGCCAAGAAAACGATACCGAGTTAGAGCAGCGTATTCTGAGAGAGATTCTGGGGCGATCGACGAACGTATCCCCTCCTCGTCGCTCTATTCGCACGATCAAGTAAAGCTTCCTCAAGTTTTATCGAGAAAACTTCGTCGGGGAAAAGCGAGCCACGTAGGACTTGCTTTCTGGTTTGCACATGATTGTGTTGGCATTGGTGTTAAATTCAGCTGTTTGTCGCTTGTGCGGTGCCGGTAATTTCATGGTGCCATTTAAGAAAAACAAATTATACTGGACGAAATGTCGGCGGTACGGTTGCTTCGTAACTTCGTCCATCCCGACAAAGCTACCGATTACGTCCCCACCTCGACTTGCTACCCACGATACGACCTATGCAAGCTTGTTTTCGTTCCATGTTTCTTCTTCTTTTAAAATTTTCCAGCAATTTCTCCTCGCTATGGAAATCGTGGTTCGGTGCATTGTTGTTGGTAGTTTCTGGACTTGGGTGGCAGCATGTTGGAAGGGTGCATTCTGAGGAAAAAGAGGGAGCTATATCGGGAAAGCAGGACATATCGCCTGGACATTCATTTCATGCAGAAGCATTTAACGATGGGCCGAGGCAAGCAGCGTATTTGATGCAAGGGATGGGGAACGTTCACTGGAAGACATCATCCTCGAATCCTATGGCGCAGAGGTTTTTCGATCAGGGGCTCGCGCAATTGCATGGATTTTGGTACTTCGAAGCAGAACGGTCGTTTCGGCAAGCGGCTTCGATCGAACCTGAGCGGGCGATTTTTTACTGGGGAATGGCAAGAGCCAATGTTGAAAATCCTGATCGTTCCGCAGCGTTTATCGAACAAGCGATGAAGCGTTTGGACAAGTCAAATGCGATTGAGCGTCGCTTAATCGAAGCTTGGAGTCGCCGTGTTAAGGACTGGCCGCAGCCTCCCGAAGCGAAGCCGGAGGGCAAACCAAATGAAAGCCAAGAAAAGAAAGGAGATCAGAAGAACGCTGATAAGGCTTCTGGGGTAAATGAAGCCCAAAGTAAAGTCAAAAAGAAGCGTGGGGCAATGACAGATGAGATCAGAGATAAGCGGAAGGAACGTTTAAGAAACTATGTCCGTGATCTCGAGGACTTGGTTCAAGATTATCCCGAGGATATCGAGATTAAAGCGATGATTGTGTTGCAGTATTGGCAAAATCAAGGCCAAGGGATTGAGATCCAAAGTTATGCGGGGGTTGATGCACTTCTTTCGGATATCTTTCGCAGAAATCCTCGTCATCCGGCACATCACTTTCGAATTCACCTTTGGGACTACCGTAAAGAGAACCTAGCAATTGTCGCTGCGGCTGAGTGTGGCCCGAGTGCGCCAGGTATCGCTCACATGTGGCATATGCCAGGACATACTTACTCGCGTTTGCATCGATATGCTGACGCCGCTTGGCAGCAAGAAGCATCTGCGAGGGTTGATCATGCTCACATGATCCGCGATCGAATTATGCCAGATCAAATCCATAATTACGCACATAATAATGAATGGTTAATCCGAAATTGGATCCATGTGGGACGTCCAAATGCTGCGTTGCAGCTTGCAAAGAACATGATCGAGCTTCCGCGGCATCCGAGGTACAATTCCCCTGGAGGCAGTGGAAGTTCTAGTTTTGGTCGGCAGCGACTTTTCGCGGTTTTACGTACCTTTCGACTTTGGGAAGTTGCCTTTAAATTAGCGGACTCGCCTTATTTACGTGGAGCGGAGGGTAGCCCGACTGCTGATGAGGCTCAGATGCTCAGGGGGATAGCGGCCTTTGAAACTGGGCGTCTCGAAGAGGGGCAAAAGATTCTTGATGCGTTGCGAGAAACTAGACGCGGATTGTTGATTGAGTCGATGGCCGAGGGCTTGGTTCCTACCGAATCTGAATTACGGTCAGCTGATGCTCAGAAGGTTCCGCGTCGCGCGCCTGCGTTGGCGGATCCAACAGTCGTCCCTAAAGATGTTTGGGGTGAAGAGCAGGATTTGCCTTTCGTTGAACGTATATCGAAGGATTTTGATGAAGAGAAGTGGAAGGACAAGCCTGAGGACGAGCGGGTTAAAGAAAGGGCTTTTCACGAAAAGCGGTATCGATCGTATCGTCTGGCGGGTTACATCGCTGCTTTGGAATCTCATGCGCACAGCGCTAAGGGAGAGTACCGACAAGCTTTACAGCGTGGGAATCAGATTCGTGAACAAGTCGACTTGTGGCAACGCATCACTTGGTGTCAAGCGTCTGGTGAACATGTTTTGGCGATGCGAAAAGCAAAGGATGCATTTAACGGATCGCAAGGAGAGATTGTCCCTTCATTGCTTTTCGCGATTGTATCGCATCGAGCAATCGAAGCAGCGGCAGGTCGCAGTGGCTTGAAAGAAGCCGAAGTAAAGCAAATCGAGGAATGGAAAGAAGATCGCAAGCGTGCTTTAGAGCGATGTGCCAAGTTGGCTGGGGATGCTGAGCCGAATGTAAATTGGGTGGATGAAGTAAAGCGGATCTCTTCGCAAGTACTTCCTGATTTAGTTTGGGAAACTGAGCCTTCAAAGAGTAAAGATCTAGGAGACCGCCCCTCTCTAGACTCGCTTGGGCCGGTCCGTTGGTTTCCGCCGACCGCTCCGACGTGGAGTCTCCCGGTACCTGAGGGCGTTGCAAGTTTACAGGGATCTAAGTCGAATGTGGTGTCTTCGTCGACGTTACGAGGCAAGCCGCACTTGTTAGTTTTTTATCTTGGTTTCGGTTGCTTGCACTGTGCGGAGCAACTGAAGGAGCTCTCGCCGAAGGTAGAGGCTTTCCGTCAAATGGGGATTGAGGTTATCGGGGTGAGCACAGAGGATGGAGAGACGCTAACAGAGGGATTGCAGAGATATGAGACGAAGATGGAGTTGCCGTTACTGGCGAACAGTGACTTAGACGTTTTTAAGAGTTATCGTTGCTTTGATGATTTCGAGGGACAGCCCTTACACGGGACGATTTTGGTGGATTCGCAGGGGCGGATTCGCTGGCAGGATATCGGGTATGAACCCTTCATGGAGATTGATTTCTTGATGGATGAAGCCAAGCGTTTATTGGCTATTTCATCGGCCGGATCAGCTGAATAGTACTTTTTTCGGGAAAGTTGTTCGGGAAGTCTTCGCGGTTCATCAGGTGTGAACTAGGGTAACTGCGTGGAGTTTTCGTGAATGCAAAGCGATTCGGATTTGCGCGATTCCTCGTAAGAATTGGGTTATAGCGTTTGTAAGGTTTGAGATTTCTGAGATGTGGAATCAACTGTACCAATGGTGGATGGACCGCAAGAGAGTGCGGGACCCACGCGGGGCGCACATGACGTTTGCGAAGACGTCGATTGGGAATCGTATCCAGCGGACGGGGTTGATTCTGCGAAGGCAGCTTTGGCTTTGGCCTATTCTGGCTGTGTTGCTTTTATCTTTGATCGGCTATTTGATCACGCGTAGCATTCGCATGACGATGGAATCCAACTTGCAATCGCAGTTGACGACGTTGTTAGATGTTGAGAAGGCGATGGTCTTGAAGTGGTTGTCGCAGCAAGAGACCAGCGCGAGAACTCTGGCAAACAACTCGAGTTTTCGAGAGTATGTTGAGATGCTGATCGGTTTGCACGGCGCGGCTTCGGCCAAAACAAGTTCGTTAGCGACTCCTGGGATGACGGAGGCTGAGTTACAGAAAGAGATTGGGCAAGTTGTAGCACCGACTTTAGCAAACTACGAGTTTGCTGGTTTCATGATAACGGATGTGAAACATCAGGTGATTGCTTCAAGTCATCCGATGTTGCTTGGGCAGAAGGCCGAGGAGTGGGAAAGGGAGCTTTCCAAGGTATTTGACAATCGCAATGTAGTTACGCCACCTTTTGCAAGTTCGATTCCATTGAGCGATAAGTTGGGGGTACTTCATAGTGGCGTACCAACTATGTTCGTCAGTGTTCCAGTATATAACGGTGATTTGCAAGTCATTGCCGCGTTATCGTTGCGAATACGTCCGGAGCGGGAGTTCACACGATTGGTTCAGTTGGGGCGAATAGGGCGATCGGGCGAGACTTATGCGGTAGATCGCACGGGGTTAATGGTTTCGAACAGTCGTTTTGATGATGCTTTGATATTGTTGGGAGTTTTACAAGATCGGGAGGGAGCAGAGTCGATTTTGCAAGTGCAATTGCGTGATCCTGGTGGGGACATGACCAAGGGTTTTCGTCCAAAGTTGCGCCGTTCGGAATTGGGTTACACGAAGGCAGCAGAAGCTTTGATGGAGCGGATGGATGGGATGGACATCGCTGGGTATCGGGATTATCGCGGGGTACCTGTAGTAGGCGTTTGGACGTGGCTCGAGCAGTATGATTTTGGGTTAGTGACAGAAATCGACTACGACGAGGCATTCGAGCCGTTGAATATTTTGCGTCGTGCGTTCTACACAATGTTTGGCTTGTTGAGTTTAAGTGCGCTTGCGATTTTCATCTTTACATTGATTGTGACTCGCTTGCAACGGGAGGCGAGGCAGGCGGCCGTGGAAGCCAAGCAATTGGGGCAGTATCGATTGGACGAGAAGCTAGGTGAGGGTGCGATGGGGACAGTCTATCGAGGTCATCACTCGATGTTGCGTCGCCAGGGTGCGATCAAATTACTAAACGTAGATCGTGTCAATGAAACTTCTATTAGTCGTTTTGAACAAGAGGTGCAGATTACCTGCAATTTGAACAATCCGCATACTATTGCGATTTATGATTACGGCCGGACTCCCGAGGGGGTTTTTTATTATGCGATGGAGTATCTCGACGGCATTAATCTTCAGGAGTTAGTCGATCGTTTTGGTCCTTTGACGGATGGTCGGGTGGCAAAGATATTGGATCAATTGTGTAGTTCCTTATTTGAGGCGCATTCGATGGGTTTGGTGCATCGCGACATCAAGCCGGCGAACGTGATGCTGAATCGTCGGGGTGGGATTCCTGACTTCGTGAAGCTTCTGGATTTTGGATTGGTTCGAGCTGTAGATGAGGCGAAGCGTGGTAAGGGTAGTGAAGGGATGGCAGGTACTCCGTTATACATGTCACCTGAATCGATTCAGACTCCGGATTTGGTGGATGCACGAAGTGACTTGTATGCGGTCGGAGCGGTGGGATATTTTCTATTAACTGGGGCGCCTGTCTTCCAAGCGACCTCGTTTGGTGATTTGTGCCAGCAGCATGTTGATGCGATTCCGGTAAGTCCTTCGGTACGATGTGGGCGTCGCGTGTCTGAGGATTTAGAGTACGCGATCATGGCTTGTTTGGAGAAAAATCGTGCCAAACGTCCGCAGACGGCGCGTGACCTTGCCAATTTGCTACATCGCTTAGCTTCGAGTGACCAGTGGACTATTCAAGATGCAGATGCTTGGTGGAGTCGTTACGAGCGAGGGGCAAGTGTAGTGGGTGATGGTGTAAAGGGGGATTTGGGACGTTCTGATTCGAAGTTGAGGAGTTCGGTTTCTGGCGGACCAGGGACTATCTCGGGAGAGACCAAGATTTTTCCCGCCGAAAAGGGGCTTGGGGGGAGCGGTACTGGTCAAAGCACTACGCCTAGTTTTGAGCAGACTATGGACTACGGTGGTTCTTTTTCGACCCGAGTGGGTGATGATTTTGCGGCGGATAAACCAAGTTCATCGGAAAAGTCCGCAGACAAACCATCAGATAAGCCATCAGGTAAGTTTTAGGTCGATCGATGTGTTTACTGAGAAACGGCTAGATACAAGCATTTCTGCCGTGCCACTGTTAGGGAACGAAACGCTATATTGGAGCGTTGCTTCGGCCTAGTGGGCAGCTAAGTTGTTTGGAACGCGTTGAGATTTAGATTCAAAGACGGAAAAGATGCAAGAGTTACCTCCAAAATCACCGAAGGCATTCCGTCTTGTTTTTATTGGTGACATTGTTGGCAAGCCGGGGATGCAGGCGGTGTGTTCGATGGTTGAGGAGTTGCGAACACAGGGTGGGGACTTTCTGATTGCAAATGCTGAGAATGCTGCGGACGGAACTGGATTATTGGTAAAGCAATATGATCAGTTAGTTGCTGCGGGGATTGATGCTATCACGCTCGGGGATCACATTTACAAGAAGCGTGAGATCCAAGATGTATTGATGAAGCGGTCCAACATAGTAAAACCCGCGAATTTTCCTGCGAAGGCACCGGGTAAGACCTACTGTGTGGTGCAATCGAGGGATGGGGTTTCTGTGGCGGTGGTGAGTTTGATGGGGCGTGTTTTTATGAGACCGGTGAATTGTCCGTTTGAAGCGATAGACCGGGTGCTTGAAGAAATTCCATCGGACGTGAAGATACGCTTTGTCGACTTGCATGCTGAGGCGACGAGCGACAAGCAGGCGATGGGTTGGTATCTTGATGGCAGGGTGAGTGCTGTATTGGGGACGCATACGCATGTACCGACAGCCGATGAGCAGATCCTACCACTTGGCACAGCGTTTCAGTGCGACGTAGGTATGACGGGGGCTTATCGGAGTATATTGGGGCGAGAAATCAAACCTGTGTTACGAACGACGACGACGTTTGATCCGAATACATTCCATGTCGCGACGGAAGATGTGCGGCTTTCGGCGACATGGGTGGATATAGATCCAGAGACCGGGTGTAGTATGGCGATTGGTCGGTTGCAATGGCCCTACGTGGGTTAGATCAACCACGCAGGAAGTACGCCGGCTTGAGGAAGTTCGATCAGTTGTACTTTCTCGACTGCTTCGATAGCCATGAGTTCTTCGAGTGCGGCTTGGGGTGGACGCGAGTCGAGGTTAAGAACGCCTATCGCGAGGCCACCGGGTTGTTGCATGATTCGTCCGACGGACATTTGTCCGATGTTGACGCCATGTTTCCCGAATACGGTACCGACTTTGCCAATGATACCTGGAACATCGTAGTGAGTGAAGAAGAGCATGTGGCCGTCGAGGTAGGCTTCCATGCGATAATCATCGATGGAAATTAAACGAGGCATATTGTTACCGAAGACTGTTACGCCGGCTCGGACGGTTTGACCGCCACCGGTGACTTCGGCGGAGATAGAAGAGCTGAATGCACCGAGTTCACGATTTCGGTTTTCGATCAGGTCGATGTTGCGTTCTCGGAAGAGGAGTTCTGCGTTGACGATATTGACATCGTCTGCCATGGCTTTTTCGAGGAGTCCGGCGCAGAAAGCGGAGGTGAGCAATTTTGTATCTTTGTCGGCGACTTCACCGCGGTAATGTAGACCGCAGGCGCTGATAGAACCGCTGTGCCATTGAGCCATCATGAGACCTAGGCGGTATGTTGCATCGAGGTAACCGCGGAGAGCTTCGAGAGTTTTTGGATCGAGTGAAGCGACGTTGACAGCGTGACGAATTTCCCCAGTTTTGAAGAAGTTCATGAGGAGTTGAATGCCTTCGATCGCGACTTGCGTTTGGGCTTCTTCGGTGCTTGCGCCGAGGTGCGGGGTGCAGACGACACCTGGCATGCCGAATAGTGGGCTATTTGGGCAGGGTTCTTCTTCGAACACATCAAGGGCTACCCCGGCGATGATCCCGCGTTTGAGGCCTTCGACGAGTGCGGCTTCTTCGTAGATGCCGCCACGGGCGCAATTTACAAGACGAATACCTGGTTTGAGTTGTTCAAGTTGTTTCATTCCAACGAGGTATTTGGTTTCGTCGGTCAGGGGGGTGTGGACGGTGAGGTAATCCACTTTCGGAAGCATTTCAGCGACAGTGTTTGCTTTGATCACGTTTAGCTTGGCTGCTTGGTCATCGGAAAGGAATGGGTCGAAAGCGATGACTCGCATTCCGAAAGCTTGGCCGCGTGATGCGACTTCACGACCGATGCGTCCCATGCCAACTACACCGAGTGTTTTATCGGCAAGTTGAGTTCCCATGAAGGATTTGCGATCCCATTTTCCACCGCAGAGGGACTGGTAGGCAGGTGCGATGGAGCGAGAGAGTGCGAGTAGGAGAGCGAAGGTGTGTTCAGCGGTAGAGAGTGTGTTACCGGCGGGGGTATTCATCACCACGATACCGAGGCGTGTTGCGGCATTTTTATCGATGTTATCGGTACCTACACCGGCGCGAACGATGGCTTTGAGTCGTTTGTTACCTTCGAGGGACTCAGCGGTGATTTTCACACCGGAGCGAACGATAGCGCCATCGAATTCGGCGAGGGACTTTCGAAGTTCTTCACCTTTCAGGCCGTGTCGTTCTTCGAATTCGAGATCCGGATCGGCTTGGAGCATCGCGATACCTTCGGGAGCGATGGGATCAAGAACGAGAATGCGGGTTTTCATGGCAGAGATACTGTGCGTTTCTAAGAGGGAGAGAATTACGGGGGGCGGCTGCGGTGTTTAAGAAGCGTTTTTGGTAGCGAAGTCATCCATCAACTGGACTAGTGCATGAACTCCATCGATGGGCATCGCGTTGTAGATACTTGCTCGAATGCCTCCGACGCTGCGATGTCCTTTCAGGGAATCGAGTCCATTCTTTTTGGCTTGCGAGAGGAAATCATCTTCGAGGGTTTGGTTCGGAAGTTTGAATGTGGCGTTCATCAGGGAGCGGTCGCTTGGGCGGGCATGTCCCAGGTACATAGTGGGGTGGCGATCGATTGCTGCGTAGAGCAGGCCTGCTTTTTGGAGATTGTGTTGATGCATGGCTTGCAAGCCACCGATGGAATCTTCGAGCCATTGTGCGACGAGTCCGAGGGTGTAGATGGCGAAGGTCGGTGGGGTATTCCACATGGAGTCTTCGGAGGAGTGGTTTCGGTAGTTCAGGTAGCCAGGAAGTTGGTCTTGAGCGCGTTCGAGGAGATCTTTTCGGATAATCACGACGGTTACGCCTGCGGGTCCAGCATTCTTTTGAGCGCAGGCATAAATCAGTCCGTACTTAGCGACATCGAGTGGACGGTAGAGGAAGTCCGAGGAGCAATCGGAGACGAGCGGGCAGTCGACATTCCAGTCGTTTTGGAATTGGATGCCTTGGATTGTTTCGTTATTGGTTAGGTGCAGGTACGCGGCATCGGAGCGAATTGGGAGGGAATCTGGGTTTGGAAGTTGAGAATATCCGTGATTAGCTCCGTCGTAGATGACTTCGACTGGACCTTCTTTTTTAGCTTCACCGAGGGCGTATTTTCCCCAGGAGCCGGTAAGAACGTATTGAGCTGGTGATTTGGAGCCTCTGAGTAGGTTCATCGGAACCATTGAGAATTGTAATCGTGCTCCACCTTGGAGGAAGAGAACTTCATGGGATTCGGGGATTTGAAGCAAGCGGATCAGGCGTTGTTTCGCGGCTTCTTGGATAGCGATGAATTGTTTGCTGCGGTGAGATATCTCCAGGATCGAAGCGCCGCAGCCTGGAAGGCAGAGCATTTCGTCGCGGATGCGTTCGAGGACTGGAACTGGGAGAACAGCTGGGCCGGCTGAGAAGTTAAATAGACGTTTTTCGGTCATTGTGATCTTGGGTGCTTAGGCTGGCGTGTGGTGGATGGTAAAGCTGGTTGACCTGGAGATATGCGAGCAGACGATGAGAATTTTAAACCAATCCGACATGAGCGAAAGGACTAGTTTTTGGGAGTGTTGGTTCGGAGCTAGGAATATTTGCCGGAAACGGGTGGATGTATTACTTTCGGTCATGGAGAATTGTGAGTTGTGCACGGAGCCACTGAAGGGCTTGCTCTTTGGAAAGCAGTTGCTCATCGAGTTGGAGCTGGCGAACTTGGAGAAGAAGTTTGCCGAATAAGGGGGAGGGTTTAAGCCCTGCTTGGATTAGGTCAGCGCCGACGATTAGAGGTGGTGGATTCCAAGGGATTTCGGAGGAGTTGAGTTTCGCGAGGCATTGTTCGATTCCTTTTGAAGGCCAGTTGTGAAGATTGCACAGCGATTGCGCAAGGAGAACAGATTCGGAGAGCCAGCCGTCGAGGAGGTTTGGTTGGACGATGGACCATGGGTATTGGTGAGCGGATGTAATCCATTGAGAAGTACCTATACAGGTTTTTGTTGCTTCGGATACAGCGTTGGGTAGTTTCCAGCGAGAGCGGATGTTTTCGAGTGGCTGTTGGTAAGGATTGGAGATGGAAATTTGATCCGGATGGAGGTTGCTCATCGGAGAATGTGGGGGAGCCCATGGGTGTAGCAACGATGCAAGGATCAGAGGTAGTTCTTGTTGATTAGTAGGAAGTGACTCAAACAGAGGGGACTTGCTAGGGAGTTCGGGAGCGAGGTGAGTGAGAAGTTCAAGGGAGTTTAGTAGGTTCCATGCCGGGATACGGTTAGGATGTTCGAGGATACGGGTAAGTTCGTTTCCGATACGTTCACCGCTGACATTTGAGATCAAGCGGGATGATTCGCGTATTGCAGTTTGGGTAACGGGATCGACTTGTAGTTCATAGCGTGCTGCAAAGCGGACAGCCCGAAGCATTCTTAGGTGGTCTTCTCTTATTCGGTCCTTGGGATTTCCAATTGCCCTTAGGATGCGATTCTTTAGATCTGATTGTCCGTCAACATAATCGATGACTTGATTGGTGAGGGGATCGTAGAATAGACCGTTAATGGAGAAGTCTCGACGTTGAGCATCCTCTTGAGCGCTTGCATACTCGACCCAGTCGGGTCTTCGCCCGTCGGAGTAGGATCCGTCTGTCCTAAAGGTTGCGACTTCCACTTGGCATTTTTGTTTCGCTAGTCGGCCTTTGACAATCACCACTCCGAATGCTTCTCCGACAGCTTGTGTATTCGATTCACCGAAGATGTTTCGCACGTGATCGGGAGTAGCGCTAGTAGCTACATCGAAGTCCTTTGGAGGGATACCGAGCAAGGCATCTCGGACGCATCCTCCGGCGTAATATGACGTAAACCCATGTTGGCTAAGTCGACGTACAATTTCGTGAGCGAACTGTCGTTCGATAGAACTGGCTGCAAAAAGTGGTGATGGTGTATTCACGATGTGATGATGTGGTGTGGAATTGCGAAGAGTTTTTCCATAGGACTGTTTTTTTAGAGCTGGTCGTGACGTCTATAACATTTTGCTGAAGATGGTTTGGAGTGCAACGCATGTTGGATTGAGCATGTTTATCGGCAATCCTAGATGCAGAGAGCAGGTAGCGATACTTCGGGAAAAGGTATCCTTAAGTGAGGCAGTTTGTGAAAATCGGTTCGCGGGCCAGTTCTAATTTTTCCACAGTTGAACTAAAGGGCAAGAAGTGGCATTTAGGATGTTTTCGGTTTCATAGTTTGTCGGGAACGATACCAAAGCTTCAGAGTCAAAGGGGGAAATACGGATAAGTCAACTTGTTGTAGGCCCCAATTCCCATAGCTTGCGGTCCCTTGTAATTCGGAACGGGAGGTTGCTGGGCCGCAGGCAGTTGCACAGTGAAAAATTGGACGTCCGTATGATAACTTTTGATGCGTTGTTGGACATAACAGAGATACCTGTCTGTTTTCTAGGGAAGCTCGTTGGGAATTTGCGAAATATATTTCCAGGGTATTTATCCACTTCTATCTCTTCCACTGCTTGCACAGGGGCTTGGACACAGTTAGAGTCAGAGTATCCGAATCCTGCAACTTAATTCTAAGGTGCAGTGTTGTGGGCTTAAGGAACCCACTTCTGAAGAGCGATTTTTGCTCGAGAACGAATTAGCTCTCGCTACTCTGCGACCGAGACTTCGTTCGATTAAGCGTTTTCTCTAAAACTGCTGCTTTATCGGCGAACTGTCAGGAGTATCGCCATAAGCAAACGCTGAATTTCATTAAATACACGATAGGATTCTTCAGTTCGGTATGTCCGACAAGAGTGCTGGAGGGGCTTCGTGCGCTGATATTCTCAATTAATCAAATTAGGAAGCTTTTCAAATGAAACGATCGATTCAAAAAAACAACCTGTTACGTATGGCGGGTAGTTTGGTGATGGCACTGCTTTCGAGTGCTGGAGCGGAGATGGTTTGTGCTGGTACGATATCCCTGACGGATTTGAACTTGGGAGATGCGATGAGCATTTCTAGTGTGAACAATACCGCGAATGGGGTGACGGTGACTGAAACGTATGGTGAGAAGAAATTGATTCCCTATAGTTCATTGGTTCCGCTTTACCCTGACTCTGGTGATCAAGCGATTGTTACGGCTTCGGGAACGTATTTCGACAAGGTGGTTACATACACGGGTTTTAACTCAGGGGATTTATTCGAATTCGAGTTTCAGATCCTTAACGACACAACTGCGTGTTACGATTGGAGGGACTACCATTTTGAAATTTGGAACGACGACTTTACAGCGAGGCAACAAGCCCCTTGGGCGTCTCCCAATCCAAATTCGGGAAATCTACCGACACTTGCTTCGGATCAATTCACTGGACTGGTGATTCACCCAAATGTTGCGACCTTTCATAGTTTTGCCGGTTCCGGTGAACGGCACGAGTATGGGGTAGTTGGAACCTACACGTTAAGAATGGAGTTGTATTCGTTCAATAATACGGGTGCCGGTTCGTTTGGTTTAAGGCAAGTTGCAACAACAGCGGTTCCTGAGCCAGGATCAATGGCGATTTTTGGTTTGGGTGTCAGTCTAGTGGTCGCGGCGAGGCGGAAGCGAGTTCAATCAAAGTTAGTCGATTCCGCATTGGCGATTTAGTTATTGTTTAGTGCATTTCCATGCACGGGTGTAGGCTTGCGTACATCCGTGCATTGGTTGATTGCCAAGGGATTTTCGTTAGCGTTGTTTTCAAAGCTGTTCCGCTAGCGGTATTGATTAGGATACGTTGTTGAGTATTTGGGGCATCACCACAGTTTGAATGTATCGCAGGAACATATCCGGCAACCAGTAGGTGCGCTAAAGCGTTTATTGCCCCAGGTGAATCCTTCGATTTTAATTCACGTTTTTCGCAAGCCTAGAAGTGGTTTCAAAACCTCCGAATGCAGATCATAGCACACGCAATGTGCATGAAAGCATCATGCATTGTGACATAGAATTCATGTCGAACGAGCAGTCTTCTAAAGTTACCCGGCCATGCAAAAGTGCGTTCGATGGTCCATCGTCGGCGATAAAGCCGAAGCTTGCGGCCGTCTTGCGTCGGTGCTCGTTTTCGATCTTTACGATGGGGACAAATCAGATCCCATTTCGATTGCTTGAGCCGTTCACGAAGCGGACTCGCTGTCGTAAGCACGGTCGGCAATCAACGCTATACAACAGTTTTCTGGGTGGGGGACTTTGATAAGCATGCGTTCGACGAGCTTGACCTCCGCTGGGGACGCGTCTGCGGTCGAACATGCCAGAGGTATTCCTTGGCCATCAGCCACCACCACCCACTTGGTTCCCTTTTCACGCTTGGTTTTCCCAACGTCCAAGCCCCTTTTTTTGCGGGAGCAAAACTCTCATCGACAAAGACTTCGTCCCAATCCAGTCGTCCTTGCTGATCGAGTCGGTCCAAAAACGCGTATCACATTTCAATGAAAACACCTGCATCCATCCATTCGTTCATGCGTCGCCAACAGGTGCTTGGCGAAGGGAATTCGTCAGGTAGGTCACGCGATCGAGCGCCACTTCGCAGCACTCATAGAATTCCCTCAAAGCACGTCCGGTCATCCGCTGGAGGCCGCCCAACTTTAGGTGAGGACGCACGTTCAGGGATAAAGGGGCATATGTGTTCCCACTGCTCGTCCGTGAGCAAACTTCGGTTCTTCGGCATCGAGTATCT
>CAZACJ010000035.1:17812-45112 GCA_964483385.1 uncultured Pirellula sp. | reverse complement strand
CGTAATCGGTGCCACCCACGAATGGCATTGGGAAATCGGTGCCACCCACCGATTTCGCACCCATCACGAACCTAGCTCGCGTTGGCAAACTAGCGAGCAGGGAAATCGGTGCCACCCACAGAAGTTGCACAGGGAAATCGGTGCCACCCACAGAAGTTGCACAGGGAAATCGGTGCCACCCACAGAAGTTGCACAGAAGTTGATAGTTCCAGACGTTTCATCCAAATCGCGATACCATCGGTGTCCCAGTACATCAGCTTGATGCGATTGCATCGACTGTTGAGGAAAATGATCAAGCCCCCGTTGCGAACATCGCGTTGGAGATCTGCATTGACGATCCCAAAGAGCCCATCGAAACTCTTGCGCATGTCGATGGGTTCAGCATGAAGATAGATAGGGACCGCTGGGTTGATTGCGAGCATCGCTTAAGAGACTTATTCGAGTATTTCGGCAAGCGAGTTGGCAGCCGTTAGCGGTATGCAGATCGTGATCCCTGAGGGGAGTTTGATTTCGATACCTATTGGAGCTGGGATCGAGGTTTGTACACGAAGGAACGCCGAGGGTGCTGGAGTCGTTTTCGCCAGCTTGCGTTTCCAGAGGCAGAACGAACCGACCGAGCAATCGATCGACTGGCAGAACTGAGTAACGGACAAGTTGGAGTTTTCGAATTGAGCGAGGCGACTCGCCCACCGTTGGGCAGTCTCTTCACGACGAAGTCTTGGCATAGTGAACTCTCGGCAAGGATTTGGAAAGGGAATAGTGACTCACCAAGTCTACCTCCAAAATCAATACCAAAATCCGGGGTGATTGTACGCTCTCATATGGACGCACAATTTTGGCTTTCCACTAAAGGTACCTTCGACCAACGAGTCCCTCGCTAACGGGCCTTTCCACTGGTCGGTCATTGTATCCAAGGAGGAATCGATGGAAGGACAACGGGTGTCCAAAATTACCATTCTGCATGAGCCTGGAGCCGTTTCGAAACCGAGCGGAATCTAGCTTATCATCGTGGATGAGCAATCAGCAAACCGAGCAACTCCTATCCACGAAATTGAAGGAATATCCCATTTTTTGACCATACGAATGAGGTTAGGAACACAAGCGATTTGGCTCATCTAAGTTGGTCGATGTACTTCGCCTACTCCCTCTGCGTTAATTCCGTTGACAACGAGTCGAAACCGCAAAAGTCTTCGTCGCTCCTCGCCGATCCACTTCTCTTCGACAAGTTCGGCACCCATACGTTGGTAGAGATGGTAATTCCGATCCGAGGTCGTAGCCCAAACCCACCTGAATCCTAGTTGATACAAATCAGAAAACATAGTCCTGCGAAACTGGAAATCACCAGCTAAACCCCAATGCTCACTATTGATCGCGGCAAGTACTTCACAGTGGATGTTTTCATCCCCCTCCCGTTCTGGAATTGGAAACCCGAACGCGGATGCTTGAAATTGTTGCATACCGACATTGATTGCCATGCCTGAGGTGAGAACTCCTTCGGCGTTTCGCCAGTAGTAAATACGTTGATCACTGTACCCGATGCGCATAGCCAATCGCTGATTGGTGTCATCCCAAAGCCAAAGGTGTCGGATAAGTCGGTTTCCTTTTACATTAATAAACGCTTTGTAAAGCGCCGTTTCCCATTCGATGATCGCTGTTGGAACTTCGAGATTGAGCAGTTCGATGTCCACGATTAACTTCTCCTTTGGAACTCGATTGATACCGGTTCACGAGGACTGAGCGTGACGTCAGTGCGATCTCCTGCCTCTGCTGCGGAAAGCTTGCAGTTCTTCAAATGGAAGTTTCGAAGGATCCAGAGTAAGGCGACTTTGATTTCCATTAGAGCAGCGCCCATTCCTATACAAAGATGCGGTCCTGCCCCGAATGGGAGAAAGGCTGTCCTAGTATCTTTATCCAGATGTTCAAATCGGTCAGGTTGAAAGATATCTGGATCGGACCAAACGCGTGGGGAGCGATGTGACCCGTAGATGGACAATACTACAAGCGTTTTTGCAGGAATCCTATAACCCCCTAGCGAGTCTGGAGTATTGGTGCGTCGTACTATTTGATAGACTGGAGGATGTAGTCTGAGCGATTCGTAGATTACGTAATCGAGGGGCCCGTGACTTTTCAGCATATCGCCCTCCAGAGAACCTGATGCAAAAATGCGATCGGCTTCTTGTTGGCATTTTTGTTGCCATAGAGTATGGCTGCTGATTTCCATCAATGTCCAAGCCATGGCCGCGCTCGTAGTTTCGAAACCTGCCAGAAGTAGGGTTCGCAATTCATCTTGGATCGCTGTGGCAACACAATTGTCCTCGACATGTGGTGTCCAAGTAATGTGCAATTTTCTTGAAAGATTGTTTGGCTGTTCCTCGCCTTGGGTTCCTGAAAGACTTGGTGTGGCTCGCATCAACGCATCGACGGTATTCTTTGCGCCGATGAGGGAGCGATTGTGTGAGGTGGGAATCCAGACCGGGAGTCTGAATAAACTTGCATTTCGTCTTTGAGCAGATTGCATAGCAGTTCTCAGACTGCTGGAAAGCGAATGAGCTTCCTCGGTGTTTAGTTCGCGTCCGAGAATAACGATACCGATGACATGAATGGTCAGTTGCCGACAGAATTCAAGAAGGTCTTCGATCGTTGCATTTTGTGATTGATTGGCGAGTTGTTCGAAAAGCCTTTCCATCACGAACGAGGTGCTACTGGACACGTGGCGAAGGAACTCCGAGCGCATTTGTGGAGCGATCCAAGCTCGGCGATGTTGCCAGTGTCGCCCCTCGCTTACCAGTAGTCCTTCTCCTGTGACTTTCGCAAAACTTCGATATTGAAACGATCGTTGATATTGATTTGGACGCTCCTCCAAGACCTGTCGAATCCAATTAGCGTCAGAGATTGTCAGAAATGAGTGGTGCATCAATCGAAAGCGGCCGATACCACCATTTCGTTCTGCGAGTTCCATGCAGAATCGATGGGGAGCTTTGCGAAAGGACTCAAGAGATCCTGACCATCCACGTTCCGAAGCGGCAGGTATTGCTTGCCAAGGTCGATTCATTTTGAGGAACCTTTCTTGTTGTGAGTTGGTTCAACCTGCATCGCTTGGTTTGCTATGACGATTTGAAAACTCTTCCATGAATGTCGCAAGTCGACAAACTGACGAGTACTCGACCCCATTGTAGAGTGAAATGCGCAATCCGCCGAGCGTGCGATGACCCTCAAGACCGCGAAAACCAGCTTGTTCGGCTTCCCGAAGAAAGGTGCTTTCAAGTTTTGGCGAACGGAGCCGAAATGCTATGTTCATAGTAGATCTGAAATTTGGGTTTGCATGCACATCCCAAAATTCTTGGTTCTGGTTCAGAACGTTATATATGCATTGTGCTTTCTGTTGATTCACACGACCCATTTGCTCCAGGCCGCCGACGGACTCTACCATCCATCGGAGAACAAGCCCCAGAACATAAATGGCAAAGACAGGTGGCGTGTTGTAGATCGAACCGGCCTGAACATGATTATGAAACGAAAGCATTGCCGGGGTGTCTTTACTGCGGCAACGGTCTAAAAGCGATGCGTGGATAACCGCGACGGTTACTCCTGCTGGTCCTAAATTCTTTTGGGCATGGGCATAGATCATGGCATATCTTCGGCAATCAATCGGCTTGGACAAGAAATCAGAAGACATGTCGCAAATGCGAGATACAGAATCGATGCCTGGGATATCCTGGAACTGCAAACCTTCAACGGTTTCATTGGAAACATAGTGAAAATAGCTTGCTTTGTCATCGTATGCTAGTTCACTAGCACTTGGTAAACGGTGGTATCCACTTGAGGATCCATCCCATATCACGTTCACTTTTCCAAACAACTCTGCATCTGGTATCGACTTGTTACTCCAGTACCCACTGCGGATGTATTCCGCACGGTCGTTCTTAGTGTGAAGTAATGCTTGAGGAATCATGCCGAATAACAGACTACTTCCACCCTGTAAAAAAAGTACGTGGTAGGAATCATCGATCCCTAATAGTTTCTTTAGATCCGATTGTGCTTGGTCTATAACGTTTGCAAACCAAGGACTTCGGTGACTAATACCGAGGACGGAAAGCCCCATTTCAGGTACCGACAGCATCGATTCACGCGCTTGCAGGAGGACGCTCTCTGGTAGTGCTCCCGGACCGGCAGAAAAGTTGGTTGCGTTCAGATTTTCGATGTTCATAGAAAAGTGAGGTTCGGATTCGGTGCCCGATTACGAACCGGACGATGGATTTCGGATGAGTTCAACATAGATATCTACCGTAGGTATAGAAACGATATCTGTTCCGCGAATTATCGTCCAGGGGCTATGTGAGCCTAATTCACCACAGTAGTTCGGCGCGATAGTTGTAAGGTGTTCAACGTCCCAATTGCGAAAGCAATCAATGAGATCTACCGTATATGGGACAAGATAAACGTACGGATGGAGTTGTTGCGATTCGTGTCTCATCCGTCAAAATTCCGACCGAGCATCATTCATTCTTCGCAAGGCAAGAAACCATGTCCTTCCCCTCCGATTACAACACATCTCCTTGGCCTGTGCTGCGAAACATCACTTGCTCAGTTCTCAATTTTCACCAGCCTCATACCTTTTATGGATGGACTTCGGTCAATGTCACGGAAACTATGCGAGCCATCGCCGAGTGCCAGCGAGCCTGCCGCATACATGTTTCGCTGCATGCTTATCTAATTCGCTGTATCGCGATAGCTGCCGCTGAGCATCCCGATGTAATTACGTATCGTCATCGTAACACCCTAATTCAATACAAGAGTGTCGACATTGCGACAGCGTTGAATAAAGAGCAGCCTGATGGCAGTCGATTACCGATGATTTACATCGTTCGTAATGCTGAGAGTAAGAGTTTTGCGCAAATCAACTGGGAATTCCGAATGGCTGTGCGAAGCGATCTTTCGCGTGATCCAGGCGTTCTAGCAAGGCGTCGTTTCGCTCGCCTGCCCGGGCCCTTGAGGTATTTGGCGATGAAGCGGGCGCTACGCCATCCCCATGGAGCGAGAAAGCTTTATGGAAATCTGCAATTTACCAGTTTGTACCAGAGTGATTTTCGTATGCCTCTGGTGCCTTTCCCTCCAAACCTTGGAACGGTCAGTATCGCCGCCGGATCGGTATCAGACTCATTCTTACCTGATGATCAGGGAAAGCCAAAATTGAGTAAGTTGCTTCATTTTGGTGATGCCATGAATCATGATGTCATTGATGGTATGCCTTGGGTTCAGTTTCTTCATCGGAGAGCAGAATTGATCGAGAACTGTATTGATTTGGATGAATCGTTCATTGCCGAAACACGACAACTTCGCGCATCGAGTTTCCAATGAGAGGCAACTTCATGCATATCAAAATTGAGTGGTAAATCGCCGTCGATATCCTGCTTGGTAAGATACCTACGGTTGAACCGCGACTCTATTGGAAATCACGGGGTCTGTGTAAGCGCGGAGTTAAGCCCAAGCACGCTGATGCCCTACGTCGGTGTGTTTAGGTCCGCAGTGGTTACTGGAAGCCGATTCGTTCGAAATTCCGTCAAGCAGTACTCTTTAGTGTGATCCAACGGACTCAAGAGTCAGGTCGAGAACCTTAAAGTCTATCTTTGGATTCGACAAGGGGTGATTACGGTTATCTGTGAAGGTGCGTTGTAAGACGAAATTATCGAATGCACTCATAGACCATCCAGAGAATCAACCAGCTAGCCCACGCAGAAAATGGGTAACCCATGTAGGGGGAATCGGTGCCACCCACCTACGCAGGACACGCCGGGAAATCGGTGCCACCCACCGATTTCGGTGGGTGGATTAAGGCTGAAGTTCGACTAGCCATGATGTAACCCGAGATCAAAAAACGATGTTAAATATGATTCGGAACATCACATAGGAATAAATCAACCCTGCCGTGTAGCCGCCAAAAATACTGATGACCCATGCAAGTATTAGAGGCATCGTAACCTTGAACTTTTTCATCACTGGATAACTGATCAATTGTGTCAACATCCAAATAGCAATGCCAGCAATCAAACAGGCAAATGCCCCGTTGCCAATCGCTTCAAAAGCAACACTGAATTCGATCGCTCCCCTTATAATTGCGTTGATGAGCCAAAAAAAACCTCTCATCCATGGGAACAATGCACCAGCTACCATCCCTAGACTCAGAATTGCCATCCACCATCCCCAAGTCTTGCGAAGCATTAACCCAAAACCGGTACCTCCAAGAATTGATGGCGGGATGATTGAGAGAAGTAAAAAGAGCGGTAGACCGCCATAGAATGTAGCGGTTGGGTATCGGATAATTGAAACCACGGTGCCCGCGACATTAAGAATCGCAAGTGCAAAAAAGATCGTATATATCGCGTCGATGTTATCCCATCGCTCTCGCTCGGACACAGATCTTTTCCCCGATTTAGCTTCCGCCTTTATAAATGGTGCGAGCGCATCGGAGTTCTTTTTATTCTGGGACTCGGTCGGTTGCTCTACCGGTTTTTCCGTTCGTTGGAAGTCTTTCGCTGTCAATTGATCGAGGTAGCTTGCAGACGGCACACTAGGCGTAGCAGGTGCCGATTTCGCTTTCGGTTGACTAGCACTATGCACAGCAATAACTGTTCCGCATCGACATTTGACATTTTTCCCTATTGCGGTCTCTGGAACCTTTAAGGTTACGGCGCAAGATGGGCATTGGATCATTGGCATCAGGAATAGAACATCCTTTACTGAACAAATTCCACTGGCGGTGGGCGGATCCGTTTTTAGGTCGGCTCAGTTTTAAAAGGAAATGACAAACGTTACATAGCGATGACGTTGGTCATCACCATCACAGTATTACCTCGATAGATCTTGGTTAGATGTCCTCGAGGTAAACGACAAGAAGAACCAATTTTAAATAACGGACCACTGACGACTTTCATTCATCGTGAAGCTTAGACGCAGCAACACCTGGTACGCGTTGAAACGTCGGTGTCAGTTCTGTTGCATCAGACGATAGAATTCTCGATTGCCCAACAAAGATTGTGTGGTCTTGGTCAATCACTAGATTGAGGGTTTCGATCGGTTCTCGATCTTGGAGATCGGAGATTTTTTCAAATCCCTCAGGTGTTCGGAGTACGTAGTCTTTCTGTAAGTCCTTGGTCTTGACCCAACCTCTCCCTGTTACCCACCAAGGGTGCCCAAGCGTCGCGCGAATCGTCTCCCCCGACGAAAGTAGGATATCCCTCGTCGGCGCTTCTGGCCGTCGTGTTATTCGAAGAACTGGGCGGAATGAAAGTTGTCCCGTGCCAATGTTTTGAGAAACTACCAAATCGCCGATTTGAATCTTCTCAATCGATTTCAATCCACTCTCTGTTTGTATTTGTGTCCCTAACGCTAAACAGTCTAGCCGGCGAGGAATCAACGATTGATATCGCGTGACCGCCTGCACCTTTTGGGTCTGTAGTATCATGGACGACCGATTCTCGACGTAACTTTGGTCGTACGGTTTATCGCCTTCATTGTAAGATTCTTCGTAGGCATCCCACCAAATCCACCAAGATCTCGGCTCATCATCCAGTTTCGCATTGGTTGTGCTTCTGAGAACCGTTGCAATATTCTGTTGTAGCGATTGGATCGACTCATTCGTGCGATCCAATTCTGCCTGCGTCTCCTCTGCATCGCGTTTCGCTTCTTTCGTGATAATGGAAGCAGCAACGTCGTTCTTTACAGCGTTTTTTGAAGTTGCAACAGATTGGAACTGCAGGAGTCGACCCGCAATCAACTCAACAGACATACCACTGGACTTCTTTGCTTTTTCTTGCGGTGAAACTGCCATCAGTTTGTCCATTTGGTTTTTCTCGAATCGATTGCGTAGTTCCCGCATCTGCACAAGTTGCAAAACCATTTCTCCATTTGGACGAGTGACAAGTTGACTCATCAATTCGTATTCGGTAGACATCAAGTCCAGCAGGTCGGGCACATAGAATTCCAATGGATACTTCCTAAGTATCTCAATAGAATGGGTACCTACATCTGTACTCGTATTCGCGATGGCAATGCCAGCCAAGGCAATACATGCTTCTCTTGTTTGGAAACGCCCTATGGCAGAGACAAAGTGTTTTGCCACGGTCGGATTTGCTTGGCCTGCTGCGATATCCAAAGCTGGTATGACATCTGGATTCTCTAGGTTCTTGAGTTGCTCAAGCGTCTTTAGTCTTTTCTTTATGTCGTTGCTCTCAAGGTTGATTTTCCATTCTCTAACTTTGGGAATCCATTGCTTGAGTTGCTGCTCAAGATTCTCTGCAGCAAGTTTTGCGGCTGAAAGTTCTTGGGGACTAAACCAACGGTTGAAGAGAAAGGTATAACTCAGTTGCTGTCTCGCTTCGAAATTGGAAGGATCATTATCTAGCACACCAAACCAATGCGCTTTTGCGCGAGAATCTAGTCCATGTGATTGACACCATTTCGCCAAGTTGCGGTGTGTTTCTGTCGTGATCTCCGCTTGCTCCCTAAGTTTGAAGTATTCGAGGCTACGTTCATCCAAATGGTTTTCGTCCAAATCCGAAACGGACTTCCACTCATCACCCACTTGGAGATAGCCCGCTTGCCAATGTAGTAGATTTTCGACGTTCTTTTGATCTCGTTTTGTGCCTGGATCAGGTTGAGGAACAACGAGGCTGTCTGCAAGAAGTTTGCTTCGCTGGACCGCCTGGCCCGCTGTCTCTTTTTCGAATATTTCTTCTAAGACGGGTGGCAGAGCTTTCGTCGGTTTTTTGTCTTGAGGTTCCTTAGCATGAGTCGGGAAAGGTAAAGAAGTCCAAGCCATGCCTGATGAAATCGCAATGATTGCCGCGTACGAAATGTTAGCCCTGTGGAACAGTTTTCGAGTAAAACACATGGCGATTCTCTGATGTAAATAGGCTTGTTGGCATTCTAAACCGGACCGTCAAATCTACATTTCGCTGAGAAAACCGGGGTGCGTAGCTTGGTGCGATTAATCGCTTGGCAGAGATGTGAAAGATCTTAGGCGCAGATAATCATAAAATCTTCCGACTCTTCGGTAGTCTTCGGAGTTCTTTTTGGTTTGGTAAGCTTTCTCGCTACTTATTGGTTTCGATCACTGTCGTGTTCGTGCAAGTATCACCGTCAAAGTTTGACTTCACAGGCCCGATCCGCAGGGGCAATACCGTCAAATCGATAATATCGCGCCTTCGGTGTTTTGTGCCAGCTTCGCGCAAGCCGCGGGGAAACGCACCAATACGATGTAAGCGATGTGGATAAATTGAATGTACTCTTACGCACTCTGGTGGGTTTCGCGGTCGTCGGGGTGGGCGTTGCGAGCCTGATAATGCGGTACTGTGATTTGGAAGTAACGCGGCGGTGATTGTGCAACCGCTTCACCGCACCCTACGGAGAATCGATCTACAGTGATTGTGCGACCGCTTCACCGAACCCTACGGGAAAGGGCTCTTCAGAAATCGACGTGGGGAAGAGCGTAGGATAATGGCTCTATTCTTGCTTGTACTCGCCCCCGTTCTATTCCGTGCGTACAATCTTGGAGGTAGCTACTTGCAGGTTTCTGTAGAGAAAAATGAGATTGATATGTTGCAAAAGCTAAGCACGCATTTGTTTGGGTGTAGGACTGCGATGGTTTTTGGTATCAGTCTGATATTTAGTTTTTTGGGGGGCGATTCTGGTTTGATGGGGCAGGAGGAGGGGGACTCGGGGGCGAAGGAGTTGCCTGATGCGGCGTTGGTTTCCCTAAAGAAGATTCAAGACGACTATCGTGAGCATCTTGCGAAGCGAGAACGAGTTTTTGAGTCTTATCGAGCCGTAGAAGAGACGCTCAAGGAGACTGAGGGAGATTTTCAGCGCATCACAAATGAGTCGATCAGAAATCAAATGTTAGCGATGCAATCGCAGGTTCAGTCGCAGCAGATTGGTGTTGTGTTGAGAGGGCTTTCGGTTAGGAATTTGCAAAGTCAATCGACTCGATCTCCTTCTATTACCAAAGATCCAGTAACCTATATTCAGAAGCAGTTGGTGCGTGATAAGACGAACGCAGATTTGAATACTTCTATCAAGATGGAAGAGTTACGTCAGCTCGATGCGGCTAGTCAAGCAATTGTGCGTCGTCGGCTAATGTGCTTTCAATCAGGGATGGAGCTACAGCAGGAGTGGGCGGTTCTGCAGCAAGAATGGCTGAAGTTTTTTATGTTGTATTGGCCACACACGGATCCTGAGCAGCGATTCACAAAGCGTGAGATTGAAGAGAGGTTAGCGATTTTCGATAAGAGTGAGCGAGACGATTACGCCGCGTTGATCGCGCGATCGCTGTTGATGGAGCGGGTCGGTAAGGCTTCAGAAGGTTTAAAATTAGTCGACCAAGTACTTGCTGCGGATAGCGCTTTTGAAACTACCGCATGTTATGTGAAGTCGTTGCTGCTGTGTTCACTTGATCGCAACAAAGATGCGAAGGTATTCTATCAGCGTGGGATGAAGGATAAAGTTCGTTCGCCTTACGATGTTTGGCTACGTGGAAGGATTGCAACGTTACAGAAGCAATGGTCGTTAGCTGAGAGCGAGTGGAAGTCTCTGGTATCTATTCCGGAATTCGAAGTTTCTTCGCGACGTGCATTGGCATTGTTACATTACACTCGGATTAGTAAGTCACCCGTTGAAGGACGTAAGTCGTTCAAAGAAGCACAGGAAGCGTTTGATCTTGAGCCTACCCATGACTGGTATTCCCACTTTGTACTTGGCTTGGCTGCATACGGAGCAGGAGATGGTGTTGTAGCCAAGGAGCATATCGATCAGGCTCTTCGCAAGTCGTCGGATGAGAATCGCTTGCTTTGCGAGAAGGTACAAGAAGCGATAGAAAATGATCGTCCGTTTGTTTGGGAATTCCGCCGCGATAAGGATTTAGGTAAGTAAATTCGCAACGTGTGGTTCCTGGGGCACAGGTTCAACTCAGTCTAATGAATGTAGAAGGGGCTCGTTAGGATCCAGCAATGGGGTTGGCCTGCGAGTTCTAGCCAGACTTCTACTCGGTAGATTCCCGGTTGTGGGACTTGCCAGTCGATATGATCGGAGTCTATTTCGGCGACGATTTCCCCATGGCGGATGATTCGCCAATGTCCAGATAGGGGGGCTTGGCCGACCATGTGCATTCCTTGGACCCATTGTGTTTTTGCACCGATTTCGGAGCGTTGTTTTTCTTCCTTTTGATTCTTGTTTGTATCAGTTTCATTTTTGGAAGATGGGTACAGAGCGACGTCGAAGGATTTTGAGTCGGCAAGCCAGTCGAAGGCAACGAAGGATCTTCCTTCTTCCAATGCTTCAAAGACAGCTTCGGCGGAGAGTTCGCGAACGAGCAGGTGGGTACCTGCGTGCCGCAGTGAGTTTTCGTAGGGATCGAGTTGCATCTTCAGAAGGATGTCTCCTGGCTTGGCATCTTTTTCAATCTTGATTAACGGTGCGACGACGAGTCGGTTGAGGGTAAGAAGTTCTTCTCCGAGTGCGTCTGTGATTTGGACAGTATCGTTTTCGCCAAGGATGATGCGTACACCGACATTTTGGTGAGCATCGTTTGCTGCAACACCGGTGTGAGGCGCAATTTGGTTGAGTTCATCCCAGCGTTTCAGGTAATCATCGGGATACGTTTGCAGTGCTGAGAAAGCTTCTTGGGGATACTTTTCAATGAGCTCAGCGGTTTTGATTAACCAAAGCGGATTTTTCATCGAATCAATCATCCGCTTTTGTTTTTTGAAATCCGCGTGTGTATTGTAGATTTCGACACCTGTGAGTCCTTGGATCTGCCAGTCCATACGTTCTTCAAGGTGGGACAGGAAGACATGCCCCCCTCGATTTCGGACGATTTGCGTTGTTTCTTGGGAGTCGGCGGCTTCGAATGCGCGCAGGCTAAGGGTGGGGTATACGAGCATTCCTTTCATCTCGGCCCCGGGGATGAGCAGTACACCATCGCGTACGGCGCGATGACCATCGAGATAGAAATCTTTTTCTTTTGAGGGATGTTCGGTGAACATGAGCACTTCGGTGCCGGCACGTTTCGCGGCAGCGACGATGTCTTCGATTTTGCCGCGACTATCGTGTGACAACTCAGAGTGGACGTGAAGGTTCGCTCGGACTTCCTTTAGTTCTCCTCCTCGAGGATGCTCTTGTCGAATGGTAGCGTAATGTTCGATTGTTTCGCGTACTGTTTGAAGATGTTTTCGCGTCAAGCGATCGACGGCGTCTTGGGCGTAGCAAAACGGAACAAGGAGTAAGTAACCGAGAAGACTCAGCGTAAAGGTAAATAGGGTACTCGAACGCATATCCAAAATTCCTGAGGGGCTGATGGTGGAATACCGGGAGGTTTTGTAGTCTCAGAGACCGCTGGGTTTTTTTCAAGCAAAATCGCACTAGCCGTTTCAATTGTGATTTCGAAACAACTTCAATGTTGGGTGTTATCATACTCTACGGTGATTCTGGTCTGTCGAATTGGAGCTTTCTTCATGTTTCATTTTTTGAGAAGCCATTTTTTTGGCAAATGCACATTGCGGGTGTTTGCTTTTGGTTTGTTCGGTTTGTGCTACGTGGGGAGCGATACTGTTTTTGACCAGAGTGTTGGCAGTGTTGTGCTTGCTCAAGAGATTTCAGCGGCGGTGCAGTCGACGGAAATCAAAGATGAGCAGATCGAGAGGATCGGAGGAAATTGGGGAGTGCTCAAGGCCGACCTTGTGGATAGGGAAGGGGGGAGTTCGTCTAAGGGAGCGAGGAACTACTATTACAATGATGCGGGTAGGTGGGTTGATTTGTTTTCATATCACTTGTTGGATTCGAACAAAGATGGGATACCGAATCTGCGTTTGTCGCATGATTCAACTCATTTGATTATTAGGAGTCAGGGGTATCCGAATCATCCGACGGCAATTTTTCCGAACAGTGGCAATCCGAATACGATCAGGGTGCAGGATTTTACTTTTCGATTGCCGTTGGTTCCGAAGAAGAGTGGTGTGATCACGCGATTACCGATGGGGCCGGTTGGGATGGCACTCAATGGGGTGGTGTTTTTTAATCCGTTTGAGATGGCGGGGCTGAATGCGGTAGAGGGATATGACGAGGTGTGGTTGGATGCATGTTGTGGGCATCCTCAACAGACTGGGGTTTATCATTACCACAAGTATCCGACTTGTGTGAAGAGTCCATTTAAGGACACGGGTGCGGGTCATTCACCGATCATAGGATTTGCGTTTGATGGGTTTCCTGTGTATGGACCTTATGAGTCGGAGGGAACTCGCGCGATGGAATTGACGAACGAGCGAGCGCTCGATGCTTGTAATGGTCACGAAGATGAACAGAGAGGATATCACTATCACGTGACTCCGAATCGATTCCCTTACATATTGGGTGGTTATGCGGGGGTGGTGGAGCCGAGTAACAATCGGGAATTTCGCAGAGCTCGTACGGGAGCACTTGAGGATCAGACTCAGCCGGGAGACAAGTTTGGGAGTGAGATTACTTCGGTGGTTCCGGGTAATTTACAGCAGGGCAAGTTGCAAGAGGTCCGTATAACGATTGATCCGAGCAAGTCGCGCCGACCGATTCCGCAGGAAGCACCTTCTTGGGTGCAAGTGGGGCCCTATGAAGCGCTGAAGATCGTTCGCGAGGGGGATACGATTATAGCGACGATACAAGTACCGGCAGATGCGGCGCTTGGGGTATGGTTAGATTGCCATTTAGAATTCGGAGGGAGCGATGGCATAGGTCGCCCGCCGGTTGTTCTGAAGAAGAACAACTCGGCGCGAGTTATTATGGATTAGGGATAGGAGCTGAGTGTTAGCTCTTCTTGCGGAATTGTTCGAGCAATCTGCCTGGGCTACCCATGATGTTGTAACCGGAGTCAACGTGAAGGATTTCGCCGGTGATACCATCGGAGTAGGAGCTCAGGAGGTAGGAACCGGATCGACCGACTTCTTCGTGGGTAACGCAGCGACCGAGAGGGGCCACGTAGTCGTAATACTCTTGCATTTCACCGACACCGGCGGCGACACCAGCGAGGGTTTTCAGTGGGCCTGCGGAGACGCCGTTGACGCGAACGCCTTTGGGGCCCATGTCGTATGCGAGGTAGCGAACGGTGGCATCGAGGGCAGCTTTACAGATGCCCATGACGTTGTAACCGGGAACACATTTTTCACCGCCGAAGTAGGTCATGGTCAGAACGGAAGAGCCGCTTTTGAGCATGGGGCGTGCAGCGTTTGTCACGGAGATAAGGCTATAGACGCTAACATCCATTGCGAGTTTGAAGCCGGCTCGGCTAGTTTCGACGGTATCGCGAGAGAGGTCATCTCGGTCGGCGAAGGCGATTGAGTGCAGAAGGAAATCGATTTCGCCGAGGTCTTTTGCGGCGGCTTGCATGAATTCTTGGACTTGTGCGTCGTCTTGGACGTCGAGTGGTCTCAAGAAAGCGGTTTGAGCAGGGTATGCTTCGACGCATTTGCTAACGCGCATGCGGTTCTTCTTCTTTTCGTCATCTGGTTTATCTGGCAAGTGGGAGAAACCGCAGGTGCCACCTTGGTCCATAATTTCTTTAGCGATAGCCCAAGCGATAGAGCGATCATTTGCTACGCCGAGGATTAAGCCTTTTTTACCTTCAAATAACTTCATTGCATCCAAGCCTTTCATCGCGAAAAGAAAAAACGGTGGAGAGTACTTTAGTGGGCAGAGTCGAGGAAAGCTTCCCGTTTAGCGAGTTCGGCATCGATATCGCTTTGTTTTGGGAAGTATTGATCGACGACATGATAAAACTGTTCTTGGGTTTCGACGCGGGAAATGTGAGCGCGGAAGTGGCGGGCTCCGGGTTTATTCTGAGCATAGCAGCAAGCGAACTTGCGCATCAACATTGTTCCGCGGTGAACACCGAATCGATCTACGACGAGATCGTAGTGGTGGAGCATGATTTTGCGTTGATCTTCGATGGTTGGATCTGGTGGGATGGGGCGACCTTCGAGGGCCGCTGCAGCTTGGGCGAAGAGCCAGGGTTTCCCGAGGCTAGCGCGAGCGATCATGACGCCATCGACGTTGTAGGTTTGGTAGGCGTGGAGGACTTGTTCTGCGGTTTCTAGGTCACCATTACCGATGATGGGCATGCGTTGGAGATGTTGTTTAATTTCGGAGATACGCTCCCAGTCTGCGGAGCCTTTAAAGAAGTCTTCTGCGGTTCGACCGTGAACGGTCAGTGCGGCGGCCCCTGCGCGTTCGACGGTTTGAGCGACGGTGATATAGTTCATGGAGTTGCGGGTGCACCCGAGTCGCATTTTTGCGGTGACTGGGGTGGGTGCGCAGGCATCTACGAGGCGGGAGATAATTGCGTACATGCGATCGGGGTCGCGTAGTAGGTAAGAGCCGCTGTGAGCTTTTTCGGTGACTTGTTTGACAGGGCAGCCGAAATTGATATCCACGACGCTGACTTGGTATTCTTCGACGAGACGTTTTCCGACTTTAGCCATGGTGTCTGGGTCGTTATCCCAGATTTGAACGGCTAGAGGGCGGGGTTCATCTCGGACGCCCCAGAGGCGGTCTGGGTGTTCGCAGTCATGTTCATCTAGCCAGACGAAGCCGCGTGCGTTGACCATTTCGGTGGCTTGGAGTCCAGCGCCGCCGAATTCTCTGACGATTTGACGGAAGGCAAAATTGGTATAGCCTGCCATCGGTGCCTGGAAAATTGGCGGATAGACCTCCATTGGACCAATCCGCAGGGGTTGGGGAGGGCGATAGGGTTTTGTCGGAGTTGAGCCTTCGTTCGATTCCATACGTACTACTTTACCTAGTAAGACCCTTTTCGCCGAGACCAGCTCAGGCCTTTGAGTTGTTGGGAATGGGGCTGACGGGACGTTCGCGGGGGCAATAGACAGCGTTTTTTGGACATTTTGCGAGGTTTTTGATATGGGGCTAGTGAAACAGCCACCACCGAGCGTACGGTTTGCGGCTGTGTTTTCTCACAGTCCGGAGGTGCTTGCGCGGGTATGGCCTCGGCTTGAGGGGGTTTGGGGGCCTCTTGCGGTGCTTGGAACTGCGTTTCATTTCGTGGAATCCGAGTATTATCTCCGGACGATGTGTCCTGGTACGCCGCAGTTATTCAAGCAGTTGGGGGTGTTTGCTGAGCCTTATGACCCTGGGCAATTGGCGCAAGACAAATTGCAAAGCAATCGATGGGAAGAGGAGTGGGGTGAGGAGTGGGGGTGGGGGGAGAGTTTGGTGGATTCGGGGTTGGTAGCAGATCGGTCGCTACGGTTGGTGAACATAGATCCTGGTTACATGAGCATGACGAAGTTGGTATTGGCATCGACAAAGAACCGCGAGCATCGGCTTTATTTACAGAGCGGCATTTATGCCGAGGTGACTTTGGCGTATCGGGATCAGCGTTGGCAAGCGTTTCCTTGGACGTACGCTGACTATCAGCGATCGGATGTTTTGGAGTATCTCACAAGAGCCCGAGAGTGGTTTACACGTAAGGTTGCAACGGACAGTCGTGGGCAAGTGAAAGGGTAGGGGGCAATCCTTTAGATTGGGAAAATATGTCAGGATGGATCATTGGGTTTAGTTTGATTGGCATCGTCGGATTGTCGAGTCTCGTTTCGATGCTGGTGGTTCGTTGGGTGATGCTCAATGCGGTTGCGTTGAAACTTATTGACTTGCCTAATGAGAGGAAGGTGCACACAACACCGATTCCTAGGGGAGGTGGATTGGGGATTTGGTTAGGGGTGTTGAGTGTGTTTTTGGTTGGTAGTTGTGGTGTGATGTTACTTCAAGTGTTGCCTTTATCGGTGCGTAGTGTATTCCCGGGTTGGGTTGAGGAGATGGTGCCTGGGATGTTGAGTAAGCTAGGGTCGATATGGTTGTTGCTTGGAGGGGGGAGTGTCATCGCGGTCTTAGGGTTGCTTGATGATCGGTATGGGTTGGATTGGAGGGTGCGGATTACGGTTGAGTTTGCAGTAGCGGCGTTGATTGTATACGGGATGAATTTGCATTTGACGGCGTATATTGATTTGCCTTGGTTGACACCGTTGTTGAGTGTTATTTGGATTGTGATGTTGATCAATTCGTTCAATATGCTTGACAACATGGATGCTTTGAGTGCGGGTGTGGCCGCGATTGTATGTGCGGTGTTAGCGGTGATGTTGCTCACGACACCGGAGCAGGCTCAGGGTCAACCGCAGTTTTTTGTGGCAATCATGGTGTTGGCATTGCTCGGCGGGTTGCTTGGATTCCTCAGATATAATTGGCCGCCGGCCAGGATATTTATGGGGGATTCGGGGAGTTATTTTGTAGGGTATTGGATTGCTGTGTCGACTTTGTTATCTACGTATGCTGGAGCGAAAGGGGAGACACCGCATGCGGTGGCTGCACCGTTGTGTTTGTTAGCGATCCCGATTTATGATACTTTTAGTGTGATCTATATTCGGCTACGGGAGGGACGGAGTCCTTTTCAGGCTGACAAGAAGCATTTTTCGCATCGTCTTGTGGAGCTTGGGATGACCAAGCGGCAGGCGGTCAGCACCATATATCTTGCGACGGTGACATGTTCATTGGGGGCATTGATTTTGCCTCGTACGGACTGGATAGGTGCGGGGTTGGTGTTGTTGATAGTCCTGGCGATGTTGGGGCTTATTGTGGTGTTGGAGAGCTTCACCAAGAAATCAACTGTTTCCTAGAGATCCTCTTATCAGAAAATCTACGCGCGATGCAATCTTCCTCTTCTGGTACATTGTCTTCTGTTTCACCTATGTCATCGGTTGGTTCAGATGGTGTGGCAACGGGTGGTTCTGTACTGTTTCCGATTACGCAAGCGGCTGCATGGATTGCGTTGTTGTTTTCGGTAGCAATTTTGGTTTGGAACCCGAGTGATTCTGCAACGAGTGTGGCGGCGGGCGATTCGTTGTATGCGATTGCGTTAGCTTTAGTGACTTTTGTATTGGTGGGGCTATCGATTTGGTTTTCTGGTGGAAAGACGAATTGGAGTCAGACGCGATTGTTGTGGTTGTTTTTGGGGATGGTGGTGTTGTGGCATGGGATGGCGACTGGATGGACGGTGGGTAAGACGAATACGAAGCATGCGATTCATGGATTTTGGCAAAGTGCTTCGTTTTGGAGTTTGCTGTTTTGCGTCGCTTGGATGAGCCGAAGCTTGCTTGGTGCAGCAAGGCTATTGCGATGGTGGTGGGTTCTTAGTGCGTTTGTGTTGTTGTATGGATTTTGGGAGTATGGAGTCTTGCAACCGCGTTTCCGAGCAGAGCTCGCGGCTGATCGGATTGGATTGTTAGAGCGTCAGGGCATAGATCCTGATTCATCGATGGCGATATTGATCACGAATCGGATTGAGAGTACGGAGATACGAAGTTTTTTTGCATTGGCGAATTCATATGCGGGATTTTTGGTTGCGTTATGGCCGGTGTGGTTGGGTTGGGGGATTTCGGTATTGCAGCGAGGTACGGATGCTTCGAGTGCCAAGGGCTCGAAGTCTGAGAAGTTGGTTGCTTGGTTGTGCGTAGCGGCTGCTGCGGTAGCGTTATTGTTAACCAAGAGTCGATCGGCGTGGGTGGCGGTTGGGGTGGGTACGTTACTGACGTTATTGCTCGATCCGCAATTACGGCGCGATGGGTATGGTTGGTATCGTAGGCATTTGGGGCTTACGGTTGGCGTATTGGTTGCTTTGTTGGTGGTCTTTGGTGTGGTTTATGCGCTGGATCCACTGATTTTCCAGGAGGCTGGTAAGTCATTGGGGTATCGGATGAATTACTGGGAGGGGGCTTGGGATTTGATCAAGGAGAGCCCGTTATTGGGCTTTGGTTCATTGAATTTCCAATCGACCTATTTGAGGGTTAAGCGGAGCATTGCGGCGGAGACACCGGCAGATCCGCATAATTTCTTGTTGGAGATTGCACATGCGGGTGGTTGGGGTTTGTTGGGTTTGACTTTGTTTTTTATTGCGGCGGTCGGTTGGTTTGGTTGGCGGGCGCGAAGCAAGTCGTCAGTAGAGCATGGTCACGAGTTGTTTCCGGAGCATCGGTATACGCTGCGGGGTAGTCAGTTGGCGATGTTGTTGACGGGGCTATTTGTTTTGGGATTTGCATTTTTTACGGTAGGGGATGAGGAGTTGGTCGGTACGGCGTTGGCGGCTGTTGGAGCATGTGGTCTGGGGGTGTGGATGGTGAGAAATGGGTCAGCGAGTGAATCATTGCTTGGGATTGTCAGGGACAAGTCGGTATTGTTTTACGTGGCGTTTATCTCAACTTTGGTTCACTTGTTAGCTTCGGGTGGTTGGATGTTACCCGGGACGATGGTTGGTCCGATTTTGGCTTTAGGGTTATTTATCGGTTCGATTGGTCGAGGTGACGTCAGGGAGGCTGCTGATGGACAAGGAGCGAAGGGTGCGAGCAAGCCGTTTTTGCCGGCCGTATTGGCAGTGGGTTTGTTGGGGGTATTTGGATGGAGTATGTGGTTACCGAATGTAAGGGCGAATTACGTGGCGAGTCAGTTGATGGGATCGGAGAAGCCACCGACGATAGACACATATTCGAGTTGGATGGAATCTGCACCTTATGATCCGGATTTAGCCAGGTTAGGGATGGAGTATTGTGTGAGTATGTTTGATGTGCCGATGGATGCGGCAGCGAGGGAAAGGTGGTTGCATTTGTTTCAGCAGACTCGGACACAGTTTCTTGATCGGGATCCGAAGCATGCGTTAGCTTTTACCGAGGCGGGCAAGCAGTCGATGCGGATCGGGGCGAGCATTTCGAATCCTGGGGATGGGCAGGCCGATTCTTTTAGGGAGCTTCGTGGATCTGGACGCCGGATGCTCAGCGAGTCGACGGAATTTTTCCGGCAGGCGGGATTGTATGCCCAGTCCAGTGCGCAGACACAGTTGCAGGGGGCGATGGCGGCGGCTGTGGTTGGCAACTGGAAAGTGTCGGAGAAAATGTTGGAGAAGGCGGAGGAGATCGATCGTTTGACCCAGCATGCGGATCGCAAGATTAAGGCAGCTAGGGTATGGGCGCCACGTAAAATGGTATCTGCGTTTGAAAAAGCTGCGGTTTCGGCGAAGAGGTTGGATCCGGAAGGAAATACCGACTGGGTTGATTGGAAGAATCAAGTTGAGCGGAGCGAGTCGGTTGCGGGTGAACCTGCGGCCCGTTTGTTGCGTAGCCTCCAAGAGAAACTTGCTGCGGTGCCTGAAAAAGCCGAATAGAGTCGGCTAGATTGCAGTTGTAGCGTTGGATTCCAGAGGTGGGGTTGAGTTGCGAGTAGGTGGACGAGAGATCGGTTGCCTGTTGGGCCCCATGTTGTCCGATTTTTGAGCCTCGATAGTTACGTTTTCTTTTCCAGACAGATTTGCCATGCGGACTCTTCTTTTGACTCTTTGTTGTGTTGGCTTAGGATTCGTCTTGGCGAAGTTCCAGCATGATCAGCGGGTTTCCGGGATTAAAAATTTGATGGGGAGTGCCAAGGACATTACGACCGTGGCAGACCGTGATGCGCTCGATTCGGCGGTGAAGACTTTGGCCACTCAGAAAGTCGGCAAGATTGAGGTGGTCAACGGAGCTGAGTTGGACTTTGGCGTGATGATGCGTGGTACGAAGCGTTCGCATAAGTTCATTTTCAAGAATGTTGGGGATGGGGATGCGAAGATTTGGTTCAAGACGAGTACATGCAAGTGCACGGTGGGTAAGTTTACCGATGCGACGCTTAAGCCGAATGAAGAGACGGAAGTGGAGTTGGAATGGAAGGCTGAGAATTCGGCGGATGAGTTTTCTCAAACGGCTACTATTGGAAGTAATTGTCCCAGCCAGGAAGAGATCAAGTTGTCGATTCGCGGGCGGATTGGCCAAGCTTACATGTTTGATCCACCTGCGTATGCGCATGGAGACATTTATTCCAATCAGGAGACTGTTATTCAGTTTCGGATTTACTCGATGCAGGCGGTTCCGATGAATTTGGGGTCGGGGCAAACGAAGGATTCGGTGTTATCGAAGAAGGTGAAGGTTGAGGTTGGCGAGGAGAAGGAGATCAAGCCGGGTGAATTTCCAGAGATGGCGGATGCACGGCGGATGGTTGAGTGCACGGTGCGACTTGATCGTGGATTGCCTGCGGGGCCGTTGAATTTGGATCTTCAGATTGCTCGTCGGGAGGAGGGAGAGCCGGACGACACTGAGTTTTTGACGTATAACATACGGGGTCGGGTGATAACTCCGGTGCGGATTATTGCAGGGGATGATTACAACGAAACACGAAACATTCTGAACCTTGGGGTTGCCAAGACGACACAGGGGCTGAAGAAGAGCATCATGATGGCGATTCGGACAGAGGATTCGGGTAAGGATCCGAATTTGCGGATTGATAGGATTGTGCCGGAGCAAGTGAAGGCGACGATTGGTACTCCCAAGATATCTGCGACGCAACGGATTTATCCTTTGACGCTTGAGCTCCCTGCCGGTACCGAACCAATCGAACTTGACGGAACCTTTTCTAAGGATTTTGGTAAGATCGTGATCGAAACGGATTTGGAAAGTTCTCCGACCATACCGATCTTCTTGAAATTCAGACTAACAGAGTAAGGGCTTCGTGGGCGCGAGATCCGCGGGGCATATCATCCAGAGCAACAGCTAGGGAAGAGTTCTCAATGGCACAGCGTCAAGCGTCCGCGCCTCGGATACCGTCAACTTTCAAGCGAGCGATTGCTCGGGCGATACGTACATGTTGCGTGTTTGGCCCATTGGTTTTAGGGGGTGCAGCGACGGTCAGTTCGTTAGGGCTTTGGGCGCAAGATCCGTCTGGGGGTGGAGGGGCGGCATCGAAGCCTCCGATTACGGTGGCGACGGAGGAGGAGAGGAATCAAAAGATTGCTGAGGATTGGAAGGATCCTTGGTTGGTTTTCTACATTACGGGAAACCAGTACGGTTACATTGAGCCTTGTGGATGTACTGGTTTGGAGAACCAGAAGGGTGGGATCAACCGCAAGGACACGCTTTTAACCCAACTCAGAGAGCGTGGTTGGCCAGTGATGGCGTTGGATGCTGGCGGGCAGGTTCGCAAGGATGGAGTGCAGTCTGAGATTAAATTTCAGTGGACGGCGCAGGCATTTCGTCAGATGGAGTATGCAGCGACGACATTCGGGGTCAAGGACTTGCTCTTATCCGACAACATCTTGGTCTCATTGCTTGATGAGACTGGTAGCAACAAATTGTTTGTTTCTTCAAATGTCAGCATGTTGCCCGACTTTGATTTGAAGTATAAGGTGCTTGAGGTTGCAGGTCCGGATGGCAAGCCTCGTCGGATTGGCATTACAGGGGTGTTGGGTGAGGAGAGCGCGAAGGAGGCAGCAGCGCAAAGTCAGGGATTCTTTACTGTTTCCCCTTCGATAGCTTCGTTGAAAGAGACCGCGAAGCAGTTAGTTGCTGAACGATGTGACTACCAAGTCTTGTTGGTAAATGCAAATCTAGAAGAGACACGTAAGATAGTCGAAGCGGTTCCGCAATTTGATTTGGTTATTACTTCGGGAGGCTATGGAGAGCCGACGTACCGGCCTGAGGTTTTGCCGGGGATAAAATCAGAGATCGTTCAAGCCGGTGCGAAGGGGATGTATGCAGGGATTGTTGGGTTGTTTGATGACAGCAAGCAGTCGGCGCGGTATCAGCGGATAGCACTTAGTTCGCAATTTGAGGATTCTGAGCGAATGACGGAGCTTTTCCGTAAGTATCAAGATGAGTTGCGAGCGAAATCGCAGGACAATTTTGCTGCGTTAGGTTTGCGACCTTTGACGCATCCTAGTGGACGGGAATTTGTCGGCACGGAGAAGTGTGGCGAGTGCCACACGACAGCGATGGAGATATGGAAGAACACGCCGCACGCGCATGCGACCGATTCTGTTGTGGAGCCGCCGACGCGCACTTTAGCTCGGCACTTTGATCCAGAGTGTCTTTCGTGCCATGTTACAGGATGGAATCCGCAACGTGTATTTCCGTATCGCAGTGGCTACGAGACGTTAGAGAAATCGGCGCACTTGTTGGGTAATGGTTGTGAGAATTGCCATGGACCTGGATCGGAGCATGTGCAAGCGGAAATGGATACTGCGTCAGACAAAGCGTTGTTAGAGTCGCTGCGAGCAGCGATGCGACTGCCCTTGGACAAAGCTCAAGATAAGTGCCTCGAGTGTCACGATATCGACAACAGCCCTGAGTTCCATAAGGATGGGGCTTTTGAGCGGTATTGGGAGCAAGTCAAGCATGTCGGCAAGGATTAGGCCTTGCCGTTGTAGTGATTGGTTTGGTTTCTCGATTCGATTCTGTTCGATCTAGCTTATTTGACGAATATTGGCGGATGTATTTTGTTATTCTCGCGTGAGAGCTTCGTCGAGGTTCATCACAAGTAGCGTTACGTTGGTCAGTGCTGCGCTTGCTATTGGATCTAATTGAGCATTTGGTTTGCTTTCGCCGACATTGAGTAGGCTCTGAGCGCCGGTGGCATCTTGGGCATAGAGTTGGCGTTGTCGTTGAAGAGCGCCGAGCATACGTTCCAATTCTTTGGGTTGAAAGCTTCTGGTTAGGATTCTTTTGGCGATGAATTGGAGTTGTTCGGATTCTTGGAGTGTTTCCTGCATTGCGCGTTGGGCAAGGTTGCGAGCTGCTTCTACCCAAGTCGGGTCGTTCATGGTTGTCAGCGCGTGTAGTGGAGTGCTGGTTTGCGAAGCGCGAACTCGGCAGGCTTGGCGATTGGAAGCATCGAACATATTTGCAGGTCCGACGGTGCGGCGCCAGAAGGTGTAGAGGCTTTTTCTGTAAAGGTTTGCGCCGGAGGATTTTGGGTAAGTGAAATCACGTTCTTTCGTGATAGCAAGAGAGTCCCAGATGCCTTCGGGTTGATAGGGATAGACGGGTACGCCACCGACACGTTGCTCGAGCATTTGGCTAGCGCTCAGGGCCCAGTCTCGCAGTACCATTGCAGGCATTCTGAATCGACTTCCGCGTGCGAACCATCGATTTTCGGGGTCTTTGGATTGAGACTCAGCGTTTGTTTTGCTTGATTGTTTGTAGGTTGAGCTGGTGACGATCTGGCGGTGCATCCACTTTGTATTCCAGCCATTTGCAACAAACTCAGAGGAGAGATGGTCGAGAAGTGGGCCGTGATTTGGGTACTCGCTTTGAACGCCAAAGTCTTCTGTGGTCTTGATCAATCCGATTCCGAAGAAGTGTTGCCACATGCGGTTGACCGCGACACGTGCGGTCAATGGATGGTTTGGGGAGACGAGCCATTGGGCGAGTCCAAGTCGATTTCTTGGCGCGTCGTTTGGTAGTGGGGGAAGAAATGCGGGTGTGTCAAAAGTGATTTTTTCACCTTTCTTTAGGTACTCGCCACGTTCGAGGATATGGGTGTCTCGAGGTTGAGCATCGCTCATGATCATAGGGCGTGGGATTTGGTCTGCTCGATAGGAGTTCAGTTCGTTGCGGACACCTTGCTGTGCACCGAGGGGAGCGATTTTGTTTGCGAGACTACCGGTTACTTTTTCATCGAAGTGTTTTCTAAGGGATGCTTCGAGTTCTTTCTTTTGCTCTTCGTTGCGTTCCGCTTCGGGTTTCTTCAGAAGTGTCACAATAGGTTCGGGTAATCCTGGGGTGGATTCTTGGATAGCTAACCGCCAACCGTGGTAGGCGGCATCCAGCAAGGGTTGTGCTTCTTTTTGAAGTGCGGCTATACGGGCTTCGTATTCAGCGATCCGTTTGAGGTTTTCTTCGTTGGGTAGTTCGATCAGAGGGGGGGCGACACGAATGCGACTGGAGAAATACTGAGGGACGCCACTTTCTGGTACACGATTGAACGCATCCATCAGCGCGTAGTAATCTCGCATGGTGATTGGGTCGTATTTGTGGTCATGGCATTGTGCGCAGGCCATGGTCAATCCGAGCCAGGTGGTGGCAGTGGTATCGATGCGGTCGAAAAGAATGACGAATCGCTGTTCTTCTGCGATTGCGCCACCTTCGCCGTTGAGCAAGTGATTACGGTTGAAGCCGCTGGCAATTTTCTGGTCGGTGGTTGCATCAGGGAGGAGGTCACCGGCGAGTTGCCAGATGGTGAACTGATCGAACGGGAGGTTTTCATTGAGTGCACGAACGACCCAGTCTCGCCATATCCATTGCCACGAATCGCCGTCTTGTTGGAAACCGTTGCTGTCGGCATATCTGGCTGCATCGAGCCAGGGGAGGGACATGCGTTCACCGTATGCTGGATCGGCGAGGAGTCGATCGACGAGTTTTTCGTAAGCCATTGGATCTTGATCGGCTGAGAACTGCTCGACATCAGAGGGGTCTGGTGGGTAGCCGACCAGATCTGCATAGAGTCGTTTGATGAGTGTAGATCGATCTGCGGGTTCGGAGGCTGTTAGTCCTTGTTGCTGATGTCCTTTGGAGATGAAAGCGTCGATGCTTTGGGAGCGGAATGCATTGGGGCTATCGATTTCGGTTGATTGGACATTGGGAATTGCTGGTGGAACGATTGGATCGAATGCCCAGTGATTGGAATAATTTGCACCTTGGGTAATCCATCGTTTCAGAAGTTCTTTTTGTGCGTCGGACAGGCGGCGGTTGGATTTTGGAGGGGGCATAACGACATCGGGATCCATGGAATCGATCCGGGCGATCAATTCGCTTTTTTGAAGATCTCCTGGGGCGATCGCCCCGCCATCGATTGCGGCGGCTCGTACGTCGAGTCGTAGGTCTGCTTCACGCTTGTTACCGTCTTGGCCGTGGCAGTAGAAGCAATTCTCGGAGAGGATGGGGCGGATATCGCGGTTGAAGTCCAAATCCGTGAGCGTGGCATTCTTATCTTGAGCCCATGCGTTTTGGGCGTAGTTCGTTGGTGTGGCGAAACTCACGAGTGCGAGGAGCAGCAGTTTGCCGAGTTGCTTTCCGACTGTTTGATGGGTATGCAGAGGGGAAGGCATCATGGGAGGATTGGAGGGAGGTTAGGGCAGGGGGGCGGGATACGATTCTAAGAACTTGGATCGTTTATTATGATTCTCCGATGCTCTGGGGGCAATTCCAGAGGTCAACTCTCTTGGTTAATCGGTAAAGTTTCCCTAGTAGAACTATCCGGCAAAGTGATGAAAGCCTGGACTCCTCCGAAAGGTGCGTCGATGTTCAGAGCGGTTTTCGTCTGTAAACTTTGAACCTTGCCACGTTTGTCGGAGAGCCTTCCTCGTGCCACGACTTTCGCTCCTTGTCCCTTTCGTGCGTGATCCTCAGGCCCTTGAAGCGACTTTGCTCAATGTGCTTGAGATGCGTTCGAGCGAAACTGAACTTTTGATTGTCCATCGCGGCCAGTATGAAGATCCATATGGTTTAGATGGCGATGAAGCGATTGTGATTGAAACTTCCGTCAACGCGACATTGGCTGAGCAACTCAACGTTGCGGCACGTCGAGCGACGGGTGAAATTGTGCAGGTATTGTTACCTGGCACATTATTGCAGAGCGAATGGGCGGATGGGGCATTGGAGGCATTTGAAGAATCGGATGTGGATGTGGTTTCACTGGGAATCACGTCGCAGGGTAGTTTTCAATCTGGAGGTGTTGGGGGTGGGGATCAGCAGACGGTATTTGGCTATGACGCGCAAGTTCTCCCGCAGCGAAGGATGACATCCGACCCAGTTTCTATTGCTGGGCCATTGTTAGCTGGTACGATGATTCGGCGAGCTACCTTACTGGGTATTGGCGGTTGGAATGAGAAGATCGCAAGTGACTTGATCGATTTTGAGTTGTGTTTAATGACTCAAGTTTTGAACTTGAACATCGGGGTCGTTGCAGATGTTCAGCTTGCTTGCCAAGAGCCTACGGCGCACGCTCTTTCGCCATATGAGAGCGGCAAAGCGATCGGCATGTTGGCTATCGCGTATAGTCTTGTCGAAGGATCGAAGTTGACGGTTGAGCCTTTGGGGCGTCGACTTGGAGCGTTAGCGACTGGTTTGATGAATCCGAAGTTAGCGGCTGAGCGACTGGGATGGGTTCTGGGCGTACGTGATCGCAGCTTGGTGCGTCCTATTGCGGAGCGGGTTGAATTGGCGAGAGCGAGGCTATCGGGTTCGGTGTTGCAGACGCCTGCGACCGGTCGGTCTCATGTGCCGGGGAATTTGCCGGACGCTTCGCAGCGGGCTGCGTAGAGGCCAAGTCTGGCTGGCTAGCTTGGGGGGCTTACCCAAGGAACGTTTCCATGTCGTTCACAGGGTGGTGGTGTGTGCTATCCTGGCCTGTGTTGTAGCCTGG
>CAZACJ010000035.1:3466-17712 GCA_964483385.1 uncultured Pirellula sp. | reverse complement strand
CCTGGCCTGTGTTGTAGCCTGGGCTATATCTCATCAGGCCCGTTGGGACAGGGGCGGCGATGGTTCGCGTGTGAGAATACGAGGATCAACGCGGCGTAAGTAATAGTTTTAAGGCTTGGATTTTGGTTACCAGTCGAGATCAGCGGGGTCGCCAGCGTCGAATGTTTTGCGGAGGGCTTGGCATCGTTCGAGTAATTCGTCCGTAGCGAGTTTTTCTGCTTGGCCGAGCGCTTCGATTGCTTCAGCCGATTTACCAGCGGTGTACAGCGATATTGCTAGCACGTAGTGTGAAAACCAAGTGGCTTTGGTGTCGTCGAGTTCGAGTGCTTTGGTTGCGGCGAGTACTGCGCGATTTGCGTCACCTGGCGTTTTTTTTGCACGTTGTGCGAAGTTTAGGGCGAGTCGTCGGTTTGCTGCTGCGGAGAAGTTTGGAACTGCTGAGAGTGCTTTCCATTCGGTTTCGGCGATGGTGAATTGTTTTTGTGCAACAGCAAGTTGTGCGCGAAGCATGCGGCAGTATGGATTGGTGCGATCGAGTTTGATCGAGGCTTGCATTGCAAGTTTTGCGTCTTTTTCTTTTTCTCGTTTTTCTTGTAGTAAAGCTTTTGCCATGAGAGCGACGGGTTGCATGGGCCCGGGTTTTTCTGTCATAGGTTCGAGCAAGTTAGCGGCTTGGTTGTAGTCTTTATCGCGGATCAGCAGAAGGGCTTGGGCCAACGAGCATGCTTCGTTTTGTTTGTCACCTTGGCGTAAGGCATCGAGGGTAGCGGTACGTTGTGATTGGGAATAGCTTCCCTCTGGGTCTGAGAATTCCCAGTAGAGGGGAAGGAATTGAGTGGAGCTGGCTTGCCATTGGCGATACTTCTCTTCGAGTTGCATCGCTGCTTGGATAGCTTCGTAGCGTTTTCGGATGGTGCGTTGGGCTTCGGCGTTGAGCGATTGGAGTTCTTGGCTATTCATCATGGCATCGAGGTTTTGCATTGCACGATTAGCCATTAACTGTTGTTGCATCTGCAACCGCATTTGTGCGGTCGCTTGAGATTCTTGTCCGCTGGTGGGGAGGGCGAGGTTATTGATCGCACCGGCGATTTGCATGGACCGGATTGCTGACTGCATCGCTTGGAATTCTCTACGAATGCCGTCGGATTGGATTCGTTGTAGTTCTTGTTCGGATTGTTTGAGTGTTCCTTGAAGGTCTTCGTATGCGTCGATCAGCGTTTTTCGTTGTTTGACGTATTCTTCGAATTTTGAGTGGGCTGCTGCGATTTTCTCGTTTGAGAGATGCGCATTCGGTGCGGACTCTGCGTTGTCATCCGACTTGGAATCGTTGGCCTTCTCGTTAGGAACAATTTCTTCAGGGGGCTCATCTTGCGGAGCACCTACGACCGTCAGAGGTTTCTTGTTTCCTTTATCTTGTGCAGAGGTGTCAGAGGGGTATCCAACGAGCAAAGAGGAAACGAAAGTCGATAGCAAGAATTGGCCGAGGTTGCGGCGCGAAAGGGTGGAAGCCATTATGACGGCTCCTATGGGATAAAGCCTTGCAAAGTTGCGGTTCTTGACCGCTCACTGGAGTGTTCGCGAAGATCCTCTGGCATTCATGCTGAGCCACTTGGGCTATGGCGAACTGAACACTGCGGATTGAAACGCGAATTCGACAGTTTCAGTTTATCCCTTTTACTTTCGGATTTCAAATTCCGTTTTTGAAACAGCGAATTTATTGCCGTGGAGGTCTTCCATGGTAAGTTGCAGTTCGTATTTACCAACTGGGATAGAAGCGGGCATAAAGATTTTGTAGACCAAGAAGTGGTCGCGGCGTTGGTGCTCGCAGACATCTGGTTCCATCGGGAGTGACTGTTCTAGTACTCGTTTTCCTTGGGCATCGCGGAGTTCGTATGTTCCCTTGATGCGTGTTTCGAAGCCGTTGCGGACGGTTTCTGCTGTGACGTTTTCCAATTCGCAGTACAGCAGTAGTTCTTGATCGGGATGGAACAGGTTGTTTGGGAATTTGGTGATCGCACCGTATCCGTCGACTTGGCTGCAGAACTCGATGCAATTGATTTGGAGCGCGCCGAGGGCTGCCAAGTGGAGATTAGCTTGTTGTTGCTCAGCGATCACCTGGGACCAATGGCGCGGGCGGTTTGGGTTTGGATCGGGGGAAGTGGTATGGAACCAAGCGGAAAGTTGATGATCGAGGAAGGATTGTTCGCGTGATGAGAGTCCTTCGATGGGACGTTTGGCTTTTTCCAGATCTCTTTGGGTGAGATAGAGCAATCGAAGATTCATCTCGAGATGAGTACGAAGTGATGGGTCCAGGGTAGGAGTTTGTGCCAATCGTTGTTCGAGCGATTGGATGGTGCGGTTTAAGTCTTCGGACCAGCGGTTTGGATCGTTAGTCGTTGTGGTAGGGTCTTTTTGGTCTCGGAAACTTGCGGGTTCGACGAGGTTTGTATTTGGTGCGGCGTGAGTATTGTTGGCAGATTTGTTTTCCAAGCTAATCAATCCAGGTGTTTGGCGATCGATTGCTTGCCGCATTTTGGATTGGTAGGTGGGAGGAAGTAGCGCAAGGGCTTCTTCGATGTCGACGGATGAGTTGTTTTGCGCAGGTGTGGTTGTGTTTTGAGTTGTTGTGTTTGGAGTTGGGGCATTGGTTGGGTCGGTAGCAGATTGCGTGGTTGCGAGTGCAGTTGCATTCCCGGAGTTGGGTGGAGTCTCTGTGGTGCTTGATTTTTCCGTGTTACTTGTTTTTTCGGTAGCAGCGACTTTTTCAGTAGCAGCGACTTTTTCTGGTGCGATCGATTGAGGGGTGGTGTTTGATCGCTCTGATGAGTCGATTGCGTTTGGTGGGTTATCTTTTGGGGTTGGAAGTGCGGCGAGTTCGCTACGAGTCAGGTGGTTACTGGATTGTGATGCTTGTTCTTGTTTTGCGCGATCTTTTGGCAAGATGACTCGTTTCGCTGGGCTTGATGTAGCGACTGGGGGGGCGACTTCCGGATTGACTTCGGGTTGTTCGCGTACGAAGCCCAAGAGGGATTTGTTTTTGCCTGGTTTCCACCAGTTCTGGCATCCTGCTGAGGTTATCGAAGTCGTCCCGATCAAAAGCAACAGAGTTAGACTAGACCGACGGAGTGACCTTTGTGATGGATTGCGGAAACTCATGGCATCTCTCGTCAAATTGAGGGGGTTGGATAGAGGGTTGGAGTTGTAGTGGTGGCGATGGGAGGACAGACCGATGGGGTCGAAGCGGTGGCGAGGACTTCTTTGGCAAGGTTGAGATAGTCTTCAGATCCGTGGCTATTGGGCGCGTAATCAAAGATGGATTGCCCGAAGCTGGGTGCTTCAGCTAGTCGGATGTTTCGACGTATTTTGGTTTGGAAGAATTTTGCGGAAGCCCAGACGGGGCTTTGGCTGGCACTTGCTTGAAGGAATTCTTCTACATCTCGGCTGACTTCTGCCGCGAGTCGTGTGCTGGATTCGTACATGCACAGGACGATACCTTCGAGTCGCAGGGTTGGGTTGAGTCGCTTGGAGACGATCTCGATGGTACGAAGTAATTTGCTCAGGCCGTGGAGAGCGAGAAAGTGGGGTTGCAGTGGAAGGAAGACTTCGTCGACTGCGGTAAGTGCGTTGAGGGTTAAGACACCCAGGGAAGGTGGGCAGTCGATGATCAGGAAATCCGAATCATCGTGATCTTGTTCGATTCGATCCCGAAGGATGACCTCTCTTCCGACTTCGCCAGCGAGTTCGAGTTCGGCTGCGGCGAGATCGAGGTTGGTTGGGATGACGGAGAGATTAGGGGTAACTTGTTGTCGAACTTGATCGAGTGTTGCTTCGCCGCAGAGCAAGTCGTAGACGCTCGGTTGGTTTGGTTGGAGGGTTACACCGAGGTGCAGCGACGCGTGGGCTTGTGGGTCGAGATCTAGAACACAGACTTTCTGGCTGCACTGAGCCAGACCTGCGGCGAGATTGACGGCGGTGGTGGTTTTTCCCACACCTCCTTTTTGATTGATAATAGCAATCTTTCGCATGGTAACTTTCGACCAATTGTTCGTGTTAAATCCGACGCGTGTACCTGTGGGTTGAAGCAAAACTAGGGGGCTTCCCGCACATCTGGAGTGGACACTAGCAAGACTCCCCTGGCTAAATCCAGATCAATCTTGATAATCTAGGTAAGTTACGGTTGGTGTAGTTCTGTTTTTGCAAAGGAATCCGCTGGTGAGAAAACTGTTTATCGCAGGCAATTGGAAAATGAATTTGGATCGAGCCAAGTCGTTGGAGTTGGTCCGGGGGCTCGCGGAAACTTTTCGCACCATCGCCAACGTCGATATCGCGGTTTGTCCTCCAGCGGTTTATTTGGGCGACGTAGGGAACGCGCTGAAGGGGACTTCGATTGGGTTAGGTGCACAGAATGTCTACAGCAAGCCAGATGGGGCTTATACGGGTGAATTGAGTTGTGGGATGCTCAAGGATGTCGGTTGTCGCTATGTGATTTTGGGGCACAGTGAGCGTCGTGCGATATTTGGAGAGACCGATGCACAGATCAATGAGAAGTTGCATGCGGTATTGGCAGCGGGGCTAACGCCGATCGTTTGTGTTGGGGAAACGCTGGCTGAGCGTGAAGCTGGTCGGACGAACGAAGTTGTCCGTGGTCAATGCCGCGGATCGTTGGCTGGGTTGACCGATGAACAGATGCTTGCAACTGTATTGGCTTACGAGCCTGTTTGGGCAATTGGTACGGGCAAGACGGCGACACCTGACCAAGCCGAGGAGGTTCATCGTGATATTCGCGAGTTGCTTGGGACGATGTTCAAGCCAGCGACTTCCCAGCGTGTAATCATTCAATACGGAGGAAGTGTCAAAGCCGACAACGCTTTGGAACTTCTTTCTCAGCCAAACATCGATGGAGCCCTCGTGGGAGGAGCTTCGTTGAAGATAGATTCTTTTGCTGGAATTGTTCAAGCGGCAGAGACAGTAAAGAAGTAGTTAAGAAAAGTAGCTGCGAGAAAGTAGCTATTAAGAAGTCGACGGTTTCGATTGCCCCATACCTTTTTAGGGAGAGATTCGATATGCGCCCGAGCGAAGCGACGAACTATTATTTCGATCAAGCGGCAGACCAATTGGAGCTTCCGGATTGGATGCGGAAGCTCCTTGTGATGCCGAAACGGGAGTTGACGGTTCAGGTCGCTTATGAGAGGGATGATGGTCGAATCGAAACGGTGCTTGGGTACCGAGTGCAGCACGATAATGCGCGTGGGCCGATGAAGGGTGGATTACGATATCACCCTGCTGTCGATTTGGACGAGGTGCGTTCCTTAGCTGCTTTGATGACTTGGAAGACCGCGGTAGTGGATCTGCCGTATGGTGGAGCTAAGGGAGGGATCGGTATCGATCCTCGGACGTTATCCAAGCGAGAGTTGGAGCGTATCACGCGGGCCTTTGTGGATCAAATCCACGAGATTGTTGGGCCTGATTCCGATATCCCTGCTCCCGATATGGGGACGAACCATGAGGTGATGGCTTGGTTCCGCAATCAATGGGAAAAGTACCATGGATTCAATCCGGCGGTGATTACCGGCAAGCCGGTTGAAGAATATGGCTCGCGAGGACGCGAAGAGGCCACGGGGCGAGGAGTGGGAACGTTAGCGGTGAAGATGCTCAAGAGGTTAAATCGCAAGCCGGAGCAAACGACGGTTGCCATTCAAGGATTTGGGAACGTCGGTTCGCATGCAGCGAAGTATCTTCACGAAGCTGCGTTTCCAATCGTGGCAGTCAGCGACGTATCGGGTGCGTATTACAATCCGAAGGGATTGAATATTCCTGAGGTTCTCACGTACACGCTCAAGAACAAAGGGTCGCTTGAGGGATATAAGGGAGCACAGAAGCTTGATGCCGATGCATTGCTGGAGTTGGACGTGCAGTTGTTGATTCCTGCGGCGTTGGGTGATGTGATCAATCACAATAATGTGGATCGCATCAAAGCGGGCTTGATCATCGAAGGAGCGAATGGTCCGATCGATCCAGAAGCGGACAACAAGCTCAAGGAGCGAGGGGTGATAATTCTTCCGGATATTCTTGCGAATGCCGGAGGGGTAACCGTCAGTTACTTCGAATGGGCTCAGAACCGGCAGCATTATCGATGGACATTGGATCGGGTGCGTCAGGAGCTTGATCGCACTCTATCCGAGGCGTTCGAAGGGGTTTGGCAGGAGTCGGTTAGCCGCAATGTTTCCCTTCGTACGGCCGCATTCATCATGGCTATCCAGCGAGTGAAGCGAGCTTCGGAACTCGCAGGTTGGATGGTTTAAAGAAGTGGTGATGGTTCGCGAGTGCGTTACGGATTTCGCAGCGCGCGAGCTAACACATTGGAGGTAATCCGCTGGACTCGCTCGTCGGGTCCGTGTGGTCGGCTCCAGTGGGACCAAGGGAGTGTATGTCCTGGAGGATCCGACAGGCCTTGGACCCAGAAGATGCTCGATGCGTTGAAGACAACATTTCCTTTTGGGCCTTCGTAGACGGTAGCGGTCCATTGTTGCGGTCTCTCGCCGCTGACCCAAGCGGTTCCGCTACCGACGACTTCCAGGCTTGGAATATCTGCTGGGTCTCCGTGGTATTCCCAGCCGATAAGCCCGGGGATGGCTTCGCCGGCTTTCATGCCAGTTCCTTCAAAGATCCAGTGGTCGGGTTTGGTACAAATCCAATCTCCACCGCCGTTTACAGGTTCGACGTTACGGGCTCCCATCAAGAAGCCTTCGTCTGGTCCGTGTTCAGGAAATGGCCCATGTTCTTTAGCGCGAGCGAGTGCGATGGGGCGTTCACCGCCGTAGGGGCCGCCACGGAACAGGATGCGATTGGGATTTCCGAGGCTATTGGGTCGGAAGGGGGAGACCCAGCAGACGCTATTGCCTGAGAGGAACAAGAGGCTGACGCCTTCATCACGCATGCGTTCGACGGAGCGAAATTGTCGAATGTCCCAATATTCGTCGTGTCCGACACTGATGAAGGCACGTGATTTGAGTCCTCGATCGGGTGTAAGCATTTCGCTGTTGCAACAATAAGCGACATTATAGCCTTGCTGTTCAAGCCAATAAGCGAGGGGGAATTCCAGTGGTAGATATTCTCCTGCACCTTGCGTTAGTGGATCATTCACGACGCTGTCGAATTGGGCTTCGCGGCCGTAGGGACGATCAAAGCTGACGTCTGCCCATGGGCCTTGGTTTCCTTTTGGGTGTGTATACACGGAATACTTGCTCGGCCATTGGTTATAGGCTTGCCAAGTGTTATCTGAGCATTGAAACAATACATCGCAAGGGCGATCGTCGGTGACGACAAAAATGATGTAGCTTTGCCAGTAAGGTTCGTTAGGTTGTTCAGCGATAGTTGTTAGGCGGCCGAGATAAACACCGCTCACCCAATCGTTGGGGATCGTTAGCTCGTAACTCGGTTGCCATCGACATTCATGAATGGTTTTTTCGCCGGGTTCAGGTGTGACTTGTTCGATCCCTTGGATAGGATCGGTCGTTGCCATCAAGCGTGCTCCTTTCCCCCCGTAGTAGCCGGTGCGAAAGAATTCGATTTTGAATTTGCGAGCAGGTTTGGTGGATACATAGATCGATAGGTTTTCGCCTGCGCGAACGCTTTGTTTTGAGCAGTAACCTTCGATCCAAGTGGAGCGGTAGCGGCTGGCATCGACACGGACTCGGGTCAGTTGCCAATCGCGACTTCCGGGTTTGGCATTTTCGGCGGTGATCGGGTTATCGTTTGTAGTGGAGTTAGGTTGATTCGCCGAAGCGTTCTGGGTGGTTTGAGCGAATGATAGTTGGAGTGGAATGAATAGAGAGCAGAGAGCTAAGGCTAGGCGAAGGAGGGAACGCATTTGCATGGTCATTCAGTGGGGGTGAGAGGAAGGTTTTTGAGCATCCATTGTAGAGCTTCGTCGCATGGTTTTGCGGCATCGAGACCGAAGTTACTTGCAGCAAAAATACCTCGCCCTTCTTCAGGGGCTAGGAACACAACGCAGTACCAGTAGGTGTTTGAGCCGTTGTGGTGAAGGATTTTTCCGCGCGACCAGGAACGCTCGATCACGTGCCATCCTCCTGCGTAGTCTTCACCTGGTTTGATGGGGGAGTTTTTGTCGCTTGGTTTAGCGGGGCGATGAAGAAAATCGATGGTCTCAGGGCTCAAGCCCAGTCTTTTTTGGGATGCTTCAGAGGTGGGGTTGCGCATATGCAAGTTCAGGTACCTTACCCAGTCGCTCATGGGGGCATAAACGGTCCCGGCAGGTCCAAGTGCGGGGGGATTGTCTCGTTCGACCGCGACCAATAGGTTGAGGGGGCGAATGTGACCAAAGGGGACTTGGTTGCCGAGGGTCTTTGAAGGGACACCAAAACCGGCTCGAGACATCGAGAGTGGTTCGAAAAGTTGTTTCGAGATGATTTCTTCCCAGGGTTGTTGGTAGATCTTCTCGAGTATGGCACCTAAAGCCATGTAGCCGAGGTTTGAGTATAGGAAAGGGGCAGATTGCGGTGTTTCTGCATTGGAGATTTCCGGTCGGGGTTGATCCATCCACCAATGGAGTACGGCAGTTCGATGGGTGCGAGTATCGGTAGATGGATCGCGGAAATTGCTCCAGGGTGGATTGGCTGGTGCGCCGCTGGTGTGATGCATCAGTTGTTCCAAAGTGACATCAGCCCATTGGGAATCGCAAATCTTAGTGTCATTGGAGAAGACCTCGCTGAGAGTAGAGTTCCAGCGGAGGTCACCGCGCTCGACTGCCATAGCGACAAGAGTGGCAGTCATGCTTTTGGTGCATGATCCAAGGTGAAACGGATCATCGACGAGCAAAAGGTCTTTGGAGCCACTGCGACGGAAACCTGTTGCGGCGATTGACAGGGCGATTGGAGCTGAGAATTGCTCGTTAGATTGTTTTTTTGGGGGGGAAGGGTCGCAGAAGAATTGGCCGGCGAGCAGACCGGGGAGTTGGTATTTGGTTCGAAGTTCCTCGAGAGCTTGTTTCAACGGTTCGGAGGCAACGAGGCGGATATCGGGAGTGACGGATGATTCTTGGGCGGCGGCGAAGGTCAAAGTGAACAAAACGTGGCCAGCAACCAACCACCGCCAGAGATTGAACGAACTTGTAAAAACGAGGAAAGAGCGTTGAACGAGGGATGGTACCTTCGAAATCGACATCTTTTTTGAGTAGGAGGTCGGTTTGGTTGACATGAAATTGGTTCCTTGGGGTTGGTGGATGTTCGACGTGTTGCGATAATACAGGATACTGGAATTCAGCGGCGGTGACGGTTCGGTACGGTACTTGCACCATGATCGTGTGTTACCGCTGGGCGTTGTCAAATTGCCATGTGGTTAGGTTACGTTTCCCGTTTTTAGAGGATCGATTGCCATGATGATGTGGTTGATCTTGGTTGTACCTGCGATGTTGCTTGCTATGCTTGCGCAATGGTGGGTTCATTCGGCTTGTCAGTCGATGCATCAGATACCGGCTCGGATGAGTGGTGCCCAGGCAGCGAGAACGATTCTCGACGCGCACGGGCTGACGGATGTTCCTATAGAACCTTCTATGGGTTTCATGTCAGATCACTATGATCCGCAGTCGAAGGTAGTTCGGCTCAGTCCTGATGTTTATCAGGGGCACACGATGTCTGCGGTTGGTATTGCGGCTCACGAGGTAGGACATGCTTTGCAAGACGCACGCAATTACGCTCCGCTAGTGATTCGTAATTTGGCAGTTCCTGCTGCAAGCATTGGTGGCTCGATGGCATCCGTGTTGGTTAGCGCGGCGTTTTTCTTGATGATCGCTGGACTAGCTAAATTTGCTAGCTGGGCATTGCTGCTCGGTGTGATTGGTTTTGGATTGATCGTGGTGTTCCAGGTGATCAATTTGCCCGTGGAATTCAATGCGAGTTCGCGAGCGAAGGATGAGTTGGTGAATTTGCGGATTATTTCTGCGAGTGAGTTGCCTTACATCAACAAGGTGTTGACAGCTGCTGCGATGACGTATGTTGCCGCGACCTTTAGTTCGATCATGAACATGGTGTATTACGCGATGCAGTACGCGATGGTCTCCGATCGCGATGGTTGATCCTAAAGATAGAGGATTGAGGAGTGTTTGATCAGTAAGTTTGATCAGGCACAGAAGTTGAAAATAGAGAAGCAGTGTCGTTCGCCGATGCTGCTTTTTTTATTGGCCGTTTAGATTCGTCGTTTTCTTACGATGACTTGGGTATCCTTGACGTCTAGGACTTCGATCGGCATGTTTTCGTCGATCCAATCCCCTTTAGAGACTACATCGACGACTTGATCTCCGAGGATGGCTTTGCCGTACGGATTGCATCGAGTCATGGTTGTGCCGTACATGCCTTTGAGCATGTGTCGCTCTTCGTTGAGTCTTTCCATCGCGACGACAAAGCGATCTTGGGTGGGATGTTCCAAGGCGAACCAACGGATCATGGGAAGTCGAGCGAGTTGATTTCGGAAGGCGAAACCGGTGACGGCTAGGAGGATCACACCCAACCCCATTTGTCCTAGTCCGTAGATGGCTTTGCCCCATTGGTAGGTGTTTGTCGGGAAGGTAAATGTTTGGCCAGCGAGGAGGAGTCCGATGGCTAACAACGCCAGACCTGCGACGCCGAAGAGACCGAATCCGGGTAGGACGAAGATTTCAGCTAGTAGGCAGATAACACCTCCGAGAATCAGCAGGATCTCTAGCCATTCAACGGTACCTTGAAAAAGATTGATCCAGAAGAAGAACAAGAAACAAAGGAGCGAGATCAATCCAGGGACTCCTAATCCTGGCGAGCTTAATTCCGCGCTCAAGCACATGATGCCGACGAGGAAGAGAAGGTAGGTGAGCCAGCGTTGCGATGCGAGCCACTCGATGCCTCGTTCTAAGCGGCTGGTTTGCTTTTCCAGTGGTAGTTCTTGGACATCAAAAAAGGTAGCGACATTGGTAAGGTCATTCGCACGATCATTTGCGATTCCCAATGCAATGGCTTGGTCGACCTTTAAACCGCGACTGAAATCTACTTCGGGACCTCGGGTCCACAGTGGTTGTGCTTGGTTTAGATCGACGTTAAAGACCCATTCGGTCAGGGAGCGTTCGCGTCGACCGTTTGCAGCGACGAATTCGAAGATTTGTGCATTGGGTTGTAGGAGGCCGACGACATCACCTGGGTTTCGGCTTGCTAGTTTTGCAAATTCCAAGATGGATGATTTATTCGTTTCAATGGTATCTTGTGATATGCTTGCTTCGCCTCCTGTTCCGAGGATGGCATCGGGTGCCATGTAGACCAAGTCGGCGGCAAGTGGAATCAGTGCAGCGTCGCCCCGAGCGTAGGAGGACACAAAGACGACAACTTCTGCTTTTTCATTTGGGATTTTAGCAAGATGAAAGGCAAGCCTCATCGAGTCTTCGATGGAGCCCCCGGGGCTATCGAGATCGATCAGGATAAGGTCGGCACCTTCGTTGTTTACAGCATCATCCAAGGCGCGGATTGTGCGGTTGATGAGGCGTGGGTGTAAGACACCTCGCAACTGGATATGAACGGGATGTCTTGGGAGAGCGAAGCTAGGTTTTTCTTTGGGAGGCGAGCTGAGTTTCAGTGCGTCTTGTAGCAGATCCGGATCCGGTTCTGCCAAAGAGTGTGTGATCCATCTCCATTGTCGCATTTCTCGGCCGGTGAACGTTGCCATTTTGTTGTTTGGTACAAGTTGGTGTTCGCGCCCGACGCCTTCTGGAAAACCTTTGGATTCGAGAGTCGGAAGGTTTGAGAATTCGATTCCACCACCTATGAAGTCCAATTGCACGAGGGGTTGAGCGGGGTCTAGCATGGACCGCACAGCGGCTGTTGGGAACATTCCTCGTTTGGCCGCCACATCGATGTAGGCTTGTTCGACAGTTGGTTCAAGTTGAGGTTCGTCGATGCCAGCGAGTCCGAGTTCTGCATCGGCAACCATTGCAAGTTCTTCGCACGCCAGGGCGATGAGCACGGCGTGTCCGCGAAGATCTTGGGTGATCCAGCCGACGCTTTTGATTCGGCTACCTTTTGGCCCGCTGAGCCATCTCGCGACGGAGAGAGCTTTTTCGAAGGGGGTACTTTGGCCGACGCTTGGGGCTTGTTCCCCGGCGGCTTGAGCCGCAGGATTTGCGGGGAGGAATTGTAAGACGACGATTGGACGTGCGTTGCCATCGGCGCGTGAGGCGAGGGATTCCAGGGAAGCGAGGATTTTCGCCTCGCTGCTAGCGTTAAGGGGGAGTTCGATTTTCAGTAAGGACGCTTGTCTCGTGGATTGTTCGGCAGGTTTTTCTTCCTGGGCTATTGTGAACTCCAGGGGGTAAACCAAGAGCCATCCTGTCACAATAAAGAGCAGGGCCTTGAGGAATCCAAGGGGAATCGGAAACGCAGTTGCGGGACAGCGATGGGAATGCATGGTTTGAATCATTGCGAAATCAACAAAGTGATAAGCTCACGTCATTGTACTCTCTGGCAGTAAATGATTCGTACCAGGGCGGAAAAGATTGGAATTAATCGTTGTCAGGAATCCACTTGCGGTTTTTCGTTATTCTTTGGGGACTTCGTGGACCAGTAGCAAATTGTGCGTTTGGTCGAGTAGACCGGTTCCTGTCACGTAGACGACGCGATCGCCGACGCTAAGGATTCCGGTGGATTTGCCCCATTGGGTAACGTCAGCGATCAAGGATTCGGGGTTCGTGAGTTGTTCGACTTTATGCGGCATGATCCCCCAGAACAAACACATGCGCCGAAGTGTTTGTTCCGAGTCGCTTACACCGAGAGTTGGGATGTAGTTTCTTTGCTTGGATTTGACCCAAGCGGTTCCACCGCTGTGAGTTGCGACCACCACGAGTTTTGCTTCGATCGATTCGGCGATATTTGCGGCGTGGTAGGTAACAGCGGAGGTGATTGGGTGGACACGACCAGAGCATTTTGGTTTTGGTTGGGCGACTTGGTCTTTGAGCATTTGTTCGGTGTGGAGCATGATACGGTTCATGGTTTCCACGGCGATGACTGGGTATTCACCGATAGCGGTTTCACCGGAGAGCATACAAGCATCGGCGCCATCGAGGATTGCGTTTGCCACGTCGCTTGCTTCTGCCCGCGTTGGGCGTCGATTATGGTGCATGCTTTCGAGCATTTGTGTGGCTACGATGACGGGTTTCATTTTTTCCCGGCAGACTTGGATGATACGTTTTTGTGCAACGGGTGTTTCGGCGACATCGATTTCGACGCCTAAATCTCCGCGGGCGACCATGATACCGTCAGCGGCTTCGACGATCTCTTCGAGGCATTGCAGTGCCTCTCGCTTTTCAATTTTTGCGATGACCATGGAGTTAGCATCCATGGAGGCCAAGAGATTTTTCAGCGAAGCGACGTCTTGGGCTGAGCGAGCGAAGGAGAGGCTGATGAAGTCGATATCGTTTCGAGCGGCCCATAGGGCGTTATCGACGTCTTCGGGGCGCATGGAGGATACGGAGAGGGACACTCCTGGCAAGTTGATACCTTGTCGGGAGCGAATGGTACCGCGAACATTGACAACGCAACGAAGTCGATCGCGTGATTTGTCGATGACTTGCATGGAGATCGTGCCATCTGCGAGCATGACACGGTCACCGATTCCGACTTCGTCGATCAACTTGGTGTAGTTGCTTGTCAATTCGAGGGGGTTATCGGATTGATTGCCGCGAATGAAACTTAGTTCTTGTCCGACATCAACTTCGAGTGGGTCTTGGACGAGTTGACCGAGTCGAATTTTGGGGCCTGCCAGATCGAGTAGAACAGCGACGGGGAATCCTACTTGTTCGCGGACGGCGCGGATCTTTCCTAGGATACGAGCGAAGTCTTCTTGTTTGCCGTGAGCGGCGTTAATCCGAAATACATCGACGCCTTGGAGAACAAGTTCTGCGAGAACTTTTTCATCTTCGCAGGCGGGGCCGACGGTTGCGACAATTTTCGTACGTGCTTCGCGGAGAGTATTTCTGGACATTGGATGATCCACTTGGTTTTTAGAAGAATCGTGGCAATAGTTAACGCGTGCGTCAAACGGACAGCACCGAGATTCACCTGTTGCGGTGCTGATTGTATCCGCTTGGGGGAAAAGCCACCAAGGCCTAGCGGTGGAACATCGCGTTGCAAGTATAAAATCACAGCGAATTCAGTGCATGGAAGTTGCATTGAATTCAGGACCGGCTGGAAATCCTAGTTGTCAGCTAAGGGTTG
>CAZACJ010000035.1:0-3366 GCA_964483385.1 uncultured Pirellula sp. | reverse complement strand
GCCAGCTCAGAGGGCAGCCAGTTCAGAGGATTGCAGTGCAACAAAAGCTGACAAGAACTTGAGTTATCCGCCTTGAGGATAATCGACTTTGGCGAAAATCATTCGGCCAGCTTGGGTTTGCAGCGTGCTGGTTACAGCGACTTGGACTGTTTGATTGATTTTGTCGCGTCCGCCTTCGATAACTACCATGGTGCCATCGTCGAGGTATCCGACACCTTGATCGTGGCCTTCGCCGGGTTTCACGATTCGGATTTGGAAGGCTTCGCCTGGCAGGTACTGAGGTCGTAGGGAGGCGGCAACTTGATTGAGGTCGATGACTTCGACGTTATGCAGTTTTGCAACTTTGTTGAGGTTAAAGTCGCCGGTGAGGAGTTTTCCATCGAGGTGTTTTGCGAGGAGGACAAGTTTCATGTCGACGGGTTGACCGGCGAATTCTGGAAGTTCAGTGTCGTACATCATGAAGTCCAGTTTTTCGCTGGTTCTGATTCTGTTGAGGATATCAAGTCCTCTGCGGCCTCGAACGCGTTTGAGTTTGTCCGAGCTATCCGCGATGGCTTGCAGTTCCATCAAGACGAAGCGGGGCATGACGAGACGGTTGTCGAGGATGTTTGTTTCCGAGAGTTCTGCGAGTCTTCCGTCGATCACGCTACTGGTATCGAGAACCAAGGGTTTGATACCTTTGAAGTCGCGAGCGAACTCGACATAGGGGATCACAAAACGGAAGTCGTCTTTGGTTTGTAGCAGGAGGCTGACGCAGGCGTAGCAGAGGGTGATGAGAATTCCGAGAGAGATGTAAGAGCTGTAGCTGTTGTTTCCGCCTGCGTTGATGAAGGGTGCGAGGGCGAGGGTCAGGAGGTTGGTGAAGATCACGCCGATCAGCAGACCGAAGTAGACGGCGGAGATAACTTCGATCCGTTTTCGAGGGACGAACAGATCGATAGCGATGACTGCAAAAGCGGATAGAAGCACGCCAGAGAAGAGGACGTAGGGGGCGATAACATTTCGCTGATCTGGGTCGGCTGGGATGCTACCGATGGAGGATTGGGCCAACGAAGCCCCGATGCTGGCCGCCGCGACGACGAAGATGATGCGCAGGATGGTCAGAGCCACTGAGTCGGCGAATGGCGAGGCTTCGCGTTTTCCAGACGAATCGAGGCGCGTGGTATCCACGAGGTGGCTATTCCGTAACTGCTTGAGGGCTAAAGGGTTTTGAGATGAAGGGTGAGAGGGAGTGGGTTTGTCTTTTTGCCGGGCATTCTACCTAGAAGCATTCTACTTGGAAAACGGCGGGTGGGGCGAAGTCGGCTGTCTGTTTCTCGTGGAGTTCAGTCCGTTGTTCCGATTATGCGGAAAGTAGGGTTTGCTGGACAAGCATTGAATCGCAGGATTTGGCGCGAGTTTTATTAAATGCAGGGGTTTGAGAGGGTTCCGATCGATTCGATTTCAACTTCGATACGGTCACCTGGTTTGAGGAAGACTTGCGGGGATCGGGCCACACCGACACCTGCAGGTGTGCCGGTGAAGAGAAGGTCACCGGGTTCGAGCGTTACGACTTGGGAGAGGTAGCTCAGGAGCATAGCGGGCTGGAAGATCAGTTCGGAGGTTGAGGAGTTTTGCATTGTCATACCGTTGAGACGCGAGACAATTCGGAGGTTGGAGGGGTTCGCGATTTCGGCTTTTAGGGCGATTGCGGGTCCGAGGGGAGCGAAGGTATCGAACGATTTCCCTAGGAACCATTGTTTGCCGGGTTTTCCTTTTTGCCAGTCTCGAGCCGAGACGTCGTTTCCGGCGGTGTAGCCGAAGATGGCATCGGAAGCTTGGGATTCGTTAGCGCGGTAAAGTCGTTTTCCGACGACTACTACGAGTTCTGCTTCGAAGTCGACTTCGTTGCTGATGGGGGGGACGACGATTGGTGAGCTGGGTCCGGAGAGGGTGTTAATGGACTTATTGAAGACGATGGGTTCATCGGGGATGGGTGCATTGGTTTCGATGGCGTGGTCGCGGTAGTTCAGTCCGATGCAGAGGATTTTGCTAGGTCGATCGATAGGGGAGAGGAGTTCGACTGGGGCGTTGATGGTAGGTGCGGACTTGCAGATTTCAGCGATACGGGGTGCGAGGGAGTCCCATTGTTCGATAGCATCGCGGGTGGATAGAGGAAGGGAGGGATCGGCGGCGCGGAGGTCTTGGATACCTTTGGAGGACTGCCAGCCCCAGGAGGTGGAGTTATCAGGGTAACGGAATCGCACGAGCATATTGGAGTCTCGGGTGGTTTGGGATTTTTGAGTCGCACAGCGCGAGTTACGGGTAGGTTCAATTCATCGTGACCTTGAACTTATCCGTGCTTACATCGTTGTATTTCTGACGTGTAAGCAATATGTGTAAGCAAGAGCAGACGGAGTCGGGGTAAGCGATGACAGCCCCGCGTTGCACAGGCTTGAGGGCGCAAGTTTCCTCACCGGACTTTTGCCCAACTGTTCAAGCGCGAGGGCCTCACCCCGTGGCTTGCGAGAGTCGATTGGGGTGAGGGAGGCTATATTGAGTGGGGTGTCGCAGGGATTACTTCGGGGCGAGCATTGCGATCATTTTCTTCCCTTGTTGGGAAGGTGGTTGCTCGAGTTTCGAGTATTCCGCGAGGTCGGCGAGGATATGCGCCATGACGCGTTGACCTTCTTCGACGTGGGCCATTTCGCGGCCTTTGAACATAACGGTCACTTGGACTTTGTCTTTATGTTTTAGGAAGCCGATAGCTTGTCGAACTTTGGTTTCGACGTCGTGGTCACCGGTTTTGGGGCGGAGACGAATTTCTTTGGTTTTGGTCTGATGGGTTTTTTGCCCGGACTTCTTGTTCTTTTCGTACTTATACTTGCCGAAGTCCATGATACGGCAGACCGGTGGTCGCTCGTTGGGTGCGACTTCTACCAAATCGAGACCGGCGTCCCGTGCTCGGGTCATAGCTTCATCGAGAGTGATGACGCCGTACTGCGTTCCATCTGGGCCAATCACGCGGAGGGGGGAGATGCGGATTTGACTATTGACCCTTGTTTGAATGCGATCGATCGTTCGGCTCCTTGTGTAAGTAGAAACAACATACGAAGTGAGGACGGGGGTTGGGGCAGTGGTACTACGACGAAGGTAAGCTTCGAGTGTAGTAACTGCGTCGAATAATTTAGAAGTATCGACAATGCAGGGGGGGCTGGTCAACGGAGAAGCGGGAAAAAATTCCGAGTTTTCCGGTGGGATTGGGGGTGAATTTGGCACTTGCAGGAACTCGAGCACCCGGTACGATAACGGCAAATTGAAGCCCTCGTAGCTCAGTCGGTAGAGCAGCTGACTCTTAATCAGCGGGTCCAAGGTTCGAGTCCTTGC
>CAZACJ010000034.1:41738-46677 GCA_964483385.1 uncultured Pirellula sp. | reverse complement strand
TCCTTGTAGTCCACATACATTGGACGAGGACGCTTGCCGTCGACTAGCAACGGGTCCTTCTTCTTGACCTTGACCTTAACACGCGTCCGCTTGCGCGCGAATTTCTTTCCGTTTGGCGGTCGTTTCGAGGGGTACAGTGTAGAATCCATACGGTCTGAGGGGATGAAAATCGTTATACTTGTTGGAAAACGAGGATGAGATAGTAGCCGAACCGGTTCGATTCCACAAGGGGCACTCCCGCTACCATCCGAGTAAACCGCAATTGTTAGGTAGGATTTCGGCCATTCCCGCCTCACGGTTTTCTAAAAAACTTGCCTTTCTGCTATAAAACAAACGGGATCGTTCTTTTTGGTCTGTTTGAAAAATCTCCGACAGATCTCGTATCGTACCGTCGTCGAACCGCTGGAAATCCATGAAAAAACGGAATGTTGTTGTAATTGGTGCTGGTCCGGGAGGGCTCGCCACCGCAATGCAACTGGCTCACGCCGGTGCTAATGTTACGGTGCTCGAGTCGAAGCCCAACGTCGGCGGACGCTGCTCGACCATGCCACTTGGGGATTTCAAATTTGACGTAGGCCCTACCTTTTATCTCTATCCTCGCATCCTAAAAGAGATTTTTCAGTCGGTGGGATATGACATCGACCGCGAAATACCTATGAAACGACTCGACCCGCAGTATCGGGTCGCTTTCGGAGCCGGCGGCCAGTTGGATTGCTCCCACCATCTCGATCAGATGGATGCTCAAATCGCCAAACTTTCGCCTCCAGATGTTGGCAAGCTGAAAAAGTACTTGGACGATAACCGAACAAAACTCGCCAAGTTTCGTCCAATCCTCGAAAACCCTTTCAATTCCCTGATGGATTACGTCAGCCCATCGTTGATGGCCGCTGCTCCTTTCGTAAAACCCTGGAAATCTCTAGGCCAGGAACTGCAGAGCTACTTCCGTGACCCGAGGTTGGTCATTGCGTTCTCTTTCCAAGCGAAATACTTGGGCATGTCCCCTTTTCGATGCCCTAGCTTGTTTTCAATCCTGTCGTTTCTCGAATATGAATACGGTGTGTACCACCCAATCGGCGGATGCGGCCAAGTCTCGGTGCGTATGGCAGAACTTGCCAAAGAACTCGGTTGCACCATCCGCTTGAACGAACCGGTCACGAAACTGCGATTCCAAGGAAAACGGGTAATCGGCGCAGAGACCAGCAATGGTCACTACGAAGCGGACTCTTTCGTGATCAATGCCGACTTTGCTCACGCGATGCAACACCTCGTTCCGAACCAACTGCGTTCTCGTTGGTCGGACCAAAAGCTTGAAACAAAACGCTTCTCCTGCTCGACCTTCATGATGTACCTGGGCGTGCGCGGTGAATTTCCTGAGCTTCCCCACCACACCATCTACATCTCCAAGGACTACGAAGGAAATCTTCGCGAGATCGAACAAGAAAAGGTTCTGCCGACCGAACCTAGCTTCTATGTGCAAAACGCTTGCGTGACCGACCCGACCCTCGCGCCGAAGGGCAAGAGCGCTTTGTATGTGCTCGTTCCTGTTCCTCACGTCAGCCCCAATACTCCATGGGATGCGGCGCAAACCGCCCACTATCGATCCGTTACACTCAAACGCCTTGAGGCGATCGGATTGCATGACCTGGAAAGCCGCATTGAAGTCGAGAAGATCATTACCCCAGCCCAATGGCGAGACGATTACGCTGTCTACAAAGGCGCAACCTTCAACCTCGCTCATAACCTCGGGCAGATGCTTCACTTACGCCCTCATAATAAGTTCGAAGAACTGGATGGGGTATATCTTGTCGGTGGCGGAACCCATCCCGGTAGCGGGCTACCTGTTATCTACGAATCCTCAAGAATTACCTGTCGACAACTGCTGCCTGAACTAGGGCTCCCTCACTCCTTCATCGATGCTTTAAAACCTCTGCAACTTCGTAGCACCACCCCTCATTCCGTCGCCGCCGTCTAAGCATGCATCCCAACTACAGAATTCAATTACCAATCCTATGACTCAGCAACTCTTTCCAAACTCCTCGCAAGAATGGTTTCAACTACGAGCAAAACGACCAGATGGCTCCTTCCTCGAATTCGAAACGCTAAGAGGACACCCAACTCTGATTGTCAACGTCGCTAGCCATTGTGGGTTCACCCCTCAATACAAACAACTAGAACATCTTTACCGAACTTACTCCACAAAAGGCTTCCAACTCCTTGCCTTCCCCTGCAATCAATTTGGTGGTCAGGAACCCGGAAGCGATGAGCAAATCCAAGAGTTCTGCAAGCTCAACTACGACGTTACCTTTCCAGTACTTTCAAAAATCCAAGTCAACGGACCCGACGCAGATCCAGTTTTCGTCTACTTGAAGAAACAGGCACCTGGCCTACTCGGTAGCGAAGGCATCAAATGGAACTTCACCAAGTTTCTCGTCGACGGAGAGGGCAACGTGATCGAGCGCTATGCTCCCACCACAAGCCCTTCCGGTATTGCACAAGGGATCGAGCGTTTGCTCGCCACGGAAGCAAACGGCTCTTAGCCCTTCAAGCGGATTCGTCGCGTTGGTAGGACTACCGCCTTCTTATGCTCTTACCCACAATACTTCCTGAATCCCCAAATTCATGAGGCATGAACAGGATCCCACCCAGCAAACTTACTTCTTCTTGCCGCTCTTAGGCTCCCTCAAATTGTTCTGCAGTTGTTTGGGTAACTTTTCTTTCTGTGCGTCGGTAAGCAACTTACCAATCTCAACCTTGATTTTTGCAAGCCGATCTTCGGTATCGAGCAAAACCTTTTTCTGCTCTTCCGTTGCATTCATTGCCGCCAGTGCAACTTCACGTACTTCTTTAGGCTTCTTCCCTTCCTCACGTGCCTTGTTACCAGCCTCCGTTCTTGACTTGAGCATCTGAGCTGTTAACCCCACCTCCTTTCGTTTGGCAACCACCTCTTTTGCGGTCTGGCTAAACATAGCTTTAATTTTTTCAGTCGTTTCTGCAGGCAACTCAGCTTTTTCAAACTGCTTGATGAACTGATTGACCATCGCCGTTTCAGGACTGCGCGTTTCCTTGTTAGCAGGTGCTTCTTGCGCCGTGCCAACAGAAGCGAACATCAATAGACAACCGAACATCAAACCAAGTGATCGTAACATGCTTAGATCCTCGAACTCTTTGAAGTTTTAACTTTACCAAACTCGTAACAGATCCTATTGACAAGCCGGTCTGCTGGGCCACAGAGGTTAAGGGTACACGATCCCATCCGCTCCTGCTGGACTCTTTGGCGAAATACGCCCTATCAACTCGCAGAAAACTGCCCTACTGCAACTCGACAACGATAGCAGTAGTATTGTCACGTCCCGATTCACTGACAGCAGACATGACCAATCGTTGCGCCAACGGTTCATTTTGACCATCTTCTGGCGCCTCACACACTAATTCCCGAATCGCATGATCCCACAAACCGTCAATCACTCCATCGGAACATAAAATCAACTTTTCACCAGGAGTTACGACAAATGCCCCAATCTGCGGCTCGATGATCTGATGACCTGCTCCCAATGCCCGCGACAGCACGTTTTTTCGGGGATGAAAACGAGCTTGCCTCTCATTAATCTGCCCCGTACGTCGCAACCATCCCACAAATGTATGATCCTCGGAAACTTGGACCATCTTCATCGGATACGTACTCTCTCCTTCGGCGCGATAAAGTCGATACAGTCGCGTATCCCCTATATGCGCGAACATCGCCAAACTACCGTGCAACCATACAACGGTAAACGTCGAACCCATATTACGACAGTGAACGTCAAATCCAATACGGTTGAGTTCCTTGTGGATGGAACAAAACAACTCCTTCAAAATCTGAGGATACGTGTCAAGCAACAATCGATCATTGAGCGATTGCGCTTTGGGCAACATCCTGGTTAGCTCGTCAATCGCGATCTTGCCAGCCAACTCACCCGATTGCTCTCCCCCCATGCCGTCAGCGACCGCAAAAACAGCATCCCCCTGATCGGTCGCGATGCTGCCAGTCTTCCCTAAATACCGCACTCCATGCTTGCTAGAAAGCACCCCTAAGAATCGATCCTCATTATTGCTACGAAATGTCCCCGAATGCGACATCGCGCTCCAAGAGACCTGCGCCCTGGTCGTCATCGCTTGGGCTAAGGCAGCGATATCCTTCGCCTCTGGATCCAATCCTCGCGCCGGACCTGGGGTATCGAGTATCGTTGAAAACTCGAAATCAATAATGCAAAATCTACCGTCCGTACTACGATAAGTGATGTTCCTCAAGAACGCGTCATCATGTCGTACGCCATAACTTTCAAGCTCATCAAAGATCTCTTTGATCCGTGCTTCTCCCAAATGCTCTACACGAGCACCACAATTGCTGGTCGTTATCTCAAGCGTCTTCGCATCGGAATTCAATAACCGCGGCACAAACGGACAATCGCGATCCTCAAGATATTTGAGAACCCTGCACTCGTTTTCAAAACGCTCAAGCGCCTTCGGGCCAAGAAACTGCTTGTGCACGCGGCCGTCATACCCAATGCGCACAACCGCGCGCTGGGTATTCTTCGCTTCTAACATGAAATGAGCTCACTCGTCGTCGGGAATTTGACTAACGATCAGACAATCCCGGAATATTAAGCCCTGGAAGCCCACTTGGCAAACCCGAACTCGGAGCATTCGGAGCACCAACTCCCTTTGGAGTAATCAGATCTCCTAATTCGATCTTGAGCCTTTGGAACTCAGCATCACTGACAATGTAGTACCATTCTGCAAACCGTGCATTCAACTCGGCCACCCGCTTCTTGGCGGCCTCAAGCCGATCCTTGCGCTGATCAAGCTTGCGCTGATTCTCCTTGTTGATCCGCTCCTTCTCGGCCTCTAATCGCTCCTTCCACTCCTCTTCAGTCAACTCATCTGATGACTTATCTTGAGC
>CAZACJ010000034.1:0-41638 GCA_964483385.1 uncultured Pirellula sp. | reverse complement strand
GTTCAACAGCAGGTACCGGTTCAGCAGCAGGTGCCGGCTCCACAGCAGGTGCCGGATTCAAAATCGCCTTCTTCGCCGCTTCAATCGCCTTGAGCTCCTCCACCGTCTCTGGCAACCGCTCCAACGTTGGCTCAGGGAACTTGCTCTCATCCACACGCGTTGTAACGAGCAAGAAACGATTGATGGTTACCTTCTTCTGCCCATCTTCGGCAGGTGCATTCGGATCGTCCCCCTCGGTAGGCTCGAAGGAAACACCAGCCCCCTTGCCAAATCTCAATAGATATTGAACGCCATCCTTAAGGGTGACTTGCAAGTCACCGTTTTCTGACAGGATTTCGAAATCTTGTTGGCCTGAACGTCGAACCGGAAAGAATCCTCGACGTGCAAGGGCCGATTTGGTCGCATCGCCAAGCTGCTCACCACGCAAGTCAGCCGCTACCCCGGCAGGTTTCTTCGATACGTTGGCAATTCTCAAGTTGTCTAGCGCACTCTTCATGTCGTTGAGCTTGGTCGCATTTAGCTCTTCGTTCGGTGCTAATACTCTAGGCTGTGACTTACCCTCCGCAAAAAGGGTCATCGACTGTGGAGTCCATTTTGCTGTGCGAATGTCATAGGTGATATCCGCGTCATAATTTGGAATCAAATCCAAGGTTCCGTTCCCTGTTGGCACAGCGGAATAGTTTCGAATACCGATCGTCTCGATATCATTCGCGCTTAGCTTAAGCAAATCCGATTCAATCCACTGCTTGAAGTCCGTACTCAGAGAGGTTGGGGTAATTTCAGCAATGTAGATCACGTCTTCGGATGGGATTCGCACAAATCGTTTTTTGGGATCCTGTGCATCTTCCTTACCGATGATTAAATCAGCGAGTACATCCCCCTTGGAATCCCGGAACTGAACCATTTGGCCAACCCCTTCGCCCCCCTCTGATTCTTTCGCCTTATCTGGCTCCAAAACGCCGAAAAGCTTGTGCTCATCTCGTTTCTCGCTCGCCACATCGAGGATTTTCAAACCGATGAACAAGTTCGCTGCATCACTCATCTGTTTATTCGCATCCGCAGGATAGTTTTCGTGCGATGGGATCGACCATACACCACTCTTACTATCTTTGGATACTTCAAACTCTTCGTATTGCTCTTTGTCGGTATCGTACTTGACGATCTTCAACGAAGCCGCATCCAGAGGATCGGTAAACTTCTCAAAGAGAACTTGATTAACACGGGCTTTTGCATTGACCGCATCCGTGGAGTAGTTGCGGGTAGTTGTAGCCCAAGCCAATAGCGAGGTGACGGCTGCAACGGCAGCCAGTATTCCGGTTTTTGCCGATTCAGACACAGGGTTACTCTCCGTGATTAATTTAATGATTCAAAATTCGGTTTTTAAGTGTTAAGATCCGTTCAATTATCGCAAACGTGTCTTGGAAATCCCCTCACGTTCTCGCAAGCGACGCGAGACCATCACCACAATTCCAACAATCAATGGCGGAATCGGTGGTATAAATACCGCCAACATTTTGTAGTTGTTTTGAATCTTTCGAATCGCATCATCTGCTCGGCGGCGCGCATCGCGAATGTTTCGATCTCGCTCACGCTGTAGCTTCTCTTGCTCGATCTCGAGCTTCTTGGCCAACTGCGCCTCTTTCATCTGATACTCTGTTAACCGTTGCAGTAGCTCTTGCTGCTTCGAAGCATCAATCGCTCCTTCAGACTGCAGCTTATCGACCGATTCCTTGAACTGACGCTTTGCCTTCGCACTCGCGTCTTCAACCTCTGCAACTTTCTCGTTGTACTTCGTATTCGCTGCGCTTTGCTCTTCAGCCTCTAATCGTCGAGCCTCCTCGGCTTGAGCCTCAACAAGCTTGAGCGTGCTGTAAGTCGGTACGTGTCGGCGAATAGCAGGATACTTCGTCTCACCGACCAACTCATCGATTACGTTCAGCACGAAAGTAATGTTCTGAAACTGGAACTTGACATCCTCAAGCTGAGATGGGTTTTTACGAATGTCGACAAACACTCCCGACATGCAGTCCAAATCCGAAACGTAAACAACCTTCAGCGGTTTGCTCCCCTCAGAACTATCCGCACTAGAACCGTCTTGAGAAGCCAGCGGTTCCTTTGATTCGATCTTTGCGGCGATGACCTGCGGACCGACAGGCTTGCCACGTCGATTGCGAATTTCGGTCGCACGGTCCAATGTCGTGCGTTGCATAGATCGAAGTTCCGCCAAAGGGATCGTGCCTGCAAAAGTCCCTGTCGAGACGAGCGGCGTGAAAGAATTCTTTGCCCCATTCTTCGGCTTGAGTGTGCCGCCAAAAAGGAACATCAACTCTTTGAGCCCCTTGGTGATTTCATTCTCTTGATTAAACGCAACTTCTCCACCAGGAGCTTCCCCGCGTATAAAAATCCAAAGGTCGGTCGACTGCTGCATCGCCTCTAAAATCGGATACGGGTTGTACTGCTGCCAAGCCAGATCTGGGGTATACAGACCCATCGGGCTCGGTTGCCCAGGAACATCAATCTCCAGCAACTCCCAAAGTTGCTGAATTTCACCTTTTGGTTGCGGTTGCCCACCACCAAACATGCCCCCACCCATCGGCGGCTTAGGATCACCAGTTCCAGGTATCGCTGGATTGATAGCTGATTGTGGATCCTCAAAGATTGCAGTAGGTAATCCCGACCGAACCGCCGCGATAAAGTTTGCCATTTCCTCGGGGGTCAACGACGAAGGCTGAACCGCAAGCAAGACATCGAGGCGTTGCGTATCAATAGGCGAAGCCGGATTCACATCCACCAATTCGAACTCTTTGCCTAACTCTTCGATGATGGGTTCCTGTGGAGACTGACGGAAAGTGCTCATATCGAGCCCCCCCATCATCTTTGCCTCCGTCTTGAGTACTCCCAACTTCTTGCGCGCCGACTTGGCAACCGTCGTGAGCGAGCGTGCCAACTCATACTCAACGGGAATCCCAGGCTCGAAGAACGGAATTACCACTTTTTGCAACCCGCTGCGAAACGCAGCGCCGAGCAATATCGGCTGATCAGAAAGCGTCCCGCGTTCACGCACACGGACCGTCTGAGGTGTGATGCCGTACTGCTGTTCGGCTTGTTTCTCCTCGTCACTCGAAGGAGAAATAGAATCGTAAATCCGGACTTGCATGGGCACACCGGACGAAGTCGCCGTCGACTCAAACTCTTTGAGCAACGAAACCAACTCCACCTTTGTTTTCGCGTACATCTCAGGCATATCCGCCGAAATAAAGGCATCGACTACGATGTCTCTATCCTTACCCAAATTGCGGATCATATCCGTCGTCACGCTCGACAATGAACTAACCTGCAGCTCCGTCACGTCATATCGTTTGTCGCGATTGCGGAACAAGATACTGCCAGCAACTACGATAGCCAGAAGCATCAGCGCCCGCACAAGATAATGCGCTAAGGTCTTGTTGCCGTCCTTACCGCTGTTCCAATGTCGCTTGCCGATCAGGATCATACACAAATACAAACCAAAAGCCGCTAGCAACAAAAAGTACGCCAACCCGGAAAGACTTATCACACCACGTCCAAAATCATCAAAACGCTCGGCTAGGGAAAACCCTTTGATATCCCTTGCCCAATCTCTACCGATGATTGTGTCAGAAGCCGCTGCAAACGCGAGGGGCGCATTGAACAGAGCACCCAAGATAAAGCCGACTGTCAAATTATTGGTCAAGAACGAAGCAACCATCCCGATGGCGATCATCGCCAAGCCGATCAACCAGTATCCGACGTAATTGCTGAAGAACAACCCAGTATCCACTTCTCCGTTCGTCAAAAATGCCAGAACGAGAAACGTCGAGAACTGAGAGAACAACAAAGAAACGGTGTAAATCGCCGCAGCGGCAACGTATTTACCAATCACGATGTCAAAATCCGCCGCTGGCAACGTTAACAATAGCTCATCGGTCCCCTGACGTCGCTCCTCCGCCCAAATACTCATCGTAATGGCCGGAATAAAGAACAGCATGATGTACGTAAACCACTTGTTCAACTCGGATAATGTGCCCAAGTTTGAACTAAAAAACTCATGCGGCCAAAACGCCGCCATACTCGTGAGCAACACAAACAAGCAGAGAAACACATAGCCTGTTGGGTTGGAAAAATATCCATAAAAGTTTCTCTTGAGAACCGCATAAGCGACACGTCGCCCGCGAGCCAAGAGCAATACCAATGCGAACAATACGCCCAATGAGACGATGTCCAGCAATAGCAGTCGCAGTAAGGCACTTGCAATCACTTTGGAATATCCTTCTTCAATCCGATAGAAATTTAGATCTGTTGTTTCAAACTAGCAACAATTACCCGAAGCATGTCGAAATGCTGTGAAGCATCCAACACAATAGCTTTACGCAGCACCAGTCAACTTGTGGAATGCATCGGTCAAGTCTCCCTTGACTTTCTTCAAATCGTCAACCGAGCCCTCAAAGACTTTTCGGCCCTCATTGATCATGATCACTCGCGTGGCCATCGCTTCAACCTCTTGCAAAATGTGCGTCGAAAGCAGAATAGTCTTGGTTTCACCGAGTTTCCGCATCGTGTTTCGAACTTCTCGGATCTGATTTGGATCCAAACCAGCGGTAGGTTCGTCCAAGATCAGGACGTCTGGTTCGTGCAGCAGAGCTTGCGCCATACCCACACGTTGCCGAAACCCCTTGGATAGCTTGCTGATCGCTTTGTGCAATACGGTCTTCAAGTCACACATCTCCACGACAGCCTCAATCCGCCCCTTCTTGTAGTCTTTTGCTAACCCACGCGCATCTGCGAAAAAGTTCAACAAACTGTAAGGCGTCATGTCTGGGTACAACGGACCGTTTTCCGGTAAATACCCCAAATGCTGCGAACCTGCGATCCGATCCGAGAACATGTCATGACCAGCAATTCTCGCCGAGCCCTCGCTCGGAGAAAGGTATCCGGTCAACATCTTCATCGTAGTACTCTTACCGGCCCCATTCGGACCGAGAAAGGCCACCAATTCCCCTTTGTTGACGGAAAAGGAAATCTCGCGAGCTGCCGCAAAAGGCCCATAAAACTTCGACAATCCGATCGCTTCGATCATCGCCGTCGAGCTAGATGCATTCTTGCCCATTGTCATCACTCTCTTCGTAAATTAATCGACTCGTAATTTGACCGACCCGCAAAGTGATCGAGCCAGCCCATTGCTTGACACTGAACCACCACCCTCTAGATGCAAACACCCTCTAGATGCAACCACCATGCTCGACCGGACATCCTGCGTCAAGTTCGGGCGGGTCAGTATAACGATTCTTCAGATTGCGCGTATACGCTTGAACCCCAAGCCCGGTTCACCAGGAAATTACTGGGATTTCCTAACTCCAAGCCCTCGCGAGAACACTTTGCACGAGCCGAGACTCACAATCGCTTCAAAAAAGCTTCAGTGCAACCGATGACGCAGGTGTTTCACGGTGGTATCGCTAGCCCCCCTCGACTCCCCAAAGGATTCTTCAGCCCGAGAAATGGGAGCATTCACCACGTTGATTTGTTTCGCAGCACTAACACCCCTAGCAAAAACCACCGCATCAACCTGCCTCGCACCTGCTTCACGCAACGCCCTCGCCGCATCCGCCAATGTGGCGCCCGACGTCATCACGTCATCAACCAATAAAAAACTCCTGTATTGAACCCGTTTGGGGTCCATGACTTCAAAGGCCCCTCGAATGTTATCGCGGCGTTCGCTGATGGTCTTCAGACCCTGTTTCGATGTCCATCGCGAACGACGAAGCCCCCCGAGATAAACAGGAATGTCCATCCTACCTTCGATCTGCTCTGCGAAAACATTTGCTGGATGATAACGATGCGTCAACCGTCGAAACCAATGCTGGGGAATCGGAATCACATAATCGTAACAAATGGTCAAAAAATCATCCCTAGCGGCAAGCCAATCACAGAGCACTCCCCCGAGTGCTTTTGCCAAAGCTTCATGGGTGGAGTCTTTGCAAAAGCGTGTCGCTCGCGCTGCCTCGCTAGCATAGATGGTGTACGCAAAGACACGATTCAAATCCCAAGCTTGGTGCTCGCAGAATTTACAAGTCTTTTTCGAGCTTCTCTTCTTACCCGCTACACTGCGAACCGACTCATCGAACGGCCCATGCTCGATTTTATTGAACATTGCGTTCGCTGTCGCACTCGGCGCACCGCATTTCCAACAACCTTGCGATATCGGTGGCATGCTCTCGCAACAATCTCTGCACAAAATAGCCATCCTATCATCCACTTCCGGACTGCGGCACAATGCACACGACCTAGGAAACACCAAGTCCAAGTATTTTCGCCATCCATGCAAAAACATTGTGTTAGTGCTCCACGCTCAAAACAATTTTTCCTTGCAGGACACCCGTTTTGGATAACGTGTTGGACTCTTGCAATCGATGAGCTTCGGCAGCCTGACTCAATGGCAGAATTCGATCAATCTGCGCCTGCAATTTGCCACTTACCATCCAGTGGTTGATGTCCTGTGCAGCACGCCTCTGAGATTCCGCAGACGCCTTGAACATCGCAAACCCCAAAAGGGAACACCCCTTCACGTAAAATGGACCCACAGGAAATGCTGGCCTCGCATCTCTGCCCGCCATTAAAACCATCCGCCCCCCTGGAGCCATCGCCGCAACAGCAGCATCGAAATCCGGTTCTCGCAGCGTCTCCCAATAAACGTCCACACCTTGAGGCGCTAGCAACTTCAATGCTTCCTGAGTATCCATCATGTGATACTCAATGACATGATCCGCCCCCAAACTTCGACAACGCTCCGCTTTTTCAGGACTCCCCGCCGTTGTTATCACCTTGGCTCCCACCGCCTTGGCCATCTGCAAAACCATCGCTCCGACACCACCGGTTCCACCACGCACAAACAGTGTCTCTCCGGGCCGCAACTGCGCCCGCTCAAACAATCCCAAATGCGCAGTGATCCCCACCAACGCCACCGCCGCTAAATCAGTATCCGCAACCCCATCAGGCGAAGCATATACCCAAACAGGATCAATCACCGCTCGCTGCGCAAAGGTTCCTTGCCGTCCAAGTAACCCTTGATTCGAACCCCATACCCTCTGACCAATTCGCACATCGCGCACATGCGAACCGGTGGCAATTACCTGCCCAGCAAAATCACAGCCTATCACAAACGGTTTAGGTAACTCCCAGTAATTAGCACCACCACGAATGTACGTATCAATTGGATTCACTGATACCGCATTGACCTGAATCAACACCGAATCATTATCAAGAACAGGGGGGGACAAGTCCCCATACTCGATGCACTCAGGACCACCAGCCTGCCGAATAAAAGCTGCTTTCATCGATCGGTTTCTTTCAAGCTCTAAACCACTCGTCGAGCATTACCGCTCGGAAGATCCCCAGTATATCCGATTTTTGCAACCACACGCTGCAATCGGACAACGAAAAAGAAATCACAGCGACGCTTCCAGTCAAAGTTAGCACCCAAATATCAGCGAGCACCGCCTGTCAAATCAATCTCGGTTTTACCCCATACTTTGGGATCTAACGCTAGCTCAACAAGCCTTTTGAGCTTCGCATTTGCCGTCGGCTCACTGCTCCCCTCTTTGCCCGGAGGACTACCCCACAGAATTCGAGGCCCACCCTTGGTAGTCAACTCAAGCTTCCATCGTGATCGCTGAGATATCGTTGCGGGATAAACGTAGATACTGCTGAGTTTCATTTGCCCGCTGGCCCGCAACGGCTCGACAAGCCTCGCAAGCAAAATCGCTTCCTGTATCTGGGCATCCCCAAGCATCATGCCGACACGAGGATAATCCGAAGCTCTCACTCCTTGTGCGTAAATCAATAAATAGTTTGCGATATCGGCCTGAGTAAAATCCTTAGTAGGTAACAACACCCCTTCCGTGTCCACCGGCAAAAAACTCTCTTGCTCTGTTTCACTACCTGACTGCTTAGCAACATCACCGAATTGCTCTGGCTGCGACGCCTCCCCAGACGCAGAATCCCCACCCGCAACGCAGTGCACCATGGCAATCGGCTGGCGAAACTCCAAATTAATTATGATCTGACCGGCTGCCATACGCTGCACGCGATGGGTCTTGCGAACCCACGGGTGCGAATCAAACGCCTTGGCTATCACAGCCGAAGTCTGATCGTCGAGCAAACTCATCCGCTCTAGACCACTTTCGGTAAAAACCTCAGAAACCACATCACTTCGTAACCAAGATGGACGATCGCTGATGTGGATATTCTCCTTGCGAAGCGCGTAATACTTCGTATCGAGAGCCTTGGCTCCATAAAATCGCCAACCCAGATAACCGGTCAGCAACAGCGCGATCGGCCCGACCATGCTAAGAATCGCCGCCTTGGGAATGGCCAGTGCCATAGAAAAACTATCCGTCCGCGTGAAATGACTCGACAAATACCCAAAATGCACGATTGCAGATTGACGGAAAAGTACCAATTTTCCCCCTCCCTTACCATGCCAATTCCCCCCCCTTCGATCCACGGGCGAATCTCTGTTGATCTAGAGAGCTTGGGAAAGCTACACTAAAGTTCGCTTTAGTCGAGGGCCCTTCAAGGAACAGGTACGGTCCACAACACTGGCAGATGTACACACTAAAGCAAACTCGGGAAATAGAATTTTCACGCAAACCGACGAAAGGACTCGAGAATGGTTGCTATCGAACTCAACGAACTCGCGACACAAGTCCAAGGGGAACTAGTTGCCGGAACCAATATCGTCGAGCTCCCTACCCTCCTTATCACCAGTGCATTGCCACTTACACAAGCCATTGAGGGAAGCGTCACACTCGTCGACAATCGCAAACACGCTGAGAAGCTCGCAAGCACCCGAGCGGTCGCGGTAATCACTCCCGAACGATTACCAGGTCTCTCGATACCCCAAATCATCGTGGCGAATCCCCACGAAGCTTTCGCAAAAGCTTGCGCCGTTTTCCAGCCCAACTCCCTCATTGAACGCCCTTACGGGGTCCACCCGACCGCACAAATTCACTCGAGTGCCACAGTTAGTCCAGAGTCTTTTATCGACGCATTTGTCTCTATCGACTCGGATTGCACCGTAGGTCAAGGCTGTCACTTGCACCGTGGAGTGACCCTCATGCCCGGGTGCAAGATCGGTAAGAACTGCCAACTATTTCCCGGCGTGGTCCTCTACCCCGGAACAATCCTTGGTGATCGCGTTATCCTGCACGCAAACACTGTCGTTGGCGCACACGGTTTCGGTTACCGATTTGTCAACGGTACACACCAACCCGCTTCACAACTCGGTTGGGTGGAAATTGAATCCGACGTCGAAGTCGGCGCAAACAGCGCGATCGATCGCGGCACATACGGCGCAACGCGAGTCGGTGAGGGAACCAAAATCGATAACTTCGTCCAAATCGCCCACAACTGCTCGATCGGCAAACATAATCTAATCTGCGCTCACGTTGGTATAGCCGGCAGCGCAAGCACTGGTGATTACGTCGTCCTCGCCGGACAAGTCGGCGTAAAAGATCACACCCACATCGGCGACCGTACCCAAGTCGGAGCACAAGCTGGCATCGCATCCGATGTCCTGCCCGATCAAATCATGTTAGGTAGTCCCGCCAAAACTCGATTCGAACAAGCCCAACTATGGGCAATGGAAAATAAACTCCCAGAGATGCGGAAAACCATCAAGCGTCTCGAGGCAACTATTGCGGAACTACAAGCAAAACAACTAACCGCAACTGCGCACGAGAAAGCAGGCTGATGAGCGCTTGCCCTACCACCACCTCAAAACCATCTCTCGAAGATAGCGCTGCACAAGGTACAGCGCTCGAGCACTCACTTCGCCTCTACCGCCCCGAAAATACTCAAACGGAAGTCTTCGGGCTTGTTGCTGGCTGGGGTGAATACCCGCTCCAAGTTCTCCAAGCACTTCAACGCGGTGGACATAAAACCGTTGTTGCTGCTATCCACTCCCACGCCGATGAAGCAATTGGGAACTCCGCAGATGCAATCGAATGGTTCGGCGTATGCAAGCTCGGGCGAATGCAGAGATTCTTCCAATCGCATGGTGTCACAAAAGTCTGCCTCGCTGGCAAACTTTTCAAAGATCGTATTCTCTATCACGGGTCACTGCTCTGGACGCATGCCCCAGACACTGAATGCATTCGCACCTTTATTCCCTCGTTTCTTTCGAGAAAAGAAAACACTACCGACGACACTTTGCTCGGTGCCATCGTACGGTCCTTTCAGCGCAAAGGGATGCAAGTCGTTCCCGGAACGGACTATGCCACCGAATTAATTGCAGAAGCCGGCGTGCTTACACGCCGCAAACCCAAAGCCACCGAACTTGCAGACATCGAATTCGGTTGGAACATCGCCAAAAACATCGGCGGACTTGATATTGGGCAATCTATCACAGTGAAAAATCGCAGCGTCCTAGCCGTCGAAGCAATCGAAGGAACCGATGCATGCATCGAACGAACTGGAAAATTGTGTCCTGTAGGCGGATGGACCCTCGTGAAAGTAGCCAAACCACAGCAGGACATGCGCTTTGATCTACCAACTATCGGCCCATTGACGATCGATCGGCTAGCACAAGCCGGTGGAACGGCAATCGCAATCGAAGCAGGTAAAACCATTCTGCTCGATCGACCTCGTACTCTCGCACTTGCGAATCGCAGAGGAATCACCATCCTTTCTCGATGCGCATCCGCATGACTCGCGCATTGCAATGCCCCCTGGTTTTTTATCTTCACGCCCCCATCTTCATGCCAAAATCTGCTCGGCTGTTTTTGGATTCTCGTGATCGTCCTCAATTGGTTTGCGACAAGACAGTTTCGATTTCGATGACGAGCACGATTACAGGCACAGGTACGAGCACCGTTTCACTGAGCACGAGCAGGACTGATATGTTTCACCCACGAAATGTCCTGAATAACCATAATCTCTAGTTGACTCGGTTGCGCAACGCTTCTCCGCGATAAGCCCTGAGAATTTCCATGGCTCCCTTTCGCCGGAACTCTTCGCACCCCTCCTCACAATAAAAGGCGGTGTGAGGATTTAGCAATAATCGATCGTGCGCCGGATGCGTAGGATCCCGCCAAGCTTGCAAAATGGGACTATCGCTAGGAGGTGGTTCGACTTCAAGAACATCGATACCCGCCCCGTAGAGATGCCCCATTTCTAAAGCTCGAATCACGGCCATCGTGTCGACCACTCCTCCCCGCGCGGTATTGATCAAAACCGAGCCTTTAGGCATCTGCGCAATCTCTGCTTCACCGATCAATCCCCGCGTCTGCGGTGTCAACGGGCAATGCAAACTTACAATCGCAGATTGACACAACAACTCACCCAAACTGTCGACACGACGAACCCCCAATGCTTTATCGACTCCATCGCGAAGATGAGGATCGTAAAACAAAACATCGAACCCGAAAGCCTTCGCTCGTAGAGCCGCGGCCGAGCCGATCCGCCCACAACCGATGATCCCAAAAGTCCGTCCTCGCAACCTCGGAATCGGCGCTCCTTGGTCTACATTCCAAGCTCCAATTCCCCGTTTCAATCGACTGTTCAAGAAGTGCGTTCCGCGAGACAAACACAACGCCATCCCCAACGCGGAATCGGCCACCTCCTCCGTTCCGTAATCTGGTACGTTGCAAACCGGAATGCCACGCGCCGCCGCTGCTGCGATGTCGATCCCGTCATATCCAACCCCCGGCCTTACAATCAGCTTGCAATTCTCCAAGCGATCAATCGAGGCCCTTGTGAAACGAAAGTAGTGGTAGACCATAATCGCATCGGCATCTTCAATCTTGCCGACCAACTCGGACTCCTGCATAGCATCCAAGGCGTACACATCGGCCACCTCGCGCAAAACGTCACGCTCATACTCCAATGGCTCAACGATCAAATCGGTAATGACGACTTTCCACCGGTTGTTCTCTGTGATCATCGACATACCAACACCCTCCTCTAGATGCCCACGGAGCTAATCACCCTCGAGCATCCCGCAATTAAGATAACGCTGGATTGGCTTGCTCATACGCCGTAATTTTGGCCTCATGTTCAAGCGTCAGACCGATGTCGTCGAGACCGTGTAAGAGACAATGCCGACGAAATGGTTCAACCGTAAACGATGCCTTAAAGCCCTGATCATCAAACACAAGGTTTTGCTCGAGATCCACGGTGAGCTTGTATTGAGAAACGGAACCGGCACGTCTGAACAACTCTTCGACTTGCTCTTCCGACAATGCGATGGGCAAGACACCATTCTTGAAGCAGTTGTTGTAGAAAATGTCTGCGAACGACGGTGCTATCACCGCACGAATCCCAAAATCCTCAATCGCCCAAACCGCATGCTCGCGCGAAGATCCGCTTCCAAAATTGCGACGAGCCAAAAGAACTTCGGCATTTGCATTACGCGGAAGATTCAACTCGAACTCTGGGTTCGGCTCCCCGCTTTCCAAAAACCGCCAATCGAAAAACAAATACTGCCCAAAACCAGATCGCTCAATACGCTTGAGAAACTGCTTCGGAATGATCTGATCCGTGTCAACGTTGGCTCGATCCATAGGTGCCAACACCCCAGTGACTTTTGTAAATGGTCTCATACTGCTCGTAAACCTATCTCTTGTTTGTTACTACTTGCTGTCCCGAGAAACACCAAGCGATCGCAGGTCGATCGGATCGCTTCGATATGATAGCCAAGGCGCATTTGCTAAAACCCCACCATGGCCGTTGTCGCTGAATGTAAGTACCTACGCTTGACGATAATTCCAGTCGCGGATGTCGGTAAATCGCCCTTCTATCGCAGCTGCCGCTGCCATCGCTGGAGAGACCAAGTGAGTTCGACCTCCCTTGCCCTGACGACCTTCGAAGTTTCGGTTTGATGTCGAAGCACAACGCTCACCAGGTGCCAGTCGATCGGGGTTCATCGCCAGACACATACTGCATCCTGCTTCTCGCCAGTCAAAACCGGCCTCTTTGAATACTCGATCCAATCCCTCACTCTCGGCCTGCCGCTTCACTTGTCCACTGCCTGGTACCACCATCGCGTGAACCTTACTCGACACACGATACCCTTTGACAACCTGGGCCGCCGCACGCAAATCTTCAATACGTGCATTAGTACATGAACCGATGAAGACACGTTCGATTGGAACTTCCGTCAGCCGCACTCCGGCCTTCAACCCCATATACTCCAATGCACTCGCAGTCGATTTTCGTTCGGTCTCATCCGCAAAGTCCACCGGTGATGGAATCGGTGTCGTCACTGAAATCACTTGGCCCGGATTCGTACCCCAAGTAATCTGCGGCTCAATGTCCTTGCCTTGATACACTGCAACCGAATCGTATTTCGCCCCAGGGTCAGACGGTAAGTCTTTCCAGACAGAAACGGCGCGATCGAAATCCTTAGGCGCAAAAGGTCGACCTCTCAAGTAATCAAAGGTCTTCTGATCCGGAGCAATCATCCCCGCACGCGCCCCGGCTTCGATCGACATGTTGCATACCGTCATTCGCTCTTCCATCGAGAGATTGCGTATCACCTCTCCCGTGTATTCCAACACATATCCCGTCCCACCCGAAGTCGTTAACTTACCGATCAAGTACAAAATCAGGTCCTTGGCAGTTACGCCCGGAGCCAATTTCCCATCGACCCGCAACTCATAGGTCTTTGGAAGATACTGCAGTAGCGTTTGCGTTGCCAAAACATGCTCGACTTCACTCGTTCCGATTCCAAAGGCCAAAGCTCCAAAAGCACCATGCGTCGCTGTATGAGAATCGCCACAGACAATCGTCATCCCAGGCTGTGTGTAACCCAACTCAGGTCCAATAATGTGCACAATCCCCTGATTCACATCGTTCAAGTCGTAAAGCCGGATACCAAACTCTTTGCAGTTGTTCCGCAACGTATCAACCTGCTGCTTGGCTATCGGATCCGCGATTGGCAAGCCACGATCAGTCGTCGGTACGTTGTGGTCAGGAGTTGCAACAGTGCGCGCCGGCCGACGCACTTGACGACCCGCTAATCGTAAACCCTCAAAAGCCTGTGCACTGGTCACTTCATGGACAAGATGCAAGTCGATGTACAAGATTGCTTGCTTGCCCGCCTCATGATGCACAACATGCTTGTCCCAAATCTTTTGGAACATCGTTCGAGGTACCGTCGATGGCTCGGCCAAGTGACTCATAGCAGCTTTTCTAATGTTTCTGGAGTGGAAAAGGATCGTTCGATGTGGGGAGGCAAAGCCCTCCCTTTCTGGGGCTCGCCGCATGGGGTCTAGTCTTATGGGGACATAGAGGGATTTGTCAAGCGTTGAAGAGTCGAGATTCCAATGAATTGTTTCCCCCCTGACCTTTTAGAAAAGATACAGCTATACTTATAACACAGTGAAATGGGCCTTCAGGCTCCTGGAAAACCAACCAGCTCCTCCCCCCTCGACGGAATGGATCTACCTATGTCCGATGCCGATGCATTTCAGAAGCGATGCCAGTCATTAGAAAACGCCTTTTTTTCTGACCTCGATCAACGCCTGCTCCAAGGGCTCCAGGAAAAGCTCTCCGAAGAGCAAGCAATTCAAAAGCTAGGGGAAGCCAGCGGGATCCAAGACCAACACGCCCTCGCGGCAATGCATCGCTTGGGAGTTACCCCAGGCGCGGTTTCCGCAGTTCGCGTCTTCCCTCTGATCGCCATCGCTTGGGCAGACGGAACAGCCGATTCGAAAGAAGCCGTAGCGGTGAGAGCTATCGCCAGCAAGCATGTCAAATCTGGATCTGAAGCCTCACAACTACTCGAACATTGGCTTGCCAATCGCCCCACTCCCCAAATGCTCGAAGCCTGGGAAGTTTGCGCGAACGCACTCTTCAGCGGTGTACTCGGAAGTGAAAGTCGCAAGCTAAAAGAAGGACTTATCGCAGAGATGGAAGAGGTTGCCGGCGTCAGCGGCGGAGTACTCGGTTGGTTTGCCAGCACCGCATCCGAGTCCAATACCCTTCATCGCATCAAGCATGCACTCGGATTGGCTCCCTGATCGCGCAGGGCAGAAACGCGGACACCTTGGAAGGCTTGAGCAATGAACTCGGACAATAATCCACAAGTCGTTTGGCACCCACATGCCGTTTCACTAGAAAACCGCGCATTACTCATGGGACAAATGGGTTGTGTTCTCTGGTTCACCGGGCTAAGTGGCTCCGGGAAATCGACCGTTGCCAATGCGCTCGATCAACTTCTTTACAAGCACAGTCGACCGAGCTTCCTCCTAGACGGTGATAACATCCGTCACGGACTGTGCGCAACACCAAACCTATTGGTTGAAACCTACGGTGAAGCGTTCGCAAAGCGTTTCGGGCTGGGTTTCTCCGCAGAAGACCGCGAGGAAAACATCCGCCGGGTCGGCTCCGTGGCTCAATTGCTCGCGTCCGCAGGGTTAATTTGCTTGACCGCTTTCGTCAGTCCCTATCGCCAAGACCGGAATCTGGTTCGCAAACAAATTGAATCCACAGGCTCCCTTCGATTCTACGAAATTTTTGTCGACACCCCAATCGAAGTCTGTGAACAAAGAGACCCGAAAGGACTCTACCGTCAAGCTCGCGAGGGAAAAATACCAAACTTCACCGGCATCTCCGCGCCTTACGAAGCTCCCGAGAATCCCGAGATGATCCTGCAAGGTGGATCCATGCCCCCGGAAGACCTAGCCGAAATAGTGTTCAATCGTCTGAACGATGATCAAGTGCTCGCAAGTGGAGGCTAACGTGGAAGCAGAAACAGCTCGGGACTCCGTTGCCGCCGACCGCTTCGTCGTGCGATGTGGACTCCATCGTGTTCTCTACGCTATGAACTCCCGCGCATCGCACTCGCGCGGCGAAAAAGTCGTTGCACGCACACAACGTGGCTTGGAACTCGGCGAAGTTCTTTGTCCAATCACCAACGCAAATCTTTCATCGATTCAAAAGCTAGGAAATGGAACGATCCAACGCGTGGCTTCCTCCGAAGATTTGGCCGCGTTCAAACGTCAATCAGAGCAAACGATCTCGGACGCGACCGACGTTCAAGCCATTATCAACTCTTTTGGACTACCCATGAAAGTCATCGAGATCGAACGAATCCTCGGTGGAGAACAATTCACTATCTACTACACAGCCACCGACCGAATCGACTTTCGCGAATTAGTCAAAAAACTTGCGAGCAAATACCATACACGCATAGAAATGCGACAAATCGGGGCCCGAGACGAAGCGAAGTTACTTGGTGATTACGGCGATTGCGGTAACCCACTTTGCTGCAACACCTACCTCAACGAAATGCCACCAGTTAGCATGCGCATGGCCAAACTGCAAAAAGCAACCCTCGATCCAAACAAGATCTCCGGGCGTTGCGGACGACTGAAATGCTGCCTGAGATACGAACAAGATCACTATGAAGAACTAGCCAAAGAAATTCCTCCCCCTGGTAGCGAAATTCTCACTCGCGACGGAAAAGCACGTGTGATCTCTGTTGAGCTGCTCGCTCAACAAATGCTCGTCGCCACCGAAGACAACCGCCGTGTTTTAATGACTCTCAGCGATTGCTTATCTGTTATCAAGCGAGGAGCCGAGCTCTCATGAATGATCACGTAATTGCAATGGTGGAATTGCTCAAACAAGACCGTCGTTATCACATCGATGCCTACCAGTTCATCCGCGAAAGCCTTGCCTATGCGCAGCGGGTGATGAAGATGCCCTCGTACACCGGTGAAAACGAAAACGACGAAGGTCAATCCGACCACCATTTAACCGGTCAGCAACTCTGTCAAGCCATCCGAGAATACGCCTTGGAACAGTACGGTTACATGGCGAAGACCGTTTTGAATAACTGGGGAATCCACACAACCGGCGACTTCGGGGAAATCGTCTATAATTTGATACGCATTCGGGAAATGCGAAAAAGCAAGTCCGACAGGAGAGAAGATTTTGATGACCAATTTGATTTCGAAGATGCCTTCGAACCCAAATTTGAACCCCTGGGACGACAAGATGAATAAAAGACTTTGGCTCGCAACCCTCTGCCTGGCTGTCTGGAGTCTTTGGATGCTATGGCTCGCTTGCCAAGTCTTGCTCTATCCTACCCCTTAAAAAATCGGATCGCCTTTCCCCGGAAATCCATCGCTTAACTCCCAAACTGACTTCCACCATCGATGCACCGATGAGACTACTCTTACTGCATGCACCCGCTCCAATCGTAAGGGAATTATGCCGTCGCAACATCGAACTCGTCTCCTGTAACTCCAGCAGTTCTTTCAATACTCACGACCAACTCCCCGATTCTTTCGCACCCAAACAAAAAACTATCAATATCTCAGGAAGGAAAAAAATCTGCCGACATGCAATTCGTTCGGTCGGCGAAATCGTTGATGACTTTCGCCCGGATCTGATCCATGCCTTCCTCCCAGATTCCCTAGCTTGGACTCTCTTCGCAACTTGGAACCATAAATCAGCCCCGAAGATCGTCTCCTTCCGAGGTATCACTCGCGTCCCGAATCGATGGGACCCCTCCGACTGGATCACCTACCTGTCTCGGCGCGTTGCAATGCACGCTTGCGAGTCCAAAGCTGTTCGCGATGCGATGCTTCAAGCTGGGATACCTGCTGAAAAATGTTCCGTCACCTACAACACCATGTGGGACTTCCACTCTCCCAAATCACCCGAAGAATGGCGACGCGATTGGGATGTCCTTCCCGAAGAAATCCTCATTGGCTGTGTTGGAACAATCCGCAAAATCAAAGGTACCGATCTGTTGATCCAAGCGGTCGAAAACCTCCCCAAGCACCTACCTTGGAAGTTGGTGGTTATCGGGTCCATCGTCGATAAAAAAATCGCTCAACTCATCGAATCCAGTCCCGTGCGAAACCGCATAATTACGACCGGCGAACTCAAACACGCTGTCAGCGCAATGCGCGCCATGGATCTGTTTGTCATGCCCTCTCGAAGCGAAGGGTTAGGCCGTGCACTGATCGAGGCTTGCTCTGTCGGCGTCTGCCCCGTTGTCAGCGACGCAGGAGGAATGAAAGAACTGGTTCGCAACCAAATCGACGGATGGGTCTTTCAACGCGGAAATGTTAATCAATTGTCCAATGCACTGAACCAATTGATCTGCAACCAATCCCAACGCAACAACTTCGCCCACAGCGCTCAGAAAAACGTATCCGCACTTTGCAATCCTGCAAACGTAACGGATCGGCTGCTGACGATCTATAACCAAGCTCTACAGAATCAAACTCGCAAGCATGCAGCACTTTAAAAGTGCTCGGTATCCCCCTTCGTAGAAAACTCTCTCAACCACCGCCCCTCTCTCGCAGCTTCGTCCTCCTTCTTCAAAGCTTCACAAATACGCATCCGATGATATCGCATCGTCGCAAGCACATCCAACAACGCAGGCATCGCCCGCTCCACTTCCGGAAACTCACTGTTGAGCAGATAAGCCCCATTAGCACTCGTTACGCGAAAACCTGACAACTCTTGCTTCTCCTCGGAATCATCTTGCCCAGTGGCCTGACTTGCCTCCTGCTCTTGCTGCTTAACTTTTGTTGCGGCAGCTTCCTCCTCAATCGACTTTTCAATCTCCTGCATTCGTGTTAGATACTTGTCCAACTTCGTATTGGATCGCCAAGTCGATTCCATTTCCTTGAGAGCTTCGTCGATCACTTCGAGCGCCTCCTCGTGACGGCCCAAGCCATGCAGGACCCATGCCTTCGTGTCGAGGAACGACTCATTCTGCTGAGATTTCAGAGCTCGATCAATCTCATCAAGCGCCACTTCAAGATCGCTCCCCGCAAGGGAACGCATGTAGGCGATTTGATTGTTCTGAACGGGCTTGCGATCCGCAGCGGCTGGCAAGTGCTCGTTGAGCAAGTTCACAGCCGCTTGAAACTGCCGTCGATTCGATAAGATCGTGGAAATTTCAAAAGCAGCATTCGCCCGAACGGACGGATTGTCGATTCGACGAATCATTTCATCCCAAAGTTTCGTCGGAGACAATTCTTCTGTACCTGCTTCATCGCTCAACTCGATGCGCTCAAACTGCCTCCAGAAATCCCGATCCGTGACAATCTCTTGAGATTTCGCGTATGCCCCCTCCAGCAACTTTTGGGCTTCCACCACATTGCCTCGATCGAATTCATTAGCAGCCCTCGCTAACATCCACCTCGCCGAGGTTTCCGGACCAAAATAATCCATCAACACCGGAACGATGGGTAACGAAATCGCCGCCAACACAACGGCACGGATTCCAAAGGAACGATTGTTCAAGTCTCTACCTACCTGCAAGGGGTGAAGTGTCTAGCAAATTCATACGCATGGACTCACGCGAGAGTTCGCTTTCCCGATCCATTCCGACTTGTTACGATGAACCAGAACTATTCTGCCGCTCGTCAGCAATGCGATCAATCCAATGACGAACGTCGAAGCCCGCGAGAATTATATTCTCTGATTCGAAATCCTGACAGCAACTAATTAACTCTCTACCCCCACAAACCACCATGGATTTTTCCAAGAGCCGTAGCGCTTTCGAACGAGCACGTCAGCTGATTCCAGGCGGGGTCAATTCCCCTGCCCGCGCCTTCGGTGCTGTCGGCGGACACCCGCTGTTCATCGAACGCGCCCAAGGCCCTTTTTTGTACGATGTCGACGGAAACCGCTTCATCGACTACATCGGATCGTGGGGCCCGATGATCCTCGGACATGCCGAACCACGTGTGATCGATGCAATCATCCAAGCGGTACAGCGCGGCACATCCTACGGCGCTCCGACCGAAAACGAATCCCGAATCGCTGAATTGATCTTGCACGCTTTTCCAAGCATGCAAAGGGTGCGGCTGGTTAGTTCCGGTACCGAAGCGACCATGAGCGCAATCCGAGTCGCACGCGGATGCACCGGTCGCGATAAAATCATCAAGTTCTCCGGTTGCTACCACGGACACGTAGACTCCCTTCTCGTCTCCGCTGGATCTGCCGCCGCTACCCTTGGCGTTCCAGATTCCCCCGGAGTCACCAGCGGTACCTCCAACGACACAATCGTTTTGAACTACAACGATCCCGAAATGCTCTGCAAGGTCTTGAATGAACACGGCAAGTCGATCGCAGCTGTTATTCTCGAACCCATCGTCGGCAACATGGGAACCGTTATCCCAACACAAAACTTCTTGCAAACCCTCCGTACTGAAACACTCCGCCACGGCGTGATCTTAATCTTCGACGAAGTCATGACCGGGTTCCGAGTCGCCTATGGCGGCGCTCAACAACTCTTCGGAATTCAACCTGACATGACAACCCTTGGAAAAATCGTCGGTGGCGGACTTCCTCTAGCTGCATACGGCGGTAAAGCAGAAATCATGGACCAAGTCATGCCTGCCGGGAAGGTCTATCAAGCGGGAACACTTTCCGGTAACCCCCTCGCGACAGCGGCCGGTGCGAGAACACTCGAACTGCTTCGAGATGAACCTCCTTACGATTATCTAGAATCGCTCGGAAAACGACTCGGCGATGGCTTGCAACGAGTAGCCACCAAACACGGCATCACCACCCAAATGCAACGTGTCGGAAGCATGATGACTCTCTTCTTCAACCCCAACCCCATCGTCGATTGGCCCTCCGCCGATCGCTCCGACAGAAAACTCTTCGCAAAGTACTTCTGGGGACTAATCGAACGAGGTATCTACATGCCCTGCAGCCAATTCGAGGCACTCTTCTTCTCCCGAACTCATACAACCGATCACATCGATCGTACCATTCAAGCCGCCGAAGAAGTCTTTGCCTCCTGGACTACTTCCCACTAAGAATCTTAAGAGCCTTCTCTAAGTTCTTCGAATTCGTTGATTCAAGCTTTAGGACTTGAATGCGACGCGAAGGAGCATCCGCCGATTGCTGATCAATCTTGTCGATAAACGACCGCACCTCCTCCGTTAAATCCTTCGGGCCACGCAAGACAATCAAATTGGATTGCTCATCGACCGACATTGTCAGTAATGGTCCAGAGGACTGCGCATTGATCTGCTGCAAAATGGTTGCAACTTCGGTGGAGACACCCTCTGGAATGTCCAATGGGTCACGACCAGCGCCAGCTCTCAACTGCGACTTGTACACATCCTCCACCAACTTCGAGACAGTCTCGGCGCTCGCACTCGTCACAGGAATAATAATAGGTGTTATCTGTTGTAATCGATCAATCAAGTCCTTGGAATCAAACACGCCCAGCAACTCTTCGATCACCCTCCGATCTGCACGATTGCCACCTATCACCAGCGCATTCGTTCTAGTATCGGCAACGATCTTCAAACGTTGAAAAGACTCAGCCGCAGACGAACTTATTCCGGAACTGCCTGCTGTACTGCCCCGTCGCTCACCTGACCTGAACAACTCGTTGAGTAATTCTCGCAATTGCTTCGCATCTGCATGACGCAAAATGTAAACCGAAAAATTCCCTGCAGTAGCAAACGGCTCCATCGTCGGATTCAACAGCGTCGAAAGCAATCGTTCCAACGCATCTAATGCTTCTGGATCATCCGACGCAAGCGTCCACTGGCCGTCTCCAGTGACCACTACGATAGGAGGCTCCGTTCGTGGCGTATCACCCCCTGCGACATCCCCCTGCGCGACGTGACCTTGCGCACCATCACCGCGCAATGGAGTCCCATTTCGAAGCGATGAATCTTGCGCTGAGACTAACTTCCCAGTAGAGAGCTTGCTGGTGCCTGGCAAAGATGGCAAGAATGCACCTGACTGCTGCTGATCAGCCGGCTGCTTCTGATCGACCTGCGGTTTCACGAAATCCTTAGGATCAACAACTTGGATCGGATTCGATCGAATCAATGGCCATAATCGCTCGATATCATCCAGCAAAACCTTTGGATTTCGATGGATCGGAACCATTCTCAATCGACCACTGCTTCCGAAAACTGCCTCTGACCGGTTCGCCGGACTGCGGATCGCTGCTCCTTCCTTACCCGATGGCCTTGATAACATACCAGATTTATCTGGTTGCTCACCGAAACGAACCATCAACTCCTTGATCGCCTCCAACTGCTCAGCCGTCGCTCGCACGATCATTTGCTGTTGGCTGGAATCGACGGAAATACTCGGAGCCGTTTGACTCGGCTCATCTTCAAACAAAGCGTCCGCAGCTGTTTTCAATGAATATGGATCAGCAGTTTCTAAATTAAAGATCTCTAACTGCCGCCGCGGCGGAGCCAACTTCTTGATCGCCTCAGCGACCATCGTGATCTGAGAACTACTACCGGTGACGAGCAACTGTTCATTGACATTGTCATATTGAACGTAAGCCCCGGAAGTATCTCGGAATAGACTTTCAATCGCATTCTCCAGCGAACGTCCATCCACTCCTTGAAGGGAGAATATCTCCATCCGCCGGGCGCTATCTTTTGCACCCGGATTGTCCATCATCTTGACCATCTGCTCTATGGTTGCCAACTCCTGCGGACTACCGATCGCAAATACAGTTCTTGTATCGCGATTAAAACTTACCCCAGCAGTCGTGCGAGAACCCAGTGCGCCTATCACGGCCCTGGCGACGATGTCAGGTCCAGCGTATTGCATCACGAAAGACTTCATGGTCGGTGTCCGCCCCGGCTGTGCGTTGATGTCTTCAACCAACAGCCCCAAAGATTCATGTTCAGCCGCGTTCGCCGTCACATAAATCCCGCCATTGGTCGCGTCTGGCGATATCTTTGCCTTAGGAAAACTCTCGCTCAAAGCCCTTGCGAGCGGCAATGGTTCGGCCGTCTGCAATGAATAGTACTTGGTCGATTTCCCACCACCCTCCGCGACGTCGATCTCCTGAACGACTTGCTCCACGCGTTGCATCTCCTCGCTCGGTGCCGTGACGATCAAGCTATTCGTGGTCAGATCTGCAGTCGCTGTGACTTTGGTAGAGCTCGCCGCTATCGCAGCTCTCAAGGTAGTCGCATCCGCTCGCTGAATTTGGAAAACTTTTGTAAGGATTTCCATCGCCCCTACATCAATCTCCCGAACCAACTCTTCTATCCGATTGTGTTGCTCCGGATTCGCGGTAGCGATCAAAGTTCCATCCTCACGGCCACCAAAAATACTTGCCGTGGGAAACTGCGCTGTGAGCACTGTTGCTAGTCCATAAGCGTTGGGTTGTTTCAAACGATAGACCCTCGTTGTGGAGGTCTCATTTCGAGGAGCATCAAAAGACTTGAGAACTTCTCGAACCCGCTCATGCTCGCCAAGCTTCGCCGTAACCGCCACCGATTTGCCCGTTGTGTCATACACCACCGTCGCCTTTGGCAACATCGCGGAGAGAATCGTATAAGCAGAAACTGGATTTCCATACTGCAATGGATAAACCACGGAAGCCGTTGGCTCGGGGGGAGGCATCTGCTGCTGAATCTCTTCGATCTTCCTTGCAACCAAGTCCAGTTCTTCAGTGGTCCCGATCGCTGTAATCGTTTGATTACGTGTATTCGGATCCAATTGAATGTTCGACGGAACAGTAGAGGTCAAGGTTGCCATCAACGCGGTCACATCGACCTGATCTGGATTCAATCGAAATACACGTATCGTCTTCTCTCCAGCTGCACCATTGCCCTCCATCATCGCGATCACTTTGGAAATCTGCGATTGCATCTCTCCCGGCGCCACTACGATCAACTGACCACTTGTTGGCACTGATGCTACACTTGCCGTTGGGAATAAACTGATCAACGCAGTCTGAACCGCCGTAACCTGCGTTGGCTTGACCGAATAAGTCGCTGGTAACTTAGCGTTTGCAGCCGTCTTGCCAACCTGCTCTACAGCTTGTGCTACCCGCTGCTGTTGCTCTTCGTTCGCATACACCGTAAGGGTTCGAGAAACCAAGTCTGGACTCAACACCGCTTGTGGTGCTATCTGAGCTAACATCGTTGAGAGCGTTGTTAAATCCCCCGCTGGTACCGCGTAGGTCTTAACTGTCTGCGGGATACCTTCCGGTGAGGAAATCAGTCGATCTAACGATACGCTCAGTCTCTCCAGTTCGTCTTTATTACCTGTCGCCAAAATACGATTCGTGGTCGTATCTGCGGCTAACTCCATGTCCGGATAGAGCTTCTGCAGCAGCGGTAACAAATAACTCGCATACGTCTTCTTGGTATCGAAACTTCGAATCTCCTTATTGGCGTCTGACGGCACTCCATCGACCTGAGTCCCCTTCTTCGTGAGCAACTCCACTACCTGAAGGATCTTCTGCTGCTGCTCTTCAGTAGCTACAGCTATGATTTGCCCAGTCGCTGGAACCGAAGAAAACGTCACGGTGGGAAATAAAGTCGTCAAAGCTGTCTGAACCGCGGTTACCTGCCCCGGTTTGACGGTATAAGTCGACGGTGATTTCGCCGTCTGCGCTGCCTTGGAAACTTGCTCAACAGCTTGTGCTACCCGTGCGTGCTGCTCGTCACTTGCAAACACAGTTAATGTCCGACTGGTTACATCCGGACTGATCAGTGCCTGCGGCGCAAGTTGAGCCAAGATCACACCTAGGGAAGTCATATCACCCGAAGGAACCGAATATGTCTTTACACTTTGAGGCGATCCATCCGGAGCAGCAATCAGTCGGTCTAGAGCCTCCCCGATACGGTCCAACTCCGGCTTGCTTCCAGTCGCCAAAATTCGATTCGTAGTCGAGTCGACTGCCAACTCCACATCCGGCCAAAGCTTCTGCAACAACGGCAACAAATAGGACGCATAGGTTTTCTTTGTATCGTAACTGCGAATCTCCTTCGGGCCGGAATCAGAACTTCTCGGACGATCCATTTGCTCGATCGTCGCCTTGATCGCCGCATGCGAATCAATCGAACCTGTCACCGCCAGTTGCTTGAGCTTGTCGTCTGCCAAAGTCGTTGCGCCAGTCACTAACTGATCCACAACCGTCTTAACCTGAGTAGGTAACGCATACTGGATCGGATAGACCACCACAACTTTCTGCTTGTCTGCCCCAGCCTCCATAGACAATGCTGCAATCAGTTCTTTGATTTCCTTGTGGTTCGCTTCATCTGTCGTTATCAACAACCGATCCTTTGCCGTATCCACATTCACACGCGCCTTGGTTAACAATGGTGTTAAAGCCGTACTCAAGGCAGATGCTGTCATGTTCGGCACCGAGTAGGTCTCAAGCCGTACACTCGGTCTCTTTGGTAATTCCTTCTGAATGGCCTCAAGTCGCTGTACCAACGCAGAATGAATCGCATCCTCAGCAATCACCGTTAATTGCTTACCATCGACATCCACAGTAATCTTCGCTTCCGGAAACTCAGTCGCTAATAAGGACTGCACAATCGTCGACTCCGAAGTTTCCAATGGATACGTCTTGGGCAATGTTTGCGTCGGCATCGCCCCGGGCTGATCAAGACTTTCCAAGAATGCTTTAAACTTAGCTTGCTGCTCTGGTTCGCCCCAAGCGAACAGTTCGTTTTTATTGGTGCCATCAACAAGTTTCATCGTCGCTAAATCCGCAGGCAATTCCGTCGTCAGTAACGCTCGTCGAGCCAACTGATTCTTGCTCAACACGTATAACTTGAGCTCTCTAGCAAGCGGCTTGGGTAACAGCGCAAGTAACGATGGAAGGGAATTCTCAATCGCAGAGATTTCCGCAGCACTCGCCAACATCATCAATTCTGAACCATCGGGATTTAACCAAGCGTTAGCATTGGGAACCAATTTCTGTACCGTTGCCAACCACTTCGCATCCGCAATCCGCTCAAGATGAAAAGATTTCAATTGCAACGCTTTGTTCGACTGCGATCTTTTCCAAATCTCAAAGATCTCGGTTGCTAGCTGTAAATCATTCTCGTTGCCTCGAACGATCAATGTCCCTGCCGCTGAATTTGCTCCAACCTGCGCTTTTGGCAAAAATGCCTTCATCGCAGTCTCGCCAATCGTCGCCATCGCAGGATCTATCTCGAATACCTTCATGCTCGGACGATCGACTACAGGGGTAATGTCGAGCCCAATCAAACCAGCTCGAATCAAAGCCTGGTCCGTCGCACTGGCTGTAACCAATATCCGATCCGTCGAAGTCATCACCAGAGCGTTCGGTGCAATCGCTGCTATTTGTTTTTTGATATCCTCTGGCAACGCCTTGGACGCTTGATAAGCCACCGATTCGGTCGCTTGTAGCTCTCCCGCACTCGCCAACATCTGATCGATCGCTGTCTTAATGGCCGTTTGATAAGCAGGTACCACAAATGCACTCAACACGCGTGTCTTCGGGTCAATCGTAATCTGATCGCTAGGGATCAAAGTTTTGATCGTAGATAACACACTGGCTGCATCCAAAGTCCCCAGTGGATAAGAAGCGAACACTGGCTGGGGCGGGGGAGGTGGTGGCTCCGGCTTAGGCGTTGCCTTAGGAACAGGAACAGAGAGTATCAACTCGTTGATCGTCTGCATCTTCCCCGCATTCTCAACGACCAACAACTGACTTCCCTGAGCCAACGGAATCGCTCGGCCAAAACCACTTAAATACGGCTTGACCTCTCCAAGCACCGCATCGATCGGTCGTCCTCCAAGTGGGAAAACGATCGACACTAACTCAAATCGCCCTCGCTTCGCCAAATCCTCCTGTTTGATCCTCGGAATAAGCTCCAGCGGTAAAGCTTCGCTTAACTCCACAACGACAAGCATTTTATCTCGGCGCATCAACGCAAAATTACGCGTCATCAGAACACTGTTCAGCAGGTCGATTCCCTCATTCGGCGAATAAGTTCGAGCATCGCTGTAAGTAAACGATCCAGGCGGTGTTCTATCCATCACCAACGTTAGATCTTGCTGCTCTGCAAACCAATGCAAAACATCATCCCATTTCATCTCCCTAAACTGAAACATCAGTTTGCGAGAGGGCTCAAGCTGAGCCAATAGACCCCGTTGCTCATCCGTTAGCAACGCCATAATCTTTTCGTTGTACTCTTTTCTCACAGCCCCCTTGGCTGCCGCGTCGGCTGCTGCCACGATTCCTTCCGTTTGCGATTGCAGCAGTTTTTGAATGTCGCTGCGCTGCGAATCGGTCAAACTCAGCCGATCCGCCACGTCGGGATGAACCAAACGAGCTAAATCGTCCGACTGGGCTTGCACCGACGCTAAACCCGAAAACGAAAAACAAACAAAACCGAAGACCACACACCAGAAGGAACGCCAATAATTGCTCGTCGGCTCCGCAGAGCGAGGCAGGGGCTTGCACGCAACGTGAATCGCGCACGAGGACTGTCCCGCAATAAACGGGTTAAGTCGCGAAGGGAATCGCAGCATCATGGATGACCATCAATCATACGGGAATGGGTTTCCACCAGGTGGGACGGACCGAACCGGTCCGCAGCGTGGAAAAAGAATCGGCATTACCGCAATCACTATAATCTACGGAATCGAAAAAAGCATTCCCGGGTCAATCCCGAGCGTGGGTCGTACAAGCCGTAGCGGTTGGAACGAGATCGCCCGAACTTTAGCCTCTGCCTAAACTTATGCGCTTTTCACGAATAGTCTGAATAAGCTGTTTTTGAGGCGCAACGAACTTTGCGACACCTTGTTGCATCAAGGTCGACTCAAGATGCCCAACATCCACAGCCTCATCGAGTTCACGGCAAATCGACTCAGGCGGCAGAAGATCCACCTGCCTGGTAAAAACCTCCGAACTATTCGCAACTGCTGCATTCGTCTCTGGTGGATTCGTCTGGATATCAGAACCTGCCAAAGCTGAAACATATTTCCAAGGTGCATCGCTTGCATTTTTTGTCCCGGTACTCGCAAAGATCATCTCCTGCTCGAGTTCGGTGGGATGCACTTTCCAAAACCCTTGATTCTCGTTCCAAATACGCTTTGCGTTAAGAATTCCATAGAGCCCCTGGGCCTGACTCGAAAGACCTTTGCAATTCTCGGCCGTATACTGATCGACGCGGGATACAAAGATGCTGTAGACGCTTTTCAATTTCGCTAAGTTATCGCGACGCTTCGCGCCAGCAAAGACATTGTCGCGAGCAATCCGATACTGCCGCGACGTAAAGATCAACGTGACATTCAGCGTTACTCCTTGCGCTGACAAAGCCGGCAAAGCATCCAAGCCGGCAGGAGTCGCCGGAACTTTGATCATCCGATTTGGCTGCCCTGCTGACCACTTCAATCCCAGCTCAACGTAACGCTCCACGCGTTCATTGTGCGGAAGATCTATCTCGGGATCCTCTAACAGCGGATCCAATTCAAAACTCACCCAACCGCTATTGCCTGCAGTCGCTTGCCAAACCGGTAGAAACTTCTGCTGTGCCTGTGATACCAATACGTCTGTCAACTTCCAGCAAATTGCCTCATCGTCTAGTCCTGATGCAAGGTGCTCGGCAATCATCGAATCAAATCGGCCAGTTCGTATCAAATTCGAGATGATGATCGGATTACTCGTCGCTCCAACGGCCCCCCAACCCAGATTCAAATCAACCAATTCAGGATCGATTGAATCCAAATACAATTTCGTCCCCGTAGCAATCAACGATGAAATGGCCGCATTTTTCATTATTTAACAATCTTCCGCACCAAACTTTAAACCGCGATCAGGCCGACACCCAACCACAAAACCTACGCTTGCCTCCCCCCTTTTGCAACGCCCTTGCCCAAAAAACACCTTGAGAAAATAAGCATTTCAGAGAACATATCGTCACCAGGACTACTCTGCGCAATCGTTCGATCCTCGCAGGCATCCACCCCACTGATTGGCTCTGCCACACTCAAGAAGCAATTTTGGTTAATAACATGATCGATTTACGTAGCGATACCGTCACACGTCCGACCCCCGCGATGCGAGAGGCTATGTTGCGAGCAGAAGTTGGCGACGACGTAATCGATATCGATCCTACCGTACAAGCCCTTCAAGATCGAACCGCGGAGTTGCTTGGAAAAGAAGCCGCAATCTTCATGCCCAGTGGAACGATGACCAATCAGATCGCATTGCGTGTTCACTGCGCACCGGGCGACGAATTCTTGTGCGATGCTGAATGCCATATTTACAACTACGAACAAGGTGCTTTCGCACAACTCAGCGGACTCGTCGCAAGAACCATACAGGGTGACCAGGGTGTGCTTCGGTTAGAACACGTCGAAGGAAAGGTGCGACCTGATAACGAACATATGGTTCGATCCCGATTGCTCTGCCTCGAAAATACTCACAACAGAGGGTCCGGCAAGATTATCCCGCAATCAGACGTGATCGCCGTGTGCACTTGGGCACATGCCCAAGGACTCCAAACCCACCTCGATGGCGCAAGATTATTCAATGCTTCGGTCGCCTCAGGCCTGAGCGTTCGCGACCTCTCCGCAAGCTTCGATTCCGTCAGCGTCTGCTTTAGCAAAGGACTCGGAGCTCCAGTCGGCTCTTGCCTTGCCGGCACTAAAGCTTTTGTTGCAAAAGCCCGACGAGCTAGAAAACTCTTTGGGGGCGGAATGCGACAATCCGGTATCCTTGCCGCAGCCGCACTTCACGCTCTCGAACACCATGTCCAACGACTCGAAATCGATCACCAACACGCAAAACAACTCGCACAAGCAGTCCGCTCCTCACCATTCTTGCAAGTCATGGGAGGGGAACCCGAAACAAACATCGTGATCTTCCACGTCGCACCCAATTGGGGCACGGCTACGAAATTCGCCGAAGCCCTTGCAAGAGCAGGCGTTCGCGCCATGGCCTTCAGCCCAACAAGCATTCGGCTCGTCACCCACCTCGATGTCGACACCCAAGACATCGAAGTGGCTTGCCAAGCAATCCGCGACGTCGCTTCCTCAGTTGCTTAACACATCGCGATTCCAAAGCCTATCTCATCAAGGCCAACACCGATTGCAGCACAACCGACTCAGTAACCTGCAAACTTGCGAATTGGCCCGACTATGTAACCGGGATTGTTCGTGCCCGCAATATTACCTGCGTCGAACGAATTCCTCGCCGACACTACCACTGAAATCGGATAAGCCGCCACGCCCGGCGGTGGAAACAAATACACCTCCCAAAGACTCGTCACTCCCGCCGCGACCGCTTGCATCTGCAACTGCATACGAGCGATCTGAAGCATTTCTTGCTGATAAGCTTCCTTCTGCTGAGCCTGCTGATAAGACGCCGCTTGACTCTGCAGATAAAGCGAATGCTGCCGCTTCTCTTCTGCGTCATCCACTGCATTGGCCTGATGAGCCGCCAGCCATTCATCCCACTGCGGCTCGAGAATTTTTAACTCCATCTCTTTGAAAAAGAAGAAAGGGATCCCGTACTCGTCCCCGTTGGGAAATTCCATCAAAACCCCTTCGCAAGTAAACGTTCTTGCTTCAGCCCTTTGCGCGATCACCCAATCCTGAAACTGCGAATCATCGGCAAAGGTCTTCTTCTCGAAATACTCGACGATCTTCGGAACCATGCGACGGTAAATCTCCGGTAGGTTTTCATACGGGCGATCGTTCACGTACAACTTGCCTCGGCGACGCTGCAACGTCACATCGCGACGATCAAATCCCACAACCTTCCCAAAAATCGTCAGACCATTCTTCAAACTCCACGAGTGTTTTTCCGTGGCAGACTTCAATTGACCAGCCGTCTCGTCCTGCGTTACAAACTTCTGATCCTCATCAGACAACTGCGCAATTTCGATCGCCAACAATTCCCGCCCTTTGACAGGCTGATCAAGTTTGATCACGATTTCCTTTGGGTCCGCAGCGACTAGCGTACCCTGAACCTTGACGTTTCCCGATTTATCTTTCCACTCACGGGCTTGCAACGGCCGACACCAATCGGAAAGAAAAGTCAGGTAACAGAGATTCAGCGCCAAACCAAAGACTATCACGCCCCGCACTGACATCTCCCACCTCCGACGCATGTGAAACCCAAGCAAATCGTGCGAACTCATCGAATTGCGATACCTATTTGAGATTCTGTGTGGTAGCGTTCCGAAGCGACCACCGCGATTCGCTTGCCGACTGGTTGCCAGCCACACTACTCACCCAATTGTAGCCAATAAAAAACCTTCAGAAAGTCGCAGTCCGTGAATCCTCAGTTCCCATCCAAGTATCGCACCGTGCGACTGAAACCAGGGCGAGTGCGGCAATCGATCGGAAGACATCCTTGGATCCTTGATGCCTCAACCGTCGAGTCGGTCAGCCCACCGCGCTTGGGGGAAACCGTCGATGTAATCGGCCACGACGGTCAGTGGATCGGGCGCGGACTCTATCACCCCACAAGCCGCATCCGCGTTCGCGTCTATTCGTTTGACCCGCAAGAAGACCTCGACACAAATTGGATCGAAAAGAAAATCGCCAACGCTGTCGCCCTCCGAAAACAAATGCTTGCGTGGAACGAGTCCGACGCGATCCGCTGGATCTTTAGCGAAGCAGACGCGATCAGCGGGCTCGTCGTCGACGATTTCGCAGGCCATTTGGTGGTTCAAATCACCGCAGCTGTGCTGCTACCATTCCTCGATACCATCACCACACAACTCCGTGTACTGGTCAACCCAAAAAGCATCTGGCTGGAAATCGATGAAAAAACGGCGACATCGGAAGCCATAGCAACTGAACAAAAGTACCTGCTCGGCAATACTCCCGATGGCCCGCTGCTAATCCGCGAAAACGGTCTACTCTGGCGCGTCGATTGGCAAGGAGGACAAAAAACCGGCTACTACCTCGACCAACGCGAAAACCGAGCTGCCGCCGCCCGATGGGCCCCCCTAGGTGCCAAAGTCCTCGATCTATGCACCTACAATGGCGGGTTCGCTCTGACCATCGCCAAACAAGACCCAACCGCCAGCGTCACTGCAATCGACAGTAGCCTCAAAGCACTCGAAATGGCCCGCGCCAACGCCGAGGAAAACGGCTTAAATGACCAAATTACATGGGAACAAGACGATTTCTTCCAAGCGTTATCCAAACGCGTTGACGAAAAACAACTCAGCGACATGATCGTCCTCGATCCACCAAAACTCGCCGGTGCTCGCGATAAAGTCCCCCGCGCCCTCGCCGCATACCACCGACTGAACTATCTAGCCATCCGTTGCCTGCGACCAAACGGAATTTTGGTCTCCTGCAGTTGCTCAGGTAGAGTCTCAAGGTCCGATTTCATCGACACGCTCCTCGGGGCCGCCAAACGAGCCGGTCGAGATCTGCAAATCCTTGAACACCGAGGCGCAGCTCCCGATCACCCCGTAAACATCCATTGCCCCGAAACCGATTACCTAAAATGTGTCATCGCAAGGGTTCTGTAGTGTTCGTTTACGACGAAAATGTCGATATTCGGAAAATCCTAGCAAAAAAACACCGGATTACCCCAGGGGTGTACTTGCCCAAATCTACCTGGCTTCGGTACACTCTCACCCCTGATTTGTGACGCATTGCCCGGCTTTTTGCTGGGTTGCAATAATGACGTTGCAGAAATGCCGGAGTGGAAACGCCGGAGTGGAAACGCCGGAGTAAAAATGCCAAAGTGGCGGAATGGCAGACGCGCTGGACTCAAAATCCAGTGTCCGCAAGGACGTGTGGGTTCGACTCCCACCTTTGGTACTGAATCAGTTAGCAAACATTGCACGCATTCTGCACACAGTTGCAAGTGCCCCGAGCATTGTAGTTTTGAGTATTTTTGAAGGAATTTTTCCAACGAGTTCGTATGCCAACCATTAATCAATTGGTTCGTCGTAACCGCGTTGTTCAACGCACGACCACAAAGAGCCCAGTGCTCGAGCGTTGCCCACAAAAGCAAGGCGTTTGCCTCATCGTTCGTACGATGACCCCGAAAAAGCCTAACTCGGCTCTGCGGAAGATCACTCGGGTACGCCTGAGTAACGGCAAGGAAGTCACCGTCTACATCCCAGGCGAAGGTCACAACCTTCAAGAACACTCCATCGTGCTAATCCGCGGTGGTCGTGTTCGCGACTTGCCAGGGGTTCGCTACCAAGTCGTTCGAGGATGCCGCGATACCCTCGGCGTTAATGGTCGCAAGCAGTCCCGTAGCCGTTACGGTGCTAAGAAGGCGTAATGCCCTCCGCCCCGTATGTCATCGACATAATCCTTCGAAATCATTTTTGTAACTTAGAGTACTGGTTCCCATGGGAAAGATCACCGCTTCACGCACCACACTACGTCCTGATCCACGACACAACTCCTTGCTAGTGGCAAAGTTCGTCAACTGCTTGATGTACGACGGCAAAAAAACCACCGCTTACAACGTCTTCTACGATGCCCTCGACGAAATCGCTGAAAAGATCAAAGATCGCCCAGCCGTCGAAGTCTTCGAACAAGCCATAGAAAACGTTAAGCCGTACATCGAAGTCCGATCCAAACGAGTCGGGGGTGCGTCGTATCAAGTTCCAATGCAAGTGAACAAGAACCGTCAGCAATCCCTCGCTTTCCGCTGGATCCTCGGCGCCGTTCGTGAAAAGAAAGGTCGAGCCACTGCAATCAAACTCGCAGATGAATTGATGGCAGCCTACCGAAAAGAAGGTACTGCAATCACCAAGCGAGAGAACACCCACCGCATGGCTGATGCAAACAAGGCTTTCGCTCACTTCGCTTGGTAATTTCCCCGCGAAACTCCAACGAAACGAATACTCGAAACACCTCCAGACTCCTGGAGGTGTTTTTTTATGCTCGCTATGCCAAACTAATCCACTGACGTGCTTGCATGAACGAACACCTACAAGAGATCCTCGCATGCACCCCCTCAGGCCTTTATTGCCCAGCAGGCGACTTCTACATCGATCCGTGGCGACCAGTCCACAAAGCTGTCATCACTCACGCACACTCCGATCATGCGCGATCAGGATCCAAAAACTACCTCGCCGCTAAATCATCCGAATCGCTGCTGCGACTCAGACTCGGCGCAAACCTCCCTCTCCAAACTCTTCAGTACGGTGAACAACTGCGAGTTGGACAAGCCATCGTAACACTCCACCCAGCAGGCCACATCCTCGGGTCCGCTCAAGTGCGCATTGAAGTTCGCGGGAAGATTGCCGTTATCACCGGCGATTACAAACTTCAAGCTGATCCCACATGCGAACCCTGGGAACCGATACCATGCCACGGCTTAGTAACCGAATCAACCTTCGGTCTACCCGCTTTCCGATGGCCCAATACTCAACAAGTAATCGACGACATTCTGCGATGGTGGCAAACGAACCAATCGCACAAACGCACCAGTGTCCTTTTCGGATACTCGGTCGGGAAATCCCAACGACTGATCGCTGAATTACTCCTCCGAGGTGGTGTTGAAATCGCCGAGAACATCGCTGTACATGGCGCACTGCTGGGGCCTAATCTCGCCTATAGACAAGCAGGCGTACAAATCCCAGAACTCCCCTCAGCTGCCTCTTTGCCGAAGGAACATGATTGGTCCAAGTCCCTTGTTCTAGCTCCGCCATCATGTCAAGGAACCGCCTGGTTAAAACGCTTTAAAGATCCCTCGCTTGCAATGGCTTCCGGCTGGATGGCAATCCGTGGGACACGAAGAAGACGTGGAGTCGAACGGGGTTTCGTTCTCTCAGATCACATCGATTGGACTGACTTATTGACGGCAATCGCCGCCTATGACCCGAGTTACGTCTGGGTGACTCATGGTTTCTCAGAAATCACCGCTCGCTATCTCAACGAACAAGGCGTTCCCAATCCACAAAACACCCGAAACATTATAGCCGAAGTTTTGCATACGCAATTCAACGGAGAGGAATCCGAGCCTATTCCTCCTGCTGAGGCCGCCACTGAGATTGAGCAAACTGAAACTCACTGATCGCTGGGATCAGCATCGCCGCAGTCGCGAAGCCGTACGACAGTGTTACGGTACTGAACACTGTCAACTCTTGATTCCGAAGGATGAAACTTGTTATCGCGAAGAACGTAAGGAAAGGTAGCAAGAACGACGTGAGAGTGATCGCAGGCGAAGGATTTAAATTCCCCAACGCCATATAGAGCCCTGTCCCGCCACCGAGAATGATGAACAGAAATGGGGCGAGCTGCCTGCCAAACGACCCCCGAAACATCAACATGATCAACATGCAGGTCGCCACGCCAAGAAACAAGAAAAAGACCGTTCCGAGACTTGTCCCAATCGCCGTTCGACTTTGGCTATAGATCATTCCGCAATGAATTCCCAGCATCGCGACAAAGATATCCATCACAATCAAGGACAAGATGACAAAAACAAGATTCTCAGTGCTTACCCCCCCCACCGACCAATAAATCGCAGAGAGCAAAATCGGGACAATCACCATCTCTTTCGTTGCGTAAAGCACTCCTGCGATTTTGCCGAAAACGAACGACCACGGAGTGATCTCTGTAACCAACAATAAGTCCAACGCTCCCGCGTCCCGCTCATTGGTAATGGAATTCACTGCGAGCGCGTTGATCAAGATCAGCGAAAAAACCATCAAGGGCGCAAATAAGGCAACCGAATTCGAAACTAGCCCCTCACGCAACTCACCACCTATTCCCGTTCCAGCCTCCGGTAAAGAACGCAAAAGCCCCAACCCGACCAACATTGCCAAAAGCAAGTAGGCGATCCGGATCATCAAAATTTTACGACCATAGGCCCAAGTCTTAACCTCTCGCCAAAGAATCGGATTGCTCCACATCGCTCGAGGCTCGCGACTCTTCCAAACCTTGACCTTTTCGCCACTCGCACCCTGCCCCTCCAAGCCAACTGGGACTTCGGAAGCACCCATACCAGCCGACTCGACCAGAGTTTCGGTCGATTCATACTCACTTGCTACCGCACGACGCTCACGCGATGGATTCCAAACACGAAGCATGCGGACGGAGAAAAGTGCTAGAAAAAAGGCGAACGTCGTAAAAATTGCACTCGGAAGAATCGCATTGCCCAACACCCCCATTCCTCCAAACCAACGCGTCGTCTCAATCGGTTGCACGACGTCCCAAACAGCACGAAGCGGACTGATCAGCGGAGCAAACACTACTGGAATGCCAGGAACTGCTCCCAAGGCAACTGCTTCGCCAAACGCAATCCACAACGCAATCAAAAGGGTAGTCACTGCGATGGCTTGGAAGGTCTTCTCTCGCCAAAAAGCAATCGTCGCCCCCAAAACACAGCAAAGCAATAGAGTCGAGCCAGTGATCAATAGACAGCCGACGGCTTGCTGCAAGGATACCCCACCGAGCAGTGGCAACAAGAAAACAACAGGTGCAGTCGCAATAAATGCGTTGATAGTCGAAAGCAATCCCGCACCGATTTTACCCAAAACGACCTCCGTGTTCGACAACGAAGTCATCAACAGTAGAGTCAGGGTCTGCCGGTCCTTTTCGAAGCTGACCGCCGACACCCCAGCAAGAGCGGCGGCAAACAGCAGTACGATCAATTGGAATGGTGCGATGAGCTGAAAAATCAGGACACCGAACCGGGCCAAATCCCCAGCATTTTGAACAGGTTGAATCCCCGCCAGGAGCAGCCAAGCCGTACAGATAATCGCGAAAACCATGGCCAAAAAAGCCAGCCTCGCAACGAAATGCCTAGGTCGACGGGGAAGAGTCGCATACTCGCGTTGAAATATTGGTCCAATCATCCCTTCAGTCTAGCCGCAACGACAAGCGGCGACAATCGAACCAACCAACTTTAACCCAGCCCCGTGAGAGACTTAAACAGTACTTACCGCTAGGCGATCAAGTCGGTTACGACGCGGCCTTTGGTGTCTGTGAGCCGGAAGTCCCGCCCAGCATAAGGGTAGGTTAACTGCTCGTGGTCAAGCCCCAATAACGCCAAAAGCGTGGCGTGAAAATCAACAATCGGAATCGCATTCTCCGTTGCTTCGACACCAAAGTCACCGCTACGACCATACTGCTGGCCTGCCTTTACACCCCCACCCGCCATCCACAAGCTGAATGCTTTGTGGTTGTGATCACGCCCATCTCTCCCTTGGGCGTACGGTGTACGACCGAATTCTCCCGACCAAACGATTAAGGTCTCATCCAACATTCCCCGCTGCTTAAGATCCGTGATCAGTCCCCGTAGCGGCAAATCGATCGCCTCGCAATTAGAAGCAAGGGCTGTTTGAATGTTTCCATGATGATCCCAGGAACCTTGAGAGATCTCAATAAATCTCACCCCAGCCTCCGCCATTCGGCGAGCAAGTAGCAATTTGCTCCCAAATGCACGCGTCTCCTTGCGATCCAAGCCGTAAAGAGACTGCATCTCTTCAGTCTCAGATTTGATGTTCATGACCTTCGGCAACTCCGATTGCATACGGAACGCCATCTCGTACGAGTGAATCACCCCCTCGATCTCTTGGTCAGCCGGATCAGTCTGCAGCTTTTTCTGATTCAAGTTCTGAATAAAATCGAGCTCGCGTCTCTGCCGTTCGCTTCCCACAAGCGGAGCGAGGTTGGAGATCTGAGTCTCATCCACTTCGCGATTGCCATTACCCAATCGCATGCCTTGATAGTTCGCCGGCAAAAATGCGTTCCCATAGTTCTGCGCACTGCCGCTCGGGCCGATACTGATGAATCCTGGAATGCTCTCGCTTTCCGCCCCAAGCCCATAGAGAACCCAAGATCCCACACTAGGTCTTACGAACTGGCTCGTGCCGGTATGCATACGAACCGTCGCTTGTGCGTGAGCAGGCACATCGGTTTGCATCGAATTGACGATCGCTAAATCATCCGCAACCTTCGATAACTCTGGAAACAACTCCGAAATCCAAAGCCCGCTTTCACCTCGCTGACGAAACTCCCAAGGTGACTTCATCCACTTACTTCCCGCACGTGGCCCACTCTGGCCATCCGCCTTCTCTAACTCAGGCTTGTAGTCAAACGTGTCGACGTGTGATGGGCCACCTCTCATGTAAAGAAAAATCACTCGCTTTGCTTTGGCAGGAAAACTTCCAGATCTCGATCCGCCATCCCCAAGAGGCCGAACGAGAGGACTCGCAAGCCCCTTCGAGGCCGACAAGGCTGAGAATGCTAACCATCCGAACCCACAAGCAGACTGTTGCAGAATACTTCGTCGGGTAAGTAAATTCATACGGTGATTGCAAAGAGGCATGACTTGTTCTCCCTAGCGAACGATTTTCCAATCAAGTTTTAATCTAAATATCGAAACTCAGCAGTGGCAAGCAAACCACGAACCAAACTCACCCAGCCAGCCTCGCCACTTTCGGACTGCTTGAGCAACTGATCAACCATTTTCAATTCATCCCCAGTAGGCTTGCGGCTCAAAACCTTCTGGTAGATCCAGATCGTTCTCTTCTCGAAGTTATCCGCACTGCGCCCAGGAAACTGCTCCATGGCATTTTGTGCGATCGAGTTTGCAATACCTGCAACCGTTTGATTATTTAATAAATACAAAGCCTGCGAAGGAACATTCGTAGACTCTCGAACCCCTTGAACTACCATTCCATCGGGCAAATCAAACAGCTCGAGAACTTCTGGAGCTGCCCCTCGCGGCAGCGGCAAATAAATGCTTCGGCACCTATCCTCGGGCAGTGGCTCTCCCTTACCCTTACGCTTTCCAGGCGAAACATCCACCCGATTACGCTCCCCTTTTCTTGCCATGATCGTCGCAAGCACCGGCGTTTCATCTAAACGATTTGATATCATCAACATCGAATCCCGAATCTCTTCGGCTTGAAGTCGACGACTCTTGGCCCGCCAGCAATACCTGTTCTCCGGATCCTGTACCACCGCTTGCGGATTTAAAGCCGTACTCGATAACTGGTACACTCGACTCGTGGCTACCTTGCGAATGATCGCTCGTAAATCCCAACCGCTTTCAATGAACTCTAAAGCTAAATGATCCAGCAACTCCGGATGCGTTGGCTTGCTTCCCGTAGTACCAAAATTGTCAACACTGTCGACTATCCCTTGTCCGATCATCCAAGCCCAAACTCTATTGACCGCAACGCGACTAGTGACCGGATTCTCTTTGCTGACAATCCATGAAGCCAATTCGAGACGTCCGCTCGAGTCGCGAGAAATGCGATAGTCTTTTGCATTTCCAAAAAGATCCGGAACGCTCCTGGAGATCTTCTCCCCCGGCATGTCGACATCACCGCGCGCGAAGATAGGACTGTCATCAATGAACGGATGAAAGACTCGGCGATTGTTTGCCGTCGCACGCGATTCTTTCCTTTTCCCTTTACTCAACTCCTCTGCCGGCTTGATGGGCTTTTCACCTACCCCCATAACCAAGATCTTCGCACGATTCTCTTTGGTGATACTCGCAAGCTGAAACTCCAGTTCGCTGATTTTGTTGTTGAGCCGATTGAGCTCCTGCTGTCGACTGCGATCTAATGTCCCCCCCGATTTCGCTTCCTTACGATTCGCTTCCATCTCCTTCTGAATCTCATTGGATTCAAAACGAAACTGCTTCAAATCTACCCGCTTCTTCTCAATCTCCTCGTCGCTCCACAACACCGGCAACGTCTCTAAGCCGGACTCGTAAGGCAACTCAATCGGAGCCGCGATATTTCTCGAGTTGTTTCCTCCGGCAGCCCCAAACATTGTGTCCGTCGACAAGAAGATTCCTGCTACTGCTGTGTACTGTTTTTGTGTAATTGGCTCAAACTTATGATCGTGGCAACGGGCACAAGCCATCGTCATCGCCATCGTCGCTTGGAACACAGTATCAATCTGCTCATCCGCTTGATCCGTAGCAAAGAGCTTTGGATTGTTCTCGTTGAGATTTCGAGAGCCTACTGCCAGAAATCCTGTCGCTACTAAATTCTTCGCACGTTGCTTTACATCAGACTCAGGAAGTAAATCACCTGCGATTTGCTCCACCAAAAAACGATCGTAGGGCTTGTTCGTCCGAAATGCATCAATCACCCAGTCACGATAACGCCAAGCATGATTGTAGGGAATGTTCACTTCCCTCCCCGAAGACTCTCCATACCTCGCAACATCCAACCAACGCCTCGCCCAATGTACCGCAAACGCCTCCGTTTGCATCAATCGATCAACAACCTCTTCTATAAGAACCTGTCGCGAGGCACCACCCTTCCATCGGTCTGAAAACGACTCCAGTTCCTGCAAGGAAGGTGGCAACCCAGTCAAGTCATAGTGCAATCTGCGCAATAAAACCAATGGATCCGCATCCATCACCGGATTGATTCCCTTGACCCGATACCCCGCTTCCACGTACCGATCAATCTCTGTCCACGCCCAAGCCCCGGACGATGGTTCTAATTCCGTATCGCCGGTCTTCGGGGCTCCTGCCCGCACCAACGACTTGTAGGACCACCAGTCCGTCTCCAACACACTTCGGTACGCTTCCGTATCCCCCGACTCCCGCGTCACACCCCGAGCAATTTCTACAACCTCTTCTCCTGATTTCCCAGACTCGACCTCGCCGGTTCCAGTCTTTCGTGACTTAGGTTTGCTCGCTCCACTGGCCGATCCCTCATCACCAACCTTCCCCTCCGTACGCGGATCCGGTGCTCCCAAGCGAACCCAAAGAGCAAAGTCTTTCAGAACCGCCGCAGAGAGTTTTTTGCCGTGATCCTTCGGTGGCATCTGCAAATCTGGATTCGTCGCACCGATTCGCTTCAACAACATACTCTTCCCCACCTCACCAGGGACCAAAATCACTCCCGTGTCCCCACCACGCAACATCCCCTCTCGCGTATCTAGCCGCAATCCACCCTCGGATTTACCCGCCTCCTGCGAATGGCAGGCGTAACAACTGTTAGCCAACACCGGACGTATCTTCGTCTCGAAGAAAACTAACTCCTGATTCGTCAACCGTTTCGACTTACCACCCTTGTCGCTTTTCTCCTGCCCATTTGCCAAACGAATTGGCGAAGATACCACCAATCCGAGAAACCCAATAAGGAATAGCGCGAACAGTGAAAACCAAGACTTTACCAGTCCCCGAAGACTAACCAGTAAGACGGAATTACCAAGGGGCATCTGAATTCCTTTCATGCGATCCAGTCATGCAGTCAGGGTTAAACTCAACCAAGACCGAAATCACTCGTACGGATCTCATCACTACGAAAACCACTAGGGGTAGGCAAACACGTGTATCCGTCCTAGGTTTCGCCTTGCTCCAGAAAAAACAACTCCAAAGTATAACATCTCCCAAACCACTGCACTGGAAAGATGCCCATTGAACTGGTTTACCCGAGCCTTAACCATTCTTCTTTCGGATTTCAAACCGCCCCCCCACACAACCAATTGCGACTTTTTTCCATTGGTTTACCATTGGTAATCCGCTTGCCAAACTCTAATTACCAATCTCTCACGCCCATTCTCCCTCTCTTTCAGGAATCATCTTGAGTAATAAATCTAATCCAGAGATGTCTAGAAAATGGAGAGGCATGGAGAAAACGCATGTGGCTATCGTCGGGATGGGAACGGTTGGTACCGGTGTCGCACGGCTCCTACTCGACCACGGCGATCGTCTCGCTCGACACGCCGGCCGCGTCCTTTGGCTCGAAAAATCTCTTGTCCGTGACCCTCAAAAAGCCCGAGGAATCGAAAATTTACCCGAAGGAATCCTTACCACCGACCTTTGCGAGATCCTTGACAACCCGGATATCCAAGTTGTCGCGCACCTGATCGGTGGTATCGAACCTGCCCGCACCATCATGCTGCAACTTTTAGAAGCCGGCAAAGATGTCGTTACCGCCAACAAAGCCCTCCTGGCTCA
>CAZACJ010000033.1:20387-49819 GCA_964483385.1 uncultured Pirellula sp. | reverse complement strand
TCGCGCGAAACCAACCGCCATCGATTAAATCAGCGCATTGGTCCCGGTACTTTCACCCGCATTCGGTCTTCAGGCCTGGAAGGCCGACACAACAAGAACTAGATTGCCCACTCAAATTATGCTGCTTTCATGGCTCTCTTCCATCATCATCTGCTCAGTCCATTCTCCCCTTTTGATGTGCCAGCCTCCGGGCTTGAAATAACCAATACTTTCCCTCGGCCAAGACAACAAAAAGTATGTGCAACGCTAACACGGAGACCAGCGATTTCGTTTAGCAGTCAGCCGAAGGCGTACTCGCGCGAAACCAACCGCCATCGATTAAATCAGCGCCTAGGCCTCGCCCGTATCTACTCTCAACTTTCTCCTTTCCACTCTCTCGAGGGCCATCGGCTCGTGGTGGGTTTCGCGGTCGTTTGATAATACCTTGCGAACTTAAGAACCCTGTCTTGCAATTTGGAAGTGACCCAATTGTGATTGTGCGACCGCTTCACCACACCCTACGGATTAATCATCTACTCTCAACTTTCTCCTTTCCACTTTCTCGAGGGCCATCGGCTCGTGGTGGGTTTCGCGGTCGTTTGATAATACCTTGCGAACTTAAGAACCCTGTCTTGCAATTTGGAAGTGACCCAATTGTGATTGTGCGACCGCTTCACCACAGCCTACGGAAAACCGAACGCCAAACGACGCTTGGTGCTACTCTCTTAGCAGGGCATTGCCGATTACTTTGCACCGTTGCTCCATAACTGCCCTAACAACTCCTGCAGCTCGGGATCATGTTTACGCAACTGACTCCTATCAAAAGGAAAAAAATCATTGGTGGAAAAATATGCCTCGGTCCCTTCGGCAAAATATTCCGCCGCATTATTCATTGCATACGCCCGCACGGTCTTACTTCTGCCATCGCCGAATCGTTGCTCAACGCGCTCATAACTGCCGGTGTCCCTTGCCTTCTGATACATCTCTTTGACTTGCTTATTTTCAAATCCATCGGCAAGGACTTGATGATGAAAGGCATGCGCTAACTCGTGCAACACAAAATTGGGCATCCGAAGACGTTCGCGGCTGAACACCTTTACATTGGTGAATTCCACTCCACGAACCATTTGTGGATCCCGGCCATTGTCCTTCAACCACTCTTCACCTGGATGATACTCGGCTCGTGGCGGCACGCCTTCATATTCAGGCGAAAACCACAGGACGACACTTTTCAACTTCTGAACCGCAGGCTTAGGGACAACTCGCTCTATTTCCTCTAACTGCTCTCGCAAGTGCGAGAATGCTTCGGTTACTTGCTCGGAACTCTCCTTGCCCAATTCGAGCTCTTCGCGAATCTTTACTTGCCAACCACAGACATCCGTCACTCGGTATTTGTAGTCCTCTACACCCCGAACCTCCACGCTCAGGCAACCATCGCTTCCCCGAATAGAATTCGACACGACTGCGTGCTGTCCCTGGGCTAGAACTTGTGCAGTAAGCAGTTGATGCCCTAGGATGCCCCCAAACTCGCAAAGGGCAATCCACGCGACCAGTCGCCCCCAGGAAGAAAACTTGCCGAAGATCAAAAACATGGAATAATCCGTTTAATTGCTAGAAACCACAACTCCCCCGCAAACGTTGATCCTAACGGATAAAACTCGTGTTTCACAGGGTTTTCCTTCGCTCCCCAAAAGCGAAACAGATATCCTTGCGTCCACCGGATCAGCTAGGTACGTCCCATCTCGTTCGGTATTTTTATCCACAACAGGTAATTTCTTATGTTTGGGTTTCAGCGACTGAGCATTCAGTCCAAAATGATTCTTCTGTTTTTGGCAGTGGCGCTCTCCTCATTAGCCGTGATGGCTTGGATCGGCTATCAGACTGGAAAAACCGCACTCGAGCGAACGGTAGCTAACCAGTTGCGAGGGGTGCAGGTTGCGAAGACTTCCGCTTTGAAAACAAAGCTAGAGTCGGTACGTGACCAGGTGATTAGCATGTCCGACAGCCGAATGGTGACGGATGGTATGCAGGCCTTCTCCGATGCTTTCTCGCAAATCCCAAAAGATCAAAATACCGGCGAACCCGAAGAAGCCTTGAGGCTCTTTTACGCAAACTCCTTTATTCCCGAACTAAAGAAATACGTTGACGGTGAACCGGTCATCGAACAATACTTGCCTCGGTCCCCCGCATCCAAGTACTTGCAGTACCACTACATCGCTGCGAACCCTCATCCTTACGACGACAAGGGATTGTTAGAATCTGCGCCGACGGACCGAAGTAGTTATCGCTCGGTTCACGAGCAGTTCCACCCAGTATTTGCGAGGGCAGCGAAGATCTTCCGTTACGAAGACTTACTCCTGGTCGATGCAAAGAACTTGAACATCGTCTACAGCTATGCAAAGACAACGGAGTTTGCGACCAGTCTCGAAGATGGTCCTTACAGCAATACGAAGCTTGCTCGAAAAGCCAAAGAACTTCAATTTTCACAGGATCGTGACAACTACAAAGTGGTGGATTTCGAGTCATATCGCCCTAGTCTTGGCAAGCCGATGGCATTTGTGATGAGTCCGATATTTGATGGACCGGCCATGACCGGGATCCTCGTTCTTCAATTTCCGGTCGACAGTTTTAATCAACTGATGACTGGAGGAGGAAAGTGGAAAGAAGAAGGCTTGGGAGACACCGGGGAATGCTATCTTGTCGGCCCTGACCTAACGATGCGAAGTCGGAGTAGATTCATGATAGAGAATTCTGAGAGTTATCTCAACGTATTGCGACAATCAAGTCTGAGCCCTCGAATCGTAGACCAAATCCAACGCCAAGGTAACACCTTGGGTGTGCTCCCTGTCCAAACAGAGACCGCCCAACTTGCACTCCAAGGCAAATCCGGCATCCAGGAAATCACTGATATACGGGGTAAGAAAGTAATCAGTGCTTATGGCCCGATCGAGTTAAACTCCTTGCGTTGGGGAGTTCTTGCAGAGATCGATGCGGACGAAGCCCAGGCTCCGATTCGTGAATTCGGTCGCAAGGTACTCCTTACGGCATCGGCGATGGCACTCCTGAGCAGTTTGCTCGCACTGCTATTTTCGAACTTGCTGATTCGGCCTCTAAAGATTCTCTCCGATGCAGCACAGCGGATCGGGAGCGGTGAAACTGGAGTTCAAGTCCCGATCAAGTCTAGCGACGAGTTTGGCATTCTCGGCAAGGTGTTCAATCGTATGTCGAAAAGTATCCAAACCCAAACTGATAAACTTGAAGAACAAGTGCGGGCTAACGAAGAATTACTCTCGAGCATTCTTCCCGCATCGGCAATCGCTCAACGCCGCGATGGGGACGAACGCGCTAGTCAGCAATTTACCGACGTGTCTGTCCTGTTTGCTGAATTGATTGGACTTGAGGATTTCAGCCGAGAGGCCGGCGAAGCTAAAGCTCTACAAGTCCTAGGTGACTTGATCGCAAACCTCGACGAAGCCGCCGAAAAGTATGGGATCGAAAAGGTCAAGACGATTGGTGGCGCATACCTTGCTGTGTGCGGATTATCGGTCAGTCGTCCAGACCATGCAAAACGCATGACCCAATTTGCACAAGAAGCGGTTCGCATCGTGGCACATGCGCACAGAGATTTCAAAGCGGAATTGCATATGGCGATCGGAATCAACTCGGGGCCAGTGGTGGGTGGTGTGGTCGGGCGTCGCAAATTTCTTTACGATTTATGGGGTGATACCGTCACCATCGCCAAACGCTTGGTCCTAGGCAGTCGCACTTCGGCTATTCGAATAACTCAGAGCGTACACGATCGAATCGGTGACCAGTTTCAACTGCAAGGCCCTGTTAAAACCGAATTAGAAGGACGCTCACCGATTGAAGTTTGGCAGGTGCAACAATGAGCCAACTTGCACTTCATTTTTTCGGAAATCCTATTTTTGCATTCCAGCTTGGGGGACAACCTCTCTTGGAAATGGTGAACTTGCCGGTATGGCAAGCGATCCTGCTGGCGATCGGATTCCCAGTCTGCTTGCTTATCCTCAACGAGACGATCCATGCGCTTGAACGCCGTGGAAATCCTATCGCTAGAAACCTTCGTACTCTGCGAACCTTTGTCCTGCCGGTTCTAGCACTGCTGTTATTTGTAGTTTGGATTCTTGAACTACCAAGCGAACATAGTGCGGTTCGCTGGATCGAAACTATTTTTTGGATCACTCTCCTGTACACTTTGCTAGGCGTGATCAACGATATCGTATTTGGGCTTGGTGGTGCGAACTCATGGAGCGAGCGGGTCCCTAAACTGTTTCGCGATCTCGCTCGCTTTGCGTTGGTCGCCATCGGTGCGATGGTGATCTACAGCAAAGTTTGGGGAATGGAAGTCCAGGGCGCAATCACAGCCTTGGGAGTCGGCTCGGTCGTCATTGGTTTGGTTCTTCAAGAGCCGCTCGGTAACATCATTTCGGGACTGATGCTACTTCTAGAGCGCCCAATAAACGTGGGTGATTGGGTCACCGCCGATGGAGTTACTGGCAAGGTTGTGGACATCAACTGGCGCAGTGTTCATATCGAAACACCAACGCGAGAAATTCGAATCGTACCGAACGTTTCACTCTACAAGAGCGCGTTCAGCAATTTGTCTCGCCCGACCACTGAGCGTACTGAAGTTGTCGAAGTAGGCTTCAGCTATGACGATCCACCCAACCGCGTCAAGCAACTCCTAGAGGATCTCCTTAAGTCAACTCCTGGTATCAAATCCAACCCAGGCCCATTGGTTCGTACGGTCAACTACGCCGATTTTTCGGTGATTTATCGAATGATTTTTACCGTCGAAAGCCAAGAAGTGCTTGCGATGACCCGCGACCAACTGATGACTAGATTGTGGTACATGGCTAGGCGAGAAGGCCTGACGATACCATTCCCGATCCAAATGGAATACAGTCCCTCAGAGAACCCAAGTAAACCTCAAAGATCTCCGGCGGAATGGTTGCGAGCCCATCCGCGTTTTGAAGGTTTGGCTCATCAATCGCCAGCTACGGAAATTCAGCTTCTCGAATACACAGCAGGTGAACCAATTCACTCACCAAGTCGACAATTTCAACAGAGTGCATTGATCTTGAGCGGCCAAGCCGCTCTGGCTCTTGTGCATAGTGACGGAACACAAACGTTGGTATGTAACTTAGAGCCTGGCGAGTGCTTCGGAGAACGGCTTACGGCTGGTTCCTCTAACGATTCGATCATCGTGCGTGCCGTCAGCGACTTGGTGCTGTTACGGATGCCTTCTGACCAACTCGACGGACTGATCAACAAGTCTTCGAGTTTGGCCTCAGAGATTGGCGACAGCATCGAAGCGCGTCGACAAGCCGTCCTTGCTGCAAAACGTCTTCACCAAAGTCAGGCGAAGTCCTAGAGACTGAGTCAACGTATCGTCCCGAATACGCCATATTTAAGAACGCTTGCAGCGTTCTTAAATCCACCTTGTGCATAATAATCAAAAAGCGCCGTCGCCAGTTCCAGTGAATAGCGATGTTCCGGAAACCATACTGGCTTTATCGAGTCGACCAAAGGCCCATGCAAGACAGTCTTCTCCAAGCGATCGAGAAGATACGTATTGTGCACAAAACCGTTTCCACTTCCTACCTGCTTTTCGTGCAGTGCACCACTTAGCGAGTTAGCTTGCCCATCTCCCAAGTTACCATGGGAGATGCCACATAGTGGATTTCCGCCCCATCCGGGGGTCAAAAGACTATACGCCAATCCACTCCATTGGTTAATACAAACGCATCCGTACCGAAGTTGGTTAATACAGTTATTGAGATACCGATTTTGAATCAAAGCCCCACCGCTAGGGAATGTAATCGAGGCACAAAGAGATCCAGGTAGGCGATCGTTGCAGAACTCCGTCGCTTTTTGAAGAAACTCGTTTATCAGGTTGCTTTCGATCGTCATTTCCGCACATAGCGGTGCAAACGATTCCTCCGAGAAATGTATTGGATTGGTCACTGGATCCGCTGAATCGATCAAGCACCATGGCAAACAGCCTTGCTCGTCTAATTCAGCTTTCACTCCTGTAAAACGCTCGTATCTTTCGACTGTCCCCGGATAGTACGGAATTCTCCTGGGTGTCTCTTGCATTGCTTTACGAATGAGCTGCAAAAACTCTTGACGCTGTGACCAAGACGAACAGGTGATTACGAGTCGTGTCGCTAAGCAATTGAATCCGACGTTGTTTGTGATGGATGCAGCAATATGCTTGGCTTGACTCCGCAGTTGCCTCCGCGAGTATTTCCCAGGCACAACAATCCAAGGCGTGATGTTGCCTAGTTCACTTGTTATGGTCTTTTTCAACTTCGGTTCTGCTCGCCTTTTTCTCTCTTTTTGCTCTTCGAGAGTATCACCCCATACAATCCGATCGTATGTCGCATGCGAGCCAGTCAAATGGACTTCATCCACGCCATCATGGTTGACGAGAGCACTACCTAGTGTTCCGTCACCCTCGACGATCACCAATAGACCATCTTCGATCAGCGGTGCGAGAGCTTTTTCAAACACGGGACGCAATGCGACGTTAACCGGATTCATCTTCAAAATGACTTGCTGTCCCATGACCAACGATTTATGGACCGTATCGGAGAACGGAACCGATGAAACATTTCCTGCACCGAGCACAGCGCAAATTTTATTTACTTTTGGAGCATACATCATCTCAAGGAATGCCGCATGCCGTGTCGCGTAAGGGGTTTCCGGCAAAAGGACTGCGTGGGCAAAGACACCTGGAAAGAGCCACTTATCGTCCATGAATCTAGTCGGAAAAATGGGTATACGATGGCACCGATTCAGGACAGGTGCGGAGTCCGAGTAAGCCGTATTCGAGTTGCCTCCTCCCGGAAATAAGTGCTGCGGTGCACCGAAATTCAAAAAATCCGAAAACGTATGCTTTAACAGCTTGAGCAATCGAACAGCTATTAGTGGACCGGTAAGCAATTCTTCGGCCATGACCGAAGGTTGCCCCGCAGCTCGCTTGATTTGCGCGCCGACTTCCAACCATTCGTCACGGGCGTTCTGTACCGCAAACAAACAAGCATCGCACAGATCAATACGACGTTGAAGCGACAAACCAAATGAACGGATCGGCGCGTTTTTTAAAACCTCAATCAAGCCATCTACTTTCGATTTCTCCTGGTTCACCGATCGCTCCCATAAAACGCTATACTTAGGTTTGTGCAGGTGCCTTTTCCAGCCATCATCATACACGACTTGTACGATCCTTGAGCATGGTTGAGGCAGAACCACTCGTTCTGTTGCAACTGACAATGACCTCTCACACAAAACCATCAGCTATGGATTCCGCAAACGCTTCAAAACCGATTTTGGTTGTGATCGGCACAATGGACACTAAAGCAGCGGAGATAAACTACGTCGCGAATCAGATCAATAACGCAGGTATTCTAGTTCGGACGATTGACGTAAGCACAAGCCAATCAGTGGACGTAGGATGCGACATTTCCCCAGAGCAACTTCTTACTTTTTTACGTACCGATGAAGGAGACAACCCTGGTGGTCCCCGGGGAACCGAGTTTCCACAGAGCATCGAGGAGCTTGCAAAATTAGATAGAAGCCGGGCGATTGAGTTGATGAGCAATGCGCTGGTTGCATTCCTCAGGTCGCAGTACCTCGAGGGCAACTTGCAGGGTGCGATCGGGCTTGGAGGCAGTGGCGGTACCGCTTTGATCGCTCCTGCGCTTCGGGCTCTACCCATCGGAGTTCCAAAAATTCTTGTATCGACAGTGGCTTCCGGAAACATCGCGCCCTACGTTGGATGCAGCGACGTAATCATGCACCCTTCTATTGTGGATGTCGCCGGTTTAAATGCAGTCTCTACGAGAATTCTTTCGAATGCTGCCAATGCTTTGGTAGGAATGGCTACTGGGCCCTCTCCCGACCATCCAACAAGGCCAGCGTTGGCAATGACGATGTTCGGAGTAACAACACCTTGCGTCACAGGTGTGCGACAAGCCCTAGAGCGATCTGGATTCGATTGTTTGGTATTTCATGCCACGGGCGTTGGAGGTCAGGCGATGGAGGGATTGGTCTCCAGTGGACTTGTAAGTGGCATCTTAGACTTGACCACCACGGAAGTGGCGGACGAAGTTGTCGGCGGGGTATTTCGTGCCGGACCTAAACGTTTTGATGTACTTGCCGATCGACGTATCCCGTGTGTTCTGAGCGTAGGAGCGATGGACATGGTGAACTTCGGCGCACTCTCCACTGTTCCCGAGGAATTTCGAACGCGGAATTTGCATATCCACAACTCGAATGTCACGCTGATGCGAACGACCCCCGAAGAGAACAGGCAGTGTGCTCGATGGATTGCGAAGAAACTATCCAAGAGCATCAGTCCAGTTCACGTACTTCTTCCCATTCTTGGTCTCTCCGCTTTGGATTCTCCCGGAAAACCATTCCATGATCCTATTGCGGACAGTGCTCTTTTCGTTGAACTTGAAAAATCTCTTGCAGGCCTCGACAATGTCCGCGTCGAACGTGTCGAAGCCCACATCAATGACCAAGCTTTTATCGAGCGAGCAATCGAGGTTTTTCAAAATCTTCTACACGAAACACAATCCAAGGCAGGAACGTATAGCTCATGAAACAACGCGATGAAATACTTCGAAACCTACGCAGCAAAGTCGCTCGTGGCGAACCGATAATCGGGGGTGGAGCGGGGACAGGCATTTCCGCAAAGTGCGAGGAAGCCGGAGGCATCGACCTTATCGTAATCTACAATTCTGGGCGTTATCGCATGGCAGGACGTGGCTCCCTCTCCGGACTGCTTGCGTACGGAAATGCAAATCAGATCGTCAAAGAGATGGCGTATGAAGTTCTCACGGCGGTCCGGCACACCCCAGTTCTCGCTGGGGTCAATGGGACTGATCCATTTATGATCCGGAATGTTTTCCTCAAAGAACTCAAAGAGCTTGGATTTGCAGGTATCCAAAACTTTCCCACGGTTGGATTGATCGACGGTATGTTTCGAGCGAACTTGGAAGAAACCGGGATGAGTTACTCACAGGAAGTCGAACTGATCGCTGCAGCAAGAGAGATGGATTTGCTTACGACTCCGTATGTATTCAATGTCGACGAAGCGAAACAGATGGTCGCGGCAGGTGCCGACATTGTCGTAGCCCACATGGGTTTGACGACCAATGGATCGATCGGAGCCAAGAGTGCAAAGTCACTACAAGATTCTGTCCGCGAGGTTCAAGCGATAACAGATGCTTGTAAGACCCTTCGCGACGACTGTCTGGTCCTTTGCCATGGAGGTCCGATAGCGACTCCTGAAGATGCTCAGTACATTCTGTCGCAATGCCGAAATGTCGATGGGTTTTACGGAGCGAGTTCTATGGAACGCCTTCCCACAGAACTTGCGATAACCGATCAAGTCCGGCAGTTCACAAGTCTGCGAACCACGAAGTCATCGAAGTAACAATCACGGTTTCCCGGACCCGATATCTTCCAAGGTTCCTTGGATACTCTCTTTCGCAGTAGGCGTGACTGGCGCCGGAACCGCTTCCATGGCCGAGTCAATTGGTACTTCCAAGGTTTCGGTTTGCGGCTCGATCGAAGAACCTTGGAAAGGACTTCCGACTGCACTTGGATCAAAAGCTCCGGCACTGATTCGATCGCGCACAACCACCTCTTCGGGGTTATCGCGAGGAGTGAAATACCGGCCGCGTTGGTACGCTGACGAAAGCATCGACCCGTTCAGTGGTTCCTCCGAAAGGTTGACTTGGTTGTACATCAACAGCGATCCTTTTTCGCGGTGGAAATCTCGGATCGCCAAGTTGTAATCCACCAGCGATCTGAAGAACGCACTGGTACTGTTTGCAAGCTGTTGTTGAGCTTGGAGCAAGAAGTTGATATTGATCAAACCCTTCTCGTAGCGATTTCGTAGAACTTCTACTTGAAGTTTGTCTGCTTCGATACGGTTATAGTTGATCTGCATTTGTTCATAGCTACGCGCGATTTGGCGAGCGGCGGTGCTCAAGTCGTGCGAGACGCGAAGTTGTTGTTCTTTGAGTAAAGCCATTTCACGTGCGAGGTTCAGCTGAGCGTGTCGCACGGCAGCGGACGCTTGTCGTAGCCCTACGTTGTAAGACCACTCCAGGCCAGCTTGCCATTCTTGATAATCCCCAGACCCGAGATTCGTAAAGAAATTATCAAGCGACTCGTTGGGATTGCGTGATCCGAGCAGATGGTCTCCTAATCCCCGGTATCGGTACAACGTCAATGCATCGAGACGAGGCCGTTTGTTGAGCCGGGCAGCGATCAGTTCCAACTCGCGTCGTTTGATCGACCATTCCTGACGGCGTATTTCTACGCGTCGATTCACTGCGTCGGCCAGTGAGGCTTGCCAGTCGAACATCACCTCGGCCTGGATAGGATCATCAATCGGCTTAATCAATCGTCCATCGGTTGCAGGATAACCGATGATGTATCGAAGGCGTTGCTCGGTCGCGTACAAACCATTTGTTCCAGAGAGTGCATCGTTAAGCTGGGATGCAAAGAGATAGTAATTCGACCTCGCTTGGGCTTCCGCGTCGGCTTCCCCGCCCCGGTATCCGACTTTTTGTAGTTCGCGAATACGTTGCCAAGTTTTCAGTGCGTTTTCGCGACCTGAGATTTGAGCATCGAGAGCGCGGTACGCGAAGTACAGTTCCCAATACGCAGTCTCCACATCGTTGATCAAGCGAATTACGCCGGCTTCAAAGTCTGCTAGGCTGATATCGGTATTGATTCGAGCGATAAGAACGCCGTTGTATTGGCCGACCACTCCGTTTGGACCAGCGATACGGTTGTAAGTCGTCCCGGCTCCTTGGAGCATCGGTTGGCGGTACTCTGCCTCCAAGAAACCACTGAAGTCACTTCGGTAGTTTCGTGTTGGATTGTTGTTTCGATCGTAAAGCACATTGGTGCGTAACGCGAAAGTCGCACCGGTTGCTGTTCGTTTTTGAATCTGATTTATCTGGGTTCCCGCAGTTTGGCGCGATGCGGGTACAAATAACTGATCGAACGGTGGCTGTGGCCTAACGTTCACGGGCCGATCGTTCTTTTGCCAGAATAGTTGCGAAGACACCACAGCGTCGAAGGCAGCAAGCGCCGCTTGTGTACCTCCGAGCGGATTCAAGTCCGTCAGTGCAGGATCGATCTGAGTCTGAGTACCTTGAGGAGCAGAGACCACCGTGCCCCCAAGATTTCTTAAAACTTCACTGCTTTGCAAGGCCATCGAAATTGCGTCTTGAAGGCGTAATTCCAGCGCGGGCAGCTCAGCGGGATTTTCGATGACCAGCGGATTAACAGTCTCGGAGACTTGTGGATCGACGCAAGTCTGCAGATTAGGCTCTTCGATGCGTGTTACGAAGTCTTGATAATACGAAACGTTTTTCGAATCTCGCCAAGTCTGGAATCTCTCGACAGGATGGCATCCGCTAAGTAGCACACCGCTTATGCAGCCTCTGACGATCCATCGACTGATTGACTTCCGTGTATCACTGCTCATAGCGAGCCCCTAACTAACGCGTCACCGAACCAGGACCGGCTTATCAAAGCGAAATGGTCCCGTCGTCGTATCGGATCGAGGCAGCTATCAACTGAACTATCGGTGCAAATGGATTAAACATTTTTCGCGAAACAACCCGCAGAGGTTCCGCAAAGCACCCAGAGTGCGCAATTTACTTTTTTCCAAGCCTTCGTTTGCGCTCGAAAAACTCCGTCAGAATGGCGCCGCACTCGATTGGCAGAACGCCAGAAACAACCTCACAGCGATGATTCAATCGATCATCATTAAGAAGTTGATATAGAGAATCGACTGCCCCTGCTTTAGGATCTCGTGCCCCGTAGACGACTTTCGGAATACGGCTTTGCAGAATTGCTCCCGCGCACATTGGACAAGGTTCGAGGGTTACCACCAACGTGCAATCGAGCAAACGCCAAGTCCCCAATTCAGAGGCGGCTTGGGTGATCGCGATCATCTCTGCGTGTGCGGTAGGGTCTGCCAACTGTTCACGTTGATTGTAAGCGCTGGCGATTACTTGATTCCCGTGGATGATTAAAGCTCCCACGGGGACCTCGTCTTCGTCGGCAGCGCGAGCCGCGAGGGCCAGGGCTCGACGCATCCAGGCCTCGTCGCTCATCCAGTGCGAGTCTTCCGAGCCGTTTACAAAATCCCATTCACGCTGCACGAAGCTAACCTCTTTTTCATCTTAGTACATTCTCGGTAACTTCAGTTCCCAAACTATTTTTCACTAGCCTGAGCTCTTTTTGCTGCATCCCGATACGCTTCCAGGCGTGCTTCTCTAATGGCTTCGGAATCTGGTGGTAGGGCGATCGAGCGTGGAATGTAACCCCACAAGTTCGAGACAAGGATCGTTGGGAAATGCTGACGGTAGTCCATGCCACGAATCTGCATACAAGCAAGGAGTGCAACATCGCGAATTTCCACGGTTGAGACCAACCGACCGTCGTTTTCGTTGGGGGCTTGCTGTGGTTGTCCGGGGTTTCGATTTCGTGGCGGCACGCCCCCGATTGGAAAACCATTGTTAAGGCTCATGCTTTCTTCGCACACATCCGTTTTATCTAGCCAAGCTTCCAATAGTGGCAAATCTTCAGGTATCCCGCGTCTGAAGAAAACTTGAAAGGCTCGCAGTAGCTCTTCCGGTTCTCGGGGTGCAGGGACTTCAATAGCAGGATTTTCGTTGGCAGGGTTTTCGTTGGCAGAATCGCCAAGTAGCATTTTGCGGGCAAGAGGGCGAGTAGCATTTAATTCCGCTTCGATCATGATTTGAATTGCGACGGTTTGTTCGTATCCATCGTCGAGCGTGAGGGTCCAACGCTCCATCATGGCATCGATCGATCGTTTCGATTGCGGGTCTCGTAGTGCCTGGTTGTAGGGTGCCCTGAGGAGCAACCGAAGTGCGGTGGAATTCAGAGCGGTTTCTTTGTTGCCATCCGCCAAGCAAACGGCATACAGAAGTGCGAGTCCGTCGGCTTTGTCGCCCTCTCCTCGCCTCATTTCACCTTCTTGGATTTTTGTCACGATCTTTCGTGCGAGTTCGGCCGCTTGCTTCGGATCGTTGATCGGTTGTTCGATCAAATCTGGATGACGATCATAGAGTTGTAAGAATAGTCGTTTGGAGCTACGCGTCGCTCCAGCAATCTTGGCAAAATTCCCCCAGCCCTTTAAACCGTGATCCTCCTGCATATCGGTGTCGCGGAGGAATACGCCGACGATCTGTTGCTGGCGTTCCGCTTTCAATTTAGCGACCACGCTTCCGAGTCGTACACGGACTTCTGGGTCCGTTGCATTCACTAGAAACTCTTTGAGTATATCCAAGTGATCGGTTGAAAGCCCACTGAGTTTTCCGGTTGCTTGATCGCGGACCTCAAATTTTGAGTTTCCCAGCTGAGCAATCCAAGCTGTGATTTCTTCCTTTGGAACCAGTAGGTTTTTTTCGACTTGCTGGGCATAGCTAACCGCGGGCAACGACAACCAAGAAAGCAACAGCAAGCAACTCAGGCACAAACAGCGAAATAGTGGCTGTGGAATGTGCATTCGAGTGTGATGATGATGCAGTGCGATGACAATACTGGCAGCGTCCACGGCAGGGCTAGCTGTGGAGTTTGATGAGCAACCGCGGACTCGCTGGTGATTGGGGAGTTCGATTTGTCGCGCCATGCGCATTGTCCACCTTGCGAGTTTCTGATTCTTGGTTTGCCGCAAATCCGCAAGCTACGGAATTGCAGTGAAGCTACGGAATTGCAGAGTGACAGTATAGCCGAGATAGGACTCCCGCAGAAAAGGGTAGAAAAGGGGAACCGAATAAAAAGTCGACGAGGTTCCGCGAACTTGCTCAGATCTGCGGCCCGGTGTAAAATCGGAGGGAGAGTTCAGGGATTTGCGGCCGCTTGCAGCCTCACTGCTAAAGTGCCATTTACTCCTAGCAGTTATTGACTAGTAGACGTAGGTTGCCCTTTTGGCTTACGGGTTTTTTGGTCGGTCCGCAGATAACGCTCTATCCAAGTGCATCGAAACGCAATCGTTGCGTGCCCAACTCGCTGTGCATACATCCACCGACTTCAGTAGATCCTTGTTCTACCATGACCCACTCTCCCGATTCCAACTCACTTGGCGACTCCACTGTAACTTCGTCCGCCAACGCTGCTTCAACGCCCGATACAACGCACAGAATCAGCACACAGAAAATTAGCACACAGAGAATCGGCACACAGAGTGTTCATGCAGGTGAGTCACGCCAGAAGCCAAGCAATGCGATTACCGATTCGATCTGCTGTTCGAGCACGTATACGTTTGAGTCCACTCAGTCGATTCTGAACTACATCTACGAGAAGCAAGATCGAGAGGAGTATGGTCGGTATGGAAACCCCAATGAGAAAGTTGTGGAGCGGAAGCTCGCCGCTCTCGACGGGGCGGAAGACGCCATCATTTACTCCAGTGGCATGGCAGCAATTGTCGGATTGCTGATGTGCAAACTCAGTGCCGGGGACGAAATAGTCTTCTTTGATCAGTGTTATCATCGCAGCAGAGAATTTTGTTCCAAGCATCTTTCGAGATTTGGAGTCATCACCCATCAGGTGAAGACTGGAGACATGGGGGCGATGGAAGCAGCGATCAACAAAAATACAAAAATGATCGTGAGCGAATCGCCAACCAATCCACATTTATCCGTAATTGACCTAGAAGCCTTTGTTGCGATCGGAAAAAGGAACGGTGTCGAAACCTTGATCGATGCGACTTTAGCGACACCATTTAACACACGCCCGATCGAGTGGGGGGTAGACTACGTCTGGCATTCGGCGACCAAGTACATGGGTGGCCACAATGACTTGCTCGCCGGTGTAATTTCCGGCTCTAAAGAAAAACTCGAACCTGTTCGGAAGTTAAGAGGGATTCTTGGAGCGATCAATTCCCCGCACAACATGTACCTACTCGAGCGAGGACTAAAAACGTTTGCGTTGCGGATGGAGCGTCACAACTCCAATGGTCAGCGAATTGCGGAGTTCCTTGCGAACCATCCCCGCGTAGAAAAGGTCTTTTATCCAGGTCTTCCTTCCCACCCCTCGCATGAGATAGCGAAACGGACGATGAAAGGATTTGGTGGGTTGATCACTTTCCTCGTCAAAGACGCCGATTGGAAACAGACAGCAGCCATCATCGATGCATGTAAAATTCCTCGTATTGGTCCGAGCCTCGGGGGAGTCGAGAGCCTCATCGAACAGCCCTTGGTGATGAGCTACTTCGATTACAAACCAGAACAGCGTCAGGCTTTCGGAATCTATGACAACATGATTCGAATGGCCGTGGGAATTGAAGATCCGGAAGATCTTGTCGAGGATCTCGCACGAGCACTTGAATCGACCAAACAGTAAAGTCACCTCCAAATCCAACTACCAACTGCAACTTGCCGCCAACTAAAGTGGTACAACGATCATGAAGTTTCGCACCCGAGCCATCCATGTTGGAAGTGAACCAGACCACACTGGAGCAGTGGTTCCTCCAATTTACTTGGCCACTACGTATGTTCAGCCAGGACCGGGGGACTGGGGTAAGTTCGATTACTCCAGAAGTGGTTCCCCATCGCGAGCGAGGGTTGAACAAGCGATTGCGAACTTGGAAGGTGCTGCTGGTTCGTTGGCTTTTGCATCCGGGATGGCGGCAACGCATTGTGCAATGGGACTGCTTGAATCCGGAGACCACATTGTCGCGGGATGTGACATGTATGGGGGAACCTACCGCCTGCTTCACAAGATCTGCAATCGCAATCGGATCGATGTGACGCTTGTTCATGCAGACGATGCGAGCAACATCGCCGCAGCGATTCGCCCTGAAACCAAAATGGTGTGGATCGAAACCATTGGCAATCCTTTGATGAGCGTGCCGGATTTCCAAGCCATTGGGAAAATTACGGCAGCGGCAGACGTACTCTTTGCGGTGGACAGCACTTTTGTTCCACCGTCGATTTTTCGGCCTTTGGAAAATGGCGCGGACATCGTGATGCATTCGGCTACTAAATACTTTGGAGGTCACAGCGATTGCTTGGCTGGCGCACTTTCGGCGAAAACGCCTGAGTTGCACCAGCGACTCTATTTCGTACAGAACGCAACAGGTGGTGTGCTCGGTGGACTCGAGTGTTTCTTACTGCATCGAGGGATCAAAACAATGGATTTGCGAGTTCGAGAGCAATCTCGCTCTGCAATGTTGATCGCGCAGTGGCTTGAGAAGCATCCGCGGGTTCGACGGGTTCTCTTTCCGGGACTTCCCAGCCACCAGCATCACCAGCGAGCTAAACAGTATTTCGGGGAGCAATTCGGTGCGATGGTTTCTTTTGACATCGACGGCGACATCGAAGCGGCAAAACGGGTTTGTACAGGTACCGAGTTATTCGGGCTTGCGGTAAGTTGCGGTGCGGTCGAGTCCCTAATCGAACAGCCAGCAACGATGTCTCATGCAAGTTATGATCCTGCCGCAAGGATCAAGGCTGGAATCACCGATTCTCTCGTCCGAATATCGGTGGGACTCGAAGACCCCGAAGATTTGATTGCGGACCTAGACTTAGCGTTACAACGGATCTGACCGAATAGGGGCAGGAGTTCCTACGATGCCAATTGATCCATCCCTGACGAAATACTACCGACGAGCCCGATTTACGACGCGTTTACCGATCAAATACTTGTTCGCTCCGTCCCATTTTTGGCTAGAAACGCTCGAACCCGATCTGTACAGAATCGGCCTGACTCACTTCGCAACACGCATGCTTGGTGATTTTGTCGAATGTGAATTCACCGCCGAACTCCAGTCGCCAATCGAGCTTGGGCAAAGCATCGGTTGGATCGAAGGATTCAAAGCTTTGTCCGATATTTACAGCGTGATCGACGGCAAACTCATTGAGAGCAATGAAGCATTGAAGACCAACCCGGGGTTTATGGATCGCGATCCTTATGATCGCGGTTGGTTGTTTATCGCACGCGGCGTTCCAGACCCAAGGATTGTTGACGCCGAAGGATACGAGAGTTTATTGGATATCGCCATCGATCGCATTCTTTCCCAGGAAGAGCAAGAAGGAAAAAAATGCTAACGGCGCACTATGTCATGATCGGTGGATTTCTTGGTGCTGGAAAGACTACGAGCATTCTAAGGCTTGCAAAACACTTCGACTCAGAAGGGAAGCGTGTTGGTCTGATCGCCAACGACCAGAGCCAAGGCTTGGTCGATACTGCAATGTTCTCCTCTAGCGGATTGCCGACACAGGAAATTGCCGGAGGTTGCTTCTGTTGCAAGTTCAATTCTTTGCTTGAAGCCTGCGATAAGCTCGATGCGCAAAGCAAGCCGGATATTTACTTAGCAGAACCGGTCGGCAGTTGTACCGATTTAGTTGCCACTGTGGTGCTTCCTCTACAGCAGTTGCACCCAGATCGTTATCGGATTGCGCCCTTGAGTGTTTTGGTCGACCCCATCCGAGCACAACGATTTCTAGGGCTGCTCTCCGGCAAATCCTTTTCAGAAAAAGTTAACTACATCTATGACAAACAACTTGAAGAAGCGGATTTGATTGTTGTCAACAAGTCAGATTTGCTTACCGCGTCACAACTTGAGGAGTTGATCAACGTTCTTGAAACTCGATACCCCTCGGCGATCGTTTTAAGTATTTGCGCGCGGACCGGAGCTGGCTTCGATAAGTGGATCGAACATTTAACACAAGTTTCCACGCAACGACGCCCCATAATGTCAGTCGATTACCAGCGATATGCAGAGGGTGAAGCGTTGCTTGGTTGGGTGAACCTATCGGTAAGACTTCGCGGGTCGGAATTCGATGGAAACGAGTTCCTCCAGAATTGCTTAAAGCAACTGCATGCCGACCTGCGTCGGGCCACAGGCGAGAGTATTGCGATCGCGCACATGAAAGGAACACTGATTCCAGATGTCGGTAACGACCTTGCTATCGCCAATTTGGTACGTGAAGATGGCCAAGTTGAATCAAGCTTTGAATTGGACGAGTTGCTAGAATTCGGCGATCTAATTATAAATCTTCGAGCTGAAGCATCGCCGGAGGTTCTACAATCCGTTATACGGGAGTCCTTGCGAAACGCTTGCCTCGCGTCTAGATTGTCCATGGAGGAAACGCACGTCGCAGCGTTTCGCCCCTTGCCACCTACCCCCACCCATCGCATTTCTGGCTAGTTTCAAGTCCATCCTCATCGGAGCATAGGATGCGAACGAGTTCTTGACCCGAGAGGGGAGCCCCTCAGATATGAGTGAACCTCAGTTATGAGCGAACAGAGTCCGATTCTTTACTGCCGGTGTGCATTTGCGAAAGTGCTTCCGGACGATGTGAAAGATGGCGTGCTGCAGCGCCTCGTCGATTCAGATCTGCCGTTCGATTCGGTGCCCGATCTTTGCGAGATGTCTGCGAAGAATGATGCCGCACTAAAGGAAATTGCGGCTCAGTCTAACGTCTGCATCGTTGCGTGTTACCCGAGGGCTGTCCGTTGGTTGTTCGATGCAGCAGGTGCGCCACTAGATCCTCAGAGGGTCAAAATACTCAATATGCGGACGGAATCCGTCGACAAAGTTTGGGATGAGATTCTCGCTGTTCGGTCTGACAATTCAGCAACTTCCATCACTACGCAAGACGAGCGATAAGGAAACCAATGGCCGCAAATCTTCCGCAACTTCCGCGAGTGATTCTGTACGAAGGCAGAGACAGTCAGCCGTTTGCGGCTGAAGTTCGCCAGGAACTGATGGTCAAACTTTTGGATAAAGGGTACACGGTAAGCCGTGCAACCGAGAAGGGTCGTCTAGAGAGTCTCGGACACGAGAAAGTTATTGTTGTCGGGATTTTCGACTCTGTCATGCAACCAATCTCTTCGGATTCAATTCACGTTCAGGACGTTCGAGGGCAATCCAGCGAATCGATTTTTGAGACGGTCGAATCGGTTGCAAAACCGGCCGGGGGGGATTCTGCGGCGGCACCGAAGCGATGGAAGCCATGGTTTCCTGTAATTGACTACGATCGATGCACCAATTGCATGCAGTGTCTTAGTTTCTGTCTCTTCGATGTTTATGGTGTAACCAAAGGTGGAAAGATCCAAGTTCAAAATCAGACGAACTGCAAGACAGATTGCCCCGCTTGCTCGCGTGTTTGCCCAGAAGTTGCGATCTTGTTTCCCAAGTACAAAGCAGGCCCGATAAACGGCGACGAGATCAATCAAGATGACATTCGTCGCGAAGCGATGAAAGTGGATATTTCATCTCTTTTAGGGGGTGACATCTATTCGATGCTGCGAGATCGAAGCGAAAAAGCGAAGTCACGATTCTCGAAAGAGCGCGATGACGATCGTGCTTTAAAGGAGCGTCAACGTTGCCTTGATAAGCTCAAGAGTAACTTCGATGGTCTGGATATTCCCACCGAAGTTCTTTCAAGCCTTCCGAGCATGGATCAAATTCAGGCCAAAGCTCAGAAAGCGAAGGAGCGTGCACAGCAAGCACTCGATATGAATTCTTCTACCCAAAGAGACGTATCCGGCAGAGACTCAGTAGCAAAAGAGATGATCGAGTCCGACGACGCGTCAGCAAACTTACCAGCAAACCCAACATGAGGTCCTCATGGTCGCTCGCTTAGCCTACCGCATGGTCACAACAGTTGATAAACGACTTCTCTGGAAGTTCGCGTACAACTTCGGCTACAAAGGGATGCGATCCGTTCAAAAGTTCAAGAAACGGCTTAAGCAGGGGGTCCATTTTCCACCGTTTCTTTTCATCTCCGTAATCAACTCTTGCCAATTGCGATGCCAGGGATGCTGGGTCGACGTGGCATCTCCGCGTCAGATGATCAGCAAAGAAGACCTCAATCGATTGATCACCGACGCGAAAGCACACGGCAACAGCTACTTTGGAATCCTTGGTGGCGAACCTTTCATGCACCCTCATTTGCTCGACGTGCTGGAAGCTCACAAAGACTGTTACTTTCAGATCTTTACCAATGGACAGCTGATTACCGACAAAGTCGCCGAACGGCTACGGAAAATCGGTAATGCAACCCCATTGATCAGCATTGAGGGGACCGATCTGGTAAGTGATCAACGCCGTGGTGCGAAGAACGTGTTTGATAAGACACTTCAAGGCGTTCAAAATTGCGTGAAGCACAAGTTGATCGTGGGGGTGGCGACCAGCGTCTGCAAAACCAATCTAGATCTTGTCAGCGAAAAGTGGTTGCAGCAACTCATCGAATTGGGGGTCCACTATGCCTGGTTTCACACCTACCGGGTGGTAGGTCCAAAACCAACACCTGAATTAGCTCTTAGCCCAGAAGAGATTGTGCGATTGCGTCGATTCATTGTGGAGATGCGTACTAAGGTACCGATCGGTATCGTCGAACCTTACTGGGATGATCGCGGAGGGGCGCTTTGTCCGATGGCCACGGGGGTCAGTCACCACATCGGGCCCTCCGGGGCAATTGAGCCGTGTCCAATCATTCAGTTCGCGAAAGAAACGATTCACGACGAACCGAGTATCTACCAAATCATGTCAAAATCGGAGTTTCTTGACGATTTTCGCAAGACTTCTGCGGCAGCGACCCGTGGGTGCGTAGTCCTAGAGCGTCCCGATCTGGTCAAACTCTTGGTAGAAAAACACGGGGCAAGTGACTCCACGCAACGCAAGACAGCTATGGTAGAATTAGAGGCCTTGCAGCCGAGAACGAGCCAACACCAACCCGGTGATGAAATTCCTGAGAAGAGCTGGATTTATCGTTTTGCCAAGAAACACTGGTACTTCGGCTTTGGTGCTTACACCTGATTTGTCCAAAAGAGATTTTTCGCATGCAGTTGCCTATCCTATCGTTGCCCCGCGCAGTTCCGATACAGCGCGAGCGACAACCTAAAGAGAATGTTCCCCAAACGCGATCGCAACGTGAAGCGATACGGACAGGGTTACGTCAATACGTTGTTGACGCAAAGCTTGTGCCTCCTTTGTCGATCGCGGATTTGCGGGCCCATGCAGAAACATTTGTGCGTCAGCAGGCCATAGCGCCGATCTATACGGACTTCGTCGGAGTCTTGCTCAATAGCGAGGTTTGGCGTGATCAACTTGCGACCGTCCCTTACGAACGCCGCTTGCTCTTGCTTCCAAAATGCATGCGGATCGAGGACAAGTGTCCGGCCCCATTCGATGAATTCGGACTACTTTGCAAACAATGCGGACTTTGCACGATCCAAGAGCTTCAAGAAGAGGCTGAAAAGCTCGGTTATGCGGTTCTCGTGGCGGAAGGTTCGGCATTGGTTATGGCGATTATCGAGACCGGGAAGATCGATGCTATCGTCGGAGTCAGTTGCTTGAGCGTGCTCGAAAAGGCTTTTCCTTACATGGAGTCTGCGGCGATTCCCGGTGTTGCGATCCCTCTGCTGCAGGATGATTGCAAGGATGTGACGGTTGATCTGGAATGGATCTGGGAAACGATTCATTTGACGAGCGACGATTCGACTTACCGATTGAACCTTGATGCGTTGAAAGAAGAAGTCAAAGGGTGGTTCAGCGACTCAGAACTTGAGTCGATCATGGGCCCTGCTCCCAGCCCAACAGAACAAATCGCAAGAGCTTGGTTAGCAAAAAACGGGAAGCGTTGGCGACCATTCCTCACCGCTTGTATTTGGCAAGCGATGGCAGATGATCCGAGCCAACCGATCCCGATGGCTTTGAAGAAATTAGCTGTCGCTGCTGAATGTTTCCATAAAGCGTCCTTGGTTCACGATGACATCGAAGACAACGATGACTTGCGGTACGAAGAACCCTCTCTTCACAGCGAGTATGGAGTCCCCGTCGCGCTCAATGCCGGTGATTTGTTGCTCGGTGATGGTTATGCGCTGATCGCCAGCGCCGATTTAACCGCCGAACAACGGGTTGCGATTACACGGGTAGCGGCATCAGGCCATCGCACGTTGTGCTTAGGTCAGGGTGACGAATTCCAATGGGGCAATGCACCAGGACCGTTGAGCACTACCCAAGTCCTGGAGATTTTCCGCAAGAAGACTTCTCCTGCATTTGAAGTGTCTCTTCAGTTCGGCGCGTTAGCCGCCAATGGAGATCGCAAGCTTTGCGAAACGATTTCCAAATTCAGCGAAGCCCTTGGGATCGCTTATCAAATCCGCGATGACCTCGAAGACATGCTCAGTGGAGAGGCGCTCAGCGATTTGCAAGCTATGCGTCCCTCTCTGCCATTGGCTCTCTTGCACGAACGCGTCCGTTCTGATGCTCAAGAGCGGGCATTGGTGGAAAAAGCATGGTGCAAAGAGTGCTCGAGCGAAGAATTAGAGCACATCGAAAAACTATTCGTCGAATACAACATCTCCGAGCGATGCAAAGTTCTGCAGGAATCCTACAAGGAGCAAGCAATCCGCTGCTTGGGAGAACTCGACAATGCCAGTGTCAAGGGATTGCTCCGCCGAGTGATCAGCAAGATTTTCACCATCGAAGTGAAGGATTGGTGCAGTGAGTTTGAGACTCGAAATGCTGCAGGTCGCGAGATTAGCGCCTAAACTCCTCGGTGAATCGACCGAACTCGTAAAATCCTATCTCCAAAGCCAATGGCATCCCGCCGGCGGCTTCTGCGATCGCGATGGCAAGCAGGACCTGTACTATTCCACGTTTGGAATTGCGGGGTTCTTGGCGTTACAACTTCCCCTGCCGCATGTCAAATTAGCTCACTACTTGCAGTCTCAAACCCATCGGATCGAAGAGCTCAATCTCGTCGATCTCTCCTGCTTGGCTCGTTGCTGGGCCTTCGTCCCAAAGGAGCTTTGGGATCAGGACATCGATTCTATAATCCTTGAACGCATGAAGGATTTCCAGTCCTCTGATGGAGGATATTTTACCGATCTGGGAGAGACCCACGGTTCTCTGTACGGTTGTTACGTCGCCCTCGGGATTGCCCAAGACATGGGTGCGGATCAGCATTCACAGGGAGTCACTCACCCAGCGATGCAACCCGAACCCATGCTCGCATGTATCCGATCGCGTCTAGCCGCAGACGGTGGTTATTCCAATAGCCCAGATCTTCCGTTCGGACTGGTCCCAACCACGGCAGCGGCCGCATCTCTGTTTCGACATCTAGGAAGCGACGAAGGAATGGCAACGCGCGATTGGCTCCTTTCACAAATGCATCGAGATGGTGGATTCTGTGTTGGTCCAGGCATTGTGATGCCGGACTTGCTCTCTACTGCCACCGCGTTGCATGCGCTGAGCTCCATTCACTTCGATTTGCAACCCATTGCCGACAAGACACTCGACTTTCTCGATACACTCTGGACTGCAAGAGGTGGTTTTTTTGGTAGTTGGGAAGACGATACACTCGACATTGAATACACCTACTATGGTCTGCTCTCACTCGGACATTTGAGCGTATAAAAATATGTTTTCCGATACGTTTCAAAGTGAGTTGCTTCGTTTTCGAGAAACAGTTCGGAGCCGTTTGCTGTCCGAACGCAACGCTGAAGGGTACTGGGAAGGTGAGCTTTCTAGCAGCGCTCTCTCGACGGCAACCGCACTGTGCGCGATCGAAGCCTATCTTCATAATTCCGTAGATATCCCTCTCGGGCAACGCAATACTCTTGTTTCAATGGTGCGCCACGGAAGAGAGTGGTTAATCGATCATCAAAACGAAGATGGTGGATGGGGAGATACGACAAAGAGCTTTACCAACATCAGTACAACATTACTTTGCTGGGGTGCATTAAATGTCGACTCCAAGTCAACAGAAACCGGTATCTGCGATGAGCCAAGCTTGCTCGTTGCTGCGGCAACACAAAGAGCGGAGCAAGCCATTGCACGTCTAGCGGGGGGGCTAACCCCGGAAATCCTAGCCCCAGCAATTCGCGCGCGATACGGGAAAGACCAAACCTTCTCCGTTCCAATCCTCATGGCCTTAGCCGCAACGGGTAGGCTGGAGAGCGAACCGAATGCGGATCCTTGGAAATGGGTTCCGCAACTCCCCTTTGAGCTAGCCGCATTTCCACGTTCCTGGTTTGCCGCTTTGCAGTTGCCTGTCGTTAGTTATGCTCTTCCTGCGTTGATCGCGATTGGACTTGTACGGCATCAAAAACGACCGACGAAAAACCCCTTTACGCGAGTCGCTAGAAATCTAGCAACTCGACGCACACTGTCCGTTCTCGAAGCGATTCAACCGACCAGCGGCGGTTTTCTCGAAGCGATCCCACTGACAAGTTTTGTAGCGATTAGCTTGATCGCAGCGGGGCAGGGGGGGCATCCAGTGGTACAACGCGGCATCAAGTTCCTTCAAGATTCATTTCGCAGCGATGGCTCTTGGGCAATCGACACGCACCTGGCTACTTGGGTCAGTACTCTTTCGATCAACGCTCTGAGCCAAGCTTGGGACGGGGAAGGCAGATCCCAAGATTCCAATCACGCGAATACACTTCAGTGGTTACTTGATCAGCAATACCAGACAGTACACCCATATACCATGGCCCAACCCGGCGGGTGGTCTTGGACTCCGCTAAGCGGCGGTGTTCCCGATGCCGACGATACCCCGGGGGCGATGTTGGCTCTACATGCTTTCTTTAACGCACAGTCTCAATCACCTCCCCCGCAAAACGGGCCCAAGAGAGCCATTGCCCCCGAACAGCTTAAGAAATCTGCAAGCGCCGCAGCTATTTGGCTATTGGGCCTACAAAATCGCGATGGTGGTATTCCTACCTTCTGCAAAGGCTGGGGAACGCTACCTTTTGACCGGAGTAATCCAGACATCACCGCGCACAGCATCCGAGCCTGGCTTGCTTGGTTCGCTCATTGCGAACCCGACCTTCAGCATCAATTGCGTCGTGGAATTCAGCGAGCGATGATTTTTCTCGCGAATTGTCAGCAGAGTGATGGATCTTGGATCCCGTTGTGGTTTGGGAATCAACATGGGTCCATGGAACACAATTACACGTATGGGACAAGCCGTGTCGCACTGGCTTGGCTCACAGCAAGAAATAATGATTGGCTAAGGACTTCAAACGAACTCTCGCTCGATCGACGCATCTCGAAAGCTCTCACTTGGTTATGCGAAGCACAAAACACCGATGGTAGCTGGGGTGGTGGCATCCAGAGCCTAGGTTCTATCGAAGAAACAGCACTTGCGGCTGAAACCCTCGCAGAAGCAATCGCAGGCCTGCAAGTCTCTGGCGGAAGTTTCGAAACAATTGTCGTATCCCAACTTGAGGTTGCTTGCGAAAAAGGTATTCGATGGCTGATGAAGGCCACCCATGAAGGTTCCCTTTTTGAGCCTAGCCCAATTGGTTTTTATTTTGCCAAGTTATGGTATTACGAAAAGCATTATCCGCTTGTCTATTGCTTGGCTGCCGTAGAACGCGCCTGCAAATTGCTACGGAAGAGATCTTAGAATCCGAAGCGTCGCAGCCATTCTTCTCGCTCGTCAGCTTGTATCGCTTGGGTTTTGATCTCCAATTCGACGTCCGTCTCGACGTTGATTGACGATTCACCGTCGCGGAACAACTCGATGGCATCTTCCCAATCCTCACTCTCAATACATCGTGCGCCCCGCGCTGTCGCTTTGCGCTGCACTGCATGATCCGAAGAGATTAGCACGAGCTGTTTTGGCGAAGGGTGATACTGGAGTATTTCTTGAAGAGCTTCATCGGCACTGTTGTAGGCGATCGAGAAATAGAGATGAGTCCCGCGAGAATACTGATGTACGGGGAGTCCATTTCGGGAATTGGCACTGTCGTACACGATTACCGATTTGCCCACCATCGCGCCAGGCAGTCTTCTGGCGAGTTCGGCCGAAAGGCGTTCTCGACACTGCCGAAGGGTTACTTCGGAGTCGCTTGGGCCTGGCCTCCGCGCAGGAGTCCAACCGAGGGCAAAGAGCAAGTTGTAGCCATCGATGAGCAAACGGCACTGCTGGACGGCAGGATCTTTTTCAAAACGAAAAGCTTGTCCTTGCCGGCTCACAACATCAGCCTTGCATGCTCATTGCAACTCTTGCTCGCCAGCTCCAAAATACGAATCGCCTCGTTTGTCTCCTCCAAATCACTAACTAAAGAGGAACGAGAAGAAAACGCCCGGTGGAATTGAATAAGCATCTGTTGACCGATTGGGAGTTCAGTATCGAGAGACTCCTGATGGCGGCCCGCATCGTCAAACCACACCAAAGTGCTAGGTAAGTCTAAAAATGCCAGCCCCTTTTCGCAACATACTTGGATCGCTGCTGGCGGTCGGAAGGCGATCGCCTCTTGCCAAACCGAAGGGATATAAGCTCCGCAACTAATTTGCGCAAGGATAGCATTCGGGTCCTTCTCTGGATCCCCGAATCCAAGACTCAGAATTTGATAGTCCGCCTGGGCAGGGTTCGGACGACTCAGATGCCTGATGGCTTGTATCCAATCCGGTCTCTCTCCTACGATGTATTTGCACCAGTCAATCAGTTCGAGTAGCTCTCGGTTGGTTTGTTTTTCTGGCGATTGCGAGGCGGCGGAATTCGGTAACTCACTGGGAAGACGACGATGGCAGAATAGCAATCGGGGGCGCCCAAGCCGCGTGGCAATCAACTCCTTGAGTCGCAAAGTCGCGGGGGCATATCTGCGGGAAAACTCGCTCATGAAAGGAATGACCGCTTGAGCGATCGCGTTTCGGATCGGTTCAGTCAGCCCTTGAATATCGATCTCAGAACCACAGAAAACCCCTCGTGCAAACTCACAAGCGGCTAAGACGGGTTGCAGCTGATACCAATCCTCTTCGAGCAACAGAATTGCATCGAGCTCCGGCTGTGCAATCAGCGATCGATAGCCCTCATAGAAAGGACAATCCAGATCGCGGGCGGCCGATTCACCCAAAACGGAAACGCTACTATAAACTCCAACGACTTGAAAGCGATCCCGCAACGAGCGAAGAGCAGGCAAGTAGCGATTTTGCCAGTCTTTACCGAGACCGATTACACCAATGCGAAGTTTTTGCATCGTCACGAATCCAAAGAAGGATCCTGTTGCAGGCTTGCCAGATGGTCTCGTAGGCACCGCTGGCGTAGTCGAAATGTCGACGCCGAGGTGCAGTTCGCGTTGTCATTCGAATTGCAGTCAGGAATGTTCCCAAAAGAAATCTAACATCTCCAGGGAACACTTTAAACCGGAGACTCAAAATTAACGCTTACGTCGCTTGCACTTCGCGTTGCCTTGACGAACCTTGTAGCGCGGATTGCTCTTGCAAATCACATAAATCCGGCCCCGGCGTCGAACCACTTGGCAGTCAGGATGTCGATATTTCAGGGCACCAATTGAGGAAACGACTTTCATTGTATCACTCTTCTTGTTCGATGTTGCTCGATTTTGCTCGATGGGCTTCGCTACATGGCTGGTTTCGCCAACCGGTTTGCTTGTAGTTTAAACGGTCTGTTCCGAACAGATTCGGTTTCCCTCACAGGAGAATCGCTTATCTACCGGACTGCGAAGTATATCGGCAGCAAAAATCGTAGCAACGTCAAAACGAACGGAAAAAGCTTCAAACGAAAGGAGAAGCACAACTAAACCACTCCAAAGTGGGGGTTGCGGGAGAACTAGGTAGCTAGACAGGTCTTTTCCGGGTCTTGAGCTGAATCCCAGCACATCCTAACGCGATCAACAAAAGAAAGGAGTGGGGTTCTGGAACCGGATTTGAAGGTGCTTGTAAAATGAATTCCAAGTTGTCGAGAGTTGGGTAGAGCCCCGAGGACGACTGGTTCTTGACCTCCATAAGTAACCCGGTAAAAGGGTCGTCAGAGGTAATCCCAAAAAACGAGAGACCGGTAGATTGGGTTTCCAATTGGTTGTTCCCGATTTTGTAAACAAGGGAACCGAAGACAGGCCTAAAATCAAAATCGGTAATACCAGCTTTGAACCCGATCCCGAAAATCGGTGCGGTGAAATGAAGATAAAGCCGGTCCGGATTGTTGGTGCTAAGGACCATGTCACCCTTGATCTTTCCGGCGTAGAGCCCATTGGAAGCGACCGCAACATAGCCCTTGCGACGCAGAGGGGAAGCGTAGAAATCCTCCCGCAGATCTTCGAAAGTATCTTCTATCGCCGGGGCTCCGGGAAAACTGGCAAGCCACTGACTTCGAGCGGTAAATGAGACGACAGCCCCGAGGGATGAGGTAGTGGCAAAAAGCCAAACCGCTCCGCAGAGCGCGATCGCACTTCGGGAATTGCGAACCACTGAACCGGTTTTCCTATCGTTTTTTTGCTACGTTCAATTCAACGAGGATGCGGATGAACCGGTATCCTTGCCGGCCTCGCTGCATGCGAGTAAACGGGATGAATCCCCGCCCACTCGCTCTCCACAACGCTAGCATGGACAGAAAAACCTTACTTCGAAGTGCCTAATGAGAAAAAGAACCGGAATAGTCGCGTCGACTTGCTAAGCAGCGACAGCAAAAACGGTTTGTAGCGATCTTGACGAGGGATTAGCTTTTGAGATTTTCAAATTTTCGCAATTTGGCTCGCTGACGCCTTCTCCAAACTGTAACCGCTGCACCACCTAGCGAAAAAATGGCCAAGGACCCTGGTTCGGGAACATTGGACGAAGACGAATCGACGTAATATTCGACATTGTCGATAGTAGGGTAGAGCCCCGAGGCTACAAGCTTTGGGTCGATTTTCAGATCGATAAACTCTTCTGTGGAAATGAATCCTAAGAACTCTAGACCTACCATTGCCCGTTCGAGTTCGTCCGTTCCCACGTGATAGATGATTGTGCCGTTTTTGGTTTTGAAGTCGAAATCGGTCAATCCAACATTCAACCCGACGGCCAGAACCGGTTTATGGAATTCCAATTTCAACTGCTCTGCGGTGTTCGTACTTACGACCCGGGTCCCAACCGTACCAGTGAATAGACCATTGTCTGCCGAAATCGAAAAACCGCTTCGTCGAAGTGGTGATGCAAAAAACCCATCCCGCAAATCGTTGAATGTATCCTGCTGCGAGGGTGCCCCGGGCAGTGCTGCCAACCAAGCATCTCGACTCGTAAAAGTCGCGACTGCCGCAATACTTCTCTCAGTCATGACTGCGACTGAAGCAATCGCCAACCCAAAAAAGAGCATCATCCTTAACATACCAACACTCCATTTCTGCCGATTCAATGAGATCGGCTTCCCTAGAACTGCAAATCGGTCACTCGTCCTCCAAGTGCAATTTCCGGTGAACTTCGCCGTGAACTTCGCCGTGAACTCCGATCAAGGCGGACCTTGGGTACATAGCAACTTGGACTAACCAAGGCAACATCAGACTTGCAACTCGCCACCCTCTTGTTCGCTCACGACATGCTCTCTACCCAACATGCTCTCTACCCAACGTGCTCTACAGTGTCGTTCGTTCCTCGTGTGACTCTATTCGGTGCTGGCTTTCATCGA
>CAZACJ010000033.1:0-20287 GCA_964483385.1 uncultured Pirellula sp. | reverse complement strand
TGGCTTTCATCGATTCTGGCTCCGAACCCAAACGATTCTGCTCCCAACGATTCAGTGCAACTAGGCTGAAGATCCCCAAGGCCACCCAAACGCAACAGAAGCCGGCCATTCGCCACTGATCAATCTTCTCTCCGTCAATAAAGGCCCCGATGGCAAACTGAATAGATGGGCCAACATACTGCAACATTCCCATTACCGCCAAAGGAACCTGCTTCGATGCCGACGCGAATAGCAAGAGTGGAACCGTTGTCACGGGGCCTCCGAGCGCGAGAAGCGCAGCGGTGTCCCAACTGTAAATCTGCTCGGACTCCATCACGGCGTGCGTTAGATAACCCAGGGCAATCGGCGCTAGGATCGCTGTCTCCATCCCTAACCCTGACACGGCGGATAACTTGGTCTGCTTTTTGACCACGCCGTACGCCGAAAACGATGAAGCCAGGACTACGGAAACCCACAATCGCTCGCTAGAGATGGCGCTCAAACAAAGTCCGATCGCGGCAACACCGACAGCCAACCACTGCCATCGATCGAGGTGCTCGTGAAATAAAACGACCCCGAGCACGACGCTAAAGAGCGGGTTCATAAAGTAGCCTAAACTACTATCGACGACCGCTTGGTTGTGCACTGCCCAAATAAACACTAGCCAGTTAATGCTGATCAGCACTGCCGCCAAGGCCGCTAAGGCAACTCGTTTGGGATTGGCTAACGTCTCTCGCACTTCGCGCCATTGGCCTAGAAGACTCACGCACAGCGCCAAAGTCGCTAGCGACCAAAGGATCCGATGGCCTATGATTTCCACCGGATCATCTACGTGTTCTAGCAACTTCCAATACAGAGGAAAAATGCCCCAGAGAATAAACGCCGCTAGGGCTTGTAAGTAGTACAAACTATTTCCCCATTTGATCGGCTAAATGGCCAGCTTGATAGATACTTCGCAACGCCTCTAGCACTCCGGCGATATGCACTGCTACCGCCCGAGCTTGCTTGTCGGTGTAGTAAAAATCTCCAGTGAGACTTTCTATATTCCCGTCGAATATGATGCCAACCATAGCCCCATCTCGCGAGACGACAGGAGAACCGGAGTTACCACCGATAATGTCGGCTGTACAGACAAAGTTAAAGGGAGTGTTCGCATTGAGCTTTTCCTTGGCAGCATGCCAACTCTTGGGCAATACCCAAGGTTCTTTGGTTAGGTGGGAGGCTTCATGTTCGAACGCTCCACCTAGCTTCGTGTGAGCTGGAATCTGCTTGCCATCACTCTCATAACCATCAACCGCTCCGTAAGAGAGTCGCAAAGTAAACGTCGCATCGGGATAGACGCTCTCGCCACCGACTGCAAACTTAGCTTCTGTGACTTTCGCGTACGCCTGACGCTCTTGTTCATCAATCGCTTCGGTCATCTCTCTGACTTTGCGATACTCTGTCTCCATAGAGCGTACTAGTTGCACCAATGGGTCTTGCGAGTTCTTCACTCCCTCCAATCCTGACGCAGCCAGTTCTTTTCGTCCTTGGGCGGTCATCAGTTTGGTCCCGGCAATCAATTCAGAAGCTCTTGCACGCGGGCTCTTTCCTGCCAACGCTGCGAGCACGAATGGGTCGTTACCTCCGCGATCTTCCATCAAACGGGATAGTTCATCGGCCAACAATACTCGCTCCAAATCGTCGTAGACAGGAACTTCGGAAAACAACTCTTGTTCCAGCGATTGCCTCGCCGAATCGCGAAACTCACGAAGTCTCTCCACGCTTGGCTTCTTATCTTCGCTGGCCATCAAAACCAACTTCTCGGCGAATCCGTACAACTGGGTTCGAAGCGAAGCTGACTTGAGCAAGCCATCTTTTCGCTTTACTTGTATCTCACGAATGGTATCCCAAGCCTTCCCGAGCGGTACTAACTTCGGGTCTGCCGCAAGCTTTGCAAACAGCTCTTTCTCCGCTTGACGTTTCGAAGCGACAAACGTTGGATCTTGGATGCCGGCTAACATCCCTGTGTACGCTTTGCGGGAGTTTTGCACTCCGAACAAATCGTCCCTTCCACGGCGAGTCTGCTCGGGACCAGCCAATCCGTACTGCTGAAGCGTAATCTCGCGGCGTCGAAGTTGATTCATTGTGCGAGGCAATCCAACATCCCGTTGATACTCCACAGCATCTGAAGTCAAGATACGACGGGTTCGCCCAGGATTCCCCGATACGAATACCAAGTCTCCTTCTGCAGCACCACTTGGATCCATCTTCAAAAAGTGATCGATCTTGGCAGGTTTGCCATTTTCGTACACACGAAATAAAGTCACATCGAGGCAGTAGCGAGGATACTCGAAGTTATCGGCGTCACCTCCAAAGAATGCGCTCTGCGCTTCCGGAGCCCAAACCAACCGCACGTCCGTGTACTTCTTGTATCGATACAGATGATAACGTCCCCCACCATACAACGTGACAACGTCGCTCCGCAGCCCGGTTTGATCCAACGATTCCTTTTCAATCTGCGCCATAGCAGCCTGCCGAGCTTTAAACGCCTCAGCCGGTGCCATCTCCGCTTTGACCGCTTCATTCACTCGTGCAGTGACGTCTTGAATGCTGATGAGCTGATTCAATTCCAAATCTGTCGCCGGAATCTCGTCTTCCATGGTCTTCGCTAGGAAACCATCTTCGTTGTAGTTATGCTCCGCAGTAGACAACTTGAACAGCGTATCTGAGGCAACGTGATGATTCGTTAGCACCAGGCCGTTGGACGATACAAATGAAGCCGAACCTCCGGAATTGAATCGCACGCTCGAAAGCATTAAATGATCGACCCATTCTTGGTTCGCTTCGAACTTGTATTTCTCCTTCAACTGCTTCTTTGGCAACGCATTAAACAGCCACATCCCCTCGTCTGCTTGTGCCACCGATGGGAACGACAATGTCGTCGCGAACGCAGTACATGTAGCCACGGCCAGTGTATGCTGGATCACTTTGGAGAATTGACGTATACGTTGTGAATATGATCCACGGGAACCAATCCGATTTCTTCTCATCGTCGACACCTGCGTTACCTCAGGATGAATGCTTGGAAAGAACTATCAATCGTCTGGGGCGAAACAATCGTCCAGGCGTGAGTCCAAGGACTCCGGAATCCAAGCATCATAGCTACTTGATAAGAAACTTCCGAGGGGTTGCGCCCCAAGGGAGGTAGCTATTTCGCAGTCGGTTCTTTCGAAGTTTCGGGAGAAGTTTCTTCGGGAACCGGATCGTGTCCATGGTCCTTCGTAGAATTCATTATCGCTCGCGCGCCTTCGACTTCGAGCTTGACCTGATTCGGTCCCTTGGGATCAACACGCATAATTAATCCACTGGTTGCATAAGAAGCATGCTTGCGATTGACAACACCCATGGTGCTTGGGCGGTAGTTCTTGATCCCCTCGACTTGGATGAATTGCACAATAACAACCTGATGATCACCTGCAACCGCCCCATCGTTGTTCTCAAAAGTCGTCAACGAAAAACGACCATCCTTATCGATCGTTCCGCGTGCTTGCGCGCCGGTCCGCAAGGACTTCGTCTCCACCGTTCCGACTTTCACATGTGATCCATCTTTGAAGACTACAAGCCCCTCGACAGGATAGGTCTTTTCTCGCCCTGAACCGCAGCCGACGAGGCTGAGTATTCCGATACAAATACAGGTCTGTAGCCGATGAGACTTGCCACCACTCATAAATCTAGCCTTACTCGGGTGACGATACATCCAACCCGTCATTGCGGTTACAAAGGCGTCCAAGCGTATCGGTATCAATGCTTGAACTGATCGATCGCACCCCGCCATCAGCGAAAGCAAACTGGCAATATCCAGAGTGCCAACTCCCCCACTGAACCAACTCATTACCGACTGCCCTCGGGTCTTTGGCAATCGGAACCGTCGGACCACCGATTCGAGCAAAGTTGTAGAGATTATCTCCATTAAAAATAAAAGCATCTTCCGGCGATTGCTTGAGCTTGCCCATCGGAACGTGCATCTCACCGACTAAGATCGTATTGCTCAATCCGTCGAAGACCTGCTTGGGTCCTATCCGGTCCAACCAGTTGATCGGTTTGCCATTCACACAGTTCGGGCGACTCGAAATGATGATCCCTGTCCCATTTCCCCCGTAGTAAAAGTCGGTTGGTAAACCAGCAGATCCCGGGGAGAGGTCCCCATGATTCGCACCGTAATCCCCCACCGCACCTGTTACATTTCCTCCAGCGTTGAAAATCGGATACTGGCAACCGCAAGGCAAAGTCACCCATCGCGTCGCGCCGGTGACCAGGTTCCCCAAGCCGACCATGTCTCCCCCCGAACGTCGGCTTGGGCAAGCGTAGGCGGGAAGGGAACGAGTGCGAACCTCTTCGGGGTGATCTCCGTACCGCACTGAATAGTCCCACTGTTGCTCAAGCGATAAGGCTTCCATAAACGGCATAATCCGCACAAGCCATGTAGTTTCACTTCCACCGCAGTCGCCTGAAGTCGGATCTCCAGGTCTGGGTTGGTAACGAGCAGGCGGATAACACTTGTTGGCCAACTGGAAGTTGTCCGTTGCCAATGCGATTTGATGGAGGTTGTTTTTACAGCTCATCGACCTTGCTGCCTCACGCGCAGCCTGTACTGCAGGCAACAAAAGCCCGACGAGCACTCCGATAATGGCGATCACCACCAAAAGCTCCACAAGGGTAAAACCAGTGCGATGTCGGCACAGAGCTTGCAGAATTTTACTTTGATCGTTTTTCATTGGCTCCCCCAAGGAACTAGGGTTGGGTTTCACACCTCTTAATCGTTGAGGGCGGTCGTAAATCAATTATCGGTCGGCTGCAGGCTTCTGGCAAATTAGAAATACGTCTACCCGCAGGATTTCCTCTTCAATCCGATTGACAAATCGTCGCTTGCGGCAAATGCTAAACGAGTTGCTTTTGCAATCGTTGTGAACCTAGAGACCGCGATCATCGTAAATTCTCGAAGTGTGGCGTACTCTTTTCGGCAGGAACCTTTCTGGGCAAACCAAGCAAAATGGCAGGAAAAGTCGTTCCAGAGCTCGAAAACGTACTTCACCACGATTTTTGCCCTTGGGCAAACCCCTACGTTTACTGGCTGAAAAAGCCGATTGGATGGGTGGTACTAGCCCTCTTAACTGCAATTCTACTCGGGATTTACGTCAGCCCTCAAGCATTTTTAGCCGCCGCCGGAATCGCAGGAGTAGCCTTGATCGGTTCCATCTGGCCTTGGATCTCCACTCTGGGGATATCAGGCAATCTCACTTGGAACTCCCAGCGATGCTCTGAGGGTCAACCGATCGAAACCACCCTGACACTGACCAATCGCTGGCCATGGCCCCTCTGGGGATTGTCGCTGGAAATCGACCCACAAATGCGCCCCGCTGGTTGGCCGACCTCCCGGGTGAGCATGAAGCGAATCGCTCCCTTGTCTGAAACCGTTTTTCGTTGGGAGACCATTCCACGTGCGCGCGGCCAATACCCGTCCGCTTGCGTTACCCTTCACACCGCTTTTCCCTTCGGCATTTGGACTTCTAGCCGCCAAATCCTCGTCCCTGCCCCATTGCTCGTCTGGCCTCACATTACTCGACTTGTTGATGTCCCATCGGACTTGCGATGCGACCAAACGGGAGCCGGTAGTCTTTGCGATCGTTGCGGTGACGATGGAGACTGGACCGGCGTGCGCCCCTATCGTCCAGGGGATTCACTTCGACAAGTCCATTGGCCACAAACCGCCCGTCGCGATTCTTTAGTGGTCTTTGAACGACAAGCCTCCGCGAACCCATCCGTTCGTATCGTTCTCGATTCGACTTCGGCCCTCGAAGCAACACCTGAAGAACGTGATGCGATGATACGAATCTTCGCAAGCCTATGCCTGCAATTTCAAAACCACCATTGGAGCGTCTGGGCATCGCTTGAACCGCATAGCATTGAACGCATTTCAACTACCAATCGGCTCACTTTCCTCGATCGACTCGCACTCTGGCGTTCGGCGGCCTGGCAACCGGAACGCGATTCCGATACCACAAGAGCTTTTGCTGTCGCTCCCGACTGCCTCTTGGTCGTTCGTTGCAGTCAAGGCAAGTCTAGCACAAACAGACAGATTGTCGAAGAAACCCCAAGCCCGACGGCAACCTTTCAGATTCGATCTGAATCGGTTGATGTTGAGGACTCTCTACGAACACAGAGCGAACGGACCTACGAACTAGCAATCGATGGCGATTGGGACACAAATGTACAGAACGCATGGCGAGCCTTTTGCAAAGGCGTGTCGTTTCGATCTTACCCGGTTACATCACCATCCGGGACATCACCATCCGGGACATCACTATCCTCAGGATCGAAGATGGCAACTCCCTATTCGGTTGATATTCACCAAGCCGAACCACATATCGTCACCACAGGGGGCTTGCCGTGAACGCTCTTCCCCACGATCCTGCCTTCCGAACAAATAACCAAAATCAAACCCACACTCTCACCACGGTAGAGTCGTCTCGACGCCCCATCGGTACGTTGATCCTCGCGCTATTCGCGAGTTTCTGCGTTAGTTTACTTCGGTATTCGGGTACTTCGGACCCCGTTTGGCTCATCGCCGAAGTATCCCTCATGAGTTTGATCAGTTGCGCGAGTGCTATCGGTTATCCAGCTTGGGTGCCCAATCTTGCTTCGTCCTCATCCGGTTCGAGATCGCTTGGCAACGTACTATCCGCTCGTCGTCTTGAAATCACTCTCGGGATCTTCATGGTGATCACACCGTGGGTATCCCGATTGCTCTTGGTTCGCTTCTTCGGCAGTAACGGGGAAGCCAACGAATTGATTGCCCTAGCCATGCTGCAGTATGGCGGGCTCTGGCAAGCGGGGTTCGCAAGGAGCGCACGACAGGAGTGGCTATCCTTCTTGATCAGTTGCTTTTTGGTCCTTTTCGGACTGACAAGTTCCGACCGTTCGGGAATGATTCAAGTCGTTATTCCTTTTACATTGTGTGCAAGTTGGTGGTTGATGGCTCGCTATTGGGAACAAATCGAGGAAGGGTACCTCGTCTCTCAAAGCGTTTCCGTCTTGCCTATACGCTTGTCGATGTTGACACTCTTTGGTCTAGTCGCGCTTGCTACTGTGACTTGGGGATGGTGGAATCGAGACGCCGCTAACCGCCTTGATGGATTTATGCCAACCTCCGGGGGGAATCAGCAAGCAGAGAATTGGGCGAGACAAGGTGTCGGCGATGGAGATATGCTCATCGCCGCTCAAGACGAAGCTTTTACATTTGGCCCCGTCGATAGCGAACTTTTCTTGGAATCAGAAGTTCCGTCTATGTATGACTTGGCCAATGACATTTATGGCGAAGCGACTCCCAAACAGCGCAAGTATGCACGCGCTATATCGTTGAATGATTCCGTTCAAGAGATGGAGAAAGAAGGTACGGAAAGCAAAAAGAACAGCAAAGAATTCTCAGCAGTCCGTCGCCCCAAAGGTTCCTTGCAATCGTTCAAGCCCAAAGGCAATTCGTCCAAAGCGGTAGCTTACGTGATCGGTGAAACTCCCCAATGGCTACGCCTCGAATCGTTCGATCGCTTCGAGGAAAATGTTTGGACTCACTCCACCGAAACGCTAGTCCCCCGCGCTTCACAACACCCTAACCTTGTGATGATTCGAGACAAGCCATGGATGGAAGTCCAATCCCCATCGCGAGACCTTGTCTATCCCGTCCGCGAACGATTGGCAGTGAAAATCATCAATCTCCAATCACCACGATTGCTTACGCCTTCTCTAGTAACCCACGTACACATCGACAAAATCGACCAAGAAGACTTTTTTTCTTGGATGAGTGATGGGCAACTCATGATGCCCAACCGCGAGTTTGTCCCCCAACTGACTGTCGTGCACCAACTGATACAGACTCCTCAACTGCACCCTCTGCGGTCGGAAAAATCGGGTTACAGTTCCATCGCTCACGGCAAACAAGCTCACCAACGGGAGAACGATAGCGACAAAGTGAAAGTAAATCCTTGGTTAGGGCGATACCTGCAACTGCCTGATCATCACCTCGCTTCCTCCGGTGCCGTGTCAAGTTTTCTCAGGCAAGTCCAACATCAAACACCATCGGATGCAACCGATTGGCAGCGTATCGAATCGCTTGTTCGCTCATTGCGAACCTTTGTAGTGGATCCAAATGCCGCAGTAGGGGATCTTGAACTAAAGCAGAACGAAGATGAAATTGACTTCGACGCGGTGGATGAAGTCCTAAGCAGTAGCAAGGGTACCGACTACTTGATCGCTTCCGCTGCTGTTGTTTTGATTCGGAAAATGGGGATTCCGGCAAGGTTGAGCACTGGTTTTTTTGTTCGGCCTGATCGATTTGATCGCAAATCAGGTCAAACAGAAGTACTACAAGAAGATCTTCATACCTGGGCGGAAGTCTATGTACATGGACTATGGGTACCGATCGAGCCATCAGGAACCTACCCAATTCCCCGCGAGCACCGAACGTGGCAACAATGGGCCGTCGAGATGGTATGGGCCTGCCGGGACCTGATTCGCTTGCACCCACTTGCATTTGTTACATCAGTCGTTTCCCTTGCGTTATTTATCTGGCTTCGCCGACGCATTGCAACTCTCGCTCTGAGTCTTACTTCTCTCTTCGTATTGCTCATTCCTACTTTTTGGATCTCACCGGAGCAACGATTGAGATTTTGCCTTTGGTTCCTTCGTTGCAGGATGTGGTTCCAAGGTGAAAGAATCGATCGAAGCAAAACTCTCAGCCAGTGGCTAAAGGAACAATTAAGAGGTGTAGGTGACGCTGCCAATGATGGCTTTATCCGTCAGGTTCATCGTGTCGCTTACGGCCCTGAACGCCTCCGTTGTATCGAACCAGAGAATAGCGCTCTGGTGACATCCGTCCTGCGGAATGTAATCCTAGCGAGCATGCGCTCGGCCGTAACACCTTGAACCAAAATCAACTCACATTATGCATAGCGACAGCCTATCGACTACATCGGATAACCCCAATGATACCCAACCGATGGCAGCTTCCAAAATACGCCTTTTGGTTGACGGATTGCGTCGGGAACTGAATCGCGTGTTACTGGGCAAACCACAAGTGGTCGAGTACTTGCTCGCAAGCCTGTTAGCTCGCGGTCACGTCCTCTTTGATGATCTTCCCGGCTTGGGAAAGACCACGTTAGCGAAGGGATTAGCTCGCAGTGTGGGCGGGAAGTTCATGCGGGTTCAGTGTACGCCGGATTTGCTACCTAGCGATGTGACTGGGTTTAATATCCTCAATCAAAAAACGAGAGAATTCGAATTCCGTGCTGGCCCAATCTTCTCGGATATTCTCCTTGCGGACGAAATCAACCGCGCAACGCCACGCACGCAAAGCGCACTGTTTGAAGCCATGGCAGAGCGACAAGTTACTATCGATGGAGTCCCGCAAGCACTCAGCACGACATTTCTCGTTCTCGCAACGCAAAATCCGATCGAAAGCGTGGGGGCTTACCCACTGCCCGAAGCCCAGCTCGATCGTTTCACGATGAAACTTCGCATCGGTTACCCAGATCGCGCAAGCGAATTGGAGTTGTTGGCAAGAACCAGTAGCGCCTCGAATGAAGTCCAAGCGGAACAGGTACTAGGTCCTGGGGAACTTGGTCAACTCCAGCGAGCCGTCACACAAGTAGCCGTCGAGAAACCAGTACGGGAATACCTGCTCGATCTCGCGGAAACCACCCGTCGCAGTCGCCACTTCCCACTCGGACTGAGCCCCCGCGGTTTGTTGCAGTGGCAACGAGTGTCCCAAGCTTACGCATTGCTACAAGAACGATCATTTGTAGTACCCGAGGATATCCAAGCCGTAGCGATCCCCGTGCTCAGCATTCGCTTAACCAGCGGTGCCTCTACCGCTGAAACCGTAATCGCTTCGATCCTCAACGAAGTCACCGTACCAAGATTATAACCGTACCAAGATTATAAATGCATCAATTTGCCGTCAATCGAACAACTGCCAATCCATCAAACACCTGCCAAACAAGCGAATAACAGTTAGCGCAAACGAGAAGAGGGACCAATACTATGCGATCTGTCCGACGATTGAGCTATGGACTGGAACGTGCTTTTCTCTTGCTACTGTGCTTGGCTAGCGGATGCTTCGAGCGACCTTCCACGCAGTCCGCCGTGCCGATTCAAGTCGAAGGGACCGAAGCCGACCACGACCACGACCACGAACACAAACATGAGCATGAGCATGAGCATTTTCCAGCTCATTGGCCAAGGGAAATTTTTCAAGCGTCCGAGCGGCTCGATGGGTTATTACGAGGTACGTTACCGGCCAAAGAGGGACTACCTGCGATGCGAGAAATCGCAGACCTACTGAAGTGGCTGCCGGTGCTTGCCGCCGATAGCGACCTAAGTCGCGAGGACTTCTACCGCATGGATGCGTGGTCCACCGAATGGACAAAACTAGCTACGCAGCACGCAGAGCGAGGAGGAGATATCGGTAATTTCCCCAAAGTGGATGCTTTGCAAAAAATGGTAGATCAATTGATAGATGTTTGTCGCTCAGAGCAGGAGCGATTACGGGCCATGCAGCCCGCAGCGCTCTCTGATGAACCAGATTCTCAAAACGGACCGCAATAATATAAAAAGGACTCATCTATGGACGTCTTGATCTGGGGTGGAATGACTCGAATGATACAAGCGTTGGTAGCGGCAAGCCCCACGATTGTGGTCGGGTGGTTAGTCGCTGCTGTATTTGAGAGAATATTGGGCCGGGACGGAACATATAAGTTATTTGGTGGAAATACCTGGAGGCAATTGCCCCAGGCTTGGGCTCTGGGAATGCTCTTGCCCGTCTGTTCGCTCGGCGTCATACCTGTCATGCAGCAAATGCGGCGCAGTGGGATATCAGGAGGTACGATTCTCGCATTCGGCTTGACAGCCCCTCTGTTCAATCCGATCTCGGTCCTTTATGGACTGACGCTCAGCGATCCGCGAGCAATTTTTGCCTTTTGCATTTGCTCTTTGACATTGATCACCATTCTAGGAATTCTTTGGGATCGACTCTTTCCCAATAGCCAACAAAGCATCGAGCCGATAGCCAAGACCCCGTACGGGTTGCGTCGGATCGGGGCTGTTGCGTTATCGATGGTGCAACAAGCCTTCAGCGTTTCAAGCCTTTACATGTTACTCGCACTGTTAGGTGTTGGTATTCTCAGCATGCTCTTACCTGCAGGAATTCTCCAACGTGCCGCAGGGATCGATGATCCATTGGCACCCTTGACTATGAGTGCGGTGGCAACTTTGGCATACATCACACCGATGACTGCGATAGTCCAAGTTGCATCCATGTTTCAACATGGAAATTCCGTCGCTGCCGCTTTCGCACTTTTGACTTTAGGAACCGGCGTCAATCTTGGAATGCTCACGTGGATCGTCCGACATTACCAATGGAGACCCGCGATACTGTGGCTAGGATGCCTCGTGGCCATTGTGTTGACCATGAGCTACGGTTTGGATCGACCTCTTCGTCCCAAAGGGATCGAAGCGGCTGATCACACCCATGCGTTCGACACCTACTGCAATCCGTTTTCATCTGGAGAAGGAGATTTGTGGCTCAGCGCCAAGCGGGTCATTAGCGAATCCGCAACCCCTGCAGAAATCGTCGCATTAGGACTGTTGGGAATCTGCCTGTCGATCGGTGGATTGTTTTACTATCTAGATCCTCGCCAAAGATCCATGCGATGGCTTTTAGAAGCACCGATGCAGAATAAGCCCTCTCGCGATATCGTCCTTCCAAATTCTGTCATAGCAGCAGTGAGCCTGCTCGGATTGATCGCAGCGAGCATTGTCGGATGCTACTTGTACTACCCTCCCGTGAACGAAATACGCAAAGAGATGCACGCAAACGAAGCTGAAATGTTCGGCTCGTACCAACGAGGTGAATGGGACAAATTGGAGTATTGGATCCCAATCCAAGAAGACTGGGCTCACAAACTCAAAGTCAGCGCCACCCTAAGAGGCAAGCCTCTGGACCGTTACGAAGAGATGAAGTTACAAGTCTACAAAAGCAAGCTGGAATTACTTGAACATGCCGCAGAAGATCGAGATCTAGAAGAAGCCCGCGACTTCGGAAGACAGATGTCCGTCGCCTTTCGACGACTCAAAGAAGCACTCTCGCAAACACGATAGGTACCAAGTGGTTTGGAAACTTGAGCCCGCTCCGCTCAAGACGCCACGCGCGCAAAGGGAAAACAAACAAAACAAACCAGAGCGCGATTCCTTAGAAACGTCTCCCGCGTTGTCTACTTTCCACTTTCTCTCTTCCACTTTCTAGAGCCATTGGCTCTCCGAGTCTTTGCTTCTTTGCGCAAGACATTGTTTTCGAGAGATTTGCCTACGACATCGAGTTGCCGATCGATGGCAAAGTCGCGACAACCGGAAGCTTCTGGGCAATCGTCAAAAATTACCAAGTTTCGTTGAGTTGTACGGTCGGAATTTCCGATGCAACCCTAAAGGCTTCTCACTGAGCCCAGGACTCGGACTCTCCGAGCCCGATGTTTGCTAGCAAAAGGACATTGCCATGGTACAAAAGCTTGCGAATCCAACGGTTACGAGCAAAGCAAATGGGAAGAAATCGTCTCGAAGTTCCGGGTGTGCAAGACTGGCTCGTCGCACAACGGTTCGCGTTGCTTTGGGGTGTCTGTTCGCAAGCCCTTGGTTTTGCGTCGATGGGGCTTATGGGCAATTGAGAACTGGACGTGAATCGCAGCGACAGTTACCGGAATCGATGTCGACAACTGCGGGAGTCCCGCGTCCGATGATCGTTGACCCCGCAATCGACCCTTTGCCGCGCTTGCCGCGTGGCGATGACTCCAAGCCAAGCAAGGTTGTTTCGCAACCGGTTGCATCAAGTACAACGGGGATTGTGGCGGTAGCTCCTGCGCTTTTTGAAGAGACGAAAGCCCCCAAGAGGGTACAGCCTCGATCTGTTGCGACTACCAACCAGTCGGGCGCCAGTACGAATCAGTCGAGCGTCGTAAAGACAGGCTACAGCACTACTACAACTTCCGCAGAGTCCCATTCGATGCCGCAGCATCATCTTCACGCCGCCGAACCACGCGTGGTCGGTTCAGGGTATGCGATCAAGCGCGTAACCCCGGTTCGAGTAACATCGGCCAGTCAATCGCTGTCCCAAGATGCAGTCGAAGGGAGCATTGCGACAGACTCTGCACTGCCGAGTTCCATGGATGGAGCGATTGATGGAACCTATGTGCATGACGGAGTGTTGGTCGATGATCCGACCATCGACTGCGAGAATGGAAATTGTGGTGGCGTGCCGTCTTATGGATCAGAGTATCCCACATTGAATATTCAGATCGCGTTCTTACCACTTTTTGGGATGGATCGATTTACGGCTCGGGTAGAAGCTGCGACGTTCTGGGGGAGTGAACAAAATGTCCCAAGTTTAGTCCGCTCCGACGAGATTGGGATCCCCGGCTCTGTGGATTACTTCGGTGGAACTCGAGACTGGAACCAGTCGGTCCAAGGAATTCGAGGAGAATTCGGTTGGAAGTTCGGCGCACAGACTTGCAACACGCTTCAACTGCGATTTTTCGATGCCGGCGCTCAGTCGTTGACCTTTGATAGTCCGACCGCAAATGTGCCTTCTATTGTTCGCCCATATCAAACACCTTCGCCGTTGGCCCAAGCGGCGGTATCGGTGAAAGAGCCCGGTATCTCGAATGGTGCAGTCCTGGCGCATGGTTCGTCCGAAGTGTCCGGAGGTGACTTGTTATTTCGCAAAATCTGGTTGCAGAATTGCGACGTGACTACGGAGTGGATTGCAGGATATCAACAAGCAAGGTTGACTGACTCGATCGATGTGCATTCTACGACATTCCCGATAGGCACAAGCAATCGACTGGAGTTGCGCGATCAGTTCTTTACCCGCAATGCGTTCCATGGCGCGACCTTGGGTGTTGCCAGGCAGTGGCAATCGCCCCGTTGGAGTTTGCACGGAATGTTCAAGCTTGGGTTGGGCAACATGGAGCGCAACGTTACCATCTCTGGGTTCCAACAAGTCAACAATGCCGTCCCTACGACCAATGGCTTATTGGCCCGTAGCACCAACAATGGGACTTACAACTCCGAGACCTTCGTGGTATCCCCAGAAGCCAATGTTACGCTTGGATACCGGTTAACTCAAAACTTGGAAGCTACCGTCGGCTACAACTATTTGGGATTACCCAAAGTCGCAAGGGCAGGGGAGCAAATCGATACCGTCGCGAATTTGGACAGCACCAATCCCGCTCGGCCGGCTTTTGCCCTTCAAGAGAGCAACTATTCTTTGCATAGTTTGAACTACGGTCTTCAGTACCGATACTAGCACTGTATCTGTTGACTGTATCTGTTGTACTAGTACCGTGTCAGATTCGAACTGATCCTTTCAGGATCGATTGGAATCGCATTAGAACTGAATTGATGGCACTGCATCAATAACACTGCTTGGGTGATATCGGGGAAGGAATAGATCGCGATGAGCGAATTTGAGTTCGGGTTTCTTGGTGGGGGCCAGATGGCGACAGCGATCGCCAAAGGGGTCTTGCAAGCAGAGCTATCCAAAACGAGTTCGATGGCTTTTTTTGAGCCCAATCAGGGGCAAGTACAAAAGCTCAAACAGATTTTTCCGGAAGCAACCATTACGGCGAATGCGGGAGAATTGTTCGACCGTTGCCACCGATTGGTTCTTGCGGTCAAGCCGCAAGTGTTAGACGGTATTGCCAGTTCGCTAGCCCATCACGTCACTGCGCATCACCATTTGATATCCATTGCGGCGGGGATACCATTGATCAAGCTAACTCAGTGGTTCCGGACAGAACGCATAACGCGTGTGATGCCCAACACACCGTGCCAAAACCTGCAGGGCGCTAGTGGGATTGCTCATGGTAGCGGTGTGAGTGATTCCGACCGGCAGTGGACAGAAAAGGTATTTCGCTCGGTCGGCGCGGTGGTGCAGGTCAGCGATGAGCAATTACACGCAGTCACGGGTGTGTCAGGGTCCGGTCCGGCGTACGTATTGATGTTCATCGAAGCCCTGAGCGACGGCGGGGTGGCGGCGGGACTTTCGAGAGAAATTGCATTGCAACTCGCAACCCAGACAGTTTTGGGGGCGGCCAGCATGGTTCAGCATACCGGCGTTCACCCCGCGGTGCTTCGCGAGCAGGTCACCAGTCCAGCGGGAACGACCATCGAAGCATTAAAAGTCCTGGAAAAAGGGGCTTTGCGTTCCGCGGTCATTGAAGCCGTCCTGGCGGCGACGAATCGCTCAAAAGAATTGGCGTCGGCTGGTCGCAACCTTTAAAGATCTTAGTACACTATAGCACCACTACGTGGCCCGTTGCCCTGGCCATGGTTCTCTCTCGCAGGTTTCCTGGAGCTCGCTAGTCCCCCTCCCATGGTTTTTGAACGCGTTTGCATTATAGGTGTCGGACTTCTAGGCGGCTCGATCGGTTTAGCGCTCCATCGCAAACGGCTTGCCAAACACGTTGTGGGTGTCGGCCGAACGATTTCAAGACTTGATGCGGCGATTCATCGCGGCGCAATCGACGAAGCGACCGACGACATATTGGTTGGTGCGAAAGACGCTGACCTTGTAATAGCTTGCGTACCAATTCAGTCGATTGTCAGTTCTCTGGAGACGGCAGCCCAAGTCGCACGCCCCGATGCTATGCTCACTGACGTCGGCAGCACCAAACAAACAATTGTCCAAGCGGCAGCCGGTCGGCTATCTGATAGCCAGTTCTTGGGAAGCCATCCTATCGCGGGAGGGCACCATAGCGGTGTCGAACATGCCGTTGGGACCCTGCTCGATAGCGCTATGGTCGTTCTGACCCCAACCCAGGCGACTTGTCCAGAATTAACGAAACGGATGATTCACTTTTGGGAATCGATGGGCTCGAAGATTAGCCTTCTCGATCCGGAAGCCCATGACCAAGCCCTTGCGATTTCCAGTCATTTACCCCACATGGTCGCTTCCGCTCTGGCGATTTCCACCCCGCACGAGCTACTGCAATTCGTGGGAAGAGGCTGGATGGATTCAACCCGGATTGCCGGAAGTAACCCGCAATTGTGGCGACAGATCCTTGAAGAAAACCACGGACCAGCCCTACACGCAATGAAGAAGTTTGCGACAATCTGCGAAACATGGATCGACGCATTGGAGCGATCGAATTTCGATCGTGTCGAAGAACTTCTACAAGCGGGAAAAACAACACGTGAATCTGTGGCAAGTCGACATACATCCGGCTAACGGTCAGCCGGATACCCTGGGTTCTCATGCAGAAGTGGCTGCAAGGGAATTAGGAATCGCGAAAGATTTGCAAGTTGCGGGCATCCAAGGGTTTTTGATCCAAGCCTCCTGTGACGCAGCGACGGCCGGTCGATGGGCAAGCGAATTTCTCGCCGACCCGATCGCTCAGCGGGTAGTGGTCGCTCCCGTAGGAGACCCCAAACTAGCGGTTCCACCTCAAAACAATCCCGGCAAGCTCTTGCACGTGCTCTACAAGCCTGGGGTGATGGATCCGGTGGCTCAAAGCACCAAGCAGATGTTTGCCGGGCTCGGTTATGGCGTCGACGAAGTCCGAACTTTCCGAAAGTATTGGGTTGCCGGAAACGGTACGATCGATGGATCGACAGTCGAAAAGCTTGCCAAACGTGTTCTCTCGAACGACTCAATCGAACAAGTGGTTCTGGGGCCTTTGAAGACCGATAGTTTGTCGTTGGGCTCCACATACACCCTGCGATTGGCTCACATCAAGCTCGATGGCTTGAGCGACGAAGCGCTGCTGAAGCTCAGCAAAGAAGGGCAGTTGTACTTCACTCTTCCCGAAATGCAGACCATTCAAAAATACTACCGCGATTTGGGGCGTGATCCCACAGATATCGAGCTCGAAACCATCGCGCAGACTTGGAGCGAACACTGCTCTCACAAAACGCTCGGTGGGAGAATTGAGTATCGCGACGAGAACGGCGTGCGGAACTACACCAGCATGCTCAAGGAAACGATTTTTGCCGCGACCAAGCAGATCCGCCAAGAGCTAGGCCAAGACGATTGGTGCGTCAGTGTGTTCAAAGACAATGCCGGGGTGGTGAAGTTCGACGACGAGCACCATATCGTGTTCAAAGTCGAAACGCACAATCACCCCTCAGCGCTGGAGCCTTACGGTGGAGCGAACACCGGTTTGGGTGGCGTGATTCGAGATCCGCTCGGTACGGGGCTAGGTGCAAAACCGATCTGCAGTTCCGACGTCTTCTGTTTTGCATCGCCGAACTATCCCCCTGAGCAACTTCCACCTGGAGTGCTACATCCTCGGCGTGTGATCAATGGCGTGGTAGCCGGAGTACGGGACTACGGCAATCGGATGGGGATTCCAACGATCAACGGTGCGGTCTACTTCGACGACCGATATCTTGGTAATCCGCTCGTCTATTGCGGAAACGCAGGATTGTTGCCGGTAGATAAAGTCGACAAGAAACCGCAGGTTGGCGACTGGATTGTCGCTTTAGGTGGGCGAACCGGACGCGATGGGATTCACGGAGCGACCTTCAGCTCGGTGGAACTGACACATGAAAGCGAATCGATCTCGGGTGGTGCCGTACAAATTGGCAATGCGATCACCGAGAAAATGGTTTTAGAAGTAATTTTACAAGCTCGCGATGAAGGGCTTTATCATGCCGTCACCGACTGCGGGGCAGGGGGGTTCAGCAGTGCCGTCGGCGAGATGGGCGAAGAACTTGGTGCTGAGGTTTGGCTCGACAAAGCTCCATTGAAGTATGAGGGGCTAAGCTATACCGAAATTTGGATCAGCGAATCCCAAGAGCGAATGGTATTAGCTGTTCCCCCACAACACTTAGAAAGGCTTGGGGCAATCTGCAAGAAGGAAGATGTCGAGTACGCCGTGATCGGCAAGTTTGTGCCGACCGGAGAACTTCGCCTGCTTTATGGAGATCAGCAAGTCGGCGTGTTGTCGATGGAGTTTCTCCATGGTGGTCGTCCACCGGTGGTTCGCAAGGCTGTTTATGTGCCGAAGGAAACGACCCCGTGTGAACTCGGTTCGCTAGATCGAAACTCCGCCGAGGGCCTACTGAAGGGGATCTTGAGTCATCCTTCGATTGCGAGCAAGCATTGGATCATCCGCCAGTACGACCATGAAGTCCAGGGTGGTAGTGTCGTAAAGCCACTGGTAGGTCCAGCTTGCATGGGGCCCAGCGATGCAGCGGTAGTGCGACCAAAACTGCGATCGCAGCGCGCGATTGTTCTCTCTTGTGGGATGAATCCCCGATATGGGGATCTTGATCCCTACCACATGGCGACAAGTGCGATTGACGAAGCGATTCGCAATGCCGTTTGCGTGGGAGCTCGTCCGGATCGGTTGGCGATCTTGGACAACTTCTGCTGGGGGAATACCGATCGCCCCGAAACACTTGGGACACTGGTGCGAGCAGCGATCGCTTGTTATGACCTTGCGGTTGCTTGGAAGACACCGTTCATCAGCGGCAAGGACAGTTTGAACAACGAGTTTACTTGGGTCGATTCGAATGGACACAAGCGAACCATTGCGATTCCTTGCTCTTTGCTGATTAGCGCCATGGGGCAAATCGACCGTGCGAGCGATGCGGTAACGATGGATCTGAAACGCACGGGTAGCCCGGTGTATCTGATCGGCGTGACCCGCAACGAGCTTGGGGGCTCCTACGCAGCGATGTTGCGAGGCAAGGAGGGAGGAGAAGTTCCCAAAGTCGATGCACCGTTGGCGATGCGATGTTACCAAGCAATGCATCGTGCGATAGTCGCCAAGCAAGTTCTTGCTTGCCACGATCTGAGCGAGGGTGGATTAGCGGTTGCGGCAGCAGAGATGGCGTTCGCCGGAGAGATGGGATTAGAAATAGACATCACTCAATTGCGAGCGACCAATTTTGTGGATGCAGCGACAGCTTTGTTCTCGGAATCGAACAGTCGCTTGCTCGTTGAAGTACGAGAAGAGAAGCGAGCAGAGTTTGAAGCTTTATTCAGCGATCTTCCTTGTCAGTGCATTGGCCGTGTTGGCGATGGGACACAGATCAAGATTTCGTCAGACGGCAACACTCTGATCGATCTTGGATGGAGAGAGTTGCGAGATATTTGGCGAGCGCCACTGGATTTCGCATAAACCCGACAGTAAAGCCGACTCGAACTTCACAGAAGAGCACGTGTTCGAGGGACCGCTGGGTGGTATAATGCGGGGACGTCCAGAGGCAATATCTGATCGCCGTACCCGCAGTTGAGAATATCCCTATGCCAGCTTGGAACGTCAAACAATCGGTTCGAATCAATGCTCCTGCTTCGAAGGTATACGAGACGATCGCCGATTATGGGACATGGACTACGTGGTCACCTTGGTTGATTGCCGATCCGGCGACGAAGGTAGAGGTTAGTGCAACACCGAACGCGGTGGGCTCCAAGTATCACTGGACGGGGACGGTGGTCGGTGAAGGAGAGCTTGAGCATCTAAAGCTTGAGCCACATCGTTTTATTGAGGACGAGCTAAGGTTCCTCAAGCCCATGAAGACGACATGCAAGACCGCGTTTGCCTTGGAGGCGGTTGGAAGTGCAACGCAAGTCACTTGGACGATGGATGCGAAGCTACCGTGGTTCTTGTTTTGGATGGTACCGATGGTCAAGCGGATGGTCGGGATGGACTATCAGCGGGGGTTGAACATGCTCAAGGATTTGGTGGAGTTAGGAGAGATTCCATCGAAGACACGGGTGTGTGGAGTGGAGCAAGTTGCGGCGGTACGGATGGCGGGATTTGCAGGCAGGTGTAGTATTGACGAAGTAAATGCAGCGATGGAAAAGACGCAGCGAGAGGTAACAGCGGAGTTTGAGCGTGAGGGGTTACCGACGACGGGAGCGATGATTGCGGTTTATACGAAGTTCTTGATCAAGGAGGGGGTATTCGAGTACATCCTTGGGTACATGTTACCGGAGAGTTTGGTTATGCCGACACATTCACCGCTTAAGGAGTGGCGGCAGAGAGCGGGTCGTGCGTTGCATGTGGAGCACATTGGCAGTTACAGGCATTTGGGGAATGCATGGAGCGTAGCGAATCAAATTGCGAGGTTTCAGAAGTTACGTCAGTGTCGAACTGGGACCTACGAGATTTACACCACGACACCGCCGGAGACTTTGGAAAGCCAGTTGCAAACCGACATCTTCCTACCGCTACGCTGACGCATGTGGGGTGGATTTCGCGGAACGTACCTTGTG
>CAZACJ010000032.1:26165-52152 GCA_964483385.1 uncultured Pirellula sp. | reverse complement strand
GCGGCAGCAAATTCTTTTCGTTTTGCGAGTTCTGAATCGCTTTTGGGGTCGGAGATGATATCGACGAGGTCATCGACGCTGAGTTCGTGGAGGATAGCGAGTCGGGAGAAGCGTCCGAGGAATTCGGGGATCATGCCGTATTCGACGAGATCTTCGGTTTGGAGGTTTTCGGATTGGAGTTTTGGGAGGTTAGGATCTTTGGAGAATCCGATGAAGTTTCGGTCGGTACCGAGACGTTTTTGCACGATAGGTTTCAGGTTGGTGAAAGCGCCGGCGGCGACGAAGAGGATGCGGCTGGTGTCGATGGGAGGTATGGGTCTTCCGTCGACGGAGTCGCACAAACGTCCTTCGAGTAGAGTCAGTAGAGCGTTTTGAACACCTTCACCGCTGACGTCGCGGCCGCCGGCGTCTTCGCGGCGGATCTTATCGATTTCATCGAGGAAGATGATTCCTTTTTCTGCAAGTTGTACGTTGCCGTTTGCTTGGTCGAGCAATGCTTTGACGACATCATCGACGGGCCGTCCTCGATAGCCGGACTCGACGAGGCTAGCGGCGCAAGCGTGGCTGATGGGAACGCCCAGGTAGTTTGCGAGAAGTTGGATCATGTAGGACTTCCCAGAACCGGTTGGTCCGATGAGAAGTAAGTGGTGTTTTCCGAGTTGTTTTTGGAAATGGTCGCGGTTGGATTGGCTGATGTAGTGGTTGTAGAAGGCGGTTGCGACTTCGCGTTTTGCTTGATCTTGGCCTTTGACGAATTGGTCAAGGAAGGCGATGAGTTCTGATGGGGTAGGAAGTTTGCACAGGCGGTTCTTTTTTCCCTGGGAGGGGGGAGTTGGTTGGCGATGAGTTGGAGAGGCCATGATGTTTGATCCTTCCTGGGCAAGTGGATGGTTGCGAACGACGGTGGATTAGATTTTGGTTTGAGCAATCCGTTTGCTCAGAGACTCCGTAAACCAGGCGCGGTGGGGTTGACCAGACGCGGTGGGGTTGGTTTGTGGTTTTCGTGGGAGGCTTTGTTTGGGTAAATCGGCGGCCTCCCGTTTTGTCACCTTAGAGTGGAATTGGTTGAACATCCAATAATTCGTGTGGATTGGTTTGTTTTGGTGTGGTGTTGGGGCCGAAGAGTTGCAGGGGAAGAGGGAGACAAAAAACAACTGGCTTCCCCTTCGACACTTTGTAAATTGAGGTTGTAGGGTTTGCGTAGACCTTACAATTTGCCAAAGAGGTTTTGGTGTTTTTGGAGCTAGGGTAGCTAGGAGGGGGTGGGGAGAGATGGTTCATCGAGCGCCGGCTGGTAGTACCGATAAGATTCCGGTTGGGAAGGTTGAGAAGTGGTTGGTGCCGGTGAAGCGATATTTGCAAATTGAGGCTACGAGCGGGATTGTGTTGTTCGCTTGTACGGTGATTGCGTTGGTGGTTGCGAACAGTGCGTGGGATCATGCATTTGAGAAGTTTTGGCACACACCGGTGGCTTTTGCGTTTGGCAAGTTCCGGATTGAGGGGGACTTAGGTCATTTGGTGGTCAATGACATTTTGATGACAATTTTTTTCTTTGTGGTGGGTTTAGAGGTCAAGCGAGAGGTGGTGGGAGGTGAGTTACGGGATCCTCGCAAGGCGTTGTTACCGATCATTGGTGCGGTGGGAGGTGTTGTCACGCCGGCATTGGTTTATTTCTTGTTGCAGTGGGGGCAGGAGGGTGAGCGTGGGTGGGCGATACCGATGGCGACGGACATAGCTTTTGTGGTAGGGATTTTGGCGTTGTTTGGGGAGCGTATTCCTTTTGGGTTGAAGATTTTTTTGTTGACGTTAGCGATCGTCGATGACATTTTGGCGGTGTTAGTGATTGCGACGGTGTTCACAGAGAAGATTGTGTGGGGATATTTGGTTGCATCGGCGGTGGGATTTGGTTTGTGTGCATTTTTGAATCGGATTGGGGTACGTGCGGTAGCGATATACATTTTTGTGGGGGTTGGAGTGTGGGTGGGTTTTTACAAGGCGGGGGTTCATCCGACGATTGCGGGGGTGTTATTGGGGTTGATGACCCCTGCGAGTGCTTGGATTGGTCGTCGGACTTTTTTGGAGGTGATGCATGATTTTTGGGATCGGATTCGTGCGGATGAGGAGGAAGAGGATGTGGGGCATGGGCATGGAGGCAAGGAGGCATTGCCGGTGAGTTTGGAGCAGTTGCAATTTTTGGCGAGGGAGAGTCATTCACCGTTGCATCGGTTGGAGATGGGGCTTCATCCGTGGGTAGCGTTTGTGATCATGCCGATTTTTGCTTTGGCGAATGCTGGGGTGGAGATGGATTTGGAGGCATTGGGCAGTGGTGTTTCGGTATCTGTGGCGGCGGGGTTGGCGATCGGGAAGCCGTTGGGGATTTTTTTGTTTTGTTGGTTAGCGGTGATTTTGCGGTTGACTCGACTGCCAGAGGGGGTGGATTGGAAGGTATTTTTGGGGGGTGCATGTTTGGGTGGGGTTGGTTTTACGATGGCATTATTTTTGAATGCACTGGCGTTTCCTACGGCGGATTTTCCGGCGTTGGAGGGTGCGGGCAAGATAGGTACGTTGGTTGGATCGGGGATTAGCGCGGTACTAGGGGGTGGGATTTTGTGGTGGTTTTCGAGGCCAAGAGCCTTGGAGTAGGTTTGGGGAATTGGGCTTTGTCGGGGCAGAATCGATCGCTTCGTAATTGCTACGGATTGCCGAATTTAGCGATGTCAAGGATGATGTTGGGGCTGAGTATTCAGATTCAAAACCCAACATGATGAAGCATCTACGATGACAGAGCAAGAATTTTTGCAGCACCATTCTTTGGTTCGTAATCCGTTTGTGGATGAGGACGCGCAGACGGACACGGTCTTTAGGGACTTTTGCATAGGGGGAACGTTTCATCCTTCTTGGAGCAAGGTGGTGGGTGATGCGAAGCAGCCAGCGACTGCGATTGTTTTTGGAGCGAAGGGTTCGGGCAAGACGGCGATGCGATTGCAGTTGATCAATCACGTTGCGAGGCACAATGCAGATCATTCGGATCAGCGGGTGTTTTTGATTTGTTACGATGACTTCAATGCTTATTTGGGGCCATTGGAGAGTCAGTTACCGCGAAGGGCGCGAGGGAATCCTGACAAGGTTTTGGGATCATTGCGGTTGTGGGATCACATGGATGCGATGATCAGCGAGGGGGTTACGCAGTTAGTGGATCGGATATTGCAACCTGGGCATGCATCAGCGGGGTTGGATGCTGTGGGTGGAGGAGGTGGCATCGCTTTGGATTTGGATCGATTGGATCGTGGGCAGCGTCGGGATTTGATGTTGCTTACGGCGATTTACGATCGGTCGAAATCGAGCAATGTGCGGGATCGGTTTGAAGCGTTGCGGCGGAAGTTGCGTTTTCGTTCGATTGGGACTTGGGCTCCTTTTGTCTTAGGGCTTTTGGTTACTGCGTTGGGTGGATGGTTGTTAGCGTTATTGCATCGAGCGGAGTCGATTACATTGTTGACGGCCTTGTATTGGGTACCGGCGTTGTTGGTTGCGGGTTGGGGGTGGTATGCGGCTCGATGGTGGAAGCGACATCGGATAGCGAAGCGTGTGGTACGGAATGTGAGGGTGTTGCAGCGCGAGACGAGTCAATTGCGACCGATGTTGTTTTCGTTTTTGGCGAAGGAGATCGATGAGCAGCCGATACCTCAGTCCCAGCGGTCGGACGATCGTTATGCGTTGTTAGAGAAGTTGCAGTTGGTGTTGCGGACGTTGGGTTATCCGGGGACGATTGTGATCATTGATCGGGTAGACGAGCCAGATTTGATCAATGGGCAATCGGATCGGATGAAGCAGTTAGTATGGCCATTGATGGACAACAAGTTGCTCAAGCACGAGCATTTTGGGATCAAGATGTTGTTGCCGAGTGAGTTGCAGCCGTATGCGGAGCGAGAGACTCGTGAGTTTCATGAGAGGGCGAGGTTGGACAAGCAGAATGTTGTCGCATCGTTCGATTGGACGGGAGAGGCTTTGTATGATTTGTTAGCATCGCGCATGAAGGCTTGTGCGGTAACTGGGGCGAGTCCATCGCCGAAGCGATTTTTCGCGAGTGACGTTTCGGAGGTGCGGCTGATATCAGCGTTGCAATCTTTAAGAACTCCTCGAAATGTATTTCGTTACTTGTATCAGTTGATTGCGGAGCATTGTAAGCGATACCGTTCGGAGGCTCCGAACTATGAGATTTCAAGTGAGTTGTTTGAGAGTAGTTTAGCGTTGTATCAAGCGGAGGATCGGCGGAAGTCATAGGGTGGGGGGGAATTGTTTGGGGCTTCCGTCTGTTGAGGAGTGAAGTATGGCGCTCGACGGAGAGGGTGAATTAGCGAAGCGATCGGTTGATTTATCCAAGGTTCCGTTGGTAGGAGTTGCGGTCAACACAACTTTGGCGTTGTTGAAGATTTTGGCGGGGGTGTTTGGCAACTCGTATGCATTGATTGCCGACGGGATTGAGTCGACGGCGGACATTGTTACGAGTTTGGTCGTTTGGGGTGGGTTGCGAGTTGCGGAGACACCTGCGAATGAGCGTCATCCGTATGGTTATGGCAAGGCGGAAGCGTTGGCGGGTGTTGTTGCGGCTTTAGGGATATTGATTGCTGCGGTAGTGATTGCGGTTCAGGCGATTCGGGAGATTTTAACGCCTCATCATTTACCGCATTGGTCCACTTTGTTGGTGTTGATGTTGGTGGTTGGTATCAAGGAGGCTTTAGCGCGTTGGACGGGACGGGTGGGCGAGCAGATGGACAGTGTATCGTTACAAGCGGACGCTTGGCATCACCGGGCCGATGCGATATCGAGTTTAGCGGCGTTTGTGGGGATATCGATTGCGTTGGTGGGAGGTAAGGGATATGAGCCGGCGGATGATTGGGCTGCGTTGGTGGCTTGTACGGTGATTGGGTACAGTGGGGTTAGGCTTTTGCAATTAACGGCCCGAGACATTTTGGATGCAGCTCCGCCGAAGGAGACGGAGGAGCGAGTGCGAGAGATTGCGGTGGGTGTGGCAGGAGTGATGGCGGTGGAGAAGTGTCGGATTCGCAAGAGTGGGACGATGTTATTTGTGGAGATACACGTTGAGGTAGATGGTAGTTCGACGGTGGAGGAGGGGCATCGAGTGGGTGGAGCGGTGCGGGCGGCTTTGCGGGGTGCTGGTTTACGGATTGCCGATGCGTTTGTGCACATAGAGCCGTATAGCGCCGGATAGAGTATGTGGCTTGGTAGGGGATTAAGCTTTGGATTCGATACGACCTCTCCAAGGGGTTTGTAGATTTAGAGATTTGCGGATAAGGGCGATCCATTGCAGGGTGATGAACCAAGCGACAGCGAGAGGATGTAGAAGAGCGCCGAGAGTTGATTGGTGAAAGGCTTTTCTGGTCATCCAGCGGGGAGCCCACCCGAGGATGGTGGCGAGGATCAGGATTGTGAGGGTTAGGATCGATAATGGGGAGTGTTGGTTAGATTGGAGGGTGTGGTAGAGGGTCCAGAGTGTGATTAGGAGGGGTAGTACGCAGGCACCGAGAAGCAAGATAGAGAAAGGAATGATAAGGGTTTTATTTGCGATACCTTCGGTGGCATTCTTAAGTAGACCGCGTTGGACTTGGTCGAGTGATTGGTACATACGGCACTTTGCGACATCGGTTGCATCGAAGACATCGGTAGAGAGACCGGCGTTGCGGAAGGTGCGAGGCAGTTTGATGCCATCGTGTCGAGAGGAGGCGATAGCGCGGTGCCCGTCGGCTTGGAAGTACTCATGACGTTTTGCGAGGAAGAGTTGACCGCATCCGGCGGCGAAGCCTGGGTCGGCGGAGGCACGCATACGGTTAATAGGTAGATATCCCAGGAGTACGAAGTGCATCATGGGTATAAGAAGTTTTTCGGCGAAGGTACCGGTTTCTTGGAAGGGGAAGCCGCTGACGAGGGGGGCTTGTCGTAGTTCTTGTTCAGCGAGGATTCGAGTGAGGGCATCTGGGGAGAGACGGACATCGGCATCGAGGAAGAGGAATCGGTCGTAGGAAGCGAGGTTAGCGAGTTGCCAGCAGGCGTTTTGTTTTCCGTTCCAGCCGTTGGGAAGGCCTTGGGAGGAGTGGAGGTAGAAGTGAGGGTAGTTTTTGGCGAACTGCTGGACGATATCGGGAGTATTATCTTCGGATGCATCGTCGAGAACGAGGACTTCGAAGGTTGGGTGAGAGGATTTGGCGAGGGCCTCGAGAGCGGCTTGGATGCTGTTTTCTTCGTTGCGAGCTGGGATTAGTACGCTGACGGGGATGGATCGAGCAGATTGAAGATATTGGGGAGAGTTGGTGGCCGGTTGAAAGAGTTTTAGGTTTGCGGCGGCCATTGCGCAGGGTAGTAGAGCGAGGATGAGTAGAAAGATAGCGAGGATCAGCTGGGTCATGTTACTGGATGATGTTTGTTGATTTTGCGGGGAGTGAATTTGCGCGACGTTTTAGGAACGCAAGAGTAATAGTGCTGGCGGAGAGGAGATGAGAAGGGGTGAGGGTGGTTGTGTTTTCATGGTTGTTGGGTGTTAGTCATTGAGGAAGAGAGAGGGTGGATATTTAACGTAGAGTAGGCAGAGGCCTCTTGAGGGTGCTGTTTGGCTATCGGCTGAGCGTTTTGAAGAGTTTAGCAGGGCGTCGATCCAGAGGGGTGAGAATCGATCTTTCCCGATTTCGACGAGAGCGCCTGCGATATTTCGGACCATGTTATAGAGGAATCCGTCGGCTTCGATTTCGATGGTAATTTCGGTACCACCGAGGGTGGGTCGCGGATTGATATCGAGAGCGTGGATAGTACGAACGGAGGTTTTTCTTGGGGATCCGAGGGTTTCGAAGGCTTTGAAGTCGTGAGTGCCTAGGAGTCGATTTGCGGCGGCTTGCATGTTGACGGTGTTTAGTTCTTTGGGGATCCACCAATGGAAAGGGTGAAGGAGTGGGTCTGGGACTCGGGAAGAGCGGATAGTGTAGCGGTATCGTTTTGAGGAGGCGTTTCTGATGGGGTCGAAATTTGGGACGACGGATTTTGATTCGATAACGGAGATAGATCGGGGTAGGAAACCGTTGATGGCTTGGGCGAGGGGTTGCGCGGGAGGTTTCCAGTTTGGGGAGGAGAAAGCTGCGACTTGGCCGATGGCGTGAACACCGGCGTCGGTACGACCGGCACCATGAAGAATGACGTCATGGTGGACGACTTGCGAGATGGCATGGGCGAGGGTTTGTTGTATGGTCGGTCCGTTGGGTTGTGATTGCCAGCCGGCGTAGTGAGAGCCATCGTATGCGACGGTTAGAGCGAATGTTCGCATTGAGCGAACTTCGTCTGCGGCAGTTGGGGCGATCGCGGGATCATCGGTTGCCATCGACAGAGATTTTCAGGGAGCGGATAGAGAATTCTGGGTGTTGGGATTGGAGATGTCGAACGATTTGCGATTTCATGAATTCGAGTTCGTTGGCGACAACTTTATTGGAGGCGAGGATTAGGAGTTGGTTGCGTTGTATTTTTCCTACTTGGGTTTGTTTTGCGAGTTGTGGTCCGACGATTTGGTCCCAAGCGTTTCTGAGTTGGTCTGCGGATTGGATGGCAGCGTAGCCCCGACGTTGGATGACTTGGCGGAGGACATTAGAAACTTTGGAGGCTTCTAGTTTTGGGGTGATTTGTTTTGGGATTTGGCTAAGGTAGAAAGCTTCGTCGGGGTCAACGGCAGCGGGCGTACTTTTTTTCTTTGGCATAGAAGTGGATGGCTTACATGGGTTGAGTAGTTTTTGGGTTGTTTTGAGGACCGAGGACGATTTTGAAGGTTCCGGTGGGGAGTTTTTCGGCGTTTGGATCTTTGGAGACGGGTTGGATATCTAGTCCGACGGTGACGGCGAGACGTTGTTCGGGTTTTAGGTTCATGTAGATACCGTCTTTGCGGTTTTCTTCGGTATGTTCATCGAAGTACATTTGCGTGACGAGTTCTGGGCGACTTGGTGCGATGATACGGTAGTGGATATGTGGGGTACGTCCTGGGTATTTTCCTGGTTGGATGGTTCGGAACGAGAAAGCGCCTTCATTTTTGGTGAGCATTTTTGCCCAGTACTGGAAGTTTGGGTCTGCAGGTCGATCGTTTTTGTCTTGGGGGTGGTTGTAGCGCCCCGTGGCGCAGGCTTGCCAGACTTCGACGATGACATCGTTGAGTGGTTTGTCATCGGTATCGACGACGAGGCCTTGGATGACGATTTGTTCACCGTCAGCGATGGGAGAGTCTTGGGAGAGGCGAGTCAGGTCGGCATCGAAGTATTTTTGTTTATCGATATCGGGGATGGGGTAGAAGGGGCCTTTTGTTTGGGGGGCGGTTGGGGGGAGTTCGCCGAAAGTTTGCTCGATCGCGTAGAGGGACAGGCCGCTGGCGAGAGCAGCTTGGTGTAGGAATTGCCGGCGGGATGATTGGGGGTTGAAGGGATGTTTTTGGATGGTCATGGAGATTTGTGGTTGGTTGATGGTATGGGGGTTGGGGATGACTGGGTGGATTATTTTACATGGGTTAGAGGTAATCGGCTAAGGGAATTTGGGGATGGGGAGGGGTGGTATGCAGTAGGTTTACCCAACTTCGGGGTGGGAGGTTGAAAGTGATGAAGGATTTGTGAAGAATGTTAAGAAGTGTCGATTGAGTTAGGCTTAGGGGTTGGTGTGGGTAATACCTGCGGTTTGGTGGAGCAAGTTCTTGAACCCTTTTGGTTTGTTGTAGATTTTGGGAAGCAAGCACCGACGGAGAGAAGATGGGGCATTCAGGTTGGAAGAGGTTTAGGAGAGTCCACGATGTCAATATCTTTGGAGAGCAGGTCGGAGGCGGGGACATCTGAGTCGAGAGCGAAGGGGGGACAGTCTGTTGGAGCGATGGTATTTCCTAAGTTGGCGCGAAGAATGGGAAGGAGTTTGGACGTGGGCGAGGGGGCTTCACGAGTGGGTTGGGATGCGCCTTATTCATGGTCGACGATAATCCCTTCGAGGCGTCGTCAGGAGTCGATTGAGGGAGTGTTGATTGGATGTGCGATAGGGGAGGGGTTAGCGCGGTTGCCTTGGAGGCGTCGTTTGGGGTTGGGGGCTTATCGAGGGGTTTTGCGTCCTGGGAGTCGTACGGACGAGATGATAATTACGATTCAGTCGTTGTTGTTATCGCAATCGGCGACTGAGAATTTCTGTCGTAATTTAGAGAAGCGGATGGTTTGGTATGGTCGTTCGTGGCCATTGTCTTGGATGGTCAGAGGGGTTGGGGGTTTGGTTTGCGGGTTGTTTGGTCGGGGTAATAAGGGGGCTTTTCCGGGGAGTGATCCTTTGGTGAGGGCGATGGTATTGAGTGTGGTGATGCAGGGTCATCACGAGGGGATATTGCGTTGGGTGCACAAATCGACGCAGATGTCGGATCGGTGGGGTGAGGTATCACAAGCGGCATTTTTGGTGGCGACGGCGGCGCAGTGTGCGCAGTTTCATCAGACGGCCTATGCGGTTGGTCCGGAGGAGATGATGGAATCGTTGTCCGGGGCGGCGGAGTCGAGGGATTTGCGGTTGCAGTTGGAGGGGTTGGGGCGGGGGATTACGGGGGGGCTATCGATTCGAGAGATGGTCAAGGGGATGGGATGTGAGGGGAGGTGGCGAGACGATTCGGTTGGGAATGCATTGTTGGGGGTGTATACGTATGCGAGGCATTTGGGGGATTTGCGTGGGGGGATGGAAGAGTTGCTTGGAATTCCTGGTGATTTACGGGGGGTGGCTTCTGTTTTTGGGGGGTTGGGAGCGATTCATGGTGGGGTGTCTGGGATTCCTGGGGATTGGAGGGGAGCGTTGAGTCTTTATCCGTATGGGGAGGAGTGGGTTCAGGGGTATGTGGATCGTTGTTTAGACTGGCCGCATGGCCCGGATGACATCCAGGAGACGATGCCATTGCCTTCGTATCCGGTGGGTCAGTTGATAAGGAATTTCAGTCGCTTGTTTCGTTGAGTGGGCTTGCGATGGTTGAAAAGTGTCGGGGATGGTAGACTTGGGGGCTTGGAAGTTGTTCCATTTGTTCCTTTGAATCTAAGTAGGTGCTTCATTGACCCGATCGCAGGATAAGCAGGGAGAGTTGTCGAAATCATCGTCTGGGGCTCAGGGTGTGGGGGTTACGGGCGGTTTGCAGTACGCGCGTTGGGTTTCGGATCCGCGGGTGGCGGAGGCGAAGCGATTGTTGTTGGAGGCATTGCAGGAGCATCGTTCGGAGATTTGTGGAGTACGGGGTGCGGATCCGGCGTTGGTGGGTTCGTATCAGGAGGAGTTAGGTCGCTTGGCGCAGGCGCGGGGAGGTGCTCCGTTTTTTCCGTACATTTCGAGTGGTATGGGCAATGGTCCATGGGTGCAGTTGGGAGATGGGAGCATCAAGTTAGACTTCATCGTGGGGATTGGAGTGCACGGGATGGGTCACAGTGATCCGCGGATGCTCAGCAGTACGGTGGATGCGGGATTGGAAGATACGGTAATGCAGGGGAACTTGCAGCACGATTCTGCATCGTTGTGGATGTGTGAGCGGTTGATTGGGTTAGCGAGGGGGAGTGGTGCGAAGTTAGAGCATTGTTTGCTGAGCACGAGTGGTGCGATGGCGAATGAGAATGCATTGAAGATAGCTTTTCACAATCGAGCGCCGGCGAGTCGGGTGATATGCATCGACAATTGTTTTGCTGGTCGATCGATTGCGTTAGCTTCGTTGACAGATCGTCCGGCGTATCGCAGTGGGGTGCCGAAGGCTTTGGATGTGGATTATTTGCCGATGTTTCATCCATCGGATCCGGAGGGTACGACTCAGGGGGCGATACGAACGTTGAAGCATTTGGTGGAGCGATATCCGGGCGAGCATGCTTGTTTGTGGCTGGAGTTGGTTGCGGGAGAGGGTGGATATTATCCTGGGACACGGGAGTATTTTGAGGCTTTGTGTGGTATTTGTCATGAGCAAAACATTTTGGTGATATTCGATGAGGTGCAAACATTTTCGCGTTTGAGTCGACCGTTTGCGTTTCAGCATTTTGGATTGGATCGTTTTGCGGACATTGTGACCTTGGGCAAGATTACGCAGGTGTGTGCGACTTTGTATGGTGAGGTGCTCAAGCCGAAGGGGCCGATACTTTCGCAGACGTTTACGGGTGCGACGGCTTCGATCCGAGCGGGGTTAGCGGTATTGGATCATTTAGAGACCCAGAAGTGTTTTGGGGATGATGGATGGAACATGCAGCGGCATCAGTACTTTCGAAGTAAGTTAGAGGGTTTGGCAGCGAGGTATCCTGGTCGGTTGAGTGGTCCGTATGGTGAGGGGATGATGATTGCGTTTACGCCTGGGGATGGGAGTGCGGAGACGGGCAAGTGGATGTTAGGGAAGTTGTATGACTTAGGGTTGATGGGTTTTGTGGCTGGGAGCAATCCGACGCGGTTAAGATTTTTGCCACCGCCGGGTGTGACGACGAACGAGCACATTGACATAGCGGTAGGCATTATTGAGACTGCATTGCAGAGTATGGAATCGAAGAAAGCGTAGAGATGCGAACGAATCAACAGCGGGGTGGGGGAGAGCAGGGGGCACTTCGAGTATTTGACGGGGTCGAAGTGGATTTAAAGAACCGCTATGTTGCAGCGGTATTGGCTTATTTGGTCCCTGGGGCGGGTCATTACTATCAGGGTCGCAAGCAGAAGGCCAAGTTGTATGCCATTTGCATTTTAGGTTTGTTTATAGTTGGATATTTTTTGGGTAGTGGGCGTGTAGTGTATGCATATGAGAACACGTTCAAGTTGACCAATTTGCCGAAGTTATTGACGAAGTCGGGCAGGGCGAGTTTATCGGGTAGTCGAGCGCCGGAGTTTCGCATTCATGCTTATGCGCAAGCGATGGTAGGGGTTCCGGCATTTCCGATGATTTTTCAATCTTTTTATGGTCAGCGCACGCCGGATCAACAGTTGTTGGGGGGATTTATGGCTCCACCTCCGAGTGGATCACCGGCAGATGGTGTCAATCCGGATTGGTTAGCTAAGTGGCACAATGACGGTTCAGCTTCTTTTGATTTAGGTTCGTTGTACACGGCGATTGCGGGGTTGTTGAATTTGTTAGTGATAATGGATGCGTTTGCGGGTCCGATGCCGGTTCCGGTTACGCCGAGTCGCAAGTCTTAGGATTTGGTTTCTAGCATCGACGTTTTGGTGTAGATGATTTGGTATTTCGTTTTGGGATATTGCTTAAGAGATATAGAGCGAGCATGCAGATCAATCAGTCGATACGGGAGCGGTTCCGTGAGGTTCTTGAGCCAATGTTGTCCGATGCTACGTTGTTAGCGGCGACGTTGGAGCGGATAGTAGTTTCGCGTGAGTCGCAGATGGCGGATTATCAGGCCAACATAGCGATGCCGTTGCAGAAGGTGTTGGGTAAGCCACCGTTGGAGATAGCGCAGAGTGTGGTGGAACGGTTGAAGGTTTCCGACATGTGTTCGAGTGTGAGTATTGCGGGGGCGGGGTATATCAATATGAGGTTATCTCCGCAGTGGTTAGCGGAGCGGGTGATGGAGGCGCACGGAGACGAGCGAGTGGGTGTATCGAGGGTCAAGGAGCCCAAGACGGTGGTGGTGGATTATTCATCGCCGAATGTGGCCAAGCCGATGCATGTGGGTCACATTCGATCGACGGTGATTGGGGATGCGATCAGCAAGGTGATGCGGTTTTTGGGTCATCGGGTGATCACCGACAATCACTTGGGTGATTGGGGGACTCAATTTGGGATGATCATTTATGGTTACAAGCATTTTCGGGATGCGGAGCAATATGCGAAGAATCCTGTTGGGGAGTTGAGTCGTTTGTATCGGAAGGTGCAGGGGATCAGTGGGTATCAGGAGGCGGTTAGTAGTTTAGGGAAGTTAGAGCAAGAGGTTGTCCAGGCTCAGCAGCGGCTGATGATGGTTGAGCAGAAGGTGCACGGGGCGCCGAATGACAAGAAGGTGCTCAAGGAGTTGGCAGGAGCGCAGAAGGGGGTTGAGGGGGCGAAGGAGGAGTTGGCGAGTGTTCAGCGCAAGGTTGAGGCAGCGCAGGGGGATAAGGAGTTAATGCGCGAGTCGCAGTTGCACGCGAACATCTATGAGAAGGTGTTAGCGGAGACTGCGGCTTTGCATCGAGGGGACGAAGAGAATCTTGGGTTGTGGCATTCCTTTTTGCCCAATTGCAAGGATGAGATACACAGTGTTTATCGGCGGTTGGGAGTGTCGTTTGATCACGAGTATGGTGAGAGTTTTTACCATTCCATGTTGCCGTCGGTGGTAGAGGAGTTGTTTGCTAAATCGATGGCGGTATCGAGTGATGGGGCGGTGTGTGTGTTTCTTGAGGGCTTTGATGCACCGATGATTGTGCAGAAGCAGGATGGTGCGTATTTGTATGCGACGACGGATTTGGCGACCGCGATGTTTCGGGAGCGGGAGTTTGCGCCGGACGTTTCTTTGTATGTAGTGGATCATCGGCAGGGGGAGCATTTCAAGAAGTTGTTTGCGGTATTGGAGCGGTTGGGGTATAGCAAGACCGACTTTCGGCATATTAGTTTTGGGACTGTGATGGGATCGGACGGCAAGCCTTTCAAGACGCGTTCTGGCAGTACCGTTGGGTTGGAGTCGATGTTAGATGAGGCGGTAGCACGAGCGATGGAGGTCGTATGTGATCCGACGACGGGGGCGGGCGTGACGATGGATGATGCGGAGAAGCGACAGGTCGCGGAGACGGTGGGAATTGGAGCGATCAAGTATGCGGATTTATCGCACAATCGAACGAGCAATTATGTATTTGAGATGGAGAGGATGGTACGGCTAGATGGGAATACATCTGCTTACATTCAGTACTCGTATGCGCGTATTCAGAGTATTTTGCGCAAGGCGGCAGATAAGGGTTGGGGGGGAGATAGTTGGGGAGTACAGCAGGTTGTGTTAGAGCATGCTTCTGAAGTGTCGCTTGGGTTGCATTTGGTTCGATTTGAGGACATGTTGCATCAATCGATGGTGGACTACACACCGAATTTGATTACAGAATATTTATATGATTTGGCGAAGTTGTTCAGTAGTTTTTACGATCAGTGTTCGGTGCTCAATGCATCGACTCAGGCTGAGGCGTTGTCTAGGTTGCGGTTGACTTCGGTGGTTGGCAAGACATTGCGACAGGGTTTGGAGTTATTGGGTATAGGGGTTGTGGATCGGATGTAGTTTTGGGATGAGTCTTGATTATTTGTAATGCAGATCGGTATTGATTTGCAGTGATTTTGGTTGTCAATCCATCTTGGTGAAGTGAGAATTTTCGTTGGAGTTTGGTAGGGTGCTTCCAAAACTAATTCGACTCGATATCTTGTGGGGTCTAGGGTCAAAGTTCTTGATTAGCGTTGCATGAGGTGGCGTGAAGGGGATGTGAGGCTCTAGCGTTTCGACGGATGGATTTGTTTCCCAAGGATGGGTTTTTCTTTTGCAAGCATTCTGTTTGCTGACATGTGCAGGTTGTGAATTGTGCGATGTACCGAGTGGGTGTGGGTTGGAGATGGTAAGTGGTTGCATAAAGTGAGCTTCACTTGGTGTGTGGAAAGATGGTAAGAGAGGTTGTATGGGGAAGGAGTTTAGGAGTTGAGCTAGGAGCCAGGGAATGCCGGAAGCCAAGAAGTGGGTAGAGAGGCGGGGGTCTGGGACGATGGTAAATCGATTTGGTTGGCTGGGGATTTTAGTGATATGCGTTACGGGATGTCAGCAGTGGCCTGGCAATCAGGCGATGCGTCAGTATCAGGTTGAGAGTGAGCGATTATTGTCGGAGTTTCGCAGTCAGAAGAAGCGAGCAGAGGATTTAGAGAAGCGGAACTATCAGTTGGAGCAGCGATTGGGGGAGAGTGAGCGAGCTTTAGCGCGGTTGCAGGGGGGAGCGGGTGGTAGTCGGATGGCGAATCGTGGTGGGGTTGAGGTAGGGGAGGGTGATTTGACATCGCGGCGGATTGGTGGGGGTGGATTACCGGATGTGCAGCCTGGGCCTGCGGGGAGATTATCATCTGTGCCATATGAAGTTCCTGGAGGGCTGCAGGGGAATCCGACGCGCACGGGGCAATGGCGGCCGATACCTGGTCGGTAGTTGGGTGCAGAGTGTGTGATTGGGGGGGGAAGAGAATGTCTAAGGAGCGGGGGGTTGGCGGTGTAGGGTCTGAGGGGATAGTGATTTATGAGTCGAGTGGTTTAGCGGACATTGAGCGTGTTCGATTATTGCGTTACGTCGTATTGCGGGAACCTTTAGGGTTACCTTACGAGCAGACGTTGTTTGCGGGGGATGAGTTGGCCGGGACGACGCATATCGTTGGCGTACTGGATGGTGAGCCGGTGGGCTGTTTGACGTTGTTAGCTCCTGGGGAGAGTCCGGCGGGTAGTGGCATTGATGCCTGCGGTAGTGGGGCAAGTTATGTGCAATTGCGGGGGATGGCGGTCGTTGGCAGTTGTCAGGGTCGTGGGGTTGGTAGTAGACTTTTGGCGCATGTGAAAGGAATTGCGGCGGATCGAGGATGGGTATTGTGGTGTAAGGCGAGGGAGAGTGCGGTAGGTTTTTATGTTGCGAATGGTTGGCGTGTGGTGGGTGAGGAGTTTGAGATACCTCAAATTGGCAAGCACCGTTGGATGGTAAGTCGATAGGTTGATACGAATGCTTAGGGGGTGTAGTGTTGAAGATTTTCTATCGTGAATTTCAGGTACAGAAGCGGGTAGCTTTAGCGATTAGTCGTGGAGTGCAATCGGGATCGAGCAATTGGGAGATTTTGGTTGAGAGCGATGGTGTGGTGGGGTTGGGAGAGGCGGCGGAGTTTTCGATACCTGGATCGGTGCAGAGTTCAGCGGTTTTAGGTAGGGAGTTAGAGCGAGCTTTGGTAGTTTTGTCGGGTTATTCGGTATGGGATCGAGAGTTGATTGTTGAGCGAATGGTACAAGAGGGTATAGCTTCGAGTGTCCGTGCGGGGATAGACATGGCTTTGTGGGATTGGTTAGGGAAGGTGGGGGGTGTACCGATTTGGCGGATGTTGGGTTTAGGGAGTCGATCGCGCGTACCGACTTCGGTGACGATTGGAATTCAGAGTGCTGAGAGTGCGAAGGGTCGATGGTTGCAGTGGATGGAGTTGGGTGGTTTGCGAGCGGTGAAGGTGAAGATGGGTTCACCTGAAGGGATTGAGGCGGATCGAGCGATGTATCGGGGGCTTGAGGAGGTATTACCGGTGGGGATTCATCGGAGTGTGGATGCGAATGGTGGATGGAGTGTGGAGGATGCGATAGCGATGTCGTCTTGGTTAGGTGAGAGAGGGGTGGATCATATTGAGCAGCCGACGCAACCTGGGGACATTGAGGGATTGCGTGCGGTGCATCGAGGATCTCGGATACCGATTATGGCAGATGAGAGTTGTCGGACTTCGGCGGACATACCGAGGTTGTCGGATTGTTGCAGTGGTATCAACATCAAGTTGCTCAAGTGTGGTGGTTTGAGTGAAGCGTTGCGAATGGTTCACACGGCGAGATCGCATGGATTGCGGGTGATGTTGGGATGTTATTCCCAAACGGTGTTGGGCAACACGGCAGCGAATCAGCTTGGTGCTTTAGTCGACTACATTGATTTGGACAGTCATTTGAATTTGCGGGATGATCCTTATCGTGGCTGTAATTTGGAAGAGGGCTTTCTTGTGAATAACAACTTACCGGGACTTGGAGTAACCCATGCCTAGACATCCACAGTATGACGCGAATGATCGGCTGGCCATTTTGTTACATGGTGGGATCAAGGGGATACATGGTAAGACGGGTTTAGCATTGATTCGATTTGCGCCTCATCGGGTGGTCGTGGTGATTGATGCGGAGAGTGCTGGGGGGGATCTAGCTGAGTTGACGGGGATACCTTTGGAGCGTTCGATACCGATTGTTGCGACGGCGAGGGAGGCGTTGGCATTTGGTCCGCAGACGTTGGCTTTAGGTTTAGCGGCGTTGGGAGGTAGGTTACCGGAGGGTTGGATACCGGACATGCAGGAGTCGTTGCGGGGGGGATTGAACATCCTGAATGGATTGCATACATCGTTATCGGGTGATGAGCGATTAGCGCCGCATGTTCAGGCAGGTAGATGGATATGGGATATTCGTCGTGAGCCTTCTGGATTGGTGTCAGGGATGGGATTATCGAGGTTGTTAGAGTGCAAGCGGGTATTGTTTGTCGGGACGGACATGTCGATTGGTAAGATGTCTGCTGCGATTGCTTTTCATCGTGCTGCGTTGGAGCGTGGATTACGATCGAAGTTTATGGCGACGGGTCAGACGGGGGTGATGTTGGAGGGGGATGGGATACCATTGGATGCGATACGGGTAGATTTTGCATCGGGTGCGGTTCAGCAAGAATTGGCGGCTTGTGCGAAGGATCGTGAGGTTGTTTTTATTGAGGGTCAGGGGTCTTTGCTCAATCCTGCATCGACGGCGACGTTACCGTTATTGCGAGGATCTCAACCGACGCATTTGGTGTTGGTGCATCGGGCTCAGATGCATCATTTGCGTGATTTTCGGTGGGTCAAGATACCGCCGTTGCGCGACGTGGTTTCGATGTACGAGAGTATCGCTTGTGCTGGTGGGGCTTTAGCGCCTGTGAAGGTGGTGAGCATTGTGCTCAACACGCATGGATTGACGGATGCGGAGGCGCGTTATGAGGTGGAGCGAACGCAGGCTGAGACAGGATTACCGACGCAGGATGTTGTGCGATGGGGTGCAGGTGGATTGTTATCAACTGTAGGGATTTAGGAATAGCGGGAGGGTTTAGAAGCGTGCCCGAACGAGTGTGAAGTCATCGTCGAGTATATCGTCACCTCGGCGATGTTGGCATTGCATGAACCAGTTTTCGAGGGCGTCGGGATCGGTAGCGGAGTTTTGGAGGTAGGAGTCGAAGATGTTGGTATCCATCATGCTTCCGTCTTGTTGTATGACTTCGAAGCATCCATCGCTTAGGACGATGAGAGCGGATCCTTCTGGGACTTGGATTGACAGTTGGTCGTAGTCCATACCTTCCATGATACCGACGAGTGGACCGGTAGAGGGAAGTTTTTCAAGGATGGTGCCTTGGGGGGTAGGAACTCTTAGAATTGCGTCTGGGTGTCCTGCACCGCCGTAGGAGAGGGTTTTGGTGGAGCGGTTATAGACGCCGTACCAGAGGGTAAAAAACATGTTGTTTTGGCGTTCCATTAGGAACATATCGTTGATTGCTGCGAGAACTTGGTTGGGTTGTCTCATATCTGCGACTGGGAGGTAACCGTTACGGATTACGTTGATAGCGGATGCGGAGAGTAGGGAAGCACCTACACCGTGACCGCAGACATCGAGTAGATAGATTGCGAAGTGGTTTTCATCGATCCAGTGGTAGCCGAATGCATCGCCTCCTAGTTCGGAGCATGGTTGGTGTTTCCAGTCGATATGCAGTGGTGACTGAGTTGGCGAAGGGAACAGTGAGCAGAGGTATTTTGCGGCGTCGTCGAGTTCTTTGGAGAGTCGTTTTTGGGTGGATTCGATTTGAATTAGGTGAGTTTGTTCGGCGTCGCGTAGAAGTTTCTTTTCGAGCGAGGCGCCGAGTCGAGCTTTGAGGAGTGTTGGGTTAAAGGGTTTAGCGAGATAGTCTTCGGCACCGATTTCGATGCATCGAATAACGGAGTCGAGTTCATCGAGAGCGGAGATCATGATGACGGGTAGGTGTCGCAGTATGGAGTCGGATTTGATTTCGACGAGTGTTGCGTAACCGTCTTGGACTGGCATGATGACATCGAGGAGGACGACATCGATAGGGGTGGTTTCTTCTGTTGGGGGGCTTCTGAGGATTTCTATTGCTTCGGCCCCGTGTTGTGCTTGAGTTACTTTGAGCCCTGAAGCGACGAGCATACGCGAGAGCACGTCGCGGTTGGATTGTTGGTCATCGACAACGAGGATATGCCCCTTGGGGAGTTGAGAATTTGGGTTTGCAGAGTTTTTTTGGAATGAGTTTTCGAGAGGTTGTAGAGATTGTTCGTTGGGATGGGAGGTAGTAATTTGTTGGTCATTGGATGAGAAGATAAACCCAGAGGTGACTTGGGTGTTGAGCAGGTTTAGGAGTGTTTTAGATGCGGACCGGATTCGTTGAAGATCTTTGGAGAGGTTTGGGGGGGTGGACGCATCGGTTTCTTCGAGGAGTAGTTCGCTGTAGCCGAGTATTTGGTTGAGTGGTGTTTTCAGATCGTGGCGAATTTGGGCGAGAGTATTTTCGATTTGCGAGTGGTCGGGTTGCATGAGGGAATCAGGAGTTATTTTTAAGGAGGCTTTGGATTTTTTCGAGGAGTGATTCGAAGTCGATAGGTTTTGTGTCGTACTGATCGCAACCTGCGGCTAGGCATTTTTCGCGGTCGCCGGACATAGCGTGAGCGGTTAATCCTATGACAGGTATAGTTTTTGTTGTTGGGTTTGCTTTGAGTGTGCGAGTGGCTTCCCATCCGTCGATGATAGGGAGGTTCATATCCATGAGGATGAGATCGGGGAGTTGTTCGACGGCCAAATCGATACCTTGTTGACCATCGACTGCGAGCAGGACGTGGAAGCCTCTTCGTTCGAGTCGGCGGGAGAGCATATCGCGGTTCAGTTCATTATCTTCAACTAGTAGTACTCGCGTCATTTTGAACCTATTTTGGTCGACACTAGAGGGGCTTGGATTGGGATTGTAGTAGTTCGATATGATCTCGCAAATAGACCATGAGTTGGTGTACGGCTAGTCCATTTTTCTTCAGGACGGTGATTGAGCGTTCTTTGAAGAATTTTTCTTGGGAGTCATCGAGGTCCATAGCGGTCAGGACGACGACGGGGATATGATTGAAGTTGGGGTTTTGGTTCATTTTGCAGAGGAATTCGAAGCCATCCATTTCGGGCATCATGAGATCGAGGAGGATTAGATCTGGTGGTGAGAAGTAGAGGGAATCGAGAGCAATTTTTCCGTTGGGTGCGATGGAGGTTATCCAACCGGACTTTTCGAGTGTTCGTTGTGTTAGTTCGGCGGTTTGCGGATCATCTTCGACGATGAGTGCAGATTTTGACTTGTTGGGTTCTTTGTGTTCGATGGAGTGGAGAATGTTCAGTAGTCTTGGCCATTGGATAGGTTTTGGGAGGAAATCGAGAGCACCGAGTGCAACCCCCATTTGTTGGTCGGGGGTGATAGAGATCATGACGACGGGGATTGAGATGGTTGAGGCATTTTCTTTGAGTTGGCGCAGGATAGCCCATCCGTCGGTACCGGGTAGGATCAGGTCGACAATAGCGAGGATAGGTTGGGTTGTTTGTATTGTTGCGACAGCAGATTTCGGGTCGTTGATAGGAATGACTTGGTAGCCTTCACGGCTGAGGAATCTTGCGATTAGGTCGATGACATTTGGATCGTCGTCGACGACGACGACTTTGGGCAGGTTATTTGAGGTGGTGGGGAGAAGTTGCGTTGAAGGGGTAGATATTTGAAGAGGTGGTAGAGTTGATTGTTGGTTGGTATTTGACTCGATGGAGTGTGTGGGGATATTGACTTGGAAGCTGGAGCCTTGTCCGATTTTGCTTGTGACAGAGATGGATCCACCGAGCATTTCGCAGAAGTGTCGGGAGATTGTGAGTCCTAGTCCAGTCCCGCCGTATTTTCTGGTTGTGGAAGCATCTGCTTGGGTGAATGGTTCGAAGAGTTTTGAGATTTGGGATTCATCCATACCGATACCGGAATCGCGGACGGTGAAGGAGATTGAGTTATCGGTGCGTTGGACTAGGAGATCGACGATGCCGTTTTGAGTGAACTTGGCGGCATTGCTTAAGAGGTTAAAGAGAGTTTGTCGAATTTTGGTTTGATCGCTGAGGATAGAGCCGAGGTTGGGGGGGCAATGCACTTCGAACTTGTTGTTGCCTTTAAGGAAGAGTGGTTGAACAGTTTTCGCGATTTCTTGGATTAGTTTTTCGACGTCGATATTTTCCAGATAGAGGGTCATGCGGCCGGCTTCTATTTTGGAGAGATCGAGAACATCGTTGATGATATTGAGTAGATGTTTACCTGCGAATTGGATTTTTTGGAGGTCTTCGATGGTTTCTTTGTGTGTGGAGGACTGTGAGTGTTCTTCGATGAGCATTTCGCTGTAGCCGATGATTGCATTCATGGGCGTGCGAAGTTCGTGGCTCATGTTAGCGAGGAATTCGCTTTTAATCTTGCTGGCTTGTAAGGCTTGGGCTTTCGATGATTCAGCGTCATTGAGTGCGATTTGTAGTTGTTGTGTTCGTTCGGCGACGAGATCGGAGAGATTTTGGTTCCATGATTGGAGTTGGTTTTCGCGGCGTTCGATTTCACTGTGCAGTTGGGAGAACGCGTGAGAAAGGACTCCGATTTCGTCGTTTCGTGCTGCGAGCGATTGGATTTGTGTTGGCTGATAGTTTCCTTGGGAAGTTTGGTTTACGAGTTTGGCCAGCGCGAGGATTGGTTCGATGGTACGCCTTGCGATCCAAGCGAGGAGTGAGAGCATTGCGAGGAGGGCAGCGGCGGAGAGGAGGCTGACTTGTAGGGCGAGTGTTCGAACGGGAGCGAGGATTGTTGCGTTGGAGACGTTAAGAACAAGTTTCCAACCGGAGGTGGCAGAGGTAACCCAGTAGATGCGACGGTCTTCTCCATTGATGCGTAGAATTTTCATGCCGGCGGAATTGGTCAAGGTTGCGGCGCCATCGGGCAGATCATCGATTCTAGCGCCGGGGCCTTTTTCTCCGAGCATAAGGGATTCGTTGGGGTGGGAAACGATTCGCCCGTTTCGGCTGACGAGGAAAACGGTTTCCGAATTGAAGTCGAGTTGGTTGACGATTTCGCGGATTCGGTCTAGCGCTAGGTCTAGGCCGGCGGTACCGATAAACTTCCCTGCGTTGCTGATGCACGGGTAGGTGATACTCACCATGCCGATATTCGAGCCTCCGTCATCGTAATAGGGTTCGGTGATATAGAGTTGTTTAGAGTTTTTCGGACCGTTGTACCATTCGTATTCACCGGAATGGTAGTCGTAATGAACTTCGGTGGGTTGGGGGTAGTGATTTCGATCGTACCAGGGTATTGCCTTTGGATCTTGGTAGTCGAGGGCTTCGTAGGCCATGTAGATACCGAAGGCATCTTTTTCGGGCAGTGATTCTAGTACCGATTGAAGGTAATTGTTCATGGTTGGATCTGGCGATTCACCATGGAGTTGTTGTCGGATGGCGGTTAATTTTGGGATGACCGATGCGCGGAGGATGAGGTCATCGAGGCGAAAGACGCTGTTCCAAACGGAGTTCATCGACTTCGCGTCGGCTTGTACCGTTAGTACTCTTGCGGATGCGAAATAGACGAGAGCGAGGGTTGCGGCGAAGACTAGTCCGGCGGCGATGCCGATCCAGCGTTGCAGGCGAAAGCTCAGTGAGTCGCTTACCATAATTGACGGTTGGACTTGTCCGGTTGCAAAGCAGAAAAAGCACGAAGAGGTGGAGTCATAGGATTGTAGGTTGTCGCTTGGGATTTTTGTGTTCGGAGGGAGGTGGAGTTGAGAAAATTTATGGTTCTTTAAGAAATTTGGTGGGTGTAGTTGAGTTCCTGATTTCTCTTTTTTTGTCGGGAGGGTTGATTCTCACCGGGCGGCGTGAATAACCTGCGGTACTGTTTGATGGTCCTGTATGATGTGCATAATATTTTGTGAAGTGGTTATCTATCAAAACGAAGTTCGTCGCTCTACACTCTAAGGCTGGTGCAAGGGGACGCGTACGAGGGGGCGAGTGCCTTGGGTGGATCGCAGTTTGGGTTTATTTTGGATTGGAGTTGGCGATGGCGATGGTTGAGCTGGATTGCAAGGGATTGAGTTGTCCGATGCCGATAGTGCGGATTTCGCGTGCGATGAAGGAGATGGCTGTTGGGGACTGTTTGAGCGTTCAGGCTTCGGATCCTTCCTTTCAGAGCGATATTGAGGCTTGGGTTAGGAAGATGGGGCATGCGATTATTGAGTTTCAGGAAGAGGCTGGTGTACAGAGAGCGACGATCGAGAAGCGAGCAAGTTAGGAAAAAAGGGGGGGGAGTAATGGACAATTCTGAGATTGAACGATTGGTTGAGCGTTGCGTTCAGGAGCAGGTTACGAAGCGGATGGCAGGGGTGGAGGAGGAGTTGCGTGCGTTGCGTGGGATGGTGAAGCAGGGAGGTGGTAACGTGCCGGAGGATCGCACGACGATGGTTGTATTTTCGGGGGAGATGGATCCGTTGTTTGGAGCTTTCACCATCGCATTAGGATCGGTAGCGATGGGGATGGAGGTTTCGATGTTTTTTACCTTTTGGGGGTTGAATGCATTGCGGGTTGGCAAGAGGTATACGGGCAAATCGATAGGTGAGAAGATGGTTGCGGCGATGATGCCGAGGGGACCAGGAAGTGTTCCGACGAGTCGAATGAACATGGGTGGGGCGGGTCCGGTATTTTTTAAGCACTTGATGAAGCAGCGAAACATAACGACATTGCCTTCGATGATTGCGATGGCTCAAGAGATGGGCGTTCGCATGGTGGCTTGCGAGACATCGATGGGAGTCATGGGTGTGACTCGTGAGGAGTTGTTGCCAGGGATTGATTATGGAGGAGTCGCTACCTATTTGGAGGATGCGGCGAAGTCGAAGGTTACTTTATTTATTTAGCGATTAACTTAGCGCCCTGTATTTACAGAGCGACCTGTGTTTGACAAGTGATTGGGTACTGCAGGTATATGAGTAAAGAATCCGACGGTGGTTTGCATGAGGAATTGGAGCACCTGCGTTTGGCGAATGCAGAGTTGCAACGAAAGGTGCTTGCGTTGGCGGATGCCAATGCATACGCGGCCGAGTTGTTAGCTGCTTTGGAGGAGGCTCAGGAGCGGGAGGCCAAGTTAGTGCGTCGTGGAGAGGAGCTAGATTTGCAGACGCGCTTGGATTTGGTGATGCAACGGGAGTTGATAGAATCGCGGTTGGTCGAGCAGGTTGCTGAGGAGTTGATATCGACGAAGAGTTTAGGTGCGCGGGGGTATGAGATTTCGTGGTTGTCTGAGTCGATTGACGCTCAAGGGTGTATGGCTTCTGTTGGTGGAAGCAGTACGGAGGGTTCCCGGGGGAGAGAGCAAGAGGTGATTCGAGGTAAGTTCTCGATACCGATTTGTATTTCAGAGCGTGTGGTTGGTCGGATCGATTTGGAGGTTGGAGATACAGATTCTCAATGGACGGAAAGATGGGTGCGTTTTCTTTGTTCGGTCGGCAATCAATTGGGGATGAGTTTGCAGCGTCTTCGAGTTGAGCATGAGAACGAGAGGATGAATGCGGAGTTGATCGTGGCTCGCGATCAGGCTTTGGAAGCTAGTCGTGCAAAGACTGTGTTTCTTGCGAACATGAGTCACGAGTTGCGTACTCCGATGAATGCGATTTTGGGTTATTCGGAGATGTTGATTGAAGATGCTGGTGCGATGAGCGTTGAGGAGATCGCGTCGGATTTGAGCAAGATTCGCAATGCCGGTAAGCATTTACTGGCATTGATCAATGATGTATTGGATTTGTCCAAGATTGAGTCTGGGAAGATGACGATGCATCACGAGTCATTTTTGATAGAGGATTTAATTCAAGACATTGTTTCGACGATGGAGCCGATTGCGTCGAAGAATGGCAACAAGATTGAGGTACGTTGTCCGACGGAGCTTGGTGCGATGTTTAGTGATTCGATGAAGGTTCGTCAGTCTTTGATGAATTTGCTGTCGAACGCTTGTAAGTTCTCCGAGAACAGCACGATTGATTTGTCGTTGTCGACGCGTATGCACGAGGGTGAGGAGTATGTTTTATTTGCTGTTTCGGATCATGGCATCGGCATGTCAACAGAGCAGATTGCGAAGTTGTTTCAGGCTTTTGTGCAGGCGGACGATTCGACGACTCGCAAATATGGTGGGACAGGTTTAGGGTTAACAATTAGTCGTCGGCTTTGCGAAATGTTAGGGGGAGACATACGGGTTTGCAGCGACTTGGGGCATGGGTCGACGTTTACGATGGAGTTGCCGAGGAACGCACCGTCTCCGATATCGGTGAGTCCTGTAGTTCCGCGTGTTGCTTTGCAAGATAGTCTGCTAAGTCCGGTGATGCGAGGGGATGCGTTGCGTGGGACCGTGCTAGCGATTGACGATAATCCGGATGCTTTGGATTTGATTAGTCGCAGTTTATCCAAGGAGGGGTATCGGGTGATAATGGCGACCAGTGGGGAGTCTGGATTGGTGCTTGCGAGGACGCACAAGCCCGACATTATCACTTTGGACGTGATGATGCCGCAGATGAATGGTTGGCAGGTATTAGCTGCGATCAAAGCGGATCCGAGTCTTGCGATGACCCCTGTGGTGTTGCTTTCGGTGGTGGAGAACAACGAGATAGCGATGGCGTTGGGTGCAACAGATTGTTTGACGAAGCCGATTGATTGGACAAAGCTGCAGACTTGTTTAGAGCGATTGTTACCGAAGAGTGATCCGGATCGAATTTTGGTGGTGGAGGACGACCCGGCGAGCAGTGAGTTGGTTACGCGTATTCTCGAGCGAGACGGTTGGAAGATTCAGAAAGTTTGTAACGGCAAAGAGGCTTACGCGAGTATGGAGGCTTCTCCTCCTGCGTTAGTGTTGTTGGATTTGATGATGCCTGAGATGGATGGTTTTGAGCTTGTGTCGAAATTGAGGGAACATCCAACGTTGTCTTTGGTGCCCGTTGTTGTACTGACGAGTAAGATGTTAACGCCGGAGGATCATGCGAGACTTAATGGGGGAGTGCTCGACATTTTAGCCAAGGGAACAACGGGCCGAAATGACTTGATAGAGGCTGTGAGGAAAGCGCAGAGAAAGGGGTAGGTTGGCAATTCCCGTTCAAACACAGATTGAAAAAGCAGATTGGAAA
>CAZACJ010000032.1:15711-26065 GCA_964483385.1 uncultured Pirellula sp. | reverse complement strand
AAAAGCAGATTGGAAACACAGAGGCACGGAGGACACAGAGGGAGGAAGAGAGGAGGAGAGAGGAGCGGGAGTGGGGTTCTGTTTGTGTTGTGCTCTGTGATCTATGTGACTCTGTGTTTTGAAAAAGGGGCTGAATATGGACTTGAACGAACTAAGCCGCGAGATTATCGGTGCAGCTATTGAAGTTCATCGACGTCTAGGACCAGGCTTGCTCGAATCCGCATATCGTGCATGTCTTGCCTATGAACTTCGCAAAAGAGGATTCCAGGTAATTGAGGAACAGCCGGTTCCAGTGGTTTATGATGATATTAAATTGGAATGCGGATTTCGAGCAGATTTGATTGTTGATAACTCAATCGTAGTTGAATTAAAAGCCAAATCGACTATCCACCCAGTAGATGAGGCTCAGGTTCTGTCTCACTTGCGGCTTTTGAAGTTGCGTTTAGGACTTCTTATCAATTTCCATGAGGTGAAATTGGTGGATGGAGTCCGGAGAGTGATCAACGGTTACTAGTCGCTTGGTTCGAAGACAGATTGGAAAAGTAGATTGGAAACACAGAGGCACGGAGGACACAGAGGGAGGAAGAGAGGAGGAGAGAGGAGGAGAGGAACGGGAGTGGTGTTCTGTTTGTGTCCTGTTTGTGTTGTGCTCTGTTTGTGTTGTGCTCTGTGATCTCTGTGACTCTGTGTTTCAAAAAAGAGTTGCAAAGACGCTGCTGCAAATCGCTTGAGTTACCTGCGTATTAAGTCGCGATTTGGTAAGCGCGATTACGGAAGAGGAACTCGGTGAGGTTACCTTCGTGAGGTTGGAGCCAGTTGAGTCGGTTGGTTGGAATTGCACCGATGTTCAGTCGGTCGATGTTTACCGCGTTGGTAAGTTCATCGATCCAAGTTGGATCTTTGGTGATGGCTGAACCGATGAGGGTTTGGCCGATGGATTTGATCATGTCTTTTTGTGGGCATTCGACGACGGAGACGAATGGGAACATGTATTCTTTGGCAGCGACTCCGCGAGAGGGAGAGTCAGCGTGGATTACCATAGGACGTAGGTATGCGCATCGTTCGCGTTCGATGAGTCTTGGGCCGTAACTGGCGGTCATATCGGTCACGCCTGATTCTGCGAGGTCTTGTTGGATCATGGCCCAGGTGCCGGTAGCCATTTGTTTATTGGTGAAGGCGGCAAGTTCGGCTTTGGGGTCGGTAGGGGGGAGAGCTTCCATGGGGCCGATACGTGCGGCGATGGCTTCTGCAATTTTCTTGGTATGTCGAGAGGCCCAGATACCGGAGCAGTTGATACACCCGCGGCCGGAGTTGCTGGCGACGCTTTCGACCATGAGGTCGAGGTAGTCTTCCCATTGGTCGACGATATCATCCCCGAGGAGGATTTTTGAGAATCCGGGTCCGTGAGCTTGGACACGTGGGTTTCCGGAGTATTGTTGAACGGTCTGTGCGCTGCCGAAGATCATGCTCTTTTCGCATTTGCTCATGATTGTCGAACCGACGTCGTGTGCACCTGGGTAGAGGCAGAAGGCTTCTGCGGGAATACCGGCTTGGATGAAGGCGCTGATCATGCGGTATGGGGTCCAAGGTTCTTGGGATCCGGGTTTCAGTACAAGGCCGACTTGGAGTGGAACAGCGGGTAGCCAGAGGGTGTGTACACCTGGTGAGTTATTTGGGAGTACAGCGCCGAGTACGGGAGATTGGCATTGGTAGCTAACGGTCACACCGCGGCCTTCGTCGCCGTAGCCTCGAGTGTAGATATCCAGGGGGAGTCCTCTCGTGAGGCAGTTGAGGATTTTGCTCATGTTGCTCAGCACAAAGCAATTCTTTTTCATGTTGCTTTGGCACATGTGTTCCGGCAGGCCGGTGCTAGCTGACTGCTGGTGGATGAAGTCGCTGACGGATTGTGTGCCGTCGCCGACTGGAAGAGGTTCATGTTCGAATAGATGGGCGGCTTGTTCGCATTTTTTGATGATGTCATCGCACGATAGGGAGCGAAGAGCCTTTCGGGCTTGGTCTGCTTTTCGCATATCCATTTGGACCATACCGCCGTTGACTTGTCCGATTTTGGCGATAGGTTCCCCGGTATCGAAGTGGATGACATCGAAGGTATCGAGGGATTTGTAGGGTTTGCCCCATCGCAAGGGTTGTATTGTCAGCATGGCAGTGGAGTCGTTTTGGTAGGGATAGGAGGATAGGTGGTGGGACTAGGGTATCAGTCCGATTGGGAGCCGGTTCATTTGGGGAGCCGGGTCCACAGAGTTAGTTGCTTGTAAGTCCGTTCAATTTACGGAGGTGATTAGTAGACGCCGACGGTTGTTGTGGAAGCGAAACCGTGGAAGGGGCGAACACCGGAGACACCGTCCCATGGGTATTTTTCGAAGGGTAGTTCACGTTCACCTTCATCGCGTTCGAGGAAGCCTGGCACGAAGAATTCTTTGGTCATCGTGTAGAGTTTGACTCGGCCGGTCTTTCCGTAGTCGACAACTTTGTTTGAGTCATCGAAGTCGACGATTTCAACGACGGCACGAGGTTGTGGGGCGTAGTAGGCGATGGTGTAGTCGTCTTCATCGGTGATTGGGCGGGAGCAGGCGAGACCCATGAGGGTGTTGCCGTAGGTTGGAGTCATGTAGACACCGCTTTGATCTGGGAGACCTTCGAGGAGTTCTTCTACGCAGAAGCGGGTCCATTGCGGGGTGAATTCGGTGCCACCGGAGAAGATGCCGGTGATTCCGCATTCGCGGAGGGTAGTTCCTTTTTCTGCGAGTCCCATGGCGAGGGATTCGAGGAGTTTCGGTGTTGCGAACATGCACTTGATGTTGTGATTAGCCGTTAGGATGGTGATGGCTTGGTCGATGCAGTGCTTTTTATATTCTTCTAGGTGTTCCATCCAACCTTTTTTGATGAGTTTGATAACCCAGCGGGGATCGAGGTCGATGCAGAAGCAGATACCGCCTCGGTATTGGCAGAGGTGTTCGACGGCGAGGCGGAGGCGTCGTGGGCCGGAAGGCCCGAGCATGAGCCAATTTGCGCCTTTGGGGAAGTATTCATCGGGGAGGGTGTGGCTGAAGAGTTCGTAGTCGATGCGGAAGTCATCGATGACGACTCGGCTTTTGGGGATCCCGGTGGTGCCACCGGTTTCGAAGACATAGGTAGGTTTGCCGGCGAGTCCTTTTGGAATCCAACGTTCGACGGGGCCACCTCGGAGCCATTCATCTTCGAACATAGGGAATTTTTTCAGGTCATCGAAGCATTTTACATCTTTGAGAGGGTCGAACTTCAGTTCGGATTTTTTGCCGAGCCAAAAGGGGGAGCCGGTTGATTCGTGGAAGTGCCATTGGACGGTTTCGACGGTATGTGCGTCGAGGCGATCTTTTGCGTTGGAGACGTCGGAGGGGCTAGCGAGCCAGGCGGGGGAGTTTGCGGTCATGATTGCGTTTCAGAGAGTGGAAGAATTTGGTGTTGAATGTCGAGCAAATCGGCGTTTTGACTGTAGTGTTTTCGCGCGATTGTGCCGAGCATTGTAGTCAAATTTCAAGTCCTGCCCACGATTGAGCGGGGGCATCAACGGAGATTCACGCGTTGGATGTAGGAAAACACAACGTCGCTGAGTGAATCCCGGGTGGTTCTGTAAGAGTGATCAGCTTGGGGAATCACGGTTAGTTCGTGCTTAGCGGCGAGTGGTTGGGCTAGGAATTGTTCTGCTAATGCTTGGTCTGCATTTCGGAAGTTTAATGATCCAGCGCGGACTTCTTGTTCACCGAAGAGCCAGAGGGTGGGGATAGGAATTTGGTGGAACCAGTGTAGGTAGTCGTATTTGGTGTCTTTGCCGTATTTATCGATGAACGTGTTTGCGGAGACCCAATTGGGCAGGGGGAATCGCACTCGAAGAATTCGGTGTGGTTCACCGAGATCGCATGCTTGGTGAGCTTCTTCGAGATGTTTGCGAAAGACGTTTTGTTTTTCGGGGTCGCTCAGTAGCAGTTCGGTATTCATCCGAGGAGGTGATAGGGCGATAATGTGTTGGATATTGAGATTTTGGTGAGCGGAGGCGTAGAGGGTTTTCACTGCACCGAGGGAGTGGGCGATGATGCCTATGGATTGATAGTTCAGAGAGTAAGCGAGCTTGACCCATGCATTCAGGTCGTGCCATGCGTCTTCGAGGGTTTCATACATGGAGCCGAGGCGTGCTGGGACGTCAGCGGAGCCGAAGGAGGCGAGGTCATGCCCTCGAGTGTTGATTAGGAGGGCATCGTCGCCGGCTCGTAGCGCGGTTTTGGCGAGGTCTGAGAGAAGAGATGATCCGTAAAAATTCCCGTTAACTCCGTGGATGATGATCCAGAGACGAGTGGGTTTCTTGGGAGGATCAGTCCGGTGGTGGTAGGGGGGTAGACTTTCTGGTTCCTGCGTGGGGTTTAGTGCCTTGGTGACGAGGAATCCGTGGAGTTTGATTCCATCGTCGGTGGTTGTATCGCGGAGTGAACCGTTGAGTGGGGGTGTATTCAGGGGACGGGGATCCGAGAGTTATGGTTTGGGGGAATCTTCGATGAGTTTTCCGTCTGGGGATTGGTACAGACCGGAGACGCGTCCGCGTCCTGGGGCTGGAGGGGGAGTGCGAGGTTTGAAATCTGAGCCACGAGTTGCGGAGCCGAGTGGAACGACGTCTTCTTCGCCGCTGCCTCTGAGGTAGCTCATCAGTTTATCGAGGTTGATTCGTCCGACGCCCATCGCTTTGGCTTGTTGTTCGAGTTCAGCGCGGCGTTTTGCCATGACTTCGGTGGCACCATCGAGGACTCCTCCGATGACTTTGAATTCATCTCCGATGACGAGGTATCGGGTATTGACTGTCAGTGCCCCTTCCATGCGTCCATCGGGGCGTAGGTCGACGGCGATTTCTGCGCCGCTTTGAGCGATGAGTGACTTGATTGTTTCCCGATCGTCTTTTCCGTCTCCATCGATATCTAGTTTGCCGACGAGTCCGAAGACGACTTTGCGTCCTGGTTGCCAAGCTGGAGAGTAGATACGATCACCGCGTAGGATGGTTATGGGTCGACGGTCGGGTAGTACCCGAGCTCGGGCGAGGTGATCGGTTTGTTGGTTGACTTCGATCACTTCGATACGAGCTTTTGGTTCAGCATCAGCGACGCGGTTTGCTTCGTCATCGAGGACGGCGAAGCGTGTTCCGGGACGCAGTCCGTCGGCTTTTCCGAGGTTGATATAGACGGTTTGTCCACCGTCGACGACTTCGGTGATTTTCCCTTGGGGGTATTGGAAGTCTTCGCCTTTTATTTCCTCGAGTTGTTTCCCGAGCATTTCGTTTTGCAGGGCGAGTTCGTTTCGTTTCTTGGTGAGTTTATCGATTTCAGCGAGGTAAGCTCTCTTTTCGGTTTCGGCTTGTTGAGCGAGTTTTTGTCGATCTGTTTGGATCTTGGTGATTTCTTCTTGACGTTCTTTTTCTTTTTGGGCGTAAGCGACTTGAGTTTGTTCGAGTTGTTGTGCTAGTTCGTTGGCTCGTTTTCGTTCTGCTTCGCGGGCTTCGGTTTCTTGTTTGATGGTGGCATCGTATTTGGATTTGAGGTCTTCTTCGCGTTTGGCTTGTGCGTCGACTTGTAGGTTTCGTTCGCGAACGGTTTGCATTAATGTTTCGACGAGTTTGCGATAGTTCTTTTCGGTGACATTAGGGCCGAGGAGGGCCATATCAGCGACGTATTTATTTTGGATTTCGGTAATTTCTGGATTGCCGCTGAAGGAGGAGGCGAGTTGGTCGAATTCAGCTTGGTTTGTGGGTTTTGCGCCCAGGACCAATTCGAGGAGTTGGGACTTTTTATTTTCGTCCCGGAATTTGTTTTCTGCGTCGCGTGCCGCGGTTTGTGCGGCTTCTACGGTTTTGTAGTTTGTGCCTGATTGGAAGACTACGTAGGCGAGGGCGCCGATACAAAGGAGGCTCACAAACGACATGACGATGACGTAAGCCTGCCAAACATAGAGATTTCGATCGCGAGCCATGGACTACCTCGTCGGCAAAAAATCAAACCGGTCGGAGAGAACGAACCTTCTCCGACTTCATCCTCATAGATCGTAAACAGGCCCCCTTCAACCGTCAAACTTTCTCCGCCGAAGTTCCTTTTTTTCATGAAAGGGGTGTGAGTTACACAGGGGTAGGAGTTGGGATGGTGAAGAAAAACCGGATGGATGAAGTTTTCCGGCGGGCGATGGGGGGGGTAAGCGGATTGGATTGGGGGAGTGGTTGGGGTGAAAATCTGTGGTTTTCTGGGGGGGGAACCGGCATTATTCGCACATTCGGAGTGGTTCGTTGATGTTCGGGTGAAGGGGTAGAAAAAACTCGCATTTCTGTGTTGGGAGAGTACGATGAAGGAACGTCGGCGAGGGAATAGTTTGCGGGTGAGAAGTCCGAGGGCTTGCGGTAGGTAGCAACATTGAAGGTTGTCAGAATGAGAATCAGAAGCGTGCTGAAGTCGTTGGAAGTGGAGCGAACGTCAGTTGGGCGAAAGATTTTGCGTGGTTTGGTGATGGCTACGGCGTTTGGGGTGGGTTTTGTGTCGGTTGTGGGGAGTGTTTCTCCTGTGGTTGCGCAGGTGAATTCACGGGCGGTGGCACCTTTGGGTCTTGAGGTGGCTTGGGAGAACAACATAGGCGGCGCGGGATTGGCTCAGGGGCCTCAGAGCATCGTGATATGGCCGCATTCGAAGGAGCGTCGCGAGTATGTGGATGTGTTTGTTGGAAGTCGGTTATTGGAGCGGATTGATGGGAGGCAGGTGGATAGAGCGGCATTGGACAAGTTGATATTGGAGGGCAAGCCGACGAGTCCGGTACCGGTGTTAGGGTTAGAGGGAGCGAAGGCGCGGGCGGACAAGTTGATACAGACGTATGGGGTTTTGGGTAAGAAAGCCACGATGCGTACGTTTAGCGAACCGGTGATTTACCTTGTGTCGGTTGCGAAGAATGGGGTTATTACGGCGATTGATGGGGAGTCAGGTGAGTTATTGTGGCAGAATTCGGTGCCTCGGGCGGACTTGCCGATTTTGGGACCTGGGGTTTCGGATGATTATGTCGCGGTGATCAATGGGAATTCTTTTTACGGGATGGATTTAAAGACAGGTAATTTGATCAACAGTGCTCGGCTTGCGTTTACCCCGGTGGCGGCTCCGACGGCGTTGGAGACCCGGGTGGTTGTTCCATCGACGGAGGGGCGGGTTGTTGGTTATTCGATAGAGAACCCGAACATAGCACCTGTGGTCTTGCGAGCGGGAGTTGAGAATCGTCATGGTTTGACAGGTTCGTTGGACCATGAGTTTTTGGCTTGGAATTCTCAGGGGTCGATGTTTATCGCTCACAACGAGAACGTGCCGAAGATGTGGTCGAAGGTGAATTTGGGAGAGCCGATAGACAGCAAGCCTGTGGCAACACCGCAAGGATTTTTGTTTGTCAGCAGTTATGGTACAGCGATTCATGCGACTGCGGGTCGGACGGGAACATATTTGTGGCGGGCGAATTTGGGGATGCCTGTGAGCCAGCCGCCCGTGGTTAGCAACACGCAAGCGTTTGTATTGTCGGACGATGGTAGGTTGGTTGCTTTGGATTTGCAGACAGGTGCGCATGCGTGGGTTAGTCACGTTGGGCACGTCGAGAGTGTGTTAGGCGTTGGGAAAGAGCATATCTACGTCAAGAATGATCATGGGTATTTGAGTCGTTTGCGGCTTGCAGATGGCAAGGTTGAAGGGGTCAGTGGGTTATCGGTAGACATGGCAATACCGAACAATGTCAGCGACAGGTTGTTTGTGATTAGTCGTGATGGGCATTTGAGTTGTTTGCGAGAGGAAGGAGCCTTGATGCCGACGATGATCAATGCGGTTGTTCCTAAGGGGGCTGCAAAGCCATCGGGTGGAAAGCCGGCTGGCGGAGCGGGGCAGGGCAAGGGGGTGGTAGGCGAAGACATATTTGGGTCGCCGAGTGGGGCTGGATCGGGTGTACCGTCGACGAGTGGGACGAATGACGATCCCTTTGGGTCGCCGTAAGTTTGGGTGATTGCCAACTGGGTTAATCCTTGCAGATGTTGGAGAGGGCAGGTCTGTATGATGTAGGTGCTGGGCTTGGACCTACTAAATATGCGTTGAGCTTTTTTCGTGCAGGGGTGAACGATACAATGCGGGCTCTTGTCATCGGCGCGGTTTTGGGGCTGTGTAGCGATGGGGTATAGCCAATCGTTGCTTGCTTGTGTTTAGCAGGTTAGGTGAATGGTTGGATTCTGTAAAAGTGGATTTTTTGGTGTTATCACTCGGAGAGACGGAACGTGAGTAGTGCAAACCGCAAGCCTCGGGGTGAGAAGGGGGATTGGAAAAGTAAGTTCGCACGATCGGAGGGATCGTCGATAGTGAACCGTGAGTTGCCGTATGATTTGACGGCAGAGAAAGCGGTGCTTGGGTGTGTGATTCTCAATTCTGAGGTGATCAACGAGTTATCGCTTTTGTTGCGAGCGGATGATTTTTACGATGATGCGCATCGTATTCTTTATGAAGCGATGGTGGACTTGTTTAATTCTGGCAAGAAGGTCGACGTAGCTTTATTGGTTAATCAGTTGAAGGGGACGGGGCAGTTTGAGTTAGTGGGAGGTGCGGCATATTTAGCGGAGTTAGCGAATGCCGTACCGAATGCGGCGCATAGTGTTTATTACGGGGAGATCATTCAGGCGAAGGCGGTGGTACGTCGAGTGATTGAAGCGACGACAGAGATTCTCGAGGAGGCTTACGACGAGTCGACGGATGCGCAGAAGCTGATATCGAGAGCGGAAGAGAAGATCTTTCAGATACAGGATGAGAAGACGGGATCGCAGGCTCGGATGGTATCTGACATTTTGACTGAGTCCTTGCAGCGGATTGATTTGCGGATGCAGGGTCAGCAATTGGCTTCTGGGGTCATGACTCACTTTACGGATTTCGACACGATGACGGGTGGGTTGCACAATGGTGAGTTGATTATTTTGGCGGCGCGTCCGAGTATGGGTAAGACGGCGTTTGCGATGAATATAGCGGAGCAGGTTGCGATGCGAGAGCGAGCTCCTACGTTGTTTGTCAGTTTGGAAATGAATTCGATTGAGTTAGTGGATCGTTTGTTGTGTTCGGTGGCGAAGGTTAATGGATCGCGGATGCGAGTTGGTACGATTACGCATGAGGAGCAGCAGCGGCTTTTGCGACATGCTGGCGAGATTAGTACCTCGCCGTTGTATATTGACGATACACCGAGTAGGACGGTCAGTGAGATTGCGGCGGTTGCCAGGCGGATAACGCAGCAGGAGACGAAGAAGGGGAATCGCGCGTTGGGATTGATAGTGATAGATTACTTGCAGTTGATTGAGCCGGACAATTCGAAGGATCCGCGGCAGGAGCAAGTTGCGAAGATTGCGCGGCGGTTGAAGATGTTAGCGCGGGAGCAGAGTGTACCTGTTTTGTGTTTATCGCAGTTGAATCGTCAGGCTGAGGATTCGAAGGATCACCGGCCTAGGTTGAGTCATTTGCGGGAGTCGGGCGCGATTGAGCAGGATGCTGACGTGGTGATGTTTGTGCATCGTGAGGAGTATTACCGCAAGCCGGAGGAGGCTGCGGACGTAGCAGGGCAGGCTCAGATCATTATTGCCAAGCAGCGGAATGGGCCGATTGGGGATGTGGATTTGGTATGGGAAAAGAACTATACGCGGTTTCTCAATAAGGCGGCCGAATTCCATGCGGATTTTGCGGCACCTGGTGGGGAATTTTCTATGCCTGGTGGTTACTGAACCCTCTCCAAAATGGGGAGTGCAAGTTATCCTTTGGTGGCTGAAGGAATTGCACTAGGGGTGCAAGGCAGTGGCAATTGAATTGCTTGGATCCGCTCCGGCTGGGGCATGCTTGAGGAAATCGAATCGTATGACAGCTCAATGGTCTCCAGAGTCCTGGACGCAGTACACGGCCGCGCAGCAGCCGAACTATCCGGATAAGCGGGAATTGGACCGGGCGGTGGAGCAGTTACGGCGGCTGCCTCCGTTGGTAACGAGTTGGGAGATCGATCATCTCAAGGGTTCGATTGCGGCTGCACAGCGTGGGGAAGCTTGGTTTCTGCAGGGGGGCGATTGTGCGGAGACTTTTGATGGTTGTCAGACAGAGTCGATTGCGAGCAAATTGAAGTTGCTTTTGCAGATGAGTTTGGTGATTGTTTTTGCATCTCGCAAGCGGATTATTCGTGTGGGAAGAATAGCGGGGCAGTATGCGAAGCCTCGTTCGAGTGATGTCGAAACGATTAACGGGGTTACGTTGCCTTGTTACCGTGGAGACATTGTCAATGGATATGATTTTACGGAGGC
>CAZACJ010000032.1:0-15611 GCA_964483385.1 uncultured Pirellula sp. | reverse complement strand
AGCATTCGTGGGATTGGTCATTACAACATGGGTACGCACTTCCCTTGGATAGGGGAACGGACGCGATCTTTGGGTGGAGCGCATGTGGAGTATTTCCGAGGCATTCGAAATCCAATTGGGGTCAAGATTGGAGCGAAGGTAACTGCGGAGGAGTTGTTGGAGTTGATCGAGCGATTGAACCCGGAGAATGAGCCTGGTCGATTGACGTTGATACATCGACTTGGTCGGTCCCATGTGGAGTCGAAGTTACCGGGGATGATCGAGGCGGTTCGTCGGTCTGGTCGGACGGTGCTGTGGGTATGTGATCCGATGCATGGCAATACAGTAAGCACGGCGCATGGTCGCAAGACGCGTCGATTTGATGATGTGGTGGATGAGTTGCGATTATCGTTTGCGATTCATCATGCTTGCGGATCGCATTTGGGTGGTGCGCATCTGGAGTTAACTGGGGACAACGTTACGGAGTGTGTGGGTGGATCACGAGGATTAACGGAATCGGATTTGGAGTCGGCTTATGAGACCCAGGTTGATCCTCGTTTGAATTATGAGCAGGCGTTGGAGATTGCTTTTGAGATAGCGGGTAAGCTTACGGAGTCGCGAGCGCCTTAGGGTTAGTTTTTTGGTAGGCGAGAGCGATACGGATCAGAGCGTAGGGTATTGTTTCTCGCAGTTCGTCGTAGATTGGTTTTAGTCGTTCGGCTCCGACTTTTGCGGCGGCGGTGCAGATTTGGGAATAGGTATCATGGGAGAGCCAGGGGGAGATATCTCGGATTTCGTTTGCGAGGATGGCATCGGTTAGATAGTTTGCGACGGTACTTTCGGTGATGTTTGCGATGGCGGCGATTTGTGCAAGGGACTTCTTTTGTTGGAAGAGTTGAGCGTAGCGGGTTCTTTGTGGTGAGTTTTGGAATTGAAATGGTTGGTCCATCGGAACATTTTTGAAATCGCAATACGACTGAATTGCGTTGATGATTTCTTTTCCGTGGATACGAAGTTGGTGTTCACCGATTCCGGTGATGGCTCGCAGGGATTCGATTTTGGATGGGCGTATAGCGGCGAGTTCTGCGAGTACACGGTCGGAGAATAGGACGGAAGGTGCAACTCGTGATTTCAAAGCCGTTTCGTGGCGCCAGGTCCGCAGTCGATCGAAAAGGCCTTGGTCGTAGAGAAAGCGAGCCAGGGATTTGTCTGGAGCATCGTTGATTGGGCCTGCAAGTCGAGCGAGTGGTGGGTTATCGTTTCCGAAGAGAATTCCTTTTGCTTTTGGGCCTAGTTTCAGGACGGGGTAAGAATCGCCGTAGGATTGTAGGGCGCCGAGTCCGATGAGTTGTTCGATCCAGTTGCGGATTTCTTTCCTAGAGTGTTCTTTGAGAATTCCGAAGGTACTGAGGGCTTGGTGATTTCGATTTTTGATTTCGTTGCTATTTGATCCGGCGAGTACGTCGCATATTGCTTGGATGCCGAATCGTTCACCCATATGGTGGACACAGGAGAGTATTTTCTGCGCGATGACTTTGGCGTTTTCAATGACATCGATTTCGCCGAGGCAAAGATCGCAAGCGTTGCAATTGTCTTGTGGGTAGTTTTGGCCAAAGTATTCGGTGATGGAGCGGTGTCTGCAGCATGGGGTTTTACAGAAAGTGACGAAGGAGTCGAGGAGTTGCAATTGGGTATTGAGCCAAGATTCGGGAGCTTTATTTTCGGCAGATGATTTCGATATGATATTTCGCATGCTGTGAACATCGCGCATGGAGAACAGGAGTACGCATTCGGATTTCAAACCATCGCGACCGGCTCGTCCGGTTTCTTGTTGGTAGCTTTCCATCGACTTGGGTATAGCGGTGTGGATAACGTATCGGACGTTTGAGCGGTCGATACCCATTCCGAAGGCGATGGTAGCGACAACGACATCGACTTGTTCTTTCATAAACGCATCTTGTGCTTTTTGTCGTTCTTCATTGGTTAGTCCTGCGTGGTAGCCGACAGCACGGTAGCCGAGTGATACGAGAGCCGCGGCGAGATCATCGACATCGGATCGTTTTAGGCAGTAGATAATTCCACCGACAGTGGGCGTTTGAGAGTTGGATTGAGTATGGCCATTCGATGCGATGGGGGTATGGCTTGAGGAGTGTCGATCGATGATAGTGCGGCATTGTTTGACGATATCGCCTTGGGGGATGATTCGGTAGGTAAGGTTTGGTCGATCGAAGGAGTTAACTGATACGTTTGGTTTTCGAAGTTGGAGTTGTTCGATGATATCTTTTTGAACATGCGTGGTAGCGGTTGCGGTAAGAGCCATCATGGCGGCATTTTGGAAGTACTTTCTCAGGGTTGCGAGTTGGCGGTATTCTGGGCGGAAGTCGTGTCCCCATTGCGAGACGCAGTGGGCTTCATCGATTGCGATAGTATGTACTTGGTTTCCTTGAAAGAGATCTTGGAAATCTTTTTGAAGGGCTCGTTCTGGGGAAGCGAAGAAGAGGCGGAGTTTTTGCGCACGGAGGTCGGCGATGATTTGTCGTTTTTCGGTGGGGCTTGAGGTGCTGTCCCATCGAGCAGCGGGGATACCGAGTTGATGCAGCGAATCGACTTGGTCTTTCATCAGAGCGATGAGGGGGGAGATAACGATGGTCAGTCCACCTCGATAGACCGCGGGTGCTTGGTAGCAGAGTGATTTGCCCCCGCCGGTTGGCATCACAACGAGTGCGTCTTGACCGTTTAGGGCGGCTTGGATCGCTTGATGTTGCGAGGGGCGCAGTTCGCTGAAGCCCCAGACTTCTTGGAGCATTTGAGTGAATCGACTTGGGATGTTAGCAGACATAATCAATCCTCCGGAGGTGGAAGTGAGACCGAAACGGGTGGCTTCTCGCTTGAGAAGCGATTTGGGTCTATTGAAAAGGTCTGCGGTGACACGTTTGGTCACGGTGGCAAGAGGGCTCGAGCAAAATTTGCGAGCCAAAAGAGAGTGTTTTCCTTGGGGATCTTGGGTTGGATTCCCTTTCGATGCGATTACTTGTTTAGTTCTTCGATTTTTTTCCGGAGTGCCAATTCGTTTTCATCGCTGGCACCGATGTAGATGTCGACGATACCACCATCGCGATCGATGAGGACGGTGTGAGGGATCGCGGAGACAGCATATTGTTTGGAGACAGAGCCGTCGGTATCGAGGACGACGGTGGGGATAGTTTTGAATCGTTCGAGGAAAGGTCGCACACGGTTTTCTGGTTCTTCGAGGTTTACCAGGACGAGTTCGACGCCGGCGTCTTTGTATTCTTTGGAGACATCGATGAGGGTTGGGATGGATCGAACGCAGGGGCCGCACCATGTTGCCCAGAAGTCCAGGATTAGGATTTTTCCTCGCATGTCTTTGAGTCGGAATGGTGTTCCATCGATTTTTTGCAAATCGAATTCGGGGGCACCTTGGCCGATAAGACGCATTTGTGGTGTATCGCTGGGTCGGTCATTTGGTTCGTCGGATTCGTTGACGTACTTAGGGTCTGGGGCATGTTGCAGTTTCCATTTTCCGTACCGGCTGCGGGAGGCATCGATGTTGATGGCATCGCCGAGTGAGACACGAAGAATGCTGTTCCAGGGGAGTGAGCATTCACCGAGTTGAGGGTGATTTCCGCGTAGTTCATTGTTATCAACGGAGGTTGGAATCAGAGAGACACGAGCACCTTGATCCAAGATGACTTGGTAGGTAGCGAGGTTATTCGTTTGTGGTTCTGCAGGGTCGGTCTGAGACTCTGGGGTGCCTTCGGCGGATTCTTCTTGTGTTGGTTCTGAGGGGGGTGGATCGAGTTTGGGTGCAGGGTCGAGAGCGATGAGTTCAGCGATATTCTTTACGGGGATGGTTCGGGTTTCGCCGCGGACATCGACAGCGAGTTCATCGCGATCAAAGTTAACAAGTTGTCCTCGGAGGAGGTCACCGTCTCGGGAGACGACGAGGTGAGTGGGAGGGTTTGTACGTTGCAAGCGTGGGACGGTAAGCATTCGATTGCGGGAGGTGCGATCGAGTTTCTCGAGGCCACGGTAGTCGAGGAATCGAATACCTCGCACGAGGTCTTGTCGGATGGATTGTTTGGGGAAGAGAGGTGATTGGAAATAGACTTGGAGGTCGTTTCCGCGTTGGATGGTTGCGGGGAAGCAATCCCCGGAGAAAAGAAAGAGGCTAGGGTCTTCTGGTTTGAGTGGTTTACCGAAATCGTTTTCGTTTGAGGGGGTATCTGCGCGTAGGCTTGCGAGTCCGTCGTTAGCTTTTGGTTTGCGAGTTCCGTCGGTGTTGGGTTGTGTCAGGAGTGGTTCGATAGCTCCGTCGGAGGAAGGGTTGATTGGTACGGGTTGGAGGGCGAAGCGAGGTAGCCAGGTGAAGGTGTTTTGTTCTTCGGTGATTTTTGCGACGCTGACGACTTTCCCAAGCGAGATAACTTCATCGGTAACCAGTCGTTGTGCTATGCGTTCTCGGCTTGATTCCAGGTCGCTGTTTGCTTCTGGTGGCAGAGGGACGGAATTTCGGCTTATTTGTTTGATTTGCGCGGAGGGGAAGCGGAGAGGTTTGCCGGTTACTGTGATAGCGACTCCGGATTCATTGTTTTGGGAGTAGCTTTCGATGGATTCGGTAGCGAAGCGTTGTCCGTTGGTTAATTCGATGCTCGTGAGTGCTTTGGAGTTTTGTGGGTTATTGGTTGTGGCAGGGAATTCGATACGTTCGATTTCGGAGAATTGCAGTTCGATGGGAGCACCGTTGCCACCTTGGACGCGTATGGTTTGGTTTGCAGTTGGGTTGTTTAGATCTGCATTTTGCGAATCGGGGGTGTTATCGTTTGGTGGGAGGATATCACCGAAGAAGGTACCGCGGTTGGCGGTCATCCATTCGATTTGTTTTGTTCCTTCATCGCGAGCTTCTGAGGGTAGAGCGAAGGCGCTGCGGGAGATACGAAGATCTCGAAGGGTCAGTACTCCGAGCGCGGTATTGGTGAAGCTGACTTTGGTTCGTCCTACTAATTGTTCTTTTGGATTTCCTCGCAATCGTCCGAGGACTTGGTTATCCCGCATGAGGACATAGATTCCTTTATTGGCATCGCAGAGCAATTTTAGTTTGAGGGCTTGTTCGTCTTCGTAGGGGATTTGGATTGTGGAGACGTCGGCGTCTTTAGAGTTTTCGAGTAGGAGGGTGACATTGAGAATTTTTCGGTTTTGCAGTTTGCGGACTTGCAGTTCCATGCGTCGAGGTTCACCGAGAGTAAGCCACCAGTTAGGTGAGTTTTGATCCCAGGCTACATCGATATCGATGGTGGCGAGTTCGGGGAGGTTGGTCCATTGGGCGATGGTGGTACCGCTGGTATCGGTAGCGATTTCACCTGCTTTTAGGTACCACTTCGTTGCGCGTCCGTTGCGGGTAGCTGGGAGGACTTGTTCCCATTCTTTGGCATCGAGAACTTGGACGGCTTGATTGTCTTTCGTGAGAATGCGGATGAGGTAGCGCAGTTGGCTACGTGGTAGTTGGAGTTTTCCGATGCCTTGAACATCGAGTTCGATGGCTTCGTTGGAGATAGCAATGAGGTTTCCGCTGAGGACTTCTCCGTTATCGAGTTCGGCGTAGAAGAGTTGATTTTTGGTTTCTTCGGGGGTTGGTGTTGCTTCGTTTGTGGTTTGGTTTTGCGAACTGGTGTTTTGGATAAGTTGGATGGAATCCCAAGGAAAGTGTATTGGGGCGAGGAAGCTTGGGCTCTGCCAAAGAACTGAGTTGGCTTGTTCGTTATGTACCCAAGTCCCTCGGTAGGTATCACCACCTTGGAGGCGTAGTACGCTCAGGGGGGATTTTTCTTGGGTGGTTTGCGGGAAGGAAGTCGTGCAGAGAGTGTGTGCAACGAGGATGCTGGTGATAGCAGGGATCAGCAGGCGGGTGGTTTGCAGGAGTGAGGTCAATGAGTGGTGACCAAGCATGATATCGTTAGCGTTCGTAGATAGGTAGGAATCGAAAGTTCAGAGCTAGGGCGAGGAGTGACATGCTGGTGGCAACGGGTGCGCCGTAGTTACCATCGAAATGTCCGTCGCTGCGTTGTTTTTCTTTCAGGTCTCGGATGAGTGTCTTGTTCCATTTTTCCCAAGCGGCGATATCGGATTGAAATAGCGCTTGGGCTTTGTAGTAGGCTGTATATTCGCCGTAGTGATCGGAGACTTCGTTCGAGTCGAGTGATTTTAGGTAGGACGAGGTGGCTTTGTATTCTTTGAGATCTTTACGGCCTGAGATACTGTAGACGAGAGTTGCGATGGAGACGCGTGCTGGAGAGGAGTCGAAGCCTCCTAATCCGCCGGCGTATGCGACTTGTCCGCTGGAGGAGGTCATTGAGGTGAAGTACTCGATGGCTTTGTCGATCGATTTGTCTGGGACTTCGATACCTGCGTTTCGTGCTGCGAGTAGTCCGACCATAACGGAACCGGAGACGGAGGTATCGGCATCCGAGGCGTCTGGGGAGTATCGCCAAGCACCTAGTGTGTTTTTGTTTTGGCTTGTGATAGCTGTTCGCACTGCGAGTTCGAGTGCTTCGCCGATCGATCGATGTTTACCTTCTTTGCGGGTGACACCGTCCCAGAGGCGTCGTTCATCGACAGCGCCGTAGGCTTCTGCGAGCGCGAGCATTGCGAAACCGTGGTGGTACATGCTTGAGCCCAGGTAGCCGGTTGAAGCGTTTTGGTCTTCGATGATGGCACGGATACCTTTTTTGATGATTTCGTTGTGCATCCCGTAGTTGGGATCTTCGCCATAAGCGAGGAAAGCCATGGTAGCCAGGCCGGTGACACCGGGTCCGCTTTCGCCACCTTTCCAGCGACCGGTTGCGTCTTGATTATTTTCGAGCCATTGCAGACCGCGTTCGTAGATTTCGCGGACATCTCTGGGGACAGCTTGGCCTTGGAAAGCATTTTCTCGCAGTGGGTTTTGTGCGAGGGTTGGGTTCGGGTTTAGAAGTAGCGAGATCGAGGTGATTGTCAGGAGGCAACTGAGAATTCGGAGAGTCGAGCTTATTGGGACCCACGGAAGGCGTTGTGGGTAGAGTGACATGAGAGTGTGATTTAGTTCCATGGTTCGATTGGGATCAGGCCGAGAATTCTGCAACTCGTAATGTGTTGCTTAGGGGACTGTTGTGTTGGGGTGGAATGTGTTGGGGTGTGGTGGTTTGATTACCATTCTTCGCCGAAATCACGAACGACGAGTTGCAGTTCATCGGTGGTTTCGAGGGGTTTTTTCAGTTCAGCGATTTGTTCGTTGGTGAGAAGGTTTTGTTTTTCTTTTTCGGGAAAGGCTTGGAGAGTTTGCCAAGCGCGTTCGAGTGTTTTCCAGCTTTCGGGTTGTGACTGTGTGTAGGGTAGGAGTTTCTCGCGTTGTTTGGAGGTCAGACCAAGTCGTCGAGAGATGCGTAGGACTGTTTCTAGGCGTATTGTTTGGTCGCGGTATTCTGATCGTTTTTCGGTTTCTGTTTTGATGGCAGCTTGTTGGGTTTCGGAGAGGTTGGTGGAGAGGACTTTTTGCCAGAGGAACGGGTCAGATTTATTGAGCATCCGGGGTTGGTATTTTTGTGTGAGTTTATGGATGCGGTTGTAGAAAGCTTGATATTCTTCTTGGGTTGGATTGCGTGGTGCTTGAGAAGCTAGAGTAAGGACTTCGGTTTTGAAGCGTTGGATTTCCAGGTCTGCGGTAGCTTGTACTTTTTCTCGGATGGATTCATCGAGGCCGCAGATGAGTTCGATACGGTTCAGAGAGATACGAGCGCGTCTGCGTTGGAATTGTTCGAAGGTTGATTCGGAGCCACCGAGTTGGCTATAGATCACATCGATCCATCGATCGGGATCCATAGCGAAGTTGACCATAGCATTTTTGGGTGGGGGTGGATTGTCGTCTTCTGGTTCTGGGGAATTTCGATCGAAGATGCGTGGGATCTTTTCCGATGGGTTTGTATCTTCCGCTTTTTTGTTTGGGACGTTTGGTGCTGTTTGTGGGTTGGGTTGGTTTTTGTTTTTTGGGTCTTGGGCGTAGCCGCAAGGGGTCACAAGCGCGATGGACGTGATGAGCGCAGTGAACCGCAGTGCGCAACAAGTGTGATGCTTGGTCAGTAGGTTTTGCATCATGGTTTTTGTCCTGCGGGAGTGACTGCTTCGATGGAGATCGATGGATCGCTTTCTACGCCTGCGACTTCGAAGCGTTCGTTGAGGCTTTTGGAGGGCAGGTCGGTAGCGCCGCCGGAGGTGTAGTATTCTTGGCGAAGGGCGTTTGGGTCGCTACCAGCGGTGCGTTGGGATTCGCTGAGGATGGAGCTGATCCAAGCGAATTTGGTTTCGGGGGTGGTACCGTGTCGGTACATAACCCACCAAGCTTCTTTCCAGCGTTCGAGGAGAAGTTTCTCGGCTTCTTGCATTTGGGAGGAGGTCAGGCCGTATTTGCGTTCGGCGTCGGCGACCATTTTTCCGATCACAACACGTCGTCGGAGGGTATTGCGGCTTTCGATTTCCTCATCCCAAGCTTTCTTCTGGTCATCGGAAAGGGACGTGGAGGCTTGTACCCAGGCTTTGACTGCGTTTTCGACGCGGAATTCGAAATCGACACCTCCGCGTTGGTTTGATTCAGCGTAGCTGCGGAAGGTGGAAGCGAGTTTTGATTTCCACTGGGATTCGATGGCATCGACAAGTTCTTTGGCTTGTTCGGTGTTGAGATTGCAGATGCTGTGAACGGCGTTTAGTTCTTGTTGGATTAGCCCTCGGGTCCAGCGTCTGGCTGCGAGGTCTTTATCGTTGAGGACAGGTGCTGGTGCAGCGGCGGCGACGGCAGCTCGGATTGCGGGTCTGAGTTGGATCGCTGGCAAGACTTGTGCGTAACCATTGTTGTTATGCAGAGCGAAAGTGCATAGCAGTGAGTTGCCCAAGCAAAACAGGTTACGGGCAAGCGAATTGTTCATAGCTAGGGGTAGCGAGATCATTGTCGTCGGTCGATCTTTTCGAAGTATTGATCAAGCCCGTAGCGGAATTCTTCGGGGAGGGTGGAGGTGGAGGAGCCAGTTGTTTGTTCGATGCGGTGATCTTCTCGGAGTTCTTTTTCGTTAACGCCGGGACCGACCATAGCGATTGCTGCATCGGAGGTATCACCGGATCCACCGCCACCTGGGTTTGCACCGCCGCCGCCTCCGCCACCTTTAGGATTGACTCGTTTGCTGGAGAGGAGCAGTTCGATGGCTTCGGTTTCAGCGGCGACAGCGGCTTTGCCTGTATCGGGTCGTTTGAGGATGCTTGCTGCATCGTTCATAGCGAGTTCGACTTGTTGCATGAGTTCGATTTCTTTACCGAATTCTTCGTCGGCGTTGGGTAGTTCAGCGATACGATCGGCGACTGCGGAGATTCGGTCGCGTAGTTCGTATTGTGACTTCCCGAGTTCTTGGACGGACTTTTGATATTGTTCGGTGGGAGCGGCTGGTTTGGCTTGTTCAGCGACGCGAGTACGTTCACGGAGGTTCATTTCCCCTTCGAGGATTTGCATGACTTCCAAGACGATAGATGGAGGTAGGGAGCCTTTGGATTTTCCGCCTGGGCATTGTCCTTTGGCTGCTGGGTCGACGAGATCTTCGGCCCATCGGTCGAAGGTATCGGACCAGAATTCTGCTTCGGCGATTGCGATGCCTTGTTGTTCGATGACTTCGGAGGATAGTTTTCTCAGGCCAGCCATGGGGTCTTCTTTTTGGATGTCATCGAGGACATCGCGGAATTTGACCATGGGTCGTCGTTCGTGGAAGGCTTCGAGGTCATCGATGATTTGACCGACGTTATTCAGCGCGTTGTTTTCGCGAGCGGAGATTTGTTCGAGCATTTCTCGGTCTTCGGATTTGAAGCGTTTTGCGCGGGTGCCGAAGACGTTTGGCACGGTGCTGCTGACGGAGTCGGCGACGGCGATTTGTTCTCTAGCTGCGGCTTTGAAGCGTTTGACCAGGGTGCTGCCTTCGAGGTTGGCCATGACCTTATTGAGTTCATCGGAGACTTTGTCGAATTCTTCGAGGAGAGCGAGTTGTTGTTCGACGGCTTGATCGATGGCTTCTGGGGATTCGGGCTGTTTCTGGTCGTTTGCTTTTGGTTTAGCGCCGGTGAGAGTGGTGGTAGGTAGTCCGAGGCTAGGGTTTGATGGTTTCTTTTTGGCGGGGTCTTCTTCGCTGGCAACGTTTTGATTTGGTTGTTGAGTGGATTCTGCATCAACGACACGCGGGGTATTTGGCGACGGTTTGTTTTTATCGTCGTCTTGTTGACTCGAAGAGGGGTCACCTGCGGAGTCATTGCGGTTGGAGCCTGCGATTTTGGGAGGTTCGGATGGCTGAGTATTTTTGGATGGGTCCGCGTTCTTTGCTGCTTGTTTGAGGAGATTGGCAACGGATGGCATTCGGCTAGCGGAGATCTCTTTGAGGATCTTTTGCATTTCAGCCCATTTCTCGAGGTGACCGACACCAATTTCGGAATTGCGAGCGGCTTGGCGAAGGAGGTCTTCCCCGCGTTGGGTGAGGTTGGAGAGTCGTCGGGCATTTGCTGCTTCTGCGGAGGCTTGTTGTTCGATTTGTTTGACGACTTCGGGGTTTGCGAGTTGGTCTTCTGCGAGGCTACGAAGTTTTTTGTTTGTTTCGAGGAGTTGTAGTTCGCGGTCACGCACTTCGAGAGCTTCGCGTTGCCAGCGATTGAATTGTTGGAGGACCCAGAGTGCGTGGTCGGATGGGTTGAGAACCATCAAAAGGAATGGGTTGGAGTAGATACGTTTTCTTCCCGGGAGGAAGTCTTCGACGAATACTCTGACTTCGAGAGCTTGTGGTTCGATGCCCAGTGCGCTGGCTTGGAAGACTGCATCAGCATCGACGCGCTGGCTAGCTGCACCACCAGCGATGAGAACTTGTTCGCCTTGAGTTTGTTTGGGTGTTGTTGCGCCTTCTGCGGTGCGCCATTCGAGTCCGATTTGTTTTACGCCGAAGTCATCAGCTGCATGGACTTGGAATTTGACTTGTTCGCTTTCGAGGAGGACTTTAGCTCGTGGCAGTCCTTCGGTATAGACGGTGGGTTCTTCGTCGGGTCGGATGGTGACGTTTAGTGGGAAGGGGGATTTGGCGGAGAGGCCGAGGTGGTCGGTCCAGCGGACGGAGTGGGTGGCGGTTTGGTTATCTTTGAGTGGGTTGGAGTCGAATCGCTCGGCAGAAACGTTCAAGTTTTGCGAATCGAGGGTAACGGCTTGTAGTTCTCGGGACGCTTGTCCTTCGAGCGTGTAGCTTGCGCCTTCGACGAGCGTAATTGCTCCGCTGCGGACGTCTTTGGTGATTGTTTCAGGTAATTGAAGGTATTCAGGAAGTTGGATTTTTGCTGCAGCGGCAATGAGTTCAGGTCTAGTGGTTGGTTCGATATCGATGGAGGGGGTGGCATCACCGATGCGTAGTTGTGCTTTTGCGTTTCGAATCATGGGTGGTAATTCGAACTTGTAGGCATCTGCTTGCAGGGTGCTTTCGATGGGTGGCAAGCCTGGTAGCCAGAGTTTTGCTGAGGCGGGTTTCCAGTCGGTATCTTTGGTAAGAGGTACAGAGAGAGTGATGGATTCGCCGTGAGGCACGATCCATTGCTGTGGAAGTTCTGCGACTTTGGCGAAGGTGAAGCGATTGATTTTGCTCCAAGGGGAGAGAAAGCGGGCCCAAGCGTTTGAGGTTGCGGCGGGGTAGAGGAGACCGAGTGCGAAGGTTGCGGCTGCTAGTAGGCCTGCGACGCTGAGCCATCGTTTGTGGTAGCTTTCGGGTGCCGCGGCAGTGAGGTCTTGTTTTGCGGCAACGGAGGCGACTTGATCTAGTGCAGCGCGACAGAGTGCTGGGGAGCGTTTTTGTTCTTGTGGATTGGAAGCCAGTTCGATGGCACTCAGGAGTGAGTCACCGAGGGAAGGCAATTTCAGGGTCATCAATTTGGCGAGGGAAGCGTGGGTACGATAGCGAAGGATCCATCGTTCGATCCACCAGGGTAGCGTTGCGACGCTTAGTGCGGAGGCTGTCCAGATGGACCATCGGGCCCACGAGGGCATGTCGATCCATCGATCGAGGGCGAAGACGACAAGGAATCCGGTAAGGATACCGGCGAGAGCCATTCCGACGCTTTCCATAACCTTGGTGCTTCGCAAGTGTTTTCGGAAGGCTTGGAGTTGACGGTCTAGGGAGTCGGGAAGTTGGATATTTTTAGTTGGGATGTCGCTCATTGGTTCCAGCACTTTTCTGTCAGGCAGTGGTAGAGGCGGCTATCAGTGTATGTCGTGGTATTTCGCATGTTTGCAGAACAGCGAAACCGGGCAATTGAATTTTCGGATTGTGAATACTTCGACGGTCTAAGTATATCCGGAAAGGGGCGTAATTTCACCGAATCCCCGTTGAATTCCCGGGTTTAGGGGAAGAGAGAGGGGGGAGATTTGTTACCTGTTTTGGCAGGTATCAGGGGCGGGTGTAGGGTTGGCTTACTGGGCCGCTTCGGATTCTGCTTGTGCGTAGAATTTTTTAGCGAGTTCGTAGGCGGTTTGAGCCGCCGGTAGTTCGTCTGGGCGGATTAGAGGGGATTTCTTTTTCCAGCAGACTTCGACGGCTTCGCGGCACCATTGGGCGCTTCGTTTATTGGCTCGGATTTCTTTGTCTGCCACATGGACAAAGATTGGGTTTGAGTGGAGGCTTGGGAAGATTCGCAGGGCGATCCAGCTGGATTTCTCGATTTGCAGATCCCAATTCAGATCATTCCATTGTCCGTCGGCTTCGATCATTTGGGTGCTGTGTACTTCGCCGTTGACGATCAATTCGACGGGTACTTTTCGGGAGGTTCCGACTCGGCTCCGTTCGATATGCCAATAGGGTTTTTCGTCGAGTCTTCGAGTTGCGATGGACTTGCCCGTGGGTGTTTGTTCGGAGGGTAGCAAGGCTGTTACGGTGGTTTTGACTTGGATATTGGAGGGTTGTTCGAGGCGCAGTTCGCTGACTTTTCCTGTGGGGTCGGTGTGTCCGAGTTTGGATCCGTTTGCAGAGAAGAGCTTGAGGTGGCTAGCACCATCTCCGACGTAGCTTTTCCCGTCGAGGAGACCTTGGACCCATTGGTTGTAGGATTTTGGAAGTTTGGGGTCCATTTCGACGTAGACTCTTCCGAGTCCGACCCGTTCGCCGTAGATGCAGGGGAAGTCGGTTTCGCCGCTGATACGTGTTTTCAGGCCTGTGTTTAGTACGTGGTACCAGATGTTGAGTTCCCAGATGGCGGGGGTATCGACGGTGCTGATAAAGTCGCAAGCTTTATTTGGTGCGGCGACGATGTATTCATTTGCGCCGATTCCGTCGAAGGGGGGCATAGCGTAGTCGGGTAGTCGATCGGCGGCGCGTCCTGGGATTGCGCCTGGTTTTGTTCCGCCCCAGGTATTTGGAAGAGGGCCACGAGAGCCGTCGGGCATGTAGTCTGGCAGGGCTAATCCCCAACCGCTGTGGCTATAGCCGACGATTCCACCTTGTTCTTGTCCCCATTTGAGGATGGGTAGGGTCCAGGTGGGCCAATCTTCGATTTTTTTGGTATTGGGGTAATCATCTTCGACGAGGTTGAGCAAGCAGAGGTGACCTGCGTGAGAGGAGGGGAATCCGCTGACTTCTACGTCGTACCTCATGAGGTAGTCGGTTCTTGATAGTTTGGATACTTTGCCATCGAAGAATTGTTTTTGGTGGTACCAGCAAGGTCCCCAGCTCAGGACGCAGCCGACGTTGAGATCTTCGCCTGTGATGTGTCTCATCATGTCTTCGGGAGAGACACCTTGGGTTGGATTTTCGTAATGCGCGCATCCTGCGGCGTGCACGTGATGATCGCCGGAGAACCATCCGAGGTTTGCCATATGTATCCAGCGTTTGAGTTCGATGGAGATCGGTGGCGGGTCTCCTTGCTCGGGCACTTGGATTTCCATTTTTGTTTCTAGGTATTCTGGTCCACGTGAAGCGGTTACGGTGTAGGTACCGGCCGGTAGGGTGACGTGTTCACCGTCTTCGCGATAGATTTGTGGGTGGAAGAAGAAGTCGGGAGCGAGTCGTCTGGCTGGGTTTGGGTAGACACGACCTTGTTTATCTTGGATGAGTAGAGCGCAGATGGTTTTCTTTCCGTCGTGATCTTTGATATGGATCGGAACAACTTGGCTGGGGATTGCGCGGAAAAGGATTGGTACTTCGCTGCGGAATCCCAAGTCTTGGGTTCCTTGTCCTACATCGAAGGCGAGGGTTGCTTCGCGCATACCTTCATCGCGGCTATAGAGTTGAATGATTCGGTATTCCACTTTTAGGCCGGAGAGGTTAGCGACCATTGGTTCTTGGATAGGGAGTGCGATATCGAGCCAGCGTCGAGCGGCTTCGGTTGGAGTGATTTTTATTTCGGGAGTTGCTGCGGAGGTACTTTGGCGAACCATCGCTTGTGCTTGGGGGCTTGAGCATCGCAGTGGAGCAGTGACGCCGGCATCGTTGATGACTTTGATCAGAAAGGTGCGCCAACCTTTTTCGACGAGTTGTTTATTCGCAGGTCCGGCAGCGGCTTTGACTCGGCTTTCGGGATTGATGGAGACGATTGCGACGCATAGTGGGTCGAGTAGTTCTTGGAGTCGTATACTGACGGCAGGGTCGTCGGGGTTTTCTCGCAGGGCGATAGATTCTTTTTCGATAGATTGCGAGAGTGGTTCGCCGAGGAAACGCAGCGCTTCGGTCAAGCGTTGTACGGAAGCTTCGAGGGGTTGGCGCGGGACATCTGGAACGACATCGTTTTTCTTGTTTTGCTCGCTGCTGACTTCTTGTGTCAGTGGATGGGATTGAGCGATTGGCAGTTGGCAAGAAATGATCGTGAGTGTCAAAGCGATGCGTTTGCCAAACGAATTGAGGTAGGATTCCAGCATGTTGATATTCCAGAGTCACTGATGACGAGGAGCGAGTGAGACTGGATGATATTGTAGCAGGTGGTGCGATTGCTACCGACTACATCATATCGACAGGATCGATATCGATGAGGTAGAGGATGCCTTCGGGAAGTTTGGTATTTGCTTGGAGTTGTTGCAGGACAGAGTGGAGCAGACCGGGTTCTGGGGAGAGGAGCATGGCGTGGTAGCGGTAGCTACCTCGTAGTTTCGGGATAGGGGGGAGCGATGGTCCGAGCACGCGGGCTTTTCCGCCTGCTTTTTGGACTAATCCACGTGCGCGTGTGACGAAGCTTTCGGCAAACTCTTCGACATCTTGTTGTTTTTCTCCGCGAAAGATAACTCGAGCGAGGAATCCATAGGGAGGGTATCCGAAGGGTTGTCGGTGTTCGAGTTCGAGGGTTGCGTAGCCGATGTAGTCGTGTTTGCAGGCGGCGACGATGGCGGGGTGATCAGGGGAGAAGGTTTGGACGAGGACTTCTCCTGCTCGATCGCCACGGCCAGTTCGTCCTGCGACTTGGGTGACGAGTTGAAAGGTTTTTTCGCCGGCTCGGAAATCGGGAAAGTGGAGGGTGGTATCCGCTTGGATGACACCGACGAGCAGAACGTTTGGGAAGTCTAGACCTTTGGCGATCATTTGGGTGCCGAGCAGGATTTTTGTGCG
>CAZACJ010000031.1:0-54174 GCA_964483385.1 uncultured Pirellula sp. | reverse complement strand
CCCCGCGGCTTGCGCGAAGCGGGCTCAAAAACACCCCGCGGCTTGCGCGAAGCGGGCTCAAAAACACCCCGCAGCTTGGCTATCGCACACCGGTAGAATCAAGCGGCGCGTCGTTGCTGGGAGTTGTTTGACGATTGCGATAGGACTATCCGTAGGCGTTCAAATTCTTCGATGCTAGTGAAGTGAACGGTGATACGACCACGACCTCGGCTGGTCTGGCTGATGTCAACCTGGGTACCCAAAGCTAGTTTTAGTTCGCGTTCTAGGGACGCAATTTGATCGGGCTTCGAGGCGCGGCGACGAGGCATGGCGCGTAGGATTCCGTCCTCGTTTTCAGCCGCGGCTGCAACAGCTTCCGCAACGCGAGCTTCGGTTTCTCGAACGCTCCAGCCTTCTTGGCGAATACGTTGTGCGAAGGCTGTTTGTTCCTTTTCGCTACCGAGGCTAAGGAGTGCTTTAGCGTGACCTGCGGTGATTTCATCGCGTTGGATGAATTCGGTGATAGCTTCAGGGAGCTCGAGTAGACGCATCATGTTGGCGATGGTGCTTCGGTCGATTTTGAGACGTTTTGCGAGGTCTTCTTGCGTGCAGCGATGTTCAGTGAGATAGCGTTTGAAAGACAATGCTTTCTCTATCGCGTTGAGGTCTTTACGTTGCAGGTTTTCGATGATCGCAAGTTCAGCAACCATGCGATCATCCGCTTCACGGACTTCTGCACGAATCGTTTTCATTCCTGCGCGAACAGTCGCACGCAGTCTTCGTTCCCCGCTGATTAGTTGGTAGCGATCGCCGCTTTTGCGGACGAGAATGGGTTGTAGCTGTTGATGGGACTTGATGCTCTCGGCCAGGGAGTCGAGTTCTTCGTCATTGAAGTGGCGGCGTGGTTGAAAAGGGTTGGGGTCGATGATGTCGACTGGAATTTCACCCGCTCGAAGGGTGGACGATGCGGCAGGGTCCTGCGCGACCGTGGAACGTTGCAGTGGAACAGTTTGAACGGCTGGTTCGTTTAAACTCGGCGCAGAGGAACCGTGAGGTGTAGGGCTGAGATTTTCTTTGGTGTTGACACTTCCCGTTGGGGTTACTTCATCGACTGGGGTGCCAAGAAGAGCGGCTAGTCCGCGTCCGAGTCTCCGGTCTTTAGTCACGATCAAGTACCTCCATGCATAGTTCGATGTACGCGCGAGCGCCTCGCGATCGCGGGGCGTAGGTCAGGACGGATTGTCCATGACTTGGTGATTCGCTGAAAACGATGTCCCGAGGGATCCTTGTAGCAAAAACGATCTCCCCAAAGAAATCCCGAACTTCCCGTTCTACTTCATGGGTGAGTTGAAATTTCGGGTCAAACATTGTCAAAAGGATACCGCCGAACGTAAGCCTTCCCGGATGTGCTTGCATTACTCCGCGAATGACTTGGATCATTTGGCTCAGGCCTTCCATTGCATAATACTCACATTGGATTGGCATGATGACTTCGGTGCTACAAGCGAGTGCGGCTTGAGTGACTTCGCCAAGGGAGGGGGGAGAGTCGATGAAAATGGCGTCGTAGGACGAGCAGTCCAAGTCGAGATGCTGGCGCAAGATCTCTCGGCGCGATGGCGATCCTTTCTCGAGGACTTCTACATCTTGGAAGTTACGGCAACCAGGAAGAACGCTTAGGTGTGGAAACACAGTGCTATGGAGGTGTTCATGGAGAGGTTGGTCTTGGAGTAAGGGGTGATTTTCCAGAGGGGGAACACCCAGTCCGGAGGTGGCATTGCATTGAGGATCAAGGTCGATCAGCAGTGATTTTTTACCGGCCAAGGCAAAGCCGGCGGCGAGGTGAACCGCGGTGGTGGTTTTGCCGACTCCACCTTTTTGATTTGCGATACAGAAGATTCGCGGCATAGCTCGGCGGATCGATTTTCGACCCAATCTCCAGTTACCGTCGTGCTCGGGTTTGCGTGCTGATGGATACCGGAGGAAATTTCTACGCGATTGGTCTTGCGATCGATTGTTTCGCTCCGATGCGGGGCAGGCTTTACAGCATGCTGGTTGCAGGTCAGTAGCAAAGAAGGAGTTTTAGGGAAATACCAGTTCCACGATTCACGGAAATTTTTTGGAAAAAACCAGTTTTTCGCGGTGACTTTTGATCAAGCCGCACTGTGCTACAATAGAGGTTTTCGAACGCAGCATTGTAGAGAGGGCGTTGTTCTGACGCCCCAGAGAATGTTTCGTTACCAAGACTTCGTTGCTCCCCAAAGAAATTGAATGATGAAAACCAATCGGAAACCAATGCCAAAGCTCGCGATTGCTACACGGTTGCTACAACTTTCGTTGGGTGTACCTCTTTCCATAGGTTTTGCTTTTTCAATCGATGGAGACTTTGGACACGCTCAAGAGGCGGGCAAAGTTCGAGCAACGGATTGGCCCTTGTGGCGGGGACCGCAGCAGAACGGTCAATCCGTTGAGAAGGGGCTTCCGACAACCTTCTCGATGGAAGGGGAGAATTTGCTTTGGAGGAAGGAAGAGTATGCGACCCGTTCGACCCCGGTGGTGATGAACGGTCGGGCGTACATTGTTTGTCGTCATGAACCAGAAACCAACAAAGAAGCCGAAAAAACAGTTTGTTTGAATGCGGAGACTGGGGAGTTAATTTGGGAGAGTATCCACAACATTTTCTTGTCGGATTCCCCATCGGAGCGAGTCGGTTGGGCCAGCGTGGTGGCGGATCCTGAGACCGATCGGGTGTTTGTTTTGGGTCTGGGTTGCACGTTTCAGTGTTTGGATGGAAAGACCGGGAAGATTGTATGGGAGCACTCGATGCTCGAAGAATACGGGATGTTATCGACTTATGGAGGTCGAACGAATTTCCCGGTGGTATACGAAGACATGGTAATCATCAGTGGTGTTACCACTGGATGGGATGAGACGGCCGTTCCGACGCATCGGTTCATCGCGATGGATAAGAACACTGGGGCTGCGATTTGGACATTATCGACCCGTCCACGTCCCGAGGATACGACTTACAGCACGCCGGTGTTTACGGTTTTAAATGGCCAGGCTGCAATGGTTTTTGCGGCAGCCGACGGAGCCATTTACGCTGTGCAGCCACGCACGGGAAAGGTGATCTGGAAGTACCAAGCTTCTCCACGAGGAATGAATGTCGCTCCGCTGATTGACAATGGCATCATCTACATGGGGCATGGTGAGCAGAACGAAACCGACCGAACGGTTCTCGGGGCAGTGTTCGCTATTGATGGCAATACAAGTGGTGACATTGCGGAGGACAAGCTACTTTGGAAGATCCCTAAGAGAACGGTCTCTAGGTCGTCGCCGGTAAAAATTGGCGAGCGGATTTACTTCATCGAGGATGGGGCAGCATTATTCGGTGTAAATGCAAAAACCGGACAAATTGAGGTTGAGAAAAAGCTTGGTCGGATCATGTTTGGCTCTCCGGTAGTTTCGGAAGGGAAACTTTATGTTGCCGAGAACACGGGCCGGATCTGGTGTTTGGAGCCGACCGAAACAGAATTGAAGGTGGTTGGTCAAACGCGTTTGAATGATGGCAGCGAGATTTTTGGATCGTTCGCAATATCGAACGGTAGGTTGTACTTGCCGACCAACAAAGCTCTGTATTGCATCGGAGTTCCCAAAGTAGAAACCACTGAAGAGGCGACGTTGCCGCCGGTTCCAACTGAGCCTGCCATCACGGATACTCAGATTGCACATATCCAAGTGTGCCCCGTGGAAATGTTGCTGCAACCTGGTCAGAAGGCCAAGCTTCAAGTGCGTGGGTATAACGCACTAGGGCAGTACATCCGATTGGTGCCGGAGGCGGCAATCCAAGTGACTGGGTCGGGTGCTGTAAGCGAGGATCAAATCTACACTGCTGGAGAAAGCGCGACGGGTGCAGGGGTGAAATTGGAAGCGACTTTAGGCGAGCTCAAGAGTACGGCTCGCGCGAGGTTGATACCACCGTTCCCATGGAGTTTCGATTTCGAAGACAAGAAAGTCCCGTCGCATTGGATTGGTATGGCCTACCGCCATCAACCGATCGAATTACCAGAAGGTGGGAATGGGTTGGTCAAGGTCAGCACAATTCCAAAGGGAACTCGAAGTCAAGGCTTTATTGGACTGCCAAAGTCTACCGATTACACCATTCAAGGTGAGTTCTATGCGTTGGATACCAAAAACAAGGTACCAACCAACAAGTTACCGGACATGGGCGTTGTCGCACAACGCTACACCCTTGCACTCGAGGGTGCTCAACGTCTACAACTTCGTTCTTGGGTCTCTCTCCTTGAACAACGCTTTGCCGTTACCGTTCCCTTCGAGTGGCAAGCGAAAACATGGTATGTGATCAAGCTTCAAGCACGGGCGGTGGAGGGCAAGACCGTTTTACGTGGAAAAGTTTGGAAAAAAGGAGAGCCTGAGCCTGAGGCTTGGTCCATCGAAGGAGAGGACTTGACCCCCAATGTCCAAGGCAGTCCAGGGCTGTTTGGCAATTCGACGGACGCCGAGTTTTATGTCGACAACGTGTCGGTAACTTCGAACGAAGCAAAGTAATTGCGGTGAGTAATGACGCAGAGTAAAAAGAATGCAGAGTAAAGAGAATCCTATGGATGGCGGAAGTCCCGCAGGCACCAAACATCTGTATATCGAGACCGTTGGTTGTCAGATGAACGTTCTCGACAGCGAGATGGTTGTTGCTGCGTTGCGCAAGCAAGGGTATGCATTAACGCAGGACCCCGCAGAGGCAGATGCGATTCTCTTTAATACCTGCTCCGTGCGAGAGCATGCAGAGGAAAAGGCGTATAACAACTTGCTGCGACTCAAGCAGTTGAAGATAGCTAATCCAGAGCGTGTCATAGGCGTGATGGGATGCATGGCCCAAAAGGACCAAGAAAAGGTCTTCGATCGAGTTCCTTTTGTTGATTTGGTGGTCGGGCCGGGACAATTGCATCGGATCCCCGAGCTGATTGAAAACGCACGACAGGGAGAGAGACATCAGCTAGCGGTGAGTTTATCGCGACGGGATGGCTCGGCGGATGAAATCAAACGGTCGCATGAGACTTATGATCCGCTTCGCGACCCGGAGATGCGCCCAACGCCGTTTCAAGCTTACTTACGGATACAGATTGGCTGCGATAAGTTTTGCACATACTGCATCGTTCCGATGACGCGGGGGCCAGAGCAGGGGCGATCACCCGAGAGGATCGTCGAAGAAGCGAAGATATTGGCGGCCCAGGGGGCGAAAGAGATCACGCTTTTGGGTCAGACCGTCAATTCCTACCGTTGGGTTTCCGGGGACAAGACGACTCGGTTGGCAGATCTTTTGGAAATGTTACATCCGATAGAGGGGATTGAGCGGATCAAGTTTGTGACGAACTATCCGAAGGACATGACGCGCGAGTTGTTGACAACGGTGCGAGATTTACCGAAGTGCATGCCGTACCTTCACGTCCCGGCGCAGAGCGGAAGCGATGTGATACTCAAGCGTATGAAGCGTGGGTATACGGTGGCTGACTATTACAGCATGATGGATCGGATCGGGGAGATTCTGCCTGGGGCGGCGGTATCGAGTGACTTCATCGTCGGATTCTGTGGAGAGACCGAGGAGGAGTTCCAGGAGACGGTCGAGATGGTTCGCCGCTGCAGGTTTAAGAACAGTTTTATTTTCCAGTACAGTGTTCGTCCTGGGACGAAGGGTGCAGAGTTGTTAGCGGATGACATTCCAGAGGAAGTTAAACACCGCAGGAATCTCGATTTGCTTGAGGTTCAAAACAAGATTTCGCTTGAAGACAATTTGAAATTCTTGGGAACGACGGTTCCGATTTTGGTTGAGGGTCCGAGCAAGTGGTCGGTTCGCAAAGGGCAGACGGGTGAATTGCGTCAGATGACTGGTAGAACACCTTGCGATCGAATTGTAGTATGGGATGGCAATATGCGTCAGACTGGTGAAATCTTACCGGTCCGAATCACGGATGTATTTGCTTTCACGATGTTGGGTAGAGTAGAGACCAGTGAGAGTGTTGGAGCGAGAGCGGAGGTTTGCGAACCGGACTTGGTGACTTTGTCGAAGCCTTAGGTTTCGCCGTTTGAATCCGCGGCGGGCGTGACATTCTGATGGTCGTGGCTTCTCTGGTTTGGGTCTCACCGGTTGGCATTTACGTGTAGGTGCGTTGGTTCAGGGTGGAGGACAAAGACGAGGTTAGGGGAAATTGTCTTGCCTAATCGTTGCAATCGTTACTTACGTCAAAGCCTTTGTTTTGAAACCTCTAAAACGCTTCAAATTACCTGACCTGCCTATTTTTTCTGTTCCATGTTTCTTGACCAGTCGATCTACATCGCCTGTTGGGAAAAGGTTTCCTAGTGCGCCGAGTCGGACAGCGACGCTGCAATGGCGTTTGCTCCGGTCTCGTCAAGCACGCTCTTTGAAGGTGCGTTGAGTCAGCCGCAACTGACTTGGCAAACAGGCTCCGAGAGCGTCCAGGGACGAGACCCCTGCCTGAGCAAGCTTGTTGGCGTCAACGCGCTGCCGCTTGAAGGCTTCGGGTGCTTGGGAACCAACTTATCGCAACAACGGAGTGACGAATTAGCAGAGCGTCGCCTCGTTTGATACTAGTGTCCTGCGTGGTACTGCAAACGTTCTAGGGAGAATGGAACTATGAAGAAGCAATTTGCACTGCCAGCCTTGATGGGTCTTGCGACCGCATTGAGTGCTGGGGCTGCACACGCTGCTTACGGCGGCGCGATCAGCTACGAGAATTGCGGATGTAACGTTGTGGATCCTTGTGGTCCGTCGACGTACACCGTGATGAAGACTGTTAAGAAAGTCGTATACGAGCCAGAGACGGTTACCGGAACAAAGACGGTAAACCAAATCGTTTACGAGGACAAGCAAGTCCAACGCGTTCGTTACGAACGCGAGACCCATCAGCGAGAAGTTTCCTACACGGTCAATGTACCTGTACGGGAAACACACACTGGGGTTCGAAACTACACGGTTCGCCGACCTGTGTATGAAACCCGTACCAAGCAAGTGACGTACAACGTCTCTCGCCCCGTGTACGAGACGCACAGCAAAGTGGTTAACTACACCGTTATGGTTCCAGTTCGTGAGACCCACGAAAAGGTAATCAACTACACGGTTCGTCGACCTGTAACCGAAACCCGAACCAAGACCATCAACTACACAGTGATGACGCCAGTTCGTGAAACACACGAAAAGGTTGTTAACTACACCGTGATGAACAAGGTCATGGAAACCCGTGAGCAAGTGATCAACTACACAGTCATGGTTCCAGTAACCGAGACTCGTGAACGAACGGTCAACTACACGGTTACCAAGCCAGTCAACTACACCAAGACGATTACCGTTCGTGGTGGAAGCTGGCAAACGGTTGAGGAAGAAGTTGCCGGTCCTGTGATTCGCCGAACAGTTCGCGAACCAGGTACTTGGACCTTCGATCCTGCGACCTGCAAGAACGTATACTGCCCAGGTGAGTGCCGCGTAGAGTGCGTGCAATGCCCACCGAAGAAGGTATGCAAGAAGGTTTGGGTTCCGACCTGTGAAGAAAAGACAATCGATTGTGTCCGTTATGAGAAGGAATGCTTGACCAAGGTTGTTCCATACACCGTGACCAAGTGTGTTCCTGAGTGCCGCCAAAAGACGGTTACTTACAACGTCTGCAAGTTGGTTCCAGAGTGCCGTCAAAAGACTGTCACCTACACCACCTGCAAGATGGTTCCAGAGTGCCGCACCAAGGATGTCACCTACACGGTATGCAATTGGGTATGCGAGCCACGAAGCAAGGTCTGCACCTACACGACCTGCCGATTGGTTCCAGAATGCCGTCAAAAGACTGTGAACTACACCACTTGCCGTACGGTTTGCGAGCAACGCGTCAAGGACGTTTGCTACACCGTTTGCAACTGGGTTTGTGAACAAAAGAGTGTTCCGTACACCTACACCACTTGCAAGATTGTCAAGGAATGCCGCACGAAGGTTGTTCCTTACACCGTCTGCAAGCCAGTGACCTACTGCGATACCATCAAGGTAGCGAAGTGCGTCAAGACTTGTGTTCCTTACACCTACACCCGCTGCGTTCCAAAGGTTGTCTGCGAAGAAGTTCCAGTGACCGTAAGCTGCGATCCATGTGCAGGTGTTGGAGCCGGTAACGGCAACGGTAACGGTATCCTCGGTGGAAACGGCCTGTTCAACGGTCGCCTCCGCAACCTCCTCCGTGGCTTGCACTGCCACGGTGGTTGCCGAATTTTCGGTAACGGTTGTGGTTTGGGCGCCGGACACGGCAGCGATTGCGGAGCCGGCAGCTGCGATGCAGCTCCAGCTTGCGGTTGCTAATTACCAAAACCAATAGATTCCTCGTTCGATGACCTACCTTTGTCCCGTAGGTAATCGGCGGGCGAAATAAAAATAACGAAACGGCTGGCGAGAGATCGCCGGCCGTTTTCTTTTATAGAATACGGAAACAACGTTCGGGTATTAGGGAAAGCACCTTGATCAACTGCGTTTCGTCAGGATCGCAGACCGTATTTCTACCTAACGGGCGTGGCAGACTATAGGAATTTCCTGGCTCCCGTGCTACAAGTGAACCGGAAATGTTGTTTCGGTTCACCTACTAGAAGGGATTTATGCATGTTCATCACCCGAGGGCGGCTATTGACCGCAATCATGACCATGTGCGCTGGAATCGTCGCCTGCGTGACAACTGGTGCACAAGCTCAAGAGAAGAAGCCTAACATCCTCGTCATTTGGGGCGACGATATTGGAACTTGGAACGTTAGTTTCAACAATCGTGGGATGATGGGGTATCGTACTCCGAATATTGATCGAGTCGCTCGCGAGGGGCTTTCCTTTACGGACTACTACGGTCAGCAAAGCTGTACAGCAGGGCGAGCTGCGTTTCTTGGTGGAAACGTTCCAGTTCGTACCGGGATGACCAAGGTGGGTATGCCTGGTGCTGAACAAGGCTGGCAGAAGAGTGACGTCACGATCGCTACCGTTTTGAAGTCGCAAGGGTACACGACCGGTCAGTTCGGCAAGAACCATCAAGGGGACCGTGACGATCACTTGCCCACGATGCACGGGTTCGATGAGTTCTTTGGGAACCTCTATCACCTCAACGCGGAGGAAGAGCCAGAGAATTTAGACTATCCAAAGAATCCGGAGTTCCGCAAGCGATTTGGTCCTCGCGGTGTTTTGCACTGCAAAGCGGATGGCAAGGGTGGCCAAACGATCAAGGACACTGGGCCTTTGACCAAAAAGCGAATGGAGACTGTCGATGAAGAGACCTTGGCAATGGCAAAGGACTTCATCAAGCGTCAGCAATCTTCCGGCAAGCCGTTTTTCTGTTGGTGGAATGCAACACGAATGCACTTCCGTACCCACGTGAAGGCCGAAAACCGTGGAATCTCCGGACAAGACGAGTACAGCGATGGGATGGTTGAGCACGACCGTCACGTCGGTGAGTTGCTCAAGCTTGTCGATGACCTCGGGCTCGCCGAAGACACCATCGTTTTGTATTCGACCGACAATGGTCCTCACTACAACACTTGGCCAGATGCGGGAACCACACCATTCCATGGCGAGAAGAACTCGAACTGGGAAGGCGCTTTCCGCGTTCCATGTTTCGTTCGTTGGCCAGGCAAGTTCCCAGCGGGTGTAACTCTCAATGGCATCGTTTCCCACGAAGACTGGTTGCCAACTCTCGCTGCTGCCGCCGGTGCAACTGACGTTAAAGAAAAGTTGCTTGCGGGCGTTGAGCTCAACGGACGCAAGTACAAGAACTACATCGACGGCCATAACATGCTCGATTACTTCATGGGTAAGCAAGAGGCATCGCCCCGCAATGAGTTCTGGTACTGTGGAGACGAGGGGCAAGTCATGGCTGCTCGTTACCAAGATTGGAAGGTTGTGTTCCTTGAGAACCGTGCAGATCGGCTACAGATTTGGAAGGAGCCTTTTGTTGAACTGCGAGCACCAGATCTGTACAATCTTCGCCGAGACCCATTTGAAAAGGCCAAGATTGGCTCGAATACCTATGAAGATTGGTATATCGATCGCGCGTTTATCGTTATTCCAATTCAAGGCTTGGCGACCAAGTTCTTGAAGACCATGGAAGAATTTCCACCTAGCCAAAAACCAGGCTCTTGGAACTTGAGCAAGATCGAAGAGAGTCTTCGTTCACAAACCGGCAGTCGATAAGTTCGATTAAGCGTGGTGAATCCTTACCCAGAAAATAACCAAGGCAAGATCCGATGGATCTTGCCTTTTTGCATTCTGTTTTCGGAGTCGCAAGTAGCTCATGCGACGCAACCTAGATGATGTGAATAGCCCTCAGTCTCGCGGGTTGGTGATTGTGAAACTAGCGTTGAAGCCAGGGCAACATGGTTTTTGTAACAAGGTCAGCAGCATCGTGTTGCACGAAGTGCCCTGCATCGGGAATAGTGACTAGCGTAAGGTCTTTGTCGAGCCAGTCCCAAGTGCCGTTCAGTCCACTCGACAGTAGTGCTTTGTCCTTTAGACCATGAAACATCAGAACTGAGCATTGCACCCGGGGACTCGGTTGCTTTGGTTGCGTATACGGTTCGCGTGGATAATTTGCTTTGTAGAAGCTAAGCATACCTTCCATCGATGATCTCTTCATTGCTTCTAAGTGCTTTTCGCGAGCGGCGGCGTCCTTGACCCATGTCGAGAGTGACTCAAGTTTAATCGAGGATGCTGCCTCTTCTGTTTGGAATAAACGAGCGTAAGCGCTGAACTTTTGTTGTTCAGGATTGGTTGCTAATTCCCGAATCAATCCATCTGGATGGGGCAGGTTCAGGATCACGAGTTTGTCGGTCATCTGAGGATATCGCATCGCGAACTGCCAAGCGACCATACCTCCCCAATCGTGCCCGACGACAATCGCTCTCTCTTGCTTGAAATGCTCGACAACGCTGCGGACATCGTTGACAAGTTTGTCCATGGTGTATTGTTCTACGCCCTGAGGTTTGTCGCTCAAATTGTAACCGCGCTGGTCAATTGCTACGACTTGAAAGGATTTGGCGAGTGCGGGCATCTGATTTCGCCATGTATACCAGTAGTCGGGAAACCCATGGATCATGACTACCAGGGGACCGGTTCCTTGAGTTACATAGTGGATCTTAACATCGCCAGAAGTCGCATATCCATCGGTACCGAGCTCTGTTTCTTGCGCTATCGTCCATGATGGTGAAGCGTTGTAAACGGAAAGAATTGCAATTAACCAAACAGCACACCATTTAACGCGATAGATAGACATCTCGATGGTCTCGCTTGTTAGAAGAGAATTTCAGCTAGATAGCAGCTTGTTATTCCCCCATTATACGAACGGACGAAGGCATCGTTATGGTTGGTTGAAGTCTGTTTTCGAGATTACCTCAAAGATCCGGACTCATTCGCTGATGGTGGGGGTGGCTGCCAGGGAGTCATTCCTCCCCGCTGTATATTCCAGCGTAAGGCCTCTGTGAGTTCAAGCAACTTTTTTGGATTGGATTGAGCAAGGTTGTTTTGTTCCGAGGGATCGGAGGGGAGATGATAAAGCTCGAGAGGGCTGTAGGGGTCATTTTGTAAAAGCTTCCAGTCTCCTCGAATGATTGCTTCGTAACTTTTTCCTCCGTACCGTGCGCCACCTTCTCGTCGAACGAAATACAGGTCTCGAGCTTGCAACTCTTTTTCCGGCGGATGCTGGTTCATGTCAGGCATTGGCGAGAATGTTGAACGCAGGCTTCGTGCATCCAGATCGGATGGCAATGACACATCAGCGAGCTCTAGGAAAGTAGGGAAGAGATCGAAGACGAGTCCTTGGTAATACGATTCCGTTCCAGCTTGTATTTTCTGTGGCCAGCGGATCAAGAAAGGAACCCTCAGCCCGCCGTCATAATGACTTTGTTTGCCATCACGCCAAGGGAAGTTGCTTTGCCCATGCGGTAGTGATCCACCATTGTCTGCGGTGACTGCGACCAACGTATTTTGTTCTAGTCCTGTTTCTTTTAAGGCTTTCATAACTCGGCCTATACACGCATCGAGGTGTTCGACAAATGCGATGTTTGCGATTCGTTTAGGATCTAGGGTCGGATGTTTGCGCTTTGCCTTTTCTAGCGCTTCCTTCGGCGGTTCAATCGGGAAATGAGGAGCATTGAACGCAAGATACAAAAAGAATGGTTGTTCAGGAGTCTTGGATCGCTCCCGTACATAGTTACACGCCCAGTCGGCAAATAATTCTGTCGCGTGACCTTCAGGTGTGATCGTTTCATGGTTGAGTCGCATGTAGTTTTTGTCGTGGCGTTGATGGGTAAGGTAGTTATCCATCATGTCCCCGAGAAATCCGTGGAAGTAGCTAAAACCTCGCTCGTTAGGAAGGTTTGGTGACTCGAGCCCAAGGTGCCATTTGCCTACGATGCCCGTGTGGTAACCGGCTTGAGCGAGATAGTCCGGCAGGGTTTTTGTATTGGCTGTTAAGTGCCCCCAGGAGTCATTGGCATGTGTTCGGATGACACCAGGAACGCCGACGCGATCGGGGTATTTGCCTGTAAGCAATGCGGCCCTAGTCGGTGAGCATACGGTGGCATTCGCACGCATGTTCCAGTAGACGATCCCCTCCCTACCGATTTGATCGATGTAGGGGGTGTCGATGTCTATGGGTGCCGAAGTCCCTGTGCGGCGATGGGAGTGTTCTTGATAGCAAGCAACATCCCCGTATCCATGGTCATCGGTAAGGATCAGGAGAAAATTTGGGCGGCTCGACGCGGTGCTATCGTTGCGAACAACTTGCGGCGATGCTTCAGAATTGGTTTCGCAAGGGCCAGAAGAAGATGGGGATTCCCCCGAGCCTTTCCCTGTCTCGAAGGGGATTGCCGAAAGACAGATGGCAATCCCTAATGCGTTGCGTGTTGTTCGCCGGAAAACAAGGCGAATAGCATTCAGGAACATTAGCTTATCGAGAGAACGCCATTCGAATCGCCAAAGTCTCCTTGGTCCGCTCCGACAGTATCGAGCATCATGCGGAACAAATTGTTCAGTGGAGTGTACTGAGGGAATTCAAGTACGTTTCCAGTCCCGATACCTTTACCGCCACGTCCTGCTAGCAAGATTGGGAGGTCGTGGTGGTCGTGTCGGTTACCATCGTTAATCGCTCCACCGTAAACGATCAGCGAATTATCGAGCAAGGAACCTTCTCCGTCCGAAGTTTCTCGCAATCGCTTTAAGAAATAGCCGAACTGTTCGCAGTAGTAACGATCGATCTTGGCGATCTTATCGATGTGGTCTTGTTTGTTTTCGTGGTGTGAAAGCTGATGGTGTCCATCCTTGACTTCGATCATAGGAAACGCGCGATTGCTCCCTTCATTGGCAAGCATGAAGCTGGCAATACGAGTCGTATCCGTTTGGAATGCGAGGATCATCAAGTCGTACATGAGGCGAATGTGTTCGGTCGCATCGCTTGGCTTGTCTTTGGGAGCCTGGGTGCCTTCCGGCAATTGAACCGGGGTGGCGAAACGAGTAATTCGTTGTTCGATTTCGCGAACACTCGTGAAGTATTCGTCGAGCTTGCGATTGTCTTCCGATCCAACTTGGCTAATCAAATGTTTGCGTTGATCAGCGACGAAATCGAGAATGCTGGTTTTCATCCCTTGCTCTTTGGAGTCACCACCACCCGCGACACCGAAAAGTCGATCGAAGGCGTTCTTGGGTAGAATTTCTTTACCAGTGGGAAGAGACTCGCTGCGCCATGAAATGTTGTTCGAGTAGGCACAGGAGTAGCCTGAATCGCAAGCCCCAGCATCTCTGCCTTCTTCGGTCCCGAGTTCGATGGATGCTAAGCGGGTGCTGCGCCCGTAGACATCAGCTGCGATTTGGTCCGCGCTACGCCCGACTTTGATCTTGGATCCGGCGGTCTTGAATGGGTGAGCGCCGGTAAGGAACGCTGCGGCGCTGCGAGCGTGATCACCGGGGCCATCACCAAGTGACTGTGCGTTGACTTGGGCTAGTCCGCGAATCACGTTGAAGTCGTTTCGGTATTCCGCGAGAGGTTCAAGAGCGTGGGATAGTTCCCAGTCTTTCCCGGTTCCTTTTGGAACCCAGCGATCGGCGTTGGTGCCGTTTGGGAAGAACACCCAAGCTAACCGAACAGGTGCAGAAGCACCGGTAGGTACCGCGAACGCAGGCTTCATCACATTGAGCGTTGGGAGCGCCAGAGATACGCCCAGTCCTTTGAGAATAGTTCGTCGATTGAGTCGCATCGAACTTTGATATCGCCCGGTCGGTAAAGACTGGTCGGCGGAAAGAGAGTGGTCGCTGGGTAGGGAATGTTCGTTTTGCATCTCAGTTCCGACTCGCTTGTTTGGGTAGGTGGGACGGGGTGGGGGTGCGTTGTAAGAAAGCGTCGCTAAGAACGATACCTTCGATCAACGAACGAATTGTATACCGGTTTGCCCTGGATTTCTCCAATATTGTATCGACATCGCAACGATCGGCACGTTGTAAACCTCGGCCTAGAGCGTAAGTAAACAGTCGTTCTGTGAAGTTTTTAGCGACGCTATCGGTTTTTTGCGACAAAATCGCTATCAATTCTTTCGGTCCAGAGAACTTCGTGCCGTCAACGAGTTCCCCCTCGGCGACGATTGGAAGTTCCCCTTCTTTGTCCCTCCAGCGACCGATTGCGTCGAAGTTCTCGAGCCCTAACCCTATGGGATCCATGATCTTATGGCATCCGGCGCAGCTTGGGTTTGACCGATGGATTTCCAAACGTTCGCGTAGGGAAGCATTGTCGTCGGCTTTCGTTTGCTCGAGGGAAGGTACGTTGGGCGGGGCGGAGGGAGGCGGATCCCCTAGAACAGTCTCCAACACCCATTTGCCTCGTTTCACCGCAGAACTTCGTGTCGGATTTGACGTAAGTGCCAGCGAGGCCGCTTGGGTGAGTATTCCGCGACGGTTTTCTGGCAAGGTAACTTTGATCCATTCGTCTTCGCGTTGATACAACCCCTGTCGCCTGGGGTTTCCGTCGTTGGATCCTGGCCGTCTGCGGTAGAGTTCTGATGGATCTTGGCCATCGAACTGGACTCCGTAGAACTCCGCCATTCTTGGGTTCACAAAAGTGAAATCAGCGAGCAACAGATCTTCGATGGTACCATCCTTCATTACGGCTTTGCAAAACATTTCTGTTTCCCGGATCATTGCGGCCTTTAAACGATCTGACCAGAACGGGAATTTTTCTCGGTCGATATCAATTTTTTGGATGTTTCGAAGTCCCAGCCATTGCGCGAAGAAGCCTTTGAGTAGTGAGTCTGCGTTCGGATGTTCAAGCATTCGAGTGACTTGAGTTTGAAGGACATCTGATTCATGGAGTCGTCCTTCGGCTGCGAGTTGAAGTAATTCGGCATCGGGCATAGACGCCCACAAGAAGTACGACAAACGAGAGGCGATTCCATAATCGTCTAATCGGGTCCCCTGTGCATTCTCGACCCATCGCTCAGTGCGGAACAGGAACTGCGGCGATACCAACGCGGCTTGTAAGCCGTACCTTAGTGCTTGTTCGTACTGGTATCCGGCTTCAGACGCTCTCTGGCATACCTTCACGACGGCTTGAATCTCTTCGTCGGTTACCGCACGACGGTAGATGCGAGGCAAAAGGGCATGGAAGACACGACGGGAAGCTTCTTGGAAACCGATCGCGTTGCCTCCAGCTTGATCGGTTGTTTCTGGATAAGCCACAACGATGCGCTCGTGGATTCTTGGAAATGCAGGTTCACCTTGTTCAGGTCCTACAAGTCGCAGGGAGTGAATAATAAGCCGTCGATTCGGTGCATTTCGAGTTTCGGGATTAGCGTCATCAGCGTATTCAATACGCAACATATGCTCTCCTGCAGTGACCTCGAAGTCTACTTTCGTTGTTTCATCTTTTGGTAGGACTTCCCATTCATGGATCATCTGCTCTCCAAGATAGAGCTTTGCTTTGCAGTTGTCGGATTGGCCTTCGCCGAAACGAGTGCGAATACTGAGGGTGTATTTGCCAGTGGCGATGTAGATGGGGGTTTTGAGCGATTCTTGAAACGACAGAGTCGAACCTTCAAAACTCTGTTTGCGGAAGCTCTCGCGATCCGTTGCGATAACTTTCTCGGAAATCACCGCCGCTGCTTGTAAGTACTTCTCCATCGCAATTGGGGGCAGCGACAATACTTCCCCTTGGTTATCAAAACCATTACCGACATCGTCGGAAACAAAGCCAATCTCCTTACTGGGCTTGAAATCGTTTCCCAACAATTCGCGACCAAAAAGATCTGCAATGGTATTGTCGTATTCGAATTGATTCAGGCGGCGTACGGTGACTTTTGGAAGTTCGGGGCGGCATTCGCAGTCGACTTCGTGCAATGCCCGTTCAATCCATCTCGTAATGAGTTGGCGTTCTTCTATCGTCATCGTTGAGGATTCCGGGGGGGGCATCGCTTCGGCTCGCACAACGCCTCGAATCTGTTCCCAGGTGCTTTCGTGAGCCCGAATTTTTTCCAGGGTCTCGTAGTCACCGAGATTTACGCCGGCTTCATTTGCACCGCGTAGATGGCATTCACCGCAGTGCTTATCGAGGATTGGAAGAATCGTTCCTGTCCATTCTTGAGACAACTCTGAATCGAGTTTGTCGATCGCAGGTGCCGCAGTTTCTGTCACTTGCGTGGCTGGTTCGTTCGTCGGTACTTGAGCATGGGCTGAGTTCAAGCCGAGTGCCCCAAGAGTGATAGCAAAGCAACAGCAGATGCCGACCATCTGCGCCGTGGAAATCACGAGAGCTCGGTTGGCATGACAATTAGTTGCATTCGTCGGGTGAATTTGACGCGACGAGGGAATCCAAGGACATCCAAAGTTCTGCATCATAAGAATTGCAAGCAAAGAGGCGGGGACGGGCTATTGAAGGGTGGGGGTGATCTTCTGCGAAAGTATAGCTTAGCCGGCTAGTTTTTGCACCGTCGCACTTTTGTGCAGCTTCAATGCGGGACTTGATGTTGCTAGTGGGTAGAGCGCGTTTTGGTCTTCCGGTCGCCGCCGAGATTTTGTTATGACCCCAGCAACGTACTTATTTGGCTTTTCAAATTCCCGCGGTGATGGGTTTTTTGGGGGCCTATACATATTGGTTTGTGGCGAAGGTTGGCGACTATGTCCCGATTTGCTTTTATCGCGGCAGCAACTCTGTTTACAGGGTTGTTAATCGTATTGACGATGGCGATCGCACACCGAGATGCCCGAGGTAGTCGCACAATCGCTGATGTTTCTGGGGATGCCTACGAGGATTTGAGGGCGGAACCTATTCTGGTTGCTTCGAAAGCCATCGGGCCTGATGGTGGAATTGCGTCAAAGCCGGATATTGCGGCAGCAGATCCTGCGTTGGCTGATCAGCCTTGGGTAAAGAACTCTGATTGGCCTCAGCCACCGATTGTGCGAGGAAATGACTCTACGATCCCTCAATCACGCGAGCTACCACCCTTACCAACCGCAGCGCCGGCACAAGATTTGGAATCGATTCCCAACGTGGCGAGTTTACCTCCGTTGCCTTTTGTCGCTGATCAGGAAAATCGATCTGGGTTGGATAACAGTTCGGAAGCGATTGGTAACGGTGATGCGACTGAGGGGCTTGTCTCCCCCGATGAGCTTGCCACCGATGAGCTTGCCACCGATGAGCCCGCCACTGATGAGGCGATGGTTGTGTTGGCATCGGGGCAGAACCCTGTGCCAGCACCGCCGCCGAGTCTTCCAACGAATTCCCCACCTGAACCTGCCCGCTTGAATCCGGCGCGGATTCCTGATGCGGCACTGTCGGCCCTACCTGCGAATCCACCACCTGCCGCATCACGCTCTGCAGGACCGCCAAGTGTGATTGGCTCCAATCCTAATGGCCCAGTTTCAGGGAATTCACTTCCATCTGCAACGTTATTGAATCCACAATCATTAGGCCAAACTCCACCATCGGCGATCGGGTTGCCGGAGCTTCCTTCACTGTCACCTCCGGCGGGTGGACTGCCATCTACACCTTCTTTGCCGAGTGTTCCTTCGAATCCATCTCCCTCAGGACTTCCAACACCCTCAGGAATTGCATCGCCATCGGGATTTCCAGCGCCATCTGCATTGCCAAATGCACCTGGAACTCGATCCACCTTGGATGGCCCCGCATCGCTAGGAGTGCCATCGGCGGGACTACCTCCTATCGGAATGCCGTCGGGGGGATTGCCTAGCAATCTTCCTTCGGATCCGCCGTCGATCGCTGGGGCGCTGAGTCCGGGAAATGGTCCAAGTAGCAATAGTGGTTTGGGTGCGAGTAATGGTCTTAGTGGTGCGGCGATGATGAATCAAAATCGCGCTGGGGCTGCTTGGTCGATGGTCACGCCGATCCCTGGCGCGCGTCAATTCGACGGTTCGCAGAATCCAAGTTTAGAGATACACAAGCGAGCCCCGAGCGAGGTTCAGGTTGGCATTCCGGCGACGTTTACGGCGGTGGTGCGCAACGTTGGGAATTCGACTGCTTTTGAAGTCCAAGTAACCGATGCGATTCCCAAGGGGGCGAGACTGGTTCGCAGCATGCCAGAGGCTCAACGGGTAGGCAATGACGGTTTAGTCTGGAATTTGGGAGAGCTAGCCGCTGGACAAGAAGTTGCGATCAGTATGGAGATCGTTCCCGAGACGGAAGGAGAACTTGGGTCTGTTGCGAGTGTGAAGTTTGCAGCGCAGGCATCTGTCAGGACGATCAGTACGCAACCGAAGCTGAGCATCAAGCAAACAGCGGCTCCTGAAGTTCTCGGTGGTGACACTACAACGATAATGATCGACATAACGAACACCGGATCTGGAACGGCAAAAGACGTGCGGCTCGAAGAGGATGTTCCTGGTATCTTTCGGCATTTGACGGGTGCTTCTGCTTTGCAGCAGGATGTTGGAGATTTAGCGCCGGGCGAGACATTACGTTTTGAGATTGAGTTGACTGCTCTTGCAGCTGGCAAGGCGAACAATGTCGTCCGGGCTACATCTGCCAATTCAGCAACGGCTGAGTCTTCGACACCGATCGAAATTCGGGCTCCAAAGCTGCAAATGCAACTCGTTGGACCGAAACTGCGGCATCTCGAACGGCCAGCACCGTATGAGGCGGTGATTGAAAATGTCGGGACGGCGTTAGCCCGGGACTTGTACATTACGGCTCGTTTACCTCGCGGAATGAATTTCATCAGTGCGACGAACGAGGGAACTTATCTTCCAGATCAGCACGCAGTAGTCTGGAATCTTTTAGAGCTTGCAGCGGGGAACAAGGCGAAAACAGAGGTGACATTGTTACCGGTCGAGGAAGGCAAGTTCACGTTGCTCATGACAACGGAGGCTGAAGGGTTACGCGCTGATCCGGTGGAACGAGAAGTCCTTGTAGAAGGTCAGAGCGAGCTAGTGTTTGACATTGATGACGACAATGATCCGATCGAGACAAGCGGCGTTACGACTTACTCGGTAAAGATCAACAACATCGGAACACGCCCCGATCAAGAGGTGCGATTAGTCATCGAGATACCTGATGGTGCGGTTGTCGAACAAGTCTATGCGCCGATGAAGTATCAAGCGAGTGGACGCCAAATTGTGTTCGCTTCGATACCTAGCCTTGCGTCGAAAGAGCAAGTTGTCGTGAAGGTTGCCGTCAAGCATGGACGCGAGGGAACTCAAATCCTGCGAGCCGCACTGCAGAGTCAGTTGCGTCCGGTGCCAGTGATTCGCGATGAGAGTACACAGGTATATACGGATCGTTAGTCTGATGTCTTGCTAGTTTGACTTCGTTGTTTCTCTTCGATCTGCGCTATTCGTTCTCGCAAGCGATTTAATTCCTCTGCTTCGCGATCTTCAGATGGCGCAGGCACATCGGGTGCGCCAAGCCGCGAAGTAGCTAGCGCCGACCCTAGTACGGCACCGACGATAGCGAATAGAATTCCGAATACTGCAGCGAAAGATATTTGGATGAGGAAATAGAACCAGGCATCAAAAAATACTGATTTAATCGGATCTGAATGTGATGGCTTTTGAAGGAACAAGGAGCCAATCATCGGCCCGAGAATTAGTCCTGTTGCCCCACCACCGATTCCACCAAGCAAACTACCAATGACCGCACGAACTTGAAATTGATGACTTCCTTGATTACTTTTTGGATTCATAAATCGGTTCCAATCAATCTCGGTACATGAATTTATTTTTCGGTTTTAAGAGTTTAACCGTTTCGTTGCGCACATAGCAGTAAGGATGATTTAGTATATTTAGTGAGTGAAACAAGTGGGGCATGGACTAGGAAAGTGAATTCGTACTCCTGCTCAGTGAAAAGGTACTCGTACAGGTAATCGTAAGACTCTTGTCACAAACGACTTAAGCGTGATCCGATTTGCTTCCAGAGATTTTACGGGATAGGGGTGTCGTTGCTTCGCGGTGTTAAATTACGCACAAGGAAATCCGTCATCATTTGGTATTGATGATACATCTGTTCTGGGTCGACGATGCCATGGCGATTTTTCGGATAGATCATCAGTTCGAATTGCTTTCCTGCTTCTTGAAGTGCATTGGCGAACTGTAGGGTGTTTGTCATGTGGACGTTTTCGTCGATCTCACCATGAATTAGAAGGAGGCGACCGCTTAGGTTCTTAGCAGCTTGAACGACGGAGCTGGATTGGTAGCCTTCCGGGTTCGCTTGGGGTGTATCCATGTATCGTTCGGTATAGATGGAATCGTAGTTTCGCCAATCGGTGACGGGCGCACCGGAGATGCCTGCACGGAACAGTTTGCTATGAGTCATTGCATAGGCCGTAAAGTAGCCGCCGTAGCTCCAACCCCAGATTCCCAACCGGTCGGTATCAGCCCAAGTTTGATTACCTAGCCATTGAACCGTGTCTTCGAGGTCTTGCAATTCCAAGGCGCCAAGGTTCTTGTAGACTCTCCATGTGTCCGCATTCCCTTTGCCCAATGCCGATCGATTGTCGCACAAGAGCACAGCAATTCCTTGGTCAGTCAAGTAGCGATGCCATAGGTCGCTTCGGTGGATCCAACTATTCTCAACTGTGGGTGCCGATGGACCTGCGTAGACATAGATGACGACGGGGATTTTCTCTGGTCGTTGAGTCGTCGGCTTGTACAACAGACCTTGGAGCATTTGTCCGTCTCGAGCGTTGATTGTGACCAGTTCAGGCTTTGCGGTTTCCACGTAATCGAATCGGTCGCTTCGATATCCGCTGATCAATCGGATGTTTTTTCCTTCGCGGGATTTCAGCCAAGTCTCAGTCGGTTGGGACAGGTTGCTCCAGGTGTCGAAGTAGAAGCTACCTGTGGGGTGAACGCTGATACGATGGGAGCCGAGATGTGTTCCCATAGAGTCCATCTCTTTGGTTTCGAGAGATAGTCGAATGACATCTGTGTTTGTAGGGGCTGACCTATGAGCGGTGAACCAGACGTATTTACCCGAATCGGTTACTGCAGAAATTTCCTTAACATCCCAGTCTCCTTGGGTGAGTGGTTTCCTAGAACCATCGGCTTCCACATGGTAGATGTGTCTTCTGCCGACAAACTTTCCGTCGCTACCCGCGTCGCTAAGCCAAAGGAAGCTACCATTGGGCAGCCATCGAGGGGAGTCAATGACATCGACCCAAGCCTTTGACTGTTCGTGTACCAGCGTCGAGGATGTCTTGGTTTGGGTATGGTACAAGACCAGATCAAGTTGGTTTTGGATTCGATTTTGGATTTGATAGAGAAGTTCGTTAGGAGAGTCTGGTTTCCAGCCGACTCGCACAACAATTCGATCCGAGGGATCTTCGATGAGTAAGGGGACATCATCGATTGTCCCGGTTCCGACATCGACAACTCGCAGGGAGACCAGCGGGTTTGGCTGTCCCGCTTTTGGATAACGCATATTTTCGACGCGCTGCGCGAATGGGATCGAATCGTCGATAACAAAGTTTGGAACGGGAGTTTCGTCCAAACGCAGGAACGCGATTTTTGAACCATCTGAGTTCCACCAGTACGCTTTAAATTGCCCTCTGCCGTAGACTTCTTCTTGGGTGACCCAGTCTAATTTTCCATTCAGTATGTCACCGCCACCGTCGGTAGTTAGTTGCTTGACTTCACCCGTTTTGCAATCGGCGACAAACAGGTTTTGTTCGTGGACGAATGCCAACCGATTCTGGTTGGGGGACAATTCGACCAGCTCTTTGTTTTTATCTGGGGACTGGGTGATGCGTTTCGCGACATCGGACCTCAAATCGTAGAAAAAGATATCGTTCTTGTGCTGAACGATTGCTGTCTCAAGTCCTTCCTGAAAGACATCCATTTGCCGGCCGAAAGGTGCGGCAGCGTTGTCCGGAAATTCAGGGAGCTTGGAGAGTGCTTCGACGAGACGGTTCGGAGTTTCCCAGGGATGCATTGCCCCTGTGCTGGCATCAACATGAAACCATCGCTGTTCTCTTCGCAGCAGATAGCCTTCGCCGTGAGGCATCCATCGTGGAATCGGGCTGGAGGTGCCCATATAAGCGATCTTTTTATCAGGTGCATAGAGCTTATCGATCGAGAGGGATTCACCTGCGATGTCTTTGGGGGTGAGTTCTAACCACTCGAGCGGATCGAGTGTTCGCATCGAGGGAAAGCTAGGTATTGAGAGACAACGAGAGATGGGGTAGGTGGAACTGGGTTGCAGTGCTGGATCGAGAAAACCCCATGTTGCAAGTGATTCGTCGGAGTGTGGTTCCAGGATGTATGTTGCGAGTGTTCCGAGTGGGTTATCGGTAAGCACGAGCCAGCCAGCGCTGAGTTGCTTTTCCGCTTTCTCGCTCGTGACGTTGAGTTTGGACATCTTGCGGAATTGAAATTCGTTGAGTTCTTTGCGATCTTCAATTCGATACTGTTCAACTGGTGCGGTGACTTGACCGGATACTTCGATCATGGGGATACCATGAAGCCGAATGCGGCTTGCCACCCAAGAGTATTCCTTAGGGATGTGATAAGCGATGGGCGCATCGACTTCTAGTTTGACCTTGGCCTTATTTGCTAAGCGGACTTCGTACTCCGTTTCTTGGAGTTCTTTGATGCGTTGTCTATCCTTCGGACTTGGGAACTCGCTGCCATCTGAAGGCTTCTCAGGCCAGCGGTAACCGGCGACTTTTGCCCGCTCTTCTCCCGGTTCAATCACTCCTTGAATGGCTACTTTCGTGGGGGGAGACGTTTGGGGTTTGCGAACAAGTGTTCGAACGGCTGGGGTGTTCGCGGTCAGGTAGTTCAAGCATTCTTCGATAAAGCCGTAGCTGACGTCGATACGTCGTTGGTAGGAAGCGTAGGAGTAGGATTCGACCAATATCGCGATCTTGCCACGCAGTCCAACATATTCAGTACTGTACCGTGGTTCGAAACCGTAGCTCTCCCAAACCGTATGTTCACGGTTAAAATTACCGTACGGGAAAACGGGTGATCCGCGTTGCTCCATTTTTTTCGAGACGGAGGGGAGCATTTTGTCTTTCAGCCAGCCGATCAAGTCTGGATGAACTGCAGGATTGTGAGGGATATCGTAGGTCATGTCGTAGCGATGCAATGATCCGTTTGTCGTGTGAGCGTCGAAGAAGACGTCGACTTGCCAGCTGTCAATTAGACGTACGAGCGAGCGAACTTCGTTGGTATCGAGTTTGACGAAGTCCCTGTTGAGATCTTGGCCGAGTGCGTTCTCGCGGATTCCCATACCGAGGGCAGGCCCCTCTTGCCCGGGGCGGTGCATCGGACCAACACGTTCGTTACCGTCGGCATTGAAGTTAGGCAGAAAGACCAAAACGGCGTTGTCTAGCCAGTTGTTGTGTTTGCCTTGAACGGTATCGCGAGCGAGAGCCAGTAGGGCTTCTTTGCTGTCGCATTCACCGCTGTGAATGCCACCGATCATGAGGACGACCAAGCGAGGGTCATCGGCGGGGAGTGGAAGAGAGACTCGCAGATCTTTTGAAACTACGAGGCCCCATAGTGAGCGGCCTTCGTGAGTTTGACCGACTTCGATCATTTTCGCAAAGGGGCTAGTGCGATTGAGCTGTTCGAGAAAATCTTCGACTTCGGTTCCCCGTGCTGTTGCCAAATAGTTCGAACGCTCAGCGATCGTCATCGGCGAGTTCGGCGAGATGGGCTTTGGCATGGGACTCTCGAGCGATGGCTCCTGTTGTTGTGCGAGAATTGGCGCACAGAGCAAACCTCCGAACGACATACCGAGCGATAACGCATGAATAACAACCAGAACGGTCTTTTGTAGCCTGGATATCGATCGAAGCGGTGAATCGAATCGACGACGACTCGACCGAGAGGTGTTGCCGTAGGGGGAAGAATTCATTCGGTGACTGAGTTTTAGAAAAAAGGTAGCCATAAGAAGAAACTCATTGAAAACAGGCGGGTAAAACTGAACCACTTGCCGTCGATCGATCGTAAGGTAGTCGGTATCATATCCCACAGGAGGGTGGAGGCGAACCAGCCTGTCACAAAGACGGAATTTCTGAGGAATCATTTGGAGAAGAAGAACATGCGACATGTCAATCAGTTAGTCTCTGGGCTTGTTGAGCAATGTTTGTTGATAGGGCACAAAGCAAGTTTAGCTGGGGCGGGATTGTGTTTGGCTTTGGCGTCCCAAGTAGCGTTTGCTCAGAACCCAACGGTGCTCATCGAGACCTCGGTGGGAGACATTGAGGTTGAATTGTTTGAAAAGGAAGCTCCGAAGACAGTGGCAAACTTTTTGAGCTATGTCAAAAAAGGGCACTACGATGGAACAATTTTCCATCGGATTATTCCGGGGTTTGTCGTCCAGGGAGGCGGTATGACTCCAGAGATGAAAGAAAAGCCGACGGACGATCCGATTGAGAATGAAGCTGCCAACGGGTTAAAGAACGACCGTATGACTCTGTCGATGGCGCGAACTCGTGCGCCTCATTCGGCAACCTCACAGTTTTACATCAACTTGAAGTACAACCGGGATTTGGACAAGCGTTATGCGGCTGACCGCTATGGTTACTGTGTTTTCGGGCGGGTTACCAAAGGGGAAGAGATCGTCGACAAAATGGCCAAAGTAAAGACCGGAAACAAGGGGCCGCATAGCGATGTGCCAGTCGAGCCAATTGTCGTTAAGAAAGCGACAATCTTGGAAGGGGCCACGGAAGCGAAGTCTGAGCCACAAGCAAAGCCCGAACCAGAGGCCAAGCCATAGTTTCGCAGCGATTGCTTGATGTTTCAACTCCAAGTCGGTAAAGAAACCGCCTAAGGCTTTGCCAGCCCTCAACTGCTAACCTTCAACTCTTGTGAGCTTATGACTGTTTCCCTAAACTCCGAAACGATCGCGTGGGTTGAGCGAGAAGTAATTGTTAGAAAGGATGCATTGCGAGTAGCAGTGCATCCCTTGTCGAATGGTGGCAGAGTGATCGACTTCGGATGCGAAAGTTTAGGTGGTATCGAAGCAGGCAAAGCGCTCGCAACGATTTGCTTAGGGACAAGAGCGACCGTACAGCTGGGAGCCGCGAATCCAACGATTTGGGAAGGGCCTCAAGTGATTGTATCGACCGATGCTCCGGTCGAAGCTTGTATGGCTAGTCAGTATGCAGGATGGAAAATTTCGCATGGCAAGTATTTTGCCATGGGCTCTGGGCCGATGCGAGCCAAACGCGGCAACGAGTTGGTGCTTGATCGTTACGATCTTAAAGACATTTCGGAGCAAGCGGTTGGGGTCTTGGAAAGCGACACACTACCGAACGAAGAGGTTGTGGAAATGGTCGCCAGAGAGTGCGGTGTTGCCCCCGACAAGGTTGTACTTTGTGCGGCCCCTACCAGTAGCATTGCAGGGGTGATTCAAGTCGTAGCGAGGTCGATTGAAACTTCGCTTCACAAGCTTTTTGAGCTGGGTTTTGATTTACGTCAAATCCAAGCGGGATTTGGCAGCGCGCCGATGCCTCCGGTAGCGAAAGACTTTGTGCAGGGCATTGGCAGGACCAACGACGCGATTCTATACGGCGGGCATGTCACCCTATGGGTCAGTGCTGCGGACGAGGAATTGACCCGTTTGGGCCCGAAAGTGCCGAGCGAAACTTCTAAGGATTGCGGAAGGCCGTTTGCGAGAACCTTCAAGGAGTATGAGTACGACTTCTACAAGGTTGATCCGGGGCTGTTTGCCCCTGCGGTTTTAACCCTGGTCAATCTCCGATCTGGAAAATCGTATCGATTTGGGAGGTTTTCCCCTGCCGTACTCCAAGAGTCGTTTGGGGAATCGGGCGGAGTTCAGGGGTAGTTCAAACGGAAAAACTGGAAAAATACGCCAATTGTTTCCTTGGGGGGCGGTTACTAGGTAATTCGTTTGGTCGGTCTTTGACTTTTGGTGGGAACCGCCGGTAAACTAGTGGCGTCGAAGAAATTCGTCGCAATCGGAATTTCTGGAGTGGTCCATCTTAGTTGACGTCCTGGCACCGTACGGGGCCGGGAAAGTCAATGAGGTCGGAGAACTACAGAAGAACAACCGGGTCGGATGAAGCTTGGGTCCAAGGAACAATTAAGCCATGCAGTCGACACAAATGAATCAGCGGGACAACGCTGTCCGGGAATTGGAATGCCGGTTTGTAGATTTGACGGATGAGCAATTGGTGGAGCATTACCTTCACGAGCGTCAACCAGAGCATTTTGAAGCTTTGATGCGCCGTTATGAACGAGAACTCTTTACGTTTCTACGGAGGTTCCTAGGAAGCGTTCAGCATGCTGAAGATGTTTTTCAGGGTACGTTTCTGAGTGTGCATTTAAGAATCAGTCAATTTGAATCAGGAAAGCGATTTCGGCCTTGGTTGTATGCGATCGCCAGCAACAAAGCGATTGATTTTATGCGTCGCAACAAACGTCATCAGGCGGCCAGCCTTGATGGGGTGTCGAAGCAGAGCGAGGCGGACGAAGCGTTGGCTGGTCGAATTCCGTCTCGGGAAGCGACTCCAGAAGAGATTGCACTTAGAGCAGAGACGAATTCGCGAGTTCGTCAGGCGGTCTCGCAGTTGAACGAACAGACGCAGCAGTTGATACAACTGGCTTTTTACCAGGGGCTTAAGTACGCCGACATCGCTGAAATCCTGGATATTCCTGTAGGAACGGTGAAAAGTCGTGTTTTTACTGCGATGCGTAAACTCAATGAGATTTGGTTGCGTATGCAAGAGGGTGAGGCTTCCTAGTTTTGGTGGTCTTGCGAAAGAAGCGGCTCGGCGAACTTTGTCCGCCGCGATGACAAGTGGCCGACAAGTACTACGGTTCTCTTCGTTACAAACCCATGCTCGGTGAATCCCAATTTCCATCTGATGAAACTCTGCTGGGCTATCTTCTCGGCGGCTTGTCCGACGAAGAGTGCGCGGCCATTGAAGAGCAGTTGGCGAATTCTGAATCGTTGATGCAGCGACTCAGTGATCTCCGCTCGATGCTTGAGCCATTTGCCGAAGAGTTTGAGGTCGGTTCCGATTTAGCTGAAGAAGAACTGCCTTCAGCCGGTTTGGTCTCGCGGACGATGGAATTGATCAATCACTCGGAAACCGCCTCTGCAGATGCTAAGGCTGGCCGAACCGTGGAAGCGGATATTTCTGAGCAAGCGTCTTTGGCGGAAACTGGCGATTCTAAGGTGCCCTTTGGTATTCAGATCGCTTGGCTCGATAGTCTCGTGGCGATCGCCGTAGGGATTGTATTTCTATCGTTTTTATTGCCGGGATTATTGAACTGGAGAGAGTTTGCTCGACGGCAGGAATGCAGTGAAAACATGAGGAACGTCGGTGGAGCACTTAGAGCTTTCGCAGAATTCCAACCCTCACATCGACTTCCTGCGATTGCACCCAATGGCCCCCTCTCTTTTGCAGGTGTTTACGCGATACGACTGCGGGACAGTGCGTTGCTCGAACACGAGCGATGGTTGCAATGTCCTTCGGAGCCATCGACGAAATGGCTTGCAAACGTCCCGACTTCTTTGGACTATTTGCTTGCGGGCCGTCAGCAACAAGAGGTTTGGCGGTTTTTAGCGGGCGGGGACTATGCCTACAACATTGGTACTTGGATTGGCGGGCGATACGAGGCACCTCAAGTAGGTTCGCCTAGTCGAATTGCTTGGGTTGGTGACCGATGGCCGGTTTCGATGGACCCGCAAAAGACCCTAGAAACCGACTTTGAGATGCATGGACTCAGGGCAGTAAATATTCTTTTCAGCGACGGGAGCGTGCAGTGGTTGCGGATGCCTAAGATTGGGGAGTTGCTGTCCGTAGATCACCCGTATTTGAATGACCGAAGCGAACAGGCACCTGGGATTACAGAATCGGATGCATGTTTAGCACCTAGCCACTTTTTGCCAGCCGCTAAGGTTTCCGCAATCCGAACGATCGATCGGTCGCCCCCCCCGGAAACTGCGTTGCGACGTCCTGAACGTTGACCCTTGACCTGTGGCATCTACAATGCACGGGTTCTTTACTCCTCTTACGGAATGGTACGGGTTATGAAACGTTGGCTTGCAGCTATCCCTGTTTACAACGAAGTAAATAGTGTCAACGGCGTCCTCGACGAGGTTGTTCGCTATGCAACTGATGTTCTTGCAGTCGACGATGGATCGACTGATGGGACTTCTGAGCTTTTGGATTTGCGCCGGGATGTAACCGTTTTGCATCATCCGAAAAACCGTGGGTACGGGGCGGCTCTACAGACAGCCTTTCAGTTTGCAATCGACGAAGGGTACGAGGGCATTGTTACCCTTGATTGCGATGGACAGCACCAGCCAAAACGAATTCCTCGATTTATATCCGCTTGCAAACATGCAGATATTGTTTCTGGCTCCCGGTACCTAAAAACGTATGCCGGTGATTCACTACCTCCCCCCGAACGATTGTTTATCAACCGAACGGTTACCAAACGGCTGAACGATACGTTTCATTGGAACCTCACAGATGCATTTTGCGGATTCAAAGCCTATCGAGTTTCAGCACTCGAGCAGCTAAGAATTACGATTGATGGATACGCAATGCCATTGGAACTGTGGGCCCAAGCCGCGATGCTTGGATTGCGAATCATCGAAATCCCCGTGCCACTGATTTATCTGGATCTATCTCGGTCGTTTGGTGGAGCCCTCGATGATGGGGGAGTGCGATTGAACCATTACAACCAAGTGATCGATGAGAGCATCTTAGCGATGCGTGCTCGGGGGTATGATTTACCCAAATCGGCTTCAATCAGCGGTTGCGGCACTGAGTGCTGCTAGAGGCGTCGGTGGCCACGTTGGGGCAGAATGAAAGAAATTGGGAAACCGTAAAGGCTCCTTCCGAGGATAGGCAATCGCTGGTCGTCCCGGATCGCGATACGTGGATCGATGAGGTTACCCGTGGCGTTTCTGCCCGAATCGATTGTTCTTTCGGAACACTCGGTAGCCAAAAGTGGATTGCTGAACTACGGAGATTGGCACGCAGAGAAATCGCGACCGCCGCAACCGCCTACGTTCAGAGTTATTTGCCGAACTTCCGAATCTCAAGCGGAGTAACCGCTGACAAGTTGGATTTTGAAAAGGACATCTGTTGGATTGTTGGTGGGCATCAACCGGAGCCTTTTCATCCGGGCGTCTGGTTCAAGAATTTCTTTATCGACTCTGTGGTCAACGATTTGTCAAATCATGGCAAACCTGCTCTTGGATTGCACGTAATCGTTGACCATGATCTGGCCAAGTCGACATCGATTCGAGTCCCCTTTGTACAGCAAACAACTTCCTCAGGTCATAAAGATTCAGCGTTTCGTATCGAGAACGTTCGTTTACCGCTTGTCGCAAATCGAGAGCAAACGCAGGCCAAGCCTTGGCATTTTCATAATGTTGATCACAAAGAGCTCGCGTCCTTTGCTAAGTTGGTGGAGTACTCATCGCGTGCCATGGGCATAGATATGCCTTTGGTAATACCTTTTTGCAATTATTTGCGTTCTGAGGCGAATCCTATCAATGCGGCTTTGGCTTTTTCCCAAGCAAGGCATCGAATTGAAGTAGATGCAGGATTACGCAACTTAGAGATCCCAATGGGGATGGTATGTGAGACACAGGCTTGGTCTTTATTTGTGGCGCACTGCATCGAGAATTCGACAACGCTTCATGAGCTGTACAACCGTAGCTTGTCGACCTATCGGCAGGTGTATCATGTGAAGAATCCCGGGCAACCCGTTCCTCCATTATTGAGTAACCTACACTGGATTGAGCTTCCTTTCTGGCTTTATAAGAAGACGGATACAACACGCAATCGGCTTTGGGTTCGCGGTATCGACGGTGGATACGAACTGGGTTCGGGTGCGGGGGTTTCTGAATTGCTTTGGACGCTTCGCGTCTCTGGATCAAAAGAAGAGATCGCGGGAACTCTAAGTAATTGGTTTCAGGACGGGGTTTGTTTACGGCCGCGAGCTTTGATCACCACGATGTTTTTACGAATGTTCGTCGCCGATGGTTTTGTGCATGGCATTGGCGGAGGATTGTATGATCGATTGACAGATTGCTTAATCGAGTCGTTTTTTGGAAGCCCGCCTCCAAGTTATGCGATTGCAACCGCAACGTTTAGGCTCCCGTTGGATGAAGGGAGCAACAACGATTTTCAGATGATTCAGTCGCAGCTAGATACTGTCAATCAGGGAATTCACAACTTCCGATCACGTCCGGAGCTATTTCTGGATCTTACTCGTCCAGAGCATCGGAAATTACTTGAGGAGCATCAAGCTCTCGTGGCGGATATACCACCGCGAGGACGCAAACGGGAATGGCACCTGCAGATGCATTCGTTAAAGACGCGAATACGGTCTGAGACTGCGGAAGCAGCTCAACGGTTAACGGAGCGTCTATTCGAATTGCAACGCGCGAAGCAGCAACAGACCTTGATTCGCTCTAGGGAATTTTCATTCTTACTATTCCCGGCAGATCGTAGCGTTCGGCACTTACGCGAACTTGCTCAGCGCTGAAGTTAAGGCGTCGAATGCACCGTAATTAGGATGCATTTGTCCCGAGCGGGCCAAGCGTGTGGTAAACTAGAGGGAAACAGATTGCGGAATTTATCTGCCCCGCCTTGTACCCTCCCCCCGCCCCACCTTTCCAGTACGTCACCCAAATGAATACTCTGCTTAGTAGCATCTGTTCTTTGCGCTGCGCAACGAATCCGCTTGTGCTCGTTCTCTTGGCGACAGCGACCATGAACGCCCAAGAGGCAGGTGGAGTAATCCCGCCTGAGCAGCTTGCATTTTTTGAGTCTAAGATTCGACCAGTCTTGGTGGAACATTGTCAGAAGTGTCATTCCGAGGAAGCCAAGGAGCAGGGAAATCTGAAGGCCAATCTATGGCTCGATAGTCGCGATGGACTGGTTCGTGGTGGCGACTCGGGGCCAGCAATCGATTCGCAAGAGCCAATGAGCAGCCTTTTGCTCAAGGCAATACGCTATGAGGAATACGAAATGCCTCCTGCGGGAAAATTACCTGCGAGCGTGATTGAGGATTTCGAGAGGTGGTTCAAGCTCGGCGCACCGGACCCGAGAAAAGGTAAGGTCAATCCGTTGCCGAAGGGGCCGGATATTCAGTCGGGGAGAAACCATTGGGCGATTCAGCCATTAAGCAAGCTTGAGCCACCGACATCTGATCGATCGGCCACAGCAACCAATCCAATTGACGCTTGGATTTTTCGAGAGCAGGCAGCCCATGGTTTATATCCGTCAGCTACAGCTGATGCGAGGATCTTAGTTCGTCGCCTATGGTTTGATCTTCTTGGGCTACCTCCGACCCCAGAAGAACTTGAGAATGCAATCGAGTTAGTGGCCCTGAAATCTACAGAGCGTTCCTTCTCGAATGCAAACACTTCCTCATCGGATCAATCCCCCGTTAGCACCGTATCGCCTAAGGGTTGGGAGACACTAGTCGATCAGCTTTTGGATCGTCCAGAGTATGGGGAGCGATGGGCTCGGCACTGGATGGATGTCGTGCGATTTGCGGAGAGCTTTGGGTATGAACAAGATTACAATCGTCCGAACGCTTATCACTATCGCGACTTTCTGATCAGGGCCTTCAACAGCGATTTGCCTTACGATCAATTCGTCCAATGGCAGCTTGCGGGAGATGAATTGAGCCCAGAGAATCCACAAGCTTGGATGGCGACTGGTTTTCTAGGTGCAGGTGCATTTCCCACGCAGCTTACAGAGACCGAGTTTGAATCAACGAGGTACAACGAACTTGATGATATGACAGCTACGATCGGAGTGTCCTTTTTGGGACTGTCGATCGGCTGTGCGCGGTGCCATGATCATAAATTCGACCCGATAACCGCCCAAGACTATTATCGATTTGCATCAACATTTACTACGGCGATTCGATCGGAGAAGACTTTTGACCTCGCCCCTGAAGAAAACAGGAAACGTCGTATCGAGTTCGAGCAGAGTGTTGATCGAGCAAAGACAGAGCTTGTAAATTATGAGCAAGCAGGGTTGGGTCGTGAGGTTATTGATTTCCTCAAGCGTACCAGTAGCGACGACACGGCGACGCTTACTGGGCCTTGGAGTGTTGTTTCGGGCAATTTGGGTACGGAGAACGGAAGCAAGTATGTTCCGCAAGCAGATGGATCGTTTCTGGCGACTGGGGATTCACCGGGCAGGGAGACCCTGGTGTTCGATTGCAAGCTTGATTTGACGAAAGTTCGTGCTCTGCGCATTGAGGCGTTGAGCGACCCTTCGTTACCGCGTGGTGGGCCAGGACGTGCTGACAATGGGAACTTTGCATTAGGCAACGTTACAGCAGAGATCATTTCCGAGGGGCGACCATCTCGCTCGATCAAACTTGGGCGGCCTGCAGCGACGCATCAACAAAATGGGGACAGTCTTTCCATTGCGGCATCCCTCGATGCGGATCTTGTATCTGGATGGGCTGTGGATGGGCAGATTGGTAAGAGTCAAGCGGCGGTGCTATTTTTGGAAGAGTTACCGACGGGTGATGGGGATGTTCAGCAGCACGCAGCAACGGTACGACTCTCGTTGCGGTTTCATCATCCGAATTCCAAGCATATCGTCGGGAGAGTTCGTTTTTCTGTGTCGAACGAGGTTAGTCCTCCTGTAGAGGTAGGCGGAAAAGAGCCACCTTCGGATGTAGTTCGAGCAGTCCGGGAATTAACGAAGCTGTACAAGGAGCAATCGGAAGGCGGGAAGACTGACGAGCAAATTGAGCAGTCGCTAAGGGCGTCTGAGGGCTGGAAGGTGAGTGTGGATTGGTACAAGACAATTTCAACGCGTTGGGGAGACTTGCAGAAGAGCCTCTCTGAGTTAGAGCGCAAGGGACCACCGATTCAGCTTACAACGGTTTTGGTAACAACCGAGGGGGAACAGCATCTTCCTCACCATGCTGACGATCGAGGTTACCCTCACTTTTATCCTCAAACCCATCTTTTGCGGCGCGGTGATGTTGCGCAGAAAGTTTCCGTTGTCAGTCCCGGGGTACCGGAGGTGTTTCTAGGTCGTTCGCGGTCGACGCCTGACTTGCAGTGGACAGAGCCAAAGAGCAATCAAAAATCTAGTTATCAGCGTGCTGCACTTGCGAAGTGGCTAACCGATGTGGAATCTGGAGCTGGGCCGCTTGCAGCCCGCGTGATGGTTAATCGTATTTGGATGCATCATTTTGGTAGAGGGTTGGTCTCCACCCCCAACGATTTTGGGACAACTGGGGAGAGACCGAGTCATCCAGAATTATTGGAGTGGTTAGCAAAGCAATTTGTGGAGCAAGGATGGAGTCTCAAATCGCTGCATCGAGCCATTTTGACGAGTCACACCTATATGCAACGAAACCGACTGGATGCTGATCCTCGTCTAGCAATCGATCCGGACAATCGTTTTTGGTGGCATAGGAGTCCTAGGAGGATTGAAGCGGAGGCGGTTCGGGATTCACTATTGAGGACATCAGGGTTACTGGATGCAACCATGTATGGACCGGGATCTTTAGATCCGAACATGAAGCGTCGCAGTGTGTATTTCTTTATCAAGCGAAGTCAGTTGATTCCGATGATGATGCTATTTGACTGGCCGGAGCATTTGGTCAGTATTGGGCAACGACAGACGACGACGGTAGCACCTCAGGCCTTGGCGTTGATGAATAATCCTTTAGCGAGGGAATCTGCGGAGCGGCTTGCTGCACAAGCGATTACGAAGCCTGATCGTGTTCAGGATGTGTTCATGAGGGTTTTGTCTCGCGAGCCATTGGAAAAGGAACGCAGTTTAGTTGATTCGTTGTACCAGAACGCGCTTCGTGAACGCGGGCAATCTCCTACCGGAACTGGTAGTAATGTGGAATTGATGGCTTTCGCAGACGTGTGTCAAGTTTTATTTTGTTCGAATGAATTCTTGTATGTCGACTGACCACATTCATCGGGTGGCGGTCTTGATTTCGAGATTTTTCAAAAGCGTGTGAATGGTATTTTAGTTATGAACGATCGCTCAATCACAAGTATCGAACAAGCAGCATTGAGTCGCCGAAATTGGTTACAGCGAGCTGGTTGTGGTTTCGGATGGCTGGGTGCTCAAGCCCTTTTGGCTGAGCAGGGGGGGCTTCAAAGTGCGCGTGGCGATGGGCTTGGGGATCGCGCAAAGAACCCGCTTGCGCCGCTGGAGCCACATTTTCCCGCCAGGGCGAAGCGGGTTGTTTGGATCTTTGTTAACGGAGGGCCTTCGCAGGTAGATACTTGGGATTATAAACCCGAGTTGATGAAGGCGGATGGTAAGTCGATCAAGGAGTATGATTCGACATTTTCGAATACGACTGGGTTTTTCCGAAACTCCGTTGGAAATCTCATGAAGTCTCCATTCGAGTTTACGCCGCGTGGGGAGTGCGGCAAGATGGTCTCGTCGATCTTTCCGCATTTGGGGAATCATGTTGATAAGATGGCGTTTATTCATTCAGGATATACCGAATCGAACAACCACTCACCTGCGCTTTTTGCGATCAACACAGGGATGGCGCGCATGGGTTTTCCTTGTGTAGGATCTTGGGTTACTTATGGATTGGGTTCTGAAAGCAGTGATCTACCTGCGTTTATTGTTATGAGTGATCCAAAGGGGCGAGGGTTACCCAAAGGTCATGCTGCCAATTGGTCCGCTGGTTTTTTGCCAGGGGTTTACCAAGGGACATATTTGAAGCCGACGGGCGATGCGATCGAGAACTTGCAGTTACCAAAGAATTTAACGCTCAATACGCAACGTCAGCAGTTGAATGCTTTAGCAGAATTCAATCGCATGCATCTGGAATCCCACGCTACTGAGTCCGAGCTTGCTGCCCGACTGGAGAGCTTTGAACTTGCATATCGCATGCAGAGTCGCGCACCGGAGACAATAGACATTTCCGGAGAGCCGGAGCATATACACAAGTTGTATGGCGTGGGAGATCCTAAATGCGATCATGTCGCTAGACAATGTTTGATGGCGCGTCGCTTTCTCGAGCGAGGTGTTCGCTTTGTCCAAATTTATTCGGGTGGGATGGAGAATGAGAGGTCTTGGGATGGACACGTGGACATTGCGGGAAATCACCAACAGTTTGCCGATGAAACCGACAGGCCTGTGGCAGGACTTTTAGAAGATCTTCATCAGAGGGGAATGTTGGAGGACACGTTGGTGATATGGTGCGGAGAATTTGGGCGACTGCCGATTGCTCAAACGGGGGGAAAGCCTGGTCGAGACCACAATCCACACTGTTTCACGGCATGGCTTGCAGGGGGTGGAGCGAGAGGGGGGACTACCTATGGTGAATCCGATGAAGTCGGGTACAAGGCGGCGGTGGACCGAGTCCATTTGAATGACCTCCACGCGACAATTTTGCATCTTCTAGGGATCGATCACCTGAAGCTTACATATCCGTACAACGGTCGGAATTTCAGGTTGACTGACGTCGCAGGTGAGGTGCTTCACAAACTCATTGCGAGCTAAAAGAAAGCACCGAAGGGATTGCCTTCGGTGCTGTGTATATGCCCAGGTCTTTGTTTTGGACAAAGAAGATTTGCGATTTGATCGCAGACGCCAATTTTTCGTTGGTCCAACTACTCGCTAGCAGAAGCCATCGCTGCTTCAAGCTTGGCGCGAGGTGGTACACCTTGGAAACGCTCGACGATCTCTCCGCCCTTGAACAACAATAGGGTGGGGATCGCGTTGATTCCGTACTTGACCGACAGCTCTGGGTTATTGTCTACGTTGACTTTTCCCACTTTGACGTTCCCAGCATACTGGACGGCAAGCTCATCGATCAGCGGAGCGATTTGGCGACATGGCCCACACCATGGAGCCCAAAAGTCAACCAAGACTGGCTCCTTGGAATTCAAAACGTCGCTATCGAAACTCGAATCCGAAAATTCTGCTGCTTGTCCCATGTCGCAATTTCTCCTTCTTGGAATACCACAACGCCGAGAGTCATCGCGTGAGGTTATCGCGTTGTAAAATTCGTGCCCTACAAAGTTGGCACGGACCCGGCACGCCAACACTTTACTGCACATGGTGTGCCAAGCCAAGGAGCGGTGAGGTTGAAATCCGTTTCGGTAAAGATTTAAGCGAACAAACGGCACATCGCAGGGCTCTGGAATTTCGCTGATTTTTTTACGGCAGAAGTTGGAAAATTGGTTTCTTAGAATGCTTGAACTGGGTTTCGACGATTCGGGGAATCAGGGGAGTTGCCAAGGAAACTCGGTGGGTACTGGAGCGGTTACTGAGATTCGCTCTGCCGTTTTGGGATGGTGGAAATCGATTTGCCACGCGTGAAGAGCCATTGGTGGTTCTCGAAAATGATCCGGGCGAGTCCCCCAAGTAGATTGGCTACCGTAGAGGGAGTCTCCGAGAATTGGGTGTCCTCGATGTCCAAATTGGAGTCGGATTTGGTGCATTCGCCCAGTCCCGAGTTGAATCTTTACCAAGGTGCTAAGCGTGCCCTTGTGATCGGTACGTGTTAGAAGAGTTTCATATCCCAGGGAGGCGTTCCGAGCTCCTTGAGCATTTTCTTCGACGACCTCCGCTCGCGGTTCATTAGGGACTTTGCGTATTGAGTCCGTGAATGTATCGGATGGTCTGGGCGCTCCATGAACCCAGGCCAAGTAGATCTTGTCCACGGTTCGAGCGGCGAATTGGTCGCACAATCGACGCAAGGCGCGTTGGTTTCGGGCGACGATCACTGCGCCGCTTGTCATACGATCGAGTCGATGTGGAATTCCGATAAAGGGGGTTGGGGCGTTTGGTTGTTGTAGTTGTGAAACCAGAGTTGATTGGAGATTGGGGATTCCCGTTGGTGCTTGAGTGAGTAAGTGGACGGGTTTATTGACCACGAGGAACCAAGGATCTTCAAGTAGAATGGGGATCATCGAAGGTGAGTGAGAATCTGGAGAGCTGTTGACTTGCATGTTCTAGCTCGCTTGCTTGAATACGTTTAGCCGATCACAATGACTTACCGCAAAGCACTGGACTCGATTGAAGTGGATGGAAAGAAAGATGTTGGATTCGACCTTGGGAAAACAAACATGGCATTCGAATTCCAACTTCGGCAGTGCGCAAAAAAAAACGAGAAACACCGGCCACGAAACAAACGCATCCAAGCGTCTGATCCATTAGTGCTTCTCGCATTCGTCATGTTCCCGCAAACTTAAGCACGGGTCAATAGGGCGTAACATGCTCGTCGCTTGGAAGTCCCGAAAATTTTTCATCAATCGATCATGCAATCAGACGCTCGCGAATCCATTCATTTTGTAACAGGACGTTTAGCACAGAGCGCTGTGCGCGAGATTGTCGAGCAGCTTTCATCGCAGCATGGGTTCGCATATAGCATCGACGTTTTGCCGATAACCGTTGCGGCTTTGATGACTCCAAAATGGCTCATGCGTCATCTGCAAATTCCAAAGAGCGCAACGAGAGTATTGCTGCCGGGATATCTCTCCCCTCATCTCGATGCGATTCGACGAGAGATTCACAACGAGCTCTCCATTCCTATTGAATGTGGGCCGAAGGACGTGCGAGATTTACCTACCCTTTTTGGAAGAAAGCGGTTTCGATCTGCGGATTACGGCGAGTATCAAATTGAGATTATCGCGGAGATCAACTATGCCCCTCGCATGTCTGTCCAAGAGGTTGTGCGGGAGTCGCAGCGATTGATTTCCTTGGGCGCGAATCGAATTGATTTGGGATGCGAGCCGGGGGTGCGATGGCAGGAAGTTGCTGCTGTGGTCCGCGCCGTAGTCGATCAGGGGATTCGGGTCTCGATCGACACGTTTGATCCTTGGGAAGTCGAGCAAGCCGTTTCTGGAGGGGCTAGTTTGGTGTTATCTGTAAACTCACAGAATCGACACAGGGCCGTGGATTGGGGGGTAGAAGTTGTGGTCATTCCGGACACACCTGATGATTTTCGTGTGTCGATGGTTGAGACGGCAAATTACTTATTGAATCAGGGAGTCTCCATCCGGCTCGATCCGATTCTTGAACCGATAGGATGTGGTTTTGCTGCTTCACTGCGGCGGTACATGGAGACGCGGGATTTATTTCCAGAGGCCGCGATGATGATGGGGATCGGAAATGTAACCGAATTGACCGATGGAGACTCAGCGGCAATCAATACGGTGCTGCTGGGGATCTGTGCGGAGCTGCAGATTCATAGCGTCTTGACCACCCAAGTCATTCCCTGGGCGCAGTCGTCGGTTGCGGAATGTGATCTTGCTCGCCGACTCGTGGAGTACGCAGTCCGTCATCGCATCCCACCGAAGCATCTTGAAGAGCGGTTAGTGATGTTACGCGATCCGGTGACCCCGCACAGCAGTGCGGCAACACTTGAAGCCCTTGCGGGTGAGATCAAAGACAATAACTACAGGATAGCGATCGACGGTGAGCAGATTCACCTGATGAGTGCTGGAGTACACTTGCGCGGCACCGACCCGTTCTTGATCATGGGCGAGCTCATGCAGATGCCTCAATCGAGCAACGTCGATCCGTCTCATGCTTTTTATCTTGGTTTTGAGCTTGCGAAAGCCCTAACGGCATTAACGCTGAATAAGCGTTACGAGCAAGACGAAGCGTTGCGTTGGGGGATGCATACGCGTCCGGAGAAACACCATCGACTGCCAAGAAACCGCAAATCCAAGTCAGGAGAAGCGGGGGGCGAGGCTGATTCCGGGGTAACTTCTTGAAGCAGTCCCATTATGAAGCATCAACCGGGTGGACCCACTCGGCAGGTTGGTTCTTATAAAATTCCCGTTTCCAGATTGGGACTTCTTTTTTGATGCGATCGACGAGTGTCTCGCAGGCTTCGAATGCCGCCTTGCGATGCGGAGCACTGACGGCTACTACAATACTTGGTTCGCAGATATTGACTCGGCCTATGCGATGGATGGCAACACAACTGTTTAAGTTCCACTGTAAACGGGCTTCGTCAACAAGCCTGCGAAGTTGTTCTAATGCCATATCTCGATGAGCTTCGTACTCCAAGTATTCAGTTTCCACGACAGTCCCGGAAGGTTTTCCATCCGTGTACTGGCGAGTCGTACCTACGAAGAAGCAGATAGCTCCGCTGTGAGGTGTTTGGCATTGCGAGACAGCTTGGGCAATATCCAAAGGGCAATCAGTGATGTCGATGATCGCTCTCATGCATTCTCTTTCTTCAGTTCTTCAACATAACCGGCATACTTTGCTAACTCCTCGTTTTCGACTTGAGGGTACTGCAATTCGAGGGAATCGAGATGTCCTGCGATGAGGTCTGCGACCGCAGCTCGAGCATACCACTTGTCATCCGCTGGGATTACGTACCAAGGGGACGCTTTCGTTGAGGTCGCTTCCATAGCCTCTTCAAAGGCGACCTCGTATTCTTTCCAGAGTTTGCGTTCAGCGAGATCGCCTGCATTGAATTTCCAGTGTTTATCTGGGGTTTCCAAGCGTTCGAGCAAGCGTTTGCGTTGTTCATCTCGCGAGATGTGCAAGTAGAATTTCAGTACCGATGTGCCGCTCTGTATGAGGGTTTGCTCAAACATTCGGATCTCTTCATAACGGCGTTTCCACAAATCGGAGAGCTTCTTGTAGGGCATCAAGTTTTGGGCATCGAGAAACTTAGGATGCACTCGTACGACGAGGACTTCTTCGTAATACGAGCGGTTGAAGATGGAGATCATTCCTTTGGCTGGCAGGAATCGCATGGGACGCCACAGGAAGTGGTGTTCGAGTTCTTCGCTATTCGGTGCGCGAAAGCCGAAGACTCGGCATCCTTGGGGGTTCACGCCACGAAATACGTGACGAATGATTCCGTCTTTACCCGAAGTGTCCATGCCTTGGAGAACGATCAGGAGAGATCGTGTGTTGGCAGCGAACAATTTGTCCTGAGCAGCTTGGAGGCTTGCGATGTCCTGCTCGAGGGACTCTACGCCCTGGGTCTTGCTGTCGAGTTCATCACCGGCCTTGGTAGAAATTTTGGATAGTTTTACCGAGTCCCCTTCCTTAACTCGAAACTTCTTATGATCGAATCGATGTTTTGCCATGAGGAGGGTACCTTTCAAGAACAATAAAGAGGAGGTTTTTAACTAAGCGTCGCCGAGTTTCCAGTCCAGACCGATGTCATGCACGATGGCGGAATGAGTCAGGGCACCGACACTAATCCGCTCGACTCCCGTCTGAGCGATCGCTGCGATCGTATTTAGTCGAACGCCCCCGGAAGCCTCGAGTTGTACTTCTGGTGCGATACGGTTTCTGATGGAGACACATTCTCGGAGTTGATCGCAATTCATATTGTCCAAAAGAATGATGTTGGGGTTGGCGAGAAGTGCAGGTTCGAGCTGGCTGATCCGATCGATTTCTACTTCGATCATCGGTGGGTGTTCAAATCGTACGGCTTGTGAAGCTACAAATTCTTTTGCTAGTCGTACAGCTTGACCTGCATCTAGCAATTCGCCGTGCTTTACAGCGTGGCAAGCCAAGTGATTGTCTTTGATGAGAATTCCGTCGTAGAGACCAAGGCGGTGGTTGTGTCCTCCTCCACAGCGGACAGCATATTTTTCGAGACGCCTCCATCCAGGTGTTGTTTTTCTTGTATCGTAGACACGAGCATTGCTGCCCGCGATCGCTTGCACGAATTGTTTTGTAAGCGACGCGATGCCGCAGAGGCGGCAAATGACATTGAGGATTGTGCGTTCGCAGGTAAGCAAATCTCTGGCATCACCATGGAGTACGGAAAGGACTTGGCCAGGTTCGATACTCTCTCCGTCCCCCACACGTTGATCCCATTGGATGGCAACGTCGAGTTCTGAGATCATTTCGTCGATTAGATCGATCCCCGCAGCGACCCCTGCGCTACGAGAGATCAATGCAGCCGATCCGGAGATGCCAGGCGGGACGATTGCCATGGTCGTGATATCCACGCTGCGATCAAGATCCTCGCGAATTGCAAGCCGAAGGATGTCGGCAAGATCTTCGAGAAGTGGGGCGTCAATTGTTTGCGATCGATAATCCGTAGGCATGGTGTTCGGTTGAAAGATATTCCCTATGAATTTTCTTCGCTCCCGTCTCGCGAAGACTGCTTTTAAGTGTAACCGTGAAAACAGCGCGCGAGCAGGAGCATAGGAGTTATTTTATTGGGCAAATGCCACTTGGGAGACCGGTTTTTCGTGCGATAGAACTTGTCAAAACGACTGATCGTTGTCCCGGTTTTCTGCTACGCTAATACGCCCAGAGGTCTAGCCGGTTTCGATGCGGCTTGTTGGGCCTCTATCGTACCGACGAGTCTGCATCCGAATGCGGGCCATCGGTTCGTTCCGGCAATTAATACGTTTTCAGCCGATAATACTCGGCACTGACCATTCGATATTGGAGATACTGTAGATGCGTTGCAAAATTGGTTCAGGCAAAAGTGGATATAGTTCCTTAGCTCTCGTGCTCGGCGCGCTGACGGGGATCCTTGGTGGCAATCTGCCTAGTTTAGGCCAAGACACTCCAGCGAAACCTGCGGCAGAGGCCAAGGGGGAATCGCTCAAACTCGCGGGGGGCAAGGTTGTCGTAGAAAAGCCCTCTAGCTGGAAAACCGTACCGCCAAAGAGCAACATCATCGAGTATGAATTCCGAGCTCCAGCAGAAGGTGACGAAACTTCTCGTGTGACCATCATGAGTGCATCAGGTGGAATCGAAGCGAATATCACTCGATGGATTGGTCAGTTCGATGGACTAAAGAAGTCCGATGCGAAACTTGAGAAGAAAGAAATCGGCAAGACGATTGCTCATATCGTTGAGTTAGAAGGTACTTATAAAGAGTCTATGGGTGGTGGGCCATTTGCCCCGGGCCCAATGAAGAAGCTTGAGAATCACGCGATGCTCGGAGTGATCCTTGAACTCGACACTGGCGATACAGTCTTTATCAAAATGACCGGACCGAAAAAGATTGTCGCAGGCGAACGAGAAGGCTTCATCAAGATGATTGAAGGACTTAAAAACAACTAGCAAGCCGATCGGTTTTGCTTGCATTCTGCGAAACGAAAATTAGCGCGAGTTTTCGAAATTTTTTGACGATTGCTTGGATTCCAGCATCTCGTTCGCTATACTCCTGCCCCAACGCATCGCAAGGATTGGCTGTGTTGGTTTGGATGAGGATTGGAAACATCCAGCAGCCATTAGCGATCAAGGACATTGCAACGGACTCGCTGATTGCTTACCTAGTTTGCGAACTAGGTAAGTGGATCTAGCGGCTGCCATGGAGGAAAAGACGAATGACTCGCGTTCCCATCAGCAAAGCGGATGAAGATGCTCGCCGCCTTCAAGAAAATCTCGAACTCAGTACAGCCGAAATCGGCTTGCAGGTTCGAACAACGAACTGCCTTGAGGAAAAGGGCATCTTCACTGTACGACAGTTATTACAAGCCAGCCCAGAGACTCTCTTAAGCATCGCTAACTTTGGCGAAAAGACGCTCGAGGAAGTTTATCAAGCGTTGGAGAAGGTCGGGTACTACCGGACATGGCGCAAGCCTCGCTAGCGCGACACGCGACTGCAGGATTCAATCGATTAGGCGATGTGAATCCTCGATGGACTCTGTTTTTTGTCGGGATTGCAGTGGTCTGGTTGTTACCACTGCGACTCCCCGCCCAGGGGCCGTTTCGCGGCGATCCTTATGGACTCGTGCGCTCACCGGGCGCAGAAGTCACACCAGATACCCAAACCACATCTGATTCAATCCTTAAATCACTCCTGGAGCGAATCCGCTCCGCTCCTGCTCGTTCTTACGTAGCCGAAGGAAATGGAAAGAATTCTGGAACTGGAGAATTAGATAGTGCTGGGGTGTCTTCAAACGAACGCATCGCCGAGCTCGTTGAGCTTGTTCTCGGACCATCGCCGCAAGGAAGAAGAAGATTCTATTTGGAAGATCATTCCTCCAATGGAGACTTGCGTAGGGAAAAGCTACGTCGATGGTTTGAAGAAAACGGCCTACTAATGGATTTGCAAAAGGCGATTGCAATGAGGATCGAGGAATCCGACTTGCAGCGCGATGTACCAAGTTGGATGCTTGGCGTTGCGACTTCGCAATCAGAGCCGGCATCATCAAGCAACGGTTCGAAGGTCCCCAAGCCCAATCGTGGAGCGGTAGGTGGAGGTGGGGCTAAGCCGCATTCTGGTGTTGTTGCCAAGCGAGCAAGTCAGGCCTATTCACTTCTGGGGTGGAACCCTGGTACCTATGCAGTTGCTCAATCTGCGCACTTTGAAGTTCTTTCTCAGGCGGGAGAAAAGCCAACCGTAGAGGTGGCTCTAGCTTGCGAATCGATTCGGCAAGTGTGGAAACAGGTATTTGAAATTGAAGATAATCTTAGCGGCGCGTCGGCGGAATCTGCGTTAGAACGCGTCGTGCTGTTCCGAACGCGTGAAGCTTATGTGCGTGCATTGCGGACGTTGGAGCCTCGAATTGGAATTTCAACAGGGTACTATAGTCCTACCCACAAGACAGCGTTTTTCTATTGGGAAGGAGCGAAATCGCTCCCCACTCTTGTGCATGAAGTAACCCACCAGTTGTTTGACCGTTACAGCGGTTACGGTTTCGATGCGGATGCAAGTGCAGGGTATTGGGTGATTGAAGCACTTGCTCTGTATATGGAGTCATGGTCAGAGGAATCGCTTGGGGGTTTGAAGATCATTGATGTCGGTGGGTGGGACGCCCCTCGATTGCAAACGGCGAGATTTCGTCGACTAAGAGATCAATATTGGATTCCATGGGAGGAGTTTAGCGCCGCGGATGGAAAGAGATTGCGGGTGGAACCTGACATTGCGAAGTGGTACTCTCAAGCTTGTGGATTAGCGCATCGTGCCATGGATCAGACTCCAGAGATTCGTGCGAAGTTTTTGCGTTATGTCAAATCGGTGTATGCCAACGATGGCGAGAGTGCAAATGCGTCTTATGTTGCAGGTGACGAGCTACTGAAAAACTACGACACTTACTTGCAACTCAGTCATCACATCGACAGTCCACGCCCTGGTTTGCTGAGACGCAACGAGATAGTGCTGACTCGTTGCGCTATTACTTCCGAGGAATTGCTCCGTTGGCCTGCATCTGCGAGGAAACTTCAATGGCTCGATCTTGGGTATACCCAAGTTTCCGACGATTTGTTTCTTGATGCGAAAGAGCATCGATGGGACATCGTTCGGCTGAATCTAGAGCTTACCAATGTGAGTGATGCGTCTTTGCCAATGATTGCCGCAATGCCTTCACTAAGTGAATTGGACCTTACCCAATGCAAAGTAACGGATGAGGGAATAGCAGCGTTAGCAGGTCATCCGAGTTTGAGAACGCTATGGATTGGGGGAACACAGATCAGCGATCGTTCCGTTGAAGTACTTTCGACGATTCCTAAGCTTGAACAGCTTTACTATGAGGACTCGGCGATCACGCAGCAGGGGTTTTCCCGGTTAACGAAAACAAAACCTCAACTGAAGAAAAAGCCCTAGCAAGCAACTTGCAGTCTCCACCTGAACAAAAGTCTGAGTTGATTGCGAGTGCGAAGTTCTAAGACAGATATGTTTTTGGAATTCAGAGGATAGGTGGATCGACGAACTCAGGAACAACTAGTTTTTCAATTACGCCTGCTTCATAACCTCTGCGCAACAACTGACGAACCGCCTCTCGCCCCCTGTCGCCGAAGTCGAGGGTCCAGTCGTTGACATACATACCGACAAACGTATCTGCTTTTTCCCGTTCAAGTCCGCGCCCCCATCCAAGTGCGTAATCGAGGGCTTTAGCTCGGTGATCGAGTCCGTGTTTGATGCTAAGATAGAGATACTTATTTACATCGCGGATAATATCAGGACCAAGGTTCTTTCGAATGCCGTTCGCGCCTAACGGCAGAGGGAGGCCGGTTTGCTCCATCCACCACTTTCCAAGATCGACCACAAGGTGCAGATTCTGGGATTGGTAGGTCAATTGCCCTTCGTGAATAATGAGTCCAGCATCGATATTCTGGCCTTGGTACGTACCTTGTTCGACCACGTCGAGGATTTGGTCGAATGGAACAACAACTTCCTTGAATTCCTTGAGCCACATCCGACAGGACAGATAAGCCGTCGTTAGGGTCCCTGGAACTGCGATTGTTTTTCCTCGCAAGTCCTCTCGGGTGCTGGGCGAACGAGTGACAATCATCGGCCCGTAGTTGTCTCCCATGCTCGCGCCGCACGAGCAGATCATATAGCGATCGCTAAGGTAAGCATAAGCGTGCAAGCTGAGGGCCGTGAGTTCGAGTTCGCCTTGAAAGGCCCGTCGATTGAGAGTTTCTATGTCGACGAGTTCATGTTCGAAGCGATACGATTTCGTATCAAAGCAATCTTTCGCAAGGCCATAGAACATGAAGGCGTCGTCGGCATCTGGGCTATGACCGACACGGATTAGAATTGGTTCCGGGGATGAGCTAGAGGTATTCATGGGGTTCGCGAGGGCATTGATCATGGGTTTTGGTTTCGAAGGAGCGGTTCGGCTCCGCTCAAAAGTCGTGGAAATCGTAGCGGAAAACGTCTCGCTTGTGTAGCAACCGCACGGGGTTCATCTGTCGTAACAGAAAAACAGGTGGTGGTATTCTCGACGTAATCTTCGTTGTTTTTTCGATTTTCAGCTTGCCTTAAGTATCAAAGAATGATACATTGAGTCATCATGATTACCATTTCACTGGAAAGTACGATTCCCATTCACGATCAGTTGGTCGGCGAGTTTCGCCGATTGATTGCGGAGGGGAAACTTAAGGTGGGAGATGAGCTTCCACCTGTACGTCAGTTGGCGGCAGATTTGGGGGTAAACCTCAATACTGTAGCTCGTGCCTATCGGGAGTTAACGGAGGCAGGCTTAATGTCGTCGGGGCGTGGTCGTGGAACGGTGTTGATTGCCACGGTCGAGCGTAAAGGGCAGGCGCAGTTAGAAGCTCGCAAGCGAGTGGAGGCTTCGATTGCCAATGCTTTGGCGGATGCCAAGATCGCTGGTTTGTCGTTGGCAATGGTAGAAGCGATTGTGGAAAAGCAATTTGAGAAATATTGGAAATCTATGTAGGGGGTTCACGCCATGAATGACCTTGGGATGTTGGTTTTGCCGGTTGGGTTAATACTCTTTCCATTGCTTTTTATTTCGTTGATGAAGGACAGGACATTGACGCCGGAAACCGGCGAATTGGTTCGGGTCCGTCAACGACTATTGCTGGGTTGGACATTAGTTTCCCTTTGTGTTTGGTTTGCTTTGAGTTGGATCGTTAGGAGTTTGGGGGGTGGGGAAGGGTATTTGCCGATTGGAATCGCTCAGGCTTGTTTTATGTTGATTTGGTTTTTTGTGGCGATGCCTTTGTTGCGTCTCAAGCAACCGAGTTTGGTTGGCCCTTACGATCGTGGGGAGCAACGCGAGGGGCAAGTGACTTCGGTCACGTTTGAATCCGGTAGTTCAGTGCGTACAGCTTCTTTGGTAAACCGCGAAAAGCAATCACCTATCAAGTCTTGGATGCTAGCCCTCGGAGGCTTTTTGGTCGCTCTACCTTTGATGGCTGTGTTGGCGAGAGGTTTTGCGCAATTTCCTATCAGCGGCATGGAAGCATCAACGGGAGCGATAGGTGCTACAAAATTGGTGCAACTCGGGCAGTCGCAGCGCAGCGCGTGGTACGTCTCCCTGCTCAGTCTTGGTGTCATGCTTCCGATGGTTTTACTACTTGCATGGATCAGCTCTCGGCGGAGCCTGTCGGAGTCGGAACCGATGCTCGGAGAGTGGAATGAGGAGACTGCTAAGGCGTACGCGAAGGTTCGAAATCAGCGAGCGGTGGGACTGTTTTGGGGGCTGATCGGACTTGGGTGTCTCCTTGGTACAGCACAAGCCTTCATTCAGTGGTTTCCTAACTCGGGTCCGACGTTAGGCATGGTGTTCGGGACGATTGGGGGGCTCGTGGGATTGCTGGGCGGTGCGTGGGGAGCTTGGATGTCGTTTCAGCGAGGCAAGATCAACGAGCGCATTAGGGAAAGTCAAGGATTAGGTGCGTGAAGCTATCCGAGCATTCGTTTGGTGCCGGGGAATTGTCGACTTGATATTCTTGGACAGTAAGTCCCTTTTGCGAGTTTCATTCCTGTGGAGTTTGGTTCGGCTGGTTGACTTGTCGGGTAACACGCAGATGTTTGCGTGCGCATCGCCAGAGTACCCCCGCAGGGAATTGCCATTGAACCGGATGGGTTGTTTTGGTGGCTTGCTGTAGGCGTTCCTTTGAGCGTTGCCAATGTTGGTGTGTGCAATCTTGCAAGGGCCACTGGAGTTGGTGCCATAAAGTGACGAAGGCGACTTGTAGGACAGGCCAAGGTGTTTCACGCAGAGCTTCTAACGAGAACTGGAATCCATCGTTAAAAAACGTCGGAGGATTCCTTTCTAGCCATTGGCTTGCCAGTGATTCGATCAGTGCGTGTTCTTCGCGGATCAATTGTGTTGCAACGAACAGTCGTTTCTTCAGATGCGGCGTGCCAGCGAACGATTCCAAGTAGGGGATCAGTTCGTGTCGAACTCGATTGCGAGTGAAGTGCAAGAGATCGTTACTGGCGTCCCTGCGGTGCGGTTGATTGATTGAACTGAGATAGTCGAGGACTTCGTCTTTCCAGGTTTCGATCATTGGGTGGATGAGTAAAAGACCAGGTGCGATGGTTCTCTCGAAGCGGACGCCAGCGATGCCAGTTGGTCCAGAGCCGCGGAGCAAGTGGTGTAGAGAAGTTTCAATTTGGTCGTCGGCCGTAGCGCCGGTGGCGATCCAAGTTGCTTTATGGTCTAGAGCGACTTGGCGAAAAAAGCGATTACGGTCTTTTCGCCATTGGGCTTCGTTTCCTCTATAGGGGACGTTTTTCAGAGGAGCTTCAAGTTCGGTTGTTTGGATCGCTGTTTCGGAGGGGGACAGCGGCCTGCGGTCTGTGACGCAATCGACCCCAAGTTGTTTTGCGAGTTCAATGACGAATGATTCGTCTTGATCGCTTTCAGTTGCGCGCAATCGGTGGTTGAAGTGAGCAACGACAAGTTTGGTATTGGAAGCGACCAGTCCGGAAGCGATGCTGAAGTGCATTGCCCTAAGGAGAGCGACGCTATCGGGTCCGCCGCTGACTGCGATCACTCCAGTGGTTCCACTCCAGCGAGTTGCTGGCCAGAGTTTGAGGATTGCCTCAGGAACATTGGAATGCATTTATGGCTTGGGTGTTGGGGTAGGTTTGTTGAAGTCTCCAGCGGTGGAGATAACAAGATTATTGGGGTTTAAAAACTCGGCGAGAGCTTCGTTTACGGATTCAACGGTGAGATTAGAAATTTGTGATTCTAGTCTTTCGTAATACGTCATATCGCGTCCAGCAAAGAGGTTGTTTGCGAGAAGTCCGGCCAGTGTGGCGTCGCGGGAGCGGTTGAGTTGTTGGCTTTGCAGGAACCCTTGGACGCTATCTTTGAGTTCTTTTTCGGTGACTCCTTCGCTGACAATTTTTCGAACTTCTTCATCGATTGCCGCGACGAGTTTGTCTCGGTTGGAGGGGTTTGCGATTGCGGTGATGGTGAACACAGCGAATTCGTCGATTGGGTTAGCGCGAAGGCTACTGTTTACACCGTAGGAGAGTCCTTCTTTTTGCCGAATGCGGTCCCCGAGGCGCGAGGAGAGGGCCCCGGCACCGAGAATATAGTTCCCCATGACTAGAGGAGCGTATTTCGGATCATCATCGCGAAGGGCATACTGTTGAGCGGCATAGTAAACGGAATTCGCTTTGTCTGGGGTTTCGATAGTTTTGATGGGTAATTTCAAGTCGATCGTCGGCGCGACTGCGACTCGTTGATACGGAATATCGGATTTCCAGTTACTAAGGATTTCGGATAGCTTACTTTCGGTCTCGTCGATGTCAAAATCTCCGACTACGGCAACTTCACCTTGGTTGCCCGACAGGAAGTCGGCATGAAGATCGGCGATCTCTTGGAGTTTGATTTTCCGTAGGTTCTGTAATTCCTCTTCGATGGTCGGATCGTATCGGATGTCGCCGGGTTCGTAGGGATTCAGTGCTCGGTTTACGGATTGTGATGCGAGAACTTGGGGTTCTTGCAATTGGGCTTCGAGTTGCGCGACGAATTGATCTTTGAGGATTAGGAATTCCTTTTCGTCAAAGCTTGGTTCGCGGAGCATTTCGCGAACGACGCTAAGGACTTCTAATAAGGAACCTCGTTTGCATTCGATGCTGACGTTGACTACTTGTCTGAACGATTGGATGCTGACATTGGCGTTGAGTTCGTCTAATCGATCATTGAGTTTTTGTAGTGGAAGGGACTTGGTACCACGTTCCATCATGGGGCCGAGGAATTCGACGGCCAAGGCCTTGCCTCTCAAGGAGTCTTCGTCGCCAAACCGAAGATTGATGGTGAGGTTGACTGTTTGTCCCCTAGTTTTCTTCGGGAGCATTGCATAGGGAATACCCGACTTGAGCTTTCCACGCGTGAGCCGCGACTCGATATTCTTGGGGCTTGGGTCAAATTGCTCACCTTCGCTAACTGCTTCGCGACCGGTGTAGTTCTCCAGCATTGCGCTGAGATTTGGGCGTTCAGGGATAGAGATTCGCTCGGAAGCGGAGACTGGTTCGAAGATTCCTACGGTTCGGTTGTTTCGAACGAGATATTGCTGAGCGGCGCGTTGGCAATCGGCGGCGGTCATCTTCTCGAGGTTATCGCGGAATAGGAAATACAATCGCCAGTCGCCCTGCGCGGCCCAATCGCTGAGGGTGATTGCGAGGGATTGCGTTTTTGCGGCCATCATTTCACGATCGTTGAGCAATTGTCGTCGGGCGCGCTCGACTTCTTCGTCAGTGATTGGCGCGGATGCAAGTCCCTCAACAGTATCGATCAGCAACGTTTTGGCTTCTTCGATACTCTTGTCTTTGGGGACTTGTGCCAGGAAGGTCATTAGACCTGGATCGTGCAGAGGGGAAGCGTCTGCGGCGACGAAGGTAGCCTTTTGGGTTTCGACCATGGACTTGTACAAACGCCCGCTAGGAACATCAGTCAAGAGAATTGAAAGAAGTTCGATTGCGGGAAAGGCTGGGTCGGAACCGGCCGGAATATGGTAAACCGCACCGACGTATTGAGTATCTCCCACGCGGCGAACAGTGGTGATTCGATCACCGTCTTGAGGTGGTTCGACAGTGTAGGTCTGTGGCAGCGGAGACTTCGGTCGGCTCAGTGCGCCGAAATACTTTTGGATCCACTGCAAGGCTTTGGATTCGTCAAAGTTACCGGCCACGATGAGCATTGCGTTATCTGGGCGGTAGTATTTTCGGTAGAACGCTCGCAGGGCATCGATGGGAACGCGTTCGATGTCGCTACGGTTGCCTATCGTGGATTTGCCGTAGTTATGCCATTGAAATGCCGTGGAGCTCATTCTCTGTTGCAGGACACCGATCGGATTGTTTTCTCCGCGTTCAAATTCGCTGCGGACTACAGAGAACTCCGATTGCAGGTCTTCGCCGAGTATCTTGCTGTTGACCATGCGGTCGGCTTCTAGACGAATAGCAAATTCTAGGTTTTCGTCGGTTGCGGGGAGAGTTTCGAAGTAATTCGTACGGTCGAGCCACGTGGTTCCATTGAAATCGGCACCGCGGTCTTTGAGCATCTTTGGAATTTCGGGATGCAATTCCGTTCCTTTGAAGAGCATGTGCTCGAGCAAGTGGGCCATTCCTGCTTCGCCATATCCTTCGTGGCGTGAGCCGACAAAGATGGTGCAGTTCACTGTAACTTTTGGCTGACTGCGGTCTTGGAACAAGAGAACTTTCAGGCCGTTCTCCAGAGCGTATTCGTTGATACCTTCAACCGAGGTGATTTTTTTTGGCATAAGATCGTCAGCAACTGCGGTTGCTGGAAGAGCGTTGAAATAGCCGAAGAGGAACAACAGGAAAAACGGGGATTTGAGTGTAGTGATCCGAATTGGATTTCTTCTGTTCTGCATTTCTGTGGTCTCGTCGGTCTTCGCGAGTTCCCTGGGGCACCATTTGCAGTGATTCTGCGGCGAGGGCAAGTGGCAGATTGTAGTCAAAAAACGTTTTTGGTATTACAGTTTTGTGCCGGGGGAAGGCTCTTTGGCGTTTTTTTCGCCATCCTTCATGCATTGCATTCTCCTCCTATTTGCTTGTGATGAGGATTTCCATGGCTTGGCAGACGGTGGGCGACTCGGGAATGGTGCTTGAGGGAGAAGGTGCCGAGGTGCTTTGGGAGGGCAATGTCATTGCCATATTTCGCCACGAAGGCCAGCTTTACGCTCTCGATGGGCTTTGTATGCACCAGGGTGGACCATTGGCGAGAGGCAAATTAGCGAACGGGACAGTACAGTGCCCCTGGCATGGTTGGATGTATGAACTTAAAAACGGCAACAACGCCGTGACTTGCCAGCGGATGTTACGGACTTACCCAATCCAGGAAGCGGACGGGAAAATTGAGATTGACTTCGATGATTGATCCCTTTTAGCATCCTTGTTGAAAGTGATTTCCGGTTCAGGATACTATTCGGTCAGGAGGACCGCAGTGCAAACGATCAAGACAGCAGTGGTTGTAGTATTGTTGCTCTTCGTGCTTTACGGGGGGTACATTGCTCTGAATCACAAGGAAACCCGTTTCCCTGAGAACATCGAGAACTTAGTGGATCCCGATATGCTCGCGGCGGATGTTGCTGTTCTTTCCGAGGGTGGTGCTCCGCCCCCTTTGCAGTTCGCAGCGGTGCCGGCGGCTTCTGGTGCCATTGAATCAAAACCTTCGGGGGCAAATCCCCCAACCTCGACTTCTGGCGCGGATGCGTTTGCAAAATTTGCTTCTGGGCCTGCACCCAATTTCGGATCGCCTTCGAAGGACACCAACCGAGAAAACTTGGGAGGTTCGGGAGAGAGTATTCCTCCGATTCCCAATGCACTCCCCCCCAATTCACCTCCTAGTTTGCCAGAGATTCCTTCGTTGGAGCTTCCTGCTTCCCCACCCGCTGGCTTGCCAGAGACCGCGCCGGTTCCTCGAACGGGGCCTGATTCGGCAAGTCTCCTGCCGGACAGTGGCACGGCGAATGGCGTTGCAGGAATGAATGATGTTTCTTCGGTAGCCTTGGCCAGCGCGTCGAGTTCAAAGGAGCCTGGTTTTGGGTTGAGTTTGCCTGCCAACCGCACAGCACCTTCGAATCTTCCGCCAGTTCCACCGCTAGATCTTCCTTCCTTACATGGAGACGCAAAGAGCATTGCGGATGCGACACAACCGAAGCTCATCGATGATCAGTCCGCAACGCCGAGGATGCCAACGTCATCATCTGGGAAGTCGTTTGAAAATGCCAAACGGATGGCGATGGAGCAAGCGGAAGCAGGGAAATTGAAAGAGGCCCTGGCTATGCTTTCAGTTTTTTACAATGCCCAAGACCTGCCGCAATCGCAGCATGAAGATCTTGTTGATATGCTTGATGCTCTGGCGAGGGAAGTGATTTACTCACGAAGGCATTTGCTTGACATGCCATATGTGGTTGCCCCAGGAGAGACGCTGGAGCAAATTGCAAAAACCTGCAATGTGCCAGTGGATGTCTTGTCCCGAATCAATGGACTTGAGGCTACCTCAACACCCCCCGCAGGAATGAAGATCAAAGTGATTCCTGGACCCTTCCGAGCAGAGATCGATTTGAATACGAGTGAGATGACGCTTTTCCTGGGCGAACTCTACGCGGGACGATATCCAGCGACCTTTGGAGCCGAACCAGAACCCCGCCCAGGCGTTTATCAGATTTTGGACAAGCAGCGGAACCGCAATTACTACGCGAGCAACGGGATGCAGATTTCCGCTAATGATCCCAAGAATCCTTTTGGAGGGTATTGGCTCGATTTAGGCCAAGATCTTTGCATTCACGGATCCCCCGATGTGGATACAGGCTCTTCTCAATTGGGTTGTATTAGCCTCTCACCGCTGGATGCCGCGGATGTTTTTGGTATGCTCGGACGCGGGTCGCAAGTGACCATACGACGGTAAGGGCAAATCCAATTTAGAACCGAGTTGATATGCAATACGATAAAGAAATGCTCAAGGCATTGATCCGTGAGCATGCGTTGCAATTTGGCAATTTCACGTTGGCAAGTGGTAAGCAAGCAACCTTCTACCTAGACTGCCGCAAGGTCACGTTGCACCCGCAGGGCGCAAATATGATTGGGGCTGGTTTATTGGATATTGTTACCGGAAGTAAATTCACTCAGGTTCCGGATGCCGTTGGCGGATTGGCAATTGGTGCTGACCCGATCACAGCCTCCGTTGTGGTTCTTGCCGGCCAACGTGGGCTTGCTACTCGCGGTTTTATGGTTCGTAAAGAAGCGAAAACGCACGGTACAGGAAAATTGGTTGAAGGTCCGGTTGTTTCCGGGATGACGTGTGTGATCGTCGAAGATGTGATCACAAGTGGTGGCAGTGCATTGAAGGCTGCCGAGTCAGCCAAGGATGCGGGGCTACAAGTCTTAGGGATCCTTGGGGTGATTGATCGCTTAGAAGGTGGTCGGGAAGCGATAGAGCAAGCAGGTTACACGCTGACGACGCTCTTGACGATCAACGACTTCCGTTGAGCACCGGCACAAAAAACCAACCGGAGCTCGCGCTTTCCGGCTCAAAAGACTACCCGGAGCTCGCGCTTTCCGGCTCAAAAGAC
>CAZACJ010000030.1:42934-54602 GCA_964483385.1 uncultured Pirellula sp. | reverse complement strand
CTCCGCCGCTGCCACGACGCCCTTGCCCTGCAGTTGCGGCTTGCCCGCTCGTTGCTTGCCCACTTGATGCGGTGGCTTGGCCTGATGCACTACCGGCCGCCGTTGGGGTTGAGCCTCCGGTACCTTCACCGCTCGTTGTAGCTGGTGCACCCGCGGCTCCTGCACTGCCACTTGCTCCGCCTCCTTGTCCTCGTCCGCCACCTTGAGCGATGAAGTCCCAAGTGACCCGTTGCAGGCCCGCTTCGTTACTTCCGCGTATTTCGCGTAGTGTTTGACCGGATACGTCGATGATTTTCACGGAGACATTCTCAGCTTTCTTCGGCAAGGTGTAGTAGATCACTGCGCCTGCTGGTGGATTTTCACCGATGAAGCGGCGGTTGGTTGTCCCGCGCGAAGCTTCACGACGCCATCGGATTGCAGTGGTTGGTTTGTAAAGGTTTGGCGATTCGGTTAGGTGAGCTGGTGCGAGCTGGTGCAGAGCGGTGATGTCACCGATCCACAAGCTGCGTCCGTGGGTTGCCAGGACGACTTCTCCGTTGTTTGGATGGAATGCCAAATCGAAGATTGCCACGGTCGGGAGATTTGAGTTCAAGGAACTCCAAGTTTCGCCACGGTTGGCAGTCGCAAACAACCCGAACTCGGTACCTACGAGAAGTACGTTTTCGTTGAAGGGGCTTTCTCGCAAGCATCGTGTTGATCCCCAAGGTAAATTCGCACGGATGGACTTGAAGGTCTTGCCGTAATCTTCGGAGACCAGAACGTACGGGTCGTCGTCATTAGATCGGTGTCCATCGAGGCAGACGTAAACTCGTCCTTCTTCAAAGCGAGAGGCTTCGATGGTCGAGACCCAGCGAGGTGCGACAAGTCCGAGGTTTTTGGTGATGTCAGACCAAGTCTTGCCGGCATCGCGGGTGACCCACAGAGCGCCATCATCGGTACCGACGTACAACACATTGGGGCTGCGTGGCGATTCGGAGAGAGCGGTGGCTGATCCACGTTTGGTGAGAGTGATTTCTGGGGAGATTTTTTCGAGGTTGCTACCGCGATCCCACGAACGGAAGACATAGTTGCCCGCAGCGTAGAAGACACGGGAGTTGAAGTTCGAGAGGATGAACGGAGTGTTCCAATTGAATCGGTAAGCGGGTTCACCTTCAGGTGCTACAGCGCGGATAGAGGCTCGTTCACCGGTTTTCATGTTTCGTCGTCCCATGTTTCCGTCTTGGCTAGTCCAGTAGACCAACTCGGGATCATTGGGATCGACGCGGCACATGAATCCATCGCCACCGCCGACGCTTAGCCAGTCTTCGTTGACAGGTCCTGAGCCGTTAAGCGAGATCGCAGGGCCGCCCCAAGTGCCGTTATCTTGCAAGCCACCGTAGACGTAGTAAGGGTACTTTGGCGCTATAGCAACGTGATAGAACTGACCGAGAGCTAGGGTGTTCAAATGATCCCAGCGGTTACCGCGATCGTAGGTGGTGTACACACCGCCATCGACCCCGATGATCATGTGTCGTCCATCGCGGGGGTCAATCCAAAGAGCGTGACCATCTGCGTGTACCGCGCGTCCGAGATTTGCATCAAAGGTGATACCTCCATCGGAGGATTTGAACTGGGATACACCTAACAAGTAGACATTTTTATCATCGTTTGGATCGACACGAACGACGCTGAAGTACATGGGGCGGGAGTGAAGGCTATTGACTCGCGTCCAAGATTCACCGCCATCGACGGACTTGTAGATCCCGCCATATTCGTATCCTTTTGCTCCTTGTTGATCTTGGATGTTGGGAGCTTGACCGCCGAGGGAAGCGGTGTAGGGGCGTACTGGGCCGGGTCGGTTTTCAAAGGTGACTTCGATTTCTTTGTTTTCTTCACCACGTTTAATTTTGAGTTTGACTTTGTCGCCGACACGTTTGCCGCGAAGCGCATCGAGGGTTGCGCGATAGTCGGGTACATCTTTATCGTTGATTGCGACGATGATATCTCCTTTGAGTACACCTGCTTTTTCGGCGGGTCCACCTTCGGTAACGTTTGAGAGTTTCGCACCACCGTCTGGACCGGTATCACCGGTGATACCGATGTACGTGCTTGATTGTGGTTGAGTGCTTTGTCCGCCACCAGTGCCACCTGTACCGCCGGCACTACCTCCGCCGCCGGGGCCACCTTGGCGGGCTTCGAGCGTTACTTCGATTTCTTTGCTTTCGCCGAGTCGAATGTATTTGACTTTGACTTTATCACCTGCGTTTTTACTGCCGAGTTGTTCGAGGAGTTCTTCCCAAGATTGGGATTTCTTACCGTCGAATTCCGTGATGATATCTTCTGCTTGGATGCCTGCTTTTTGCGCGGCGCTCTCAGGGAAGATTGTCGAGATCTTGAGTCCTTCGTCGGCATCTTCGCCGAAGGCACCGAAGAGTCCGAGGGTGCGCATGGATCCGCCACCACCTCCGGATTCTCCTGAACGGTTTGCGCCACGCGAGACGAGCGTGTATTCGAGGGTGATCGATTCTGCGCCACGTTTTACGGCGGTCTTAAATGTGTCTCCCGCTTTCTTATCGCGGATGGTATCGAGGATACGGTCGAAGTCTGTGATCGCTTCGTCGTTTAGTGATTCGATGATGTCACCAACTTTCAAGCCTGCTTTCGCGGCTGGGCTGTTGGCATAGACTTGTGTGACCGTGACTTGGTTCTCGCGGTTTTCGCCGACGGCACCCCAGAGGACGTTTAAGGGTGCTGGGCCTTTGCCGATATTTTCGCAATCGATGACAGCGAAGAGGACATTGGGATCTTTTCGGTACCAATCGATCCCGATGCGTCCCATTTGGCTTGTGGGTAGACCTTTCGTTAGCTTTTTCCAGTTTTTGCCACCGTCGGTCGTTTTGTACAGACCGCTTCCGGGCCCCCACTTGCGAATTGGGTCGTATCCGCCGTAGCCTTCGGGGATAGGAATTTCGCTACCGGGCCAGCTATCGAAGCCATCGCGGAGGCGTTCCCAAGCGGTGACGATGAGTGTTTCTGGATCGGCAGGGCTCATTTGCATTTCGATGATGCCGGTACGGTCATCGATGTAGAAGCAGCGTTCCCAAGTTTTCCCGCCATCGACGGTTTTGAAGACGCCTCGTTCTTCGTTGTTGCCATAGAGGCGACCAAGAGCGCCGACGTAGACGATATCCGGGTTGGTTGGATGGATAACGATTTCGCCGATTTGGAAGGTCTTCTTAAGGCCCATGTTGGCCCAAGTTTTCCCGCCGTCTGTGGATTTGTAGACCCCATCTCCGTAGCTGACCGAGTTACGAGGGTTGTTTTCACCGGTGCCTACCCAGAGGATGTCCGGATTGCTGGCGCTGACTGCGACTGCACCGATCGAAACAGTTGCCTCGCGGTCGAATTGATGGACGAAGGAGTTACCGTTGTTGGTAGTTTTGATCAAGCCACCGGAAGCGGTAGCGGCCCACCAAGTGTTTGGATCACGTTCGTTGACGGCGAGGTCGACGATACGTCCTCCCATGTTCGCAGGACCGATACTTCTCCAGCGAATGCCTTTGGTCCATTCCTTTGGAATTGAGCCGTCCCACTTGGGTTTAGCGGCTTCTTTCTCTTTGTTCGTCGATTCTTTGGCGTTGGGGTCTTTCGCGTTGGGATCTTTCGCGTTGGGATCTTTCGATGAGGATGCTTCTGATTTTGCGCCTTCGGCTGGTTTGATTCCTTGGAGCATTTTGGCGATTTCGCCGAGTTGTTTTTCGATCGCGTTCAATCGATTATCGACGGAGGGGTCTTTTGCAGTTGGCGGAGTGGCTACTTCTTCTTTGTTTTCTGCGGGGGGCTTATTGCCTTCGGCTGGCTTGGTTTCCGCCGGAGGTTGTTCCGTGGGCGTGGTGGGTTTGGTTTCGTTTTGTTTTGCTGGTTCTTGGGCGGTTTCCGTCGGTCGTTGGCCGAAGCGGCGTCGTTGGGGTCGATTGCCTGATTCTTGTCGAGTTGGAGGTTGAGGGGTAGGTTCGCTGGCAGCGGGTTCAGCGGGACTGGCGGGTTCGGCTGGTTTAGGTTCGGCAGTTGGAGCGGGGGTGTCTTGGGCGCTTGCCGTCGGCGGATCTGGTTGAAGTTCTAACAATGAGAGGACTGCAAGACAGGCTCCGGCGTATCGGAGGTATTTCATCAAGTTGCGCATCGAATCGTTGCTCCGTATGTATGTTTTCCAGCCGCTTGGATTGGTTTGCTCCGAGGGCGAAGGGTATGGTTGGTTCAAAACAACCGAGAGAACCATCGCATTTTGCTTGCAAATTGCGCAAACTTCAAGGAAATACGGTAGGCTCTTGGTTGTTTTTCTGGAGGACTTATGCGTGAATCCGTTAGATAAACGCGTTGTAATATGCTGGTGTGAATGGATCGCCTTTGGTTTGCGTGTGGGTCGGAATGTGGGGGTTCGGCTGTCGAAATTTGGCTGTTTCCTATAAAACTAGGTCGCTGAATTTTGTTGAGAGCCGTGAAGAAGTTGCTCATAGCTAGGTGCGAGCCAGTAGGAAGCCGTCGTGAAGGCGGGCTTAATTTGAAAGGTGTAATTCCATGCGAACCGAACGAGTGGGATGTTGGATGGGGGCGTTTGCGGTTTGGATGATGTGTTCGGCCTTTGTGGCAGTGATGAGTTTGGGTTGGATCATCCAGGAAGCTAGCGGTTTTACGGATGGGGAGTTAGCCGTTCGGGGAATTGACGGGCAGGCGATTGAATGGAGAGACGGTACTACGGTACGGGTGTGGGTGTTTTTGGGTTGTGAATGTCCGGTGGCGAAGTTGTATGCGCGTCGAGTTGAGGAGTTACAGGATCGATATCGTGCTTCGGGAGTCGAGTGGGTTGGGGTGATGAGTAATTTGCAGGACACGCAGGAGGACATTGCTCGGTTTGCGAAGGAGGTCGGGATAACGATTGCGATGGTCAAGGATGAGGATCAAGCGTTAGCGCGGAAGTGGCAGGTGACGCGAACGGCTGAGGTGGTGATGGTCGATCGTCAGGGGGAGTTGGTGTATCGGGGGAGGATCGACGATCAATATTCACCGGGGGTGACCAAGTCGAAGGTAGCGCGTGAGGATCTTGCGATAGCGATCGATACGGCGTTACGTGGGGAGTCACCGCAGATAGCGATTACAGAGCCGGTCGGGTGCAAGATTGCGTTTGATCGCAAGTTCATGGGGAATCGGGAGGATTCAAACATAGGTGCTTCATCGCCCAATGAGGTGACTTATGCCAATCAGGTAGCCGCGATATTGAACAAGCACTGCATGGAGTGTCATCGTCCTGGTGAGATTGGACCGTTTGACATTACGGATATAGCGGAGTTACCGGGATGGTCGGAGATGATTTTAGAGGTGATTGATAACGGCCGCATGCCTCCTTGGCATGCTGACCCCAAGCATGGAGTGTTTAAGAATTCGCGATCGATGAGTCGAGAGGAGGTAGAGGTAGTACGTCAGTGGGTTCGGGCGGGAGCACCGATTGGGGATACAAAGTCGTTGCAGGCACCATCCATTTCGACTGGAGGGTGGCGACTGGAGCGGGAGCCGGAATTGGTGGTATCGATGCGTCAGACGCCTTACAAGATTCCTGCGAGTGGGACAGTGGATTATCAGTACTTTGTCGTCGATCCGAAGCTTGAGGAGGACCGGTGGGTATCGGCAGCGCAGGTGATTCCTGGTGATCCCTCGGTAGTGCATCATGCGATCGTGTTTATACGTCCTCCGGATGATGCAGAGTTTTTGGGGATAGGTTGGTTGACGGCTTATGTTCCTGGTCAGATGGCTACGCGATTTCCGGCGGGGTATGCGAGAAAGATTCCGGCGGGTTCCAAATTCGTTTTTCAGATGCATTACACTCCCAATGGACGACCTACGAGCGACTTGTCGAAGATTGGCATGACGTTTGTTGACCCGAAGACGGTAACGCACGAAGTTTTTACGGTGGTGGGGATTGACCAAGACTTTGAAATTCCGCCTGGGGTGTCGGATCATCGGGTAACAGCGAGGGTTCCGCGTTTTCCGAAGGATGGAGAGTTGTTAGCGGTATCGCCGCATATGCATTTGCGGGGAAAGTCGTTTGAGCTTCGAGCGTTACGAGGTTCGCAGGCGGAGACATTGTTGAGCGTGCCGAGGTACGATTTCAATTGGCAGCATACGTATGAATGGGTTGATCGAATTCCGCTTGCGGATATCGACTCGTTAGACTTTACGGTTGCGTTTGATAACTCCGAGAGCAATCCAGCCAATCCGGCGGCGGAAGAGTATGTGATGTGGGGCGATCAGACTTGGGAGGAGATGGCGGTAGCTTTTTTTGAGGTGTCGCGGCCACTTGAGCCTAGCGGAGTGAGTGCTCCGGCGCGTTCGATTTCGCAGCGGAGTGAGGGGAGAGTTTCGAGTAGCGGGGCGAAAACGGAGTTGATGGAGGGATCGTCTGGTGCTCGGGAGTATGCAGACAAGTATTTGCGCGATTGGGATGTGAATGGCGACGGAGTGGTGAGTTGGGAGGAGGCACCTAAGGTGTTGCGAGATTTCGGATTCTTTCGTGTTGATACGGATAACAATCGCGAGTTGTCTCATGAGGAGTTGATGCGTGCGGCACGAAAGCGAGATCGCTGATTTAAGTGAGATAGGCCGAAATACTCATGCATTCGAACAAGTCAGATGAGACACCGCAAGTCAGTACCGTAAGCCGGCTCTTTGCCTCGGTGATGGATTATCCTCGTTGGTGTTTAGGGCTATTGATTTTATTGACTGCGTTGGCGATTGGAGGTTATGTCGATTCAGAATGGCCTCAGAAGCTTCGCTCGAGGTTGGGGTTTGGTGGGTCGGACGCCATGGAGGGGAGCGAAGGGGGGAGCCGAAGCGCGGGTGGTAGTGGAGGTGGTAGTCAGGGGACTCAGCCTCCGCGTCGGTTTGGTCGTCGGGGGGGAGTTGGAGGGGCGGGGCGTGCGGAAGCGGTATTGGTGGTGAAGTGTCCGAAGATTTTTACTCCGGAGGGTTCACAGGCATTTCGCGAGGTGTACGAAGAGGTTGGCAAGTTAGACATGGTGGCTTCGGTTCGTTCGTTGGATCAAGCGCCGCCGTTGAACATTTTTGGGTTGAGTGAGCCGATCTTGCCGCGAGCAAATGCAACGCAGCAGCGGTTTGACGTTGCGAAACAGAAGGCGGTGAGTCATCCATTGGTAGTCGGGCAGATGCTTTCATCTGACGCGCAGACAGCATTGATGGAGATTCAGTACGATTGGGTATTCATCCAGAAGAACTCCGATTGTACGGAGCCGATATTGCGTAAGGCGAGAGAGGTTGCTAGCCGCTACCCTGCGGTTCCGCTTGAGTTTCACATGACGGGTGCGGTGCCGCTTCGCGTGGTGTTGCTTCAGAATAATCGCAGTAATGAGGTGCGATATCAGATCATTGGATACGGGATGATTTTGTTGATGGCGACAATATTGTTTCGGGGGTTATCGGTTGTCATAGCGGTGGCGGCGGCACCATTTTTGGGCGTGTTCTGGACGCTTGGGTTTCTGCGTTATTTTGATCTTCAAGAGAATCCGTTTACTTTTGTTATTCTGCCTGTTTTGCTCAGTCTCGTCGGTTTTACCGATGGTGTGCACATGATGATTCACATTCGCAAGTGCATGACGGAGGGGCTGCCTGCTCGAGATGCGTGCAAGCGAACGCTGGAGTTGGTTGGGATAGCTTGTTTTTTAACTTCGTTAACGACGGCTATTGGAATGGGTTCTTTGGCTTGGGCAAATCATGAAGTGGTACGTGAGTTTGGGTGGGCTTGTGTGCTCGGAGTTATTGCGACTTGGATCTCAGTGATGTTGGTATTACCGTTGCTGAGTATGACATCATGGAGCAAGCGATTTACGCGTGGATCGGAGCGAGATTTGTTGAATCGAGTCTTGAGACGGTTTGATCCAATTATTCGATGGATATTGGATCATCGCATTGCCATGAGTGCCTTTGCGATTGTGTTGACGATTGTGTTTGGAGGGGTTGCCTCGACGCTGCGTCCCGACGATCGCAAATCGACAGCGTTTCCATCGGGGAGTGATGCGCAGCGTTCTTTGGAGCATCTGGATCAGGCTTTGGGCGGATTGGACGTATGTACTGTGAATTTAAAGTGGTCCGTCGACAAGATTGGGAAGGAGCAAGTGGTTAGCGCGATCAGCGAGGTTGAAGCATTATTGAAACAGGAGTCATTGATTGGGCATCCGCTTTCGTTGGTAACACTTTTGAATGCTTTACCTGGAGAGGGGACGGCGGTAGAAAAGATTTCGATGTCGGAGTTATTACCACCACCGCTGAAACAGCGACTACTTGATGAAGACCAAGGAGTTGGAGCGATTACGTTTCGCTGTAAGGATCTTGGTACTGCTGCTTATCAATCAACCTTTGAGAGGATCGAAGAGGGAGTTCAGTCGATCGCAACGAGGACTCCTGGGCTTGAAATGGAATTGCAGGGCGAAGCGATTTGGCGATGGCGGAATTTATACACTATTGTTACGGATTTAACGAAGAGTCTTGGAAGTGCCGCTTTGGTGATCTTTGTGGTGTTGGCTGTTGCATATCGTTCGCTGCGACTTGGTTTGATTGCGATTATTCCCAACATGTTACCTTTATTGGCGTCAGCGGCTTATATGGTTGTTACGAAGCAACCGTTGGAGGTTGTCAGTGTTTGTTGTTTTACGATTTGTCTTGGGATTGCTGTCGATGATACGATTCACTTTATGTCTCGATATCTCGAAGAGTTCCGGGGTGGTGGAACACAATCCGAGGTGATTGAAAGATCGTTTAAAGAGGTGGGAACCGGGATGATGATGACAACGATTGTCTTGGTCGCTGGATTCAGTTCGGTGTTAACCAGTGATACTCGCGATCATCGGGTATTTGGAGCGTTAGGGGTTATCACTCTGATCACGGCATTGTTTTGCGATTTGATTCTACTACCCGCCCTGTTGGCGACGTTTGACCGAAAGCGAGCGACTCATGCAGGATAGTACTCAGCGTCTGTTGGCGGCTTGGAATATTCATCAGCAGGGGAACGTAGCTGGTGCTTTGGGGGAGTATCAAGCGATTGTTAGCGGTGAGCCACATAACGCGAATGCTTGGTGTTACTTAGGGATGGCTTTGCATGATTTGAAGCGATTTCAGGAGGCCTCCGAGGCTTATGAGCAAGCGTTGAAGATACAGCCGAAGTTTCCCATTGCGCTGAACAATCTTGGCAACACCTTGCGTTATTTGGGGCGGGTTGATGAAGCGGATCGAAGATTTCAACAGGCGATCGACTTGAAGCCTGATTACTTCAATGCGTATCGCAATCGTGGGACGTTGCACGCATGGTCGGGGCGTATTGATTTGGCGTTGAGGTATTATGCGGATGCGATGCGGTTGCATCCACAGGATGCGGAGTTACATCGTAATTTAGGAGTGATCAGTTTGCTCCAGGGGAATTTTGAGGTTGGTTGGAAAGAGTATAGGCATCGTTGGAACTGCAACGATGCCCATCAGCAGCGCTATGCGCAGCCCAAGTGGACGGGGCAAGATTTGCGAGGGAAAACCATCCTTTTGTATGCCGAGCAAGGGTTAGGAGATACGTTGCATTTCGTGCGGTTTGCGAAGATTCTCAAGGATGCGGGCGCTCGCACAATTGTGCATTGCCAAGCTGCATTGGGAGCGATTTTGCAGGGTTGTGAGGGGATTTCATCCTTGATCCCGAACATTTGGAAGGTCCCTGAGCCCTTCGATTATCATTGTTCATTGATGGACGTGGCGGACGTCTTGCAGATCAACCTCAGCAACATTCCGGGGCAGACACCTTATCTCAAGTCGCCACCGAATTTGGTTGGGTATTGGAAACGTCAACTCGATCAGATTTTTCCGCCGGCGAAGTATCGGATAGGTTTGGTGTGGCAGGGGAACCCGGATCATCAAGCCGACATGTTCCGTTCGTTTCCGTTGGAGTCATTAGAGCCGCTTTGTGCTTTGCCGGATGTTCAATTGATCAGTTTGCAGTTTGGGAAGGGGGCGGAGCAGATATCGCAGTGGAAGGGGAGCAAGCCGATTTATCGATTGCCAGCGGATTTGGATCAATCGAGTGGTGCTTTCATGGATACTGCAGCGATCTTGCATCACCTCGATTGGATTGTCACCAGTGACACTTCGCTGGTGCATCTTGCGGGAGCTTTGGCGCGGCCGACGGTATTGATGTTAGGATTCACACCGGACTGGCGTTGGCTGTTAGACCGAACGGATAGTCCTTGGTATCCTAGTTTGCATTTAGTGCGACAAACGACGATTGGGCAATGGAAGCCGGTGGCCGAGCAGGCAACGGCATTTCTTGCTTCTCAGTTCCAGCAGGCGTCCGAAGCCTAGTGGATTGACGCATTTATGGTGATGGATTTTTTAAGCTGGGTTAATTACTTCATGTTAAATATGCCATGCGGGGTTTGCATTTAGGATTTTATGACAACTACAGTGACTACGACGGAAAAAACTTTACCCAAGTGGGATTTGAAGATCGGTAAAGTCCACATTGGGTTTCCGGTGGTACAAGCGGCATTGAGTGGATATAGCGATTGGGCGATGCGGGTGATCGCGCGTCGCGCGGGGGCTTCGTATTCATTGTGCGAAGTGATGCTCGACCAGTTTTTGGTGAGTCTAAAGGATCGAAAGAAAACGCAGCACTTTCTTTACAACACTCCGGACGAGCAGCCTGTTGCTGGGCAGCTTATGGGGGCGGAGCCCGAGCAGTTTGCGCTTGGGGCGCAGAAACTGGTTGAAGCTGGGTTTGCGGTGATCGACATCAATTTCGGATGTCCGGTACGGAAAGTCTTGGGTCGCTGTCGTGGTGGATTTCATCTAAGTCAACCCGATGTGGCTTTGGAGATTGTCCGGCGAACGCGTGACATCGTGCCACCAGATATTCCTGTGACGATCAAGATGCGACGTGGGCTCGACGACAGTCCCGAGAGTCGCGATCGCTTTTATGAGATATTAGATGGCGCGTTTGCTTATGGGATATCGGGGATCACCGTGCATGGTAGAACGGTACAGCAGCGTTATATCGGGCCGAGTCGATGGGAGTTTCTCAGAGAGGTCAAGCAGCACGTAGGACCGGATCGGATCATTCTCGGTAGCGGGGATTTGTTCTCTGCGCAAGATTGTTTGAGGATGATGCAAGAAACCGGTGTGGATGGGGTGACGGTTGCAAGAGGATGTATTGGTAATCCATGGGTTTTTAGTCAGGCCCAAGCGATATTCCGGGGAGAGCCCTTGCCGGCTCCACCGACTGTATTTGAGCAGCGTGAAGTGATGTTAGAGCACTTTCGACTTGCCGAGCAGCTTTATGGTCCGGAGCGAGCAGGGGTGCCGATGCGAAAATTTGGAATTAAGTATTCTGCATCCCACCCACAGAACTTGGAAGTTCGGAATCAATTTGTAAGAGTCAAGAACTTCGAAGAGTGGAAAGCCGTCCTTGATCGTTGGTACAGCGATGATGCTCCGGGGGTGTATCCGAGCCGAAGTTTGTACGAGCAAGAGCAAGAGTGTGGCTGAGATTGTATTGGAATGAAACCTCAACGGCCTTCCCATCGGATTTCCATCACCAAGGCTTGTAAACCACTGGCCGAGCTTCCATCGCAGGATCTCTCAACGCGGG
>CAZACJ010000030.1:26545-42834 GCA_964483385.1 uncultured Pirellula sp. | reverse complement strand
GGATCTCTCAACGCGGGGGATTTCTTCATGGGGGCTTGAGCGTTGGTTTCACAAGCCCAGCAATTTGAGTTCTTGGGCAACGGTGGAGCTACATCTTCGCACGGAGTTGGCTTTGGAGTCTGCGACGATCAATTTGCAACGCCTTGAGGGCAGGGGCTTGGTCGGTGTTCCTGATGAAGAGGGGGCGTCGCGGCAAGGGGAGGGAAGAGGGCCTGAGAATTCCGAGAAAATCGACTATCATTGGGATATTACGCGCGAGTTGGTCCAGCGAAATCATTTGGTTTTGATTTGGCCTTCTGCGGTGTTTCCCTCCCACGTATTCCCACCTTGGTTTGACTTATGGCTAGAAATCTTCGATCACGATTCAATCACTTGAGAGCTATGCAGACCCATAAACTACGGTCGAATATCTTTTGGCAGCAAGTTAGTTTATTGCGAGCAGGTCTATTCACGGCGGTGTGTGGGGCGATGGTTGGGTGTTCGGGCCCTATCGCAACGGCACCTGTGGACTTTGCTGCGGCCGTTGCAGCGGAGGCAGTTAGTGAGTCGGGAGAGCCGCAAGACCCGAAGAAGGCCGAAGGAGCAAAACCTGCGGCGAAACCTGCGGCGGATGCAAAGCCAGAAGCGGCGCTGGACGATTCGGTGGATGTCGAAGGGCTCTTGGCTGCTCGGCTGACCCCTGAGGACTTGGACTTGGGATGGATCCGATTATTCGACGGTCAATCGTTGCTTGGGTGGAAAGCCACGAGCAACGCCAATTGGAAAATCGAGAATGGTGAGATTGTCGCGACCGAGGGGGATGCCGGTTTTTTGATGACCGATGTTCGCTTTAGCGATTACGAGATCGAATTGGAATTTTTGGCGGACGAGAACACCAATAGTGGATTATTTCTTCGGACTTCTGATACCCCTGAGGATCCGGCCAAGGATTGTTTCGAGCTCAATATTGCTCCGTCGGATAATCCGTTCCCGACTGGTTCGCTGGTTGCGCGTGCAAAGGTCTCCGAACAAGTCGATGAACCGGTGGCGCAAGAGTGGCATTCGTTGCATGCGTTGGTGGACCAAGGGCATATTCAATGTTGGGTTAACGGGCAACAGTCTGTCGATTACAACGACACGACCGGATTGACCGCAGGGAAGATTGGATTGCAATTCCGAGAGGGAGCGATTCGATTCCGCAACATTCGTATCCGCCCCATCGGTTATAGCGTGTTGCCGAATGCGACGAAGAGCGACTGGAATGAACCAGCAGGATCGATTGAGGCGACTTTTACCGACGCGGGGACGATCAAGCTCAAGGGTGGGCGTGGGCATATCGAGTTATTGCAACCTCATGCCAATGTTTGTTTGCAGGCCAAAGCGTTGACACTTACGGAAAACGTCAATTCGGGTATTTTCTTTCGCTGTATTCCTGGTGAGGACATGAATGGTTACGAGTGTCAGATACACCATGGATTTAAGGACGATCGGCGTCGCGCGGTCGATGCAGGATCTGGTTCGATTTTTCGTCGTCAGAATGCAAAAGCGGTGTTGAGTGACGAGGGCAAGCCCGTGCATGTGACCATCGTCGCTGATGGGCCAACCATTGCGACTTGGATTGAAGGTGTACCGGTCGTTTCTTGGACCGATACGCGAGCTCCAAACGATAATCCGCGTAAGGGGCTTCGTACGGAAGCTGGAACCATCATGTTGCAAGGGCATGATCCGGGATCGGAAGTTGAGTTTCAGTCGATGTTGATTTGTCCGTTGCCTTGATTGCCTTCGGCGTGATCGTCGAATGATCATTCTCCCGGCTTTGCTCCCATCCATTGCTTACATCTATTGCTCCATCCGGAGACCTTTCCATGCAGTTACTCCTGCCGAGCGTACGTGTTGTATTGTTGAGCCTTCGCGGGGTTGTTGGCTTGATATTAGCGTTAAGTGCTACTTTTAGCAGCGCTGTCATGGCTGCAGAGCCGCAGCGGATCTTCGATGGAAAGACGTTGCAGGGGTGGGAGGGGGATCCCGATCATTGGCGTGTAGAGCAAGGGGCGATTGTCGGAGAGATACCGGTTGGTAAAACGCTCAACAAGAATACGTGGTTGGTGTATCGCGGGCCGGGTGTAACGGGTGATTCTCAGAAGAGCGAAGCACCTAGCGGAGCGATGTTGAAAGATTTTGAGCTCAGGTTGCAATTCCAACTCTCCGGATTGCCTGCGGCCAATTCTGGTATCCAGATACGATGCCAAGTCGACCATATCGATCATGTTTCGGGATACCAAGCGGACCTTGATATGGGGAGCACTTGGTTGGGTCGTATTTACGACGAGCACGGTCGGGCTTTGTTGGTCGAGCGAGGAGAGCGTGTACAGCTTTTGCCGGATGGGAAAAAGCGAGCGAAACGTTTTGCGCCTTTGCATCAGTATCCGGTGCTGTTTCGTGAGAACGGTTGGAACGATTATCGCATTGTTGCGATTGGCGAGCAGATCGATATTTATGTCAACGGGACGTTGTTTTCTTCGCTGCTCGATCAACAGATTTCGGATCGGGATCTTGAGGGGAGTTTAGCCCTTCAATTGCATTCTGGTCCAGAGACGAGAATAGCATTTCGCGATGTGACGTTGGAGACCCTTACGGAGGCGGATCGGGAGCGATTGGTGCCCTTTGACTTGCCTGAGGAGTCGCAAAAGTTGCAAACGGAACAACTGGGTGTGGTCCCGGTAGGGAAGAACAATGAGCCTTTGAATTTGGGGTTTGAGAAGGGGACGTTGGAGGGGTGGACGGCGAGCGGCAATGCCTTTGATAAGCAGCCTGTCAATCAAGATGGAATCAACAAGCGATGGCCGACGCAGCAGAGCAACAAAGAAGGAGACTTCTTTATCGGGGGTTATGAGATTGTTCAGGATGCTGGGGTTGGATCGCTTGAATCGGTTCCGTTTGAAGTGACCCATCCCTATGCAGGTTTTTTGTTTGGTGGTGGGGAGGGGAATAGCACGCGGGTTGAAGTCCTTTTGGTGGATTCATCGAATCAGGACGAAGTTGAGGCGAAACGTTCTGAGAAGGTGATAGCGAAGGTTTCAGGAAACAACCAAGAGCAGATGCGTCGAATGGCAGTGGACTTGCGGGACTACATTGGCAAGAAGATCCGCGTAAGGCTGGTTGATGAAAACGCTGGTGGTTGGGGGCATTTGAACTTTGACGACTTTCGTTTTTACGATGTGGCACCTGCGGTAACGGCGTCTGCCGATATTGGACCTCGGAGCACGTTCAATGTTGTATTGCAGCATTTGGTACCCAACCCGATATCGGCTGGGGCTAGTCAAACAGAAGGGATGACATTGGCGCACAAGTCGTTGCAGTCGATGCATGTGCCCAAGGGTTTTTCCGTAGAATTGATTGCCGCAGAGCCAGACATTCATCAACCGGTCGCTTTTGCATTTGATCCTCGAGGAAGGTTATGGGTACTTGAAGCGCATTCGTATCCGCAGAAGCGTCCGGAGGGTCAAGGTTTGGATCGGATTGTGATTTTGGAAGATCGCGATACGGATGGTTCTTTCGAGACACGCAGTGTGTTTTACGAGGGGTTGAATCTTGCTAGTGGGATTGAGGTGGGGCATGGAGGTGTGTGGGTAGGTGCTGCGCCAGAGTTGTTATTTATTCCGGATCGCAACGGGGATGATAAGCCGGATAGTGCGCCGCTGGTGTTGCTCGAGGGATTTGGGTATGGGGATACCCATGAGACGCTGAATAGTTTCGTGTGGGGACCGGATGGTTGGTTGTATGGTACTCAGGGTGTGTTTAATACATCGATGGTGCGCAAGCCGGGAGTCGAGGAAGCGCAAGGGACTTATTTAGCGGCGGGTGTTTGGCGGTACGATCCTATCGAGCATCGGTTTGAGGTGTTTGCGCACGGGACTAGTAATCCTTGGGGATTGGATTACGACGAGCATGGTCAGTTCTTTATGACACATTGCAGAAGTTTCTGGGGGAAGGGGGGGACGACCCATGTGATGCATGGAGGTCACTATTGGAATCAGGTAAACAGTGGGTATGCGAGCTTTATCTCGAATACGGGAGTTCCTACAGCGCCACATCTACAGAACTTTTTATTAGCTGCGGCGCGTTATGATTCGGGTGAAGGTGGAGCGGGCAAGCCCGGGACGGGGGAGGTTTACGGGGGGCATTCGCATGTTGGAACGGCGATCTATTTGGGAGATAACTGGCCGGCGGAGTATCGCAATCGATTGCTCACCCATAACTTGCATGGCCATCAGCTCAATCAACAAGTTTTGCGGCGCGAGCAAGGTGGCTACAACGCTTTGCATGCGGGGCAGGACGTCTTTCTATGCAGTGATCCAGCATTTGTCGGAGTTGATTTAGCGGTTGGCCCGGATGGAGCGGTGTATATGACCGACTGGGTCGATTTGCGACACTGCCACAATCCGGGAGTAGAAGTATGGGATCGTGGAAATGGTCGTGTGTATCGGATGAAGTACGATGCGACTTTCCGACCTTCGACGAGCAATTGGTCGACGGCGAGTGATGATGAGTTGGTTGCCGCTTTGCAGCACGCGAACGACTGGCATGTACGGGCCGCGAGGTTGGTTCTAGCAGAGCGGTATGCAGGGCGAGAGGTGCCAGCAGGGGTTTTGGAATCGATACGAAAACTGGGGAGCGATTCGGGTGAAAGCGCAGCCGGTGTGCGATCTCGATTGAGTTCGCTTTGGGCATTGCAAACGCTTCGGGCGGTTGAGCCGCAGGATATCGCGCGTTGGCTAGAGGACTCGGATGAAATGGTACGAGCTTGGGCAGTGCGATTGTTAAGTGATACTTCTAAGTTATCTGTGTTGGCTTCACGCGATCTGTCGTTGTTGGTGCGTCGTGAGATTGCTTTGGCAGCGGGACGTATGGGGAATCAAGAATCGATGCGGGAGGGGGCTTGGCAAGCGATCGAGACGTTGAGTTTGCAGGAGGAGAATCAGCAGGATCGCGATTTACCGGTGATTCTTTGGCAGGCCATTGGTAAGTTATGGGATGAGAACGAGTACAAAGCTTTGAGTTTGTCGTCGACGACTCCCTTGCAGAGTTTGCGTGACAACATCCTTTGGTATGCAGCGAAGACCACAGATGCAGGCCGAACGGCTTTGTCTGCTGGGATGCATCAGGATGGAATCAGCGCGTTGCGAAAGAACCTTGAGATTTTTGAGTTAGCGATACGAGGTCAGCGGATCACTCGACCTGTACTCGCTTGGAATACATTAGCACCTAAGCTTTATCAATCCGAGGATGCAGAGATACGCAATTTGGCGGAGAAGATCGGTGCACAGTTGGGGGACGCAACGTTGTTTGCTCGGTTGCGGGAAAGGATGAAGAGCGACACATCGGTTGCGACCCGCGCAGCGGCGATGGAAATTCTGCAGAGAGATTCTTCGCCGGCAAACGTACCGTTATTTCTCGATGCGATTCGAGAGCCCAAGTTAGCGAGTCGCGCGTTGACGTTGTTGCGTCAGTACGATGCGCCGGGAATTGCCAAGCAAGTGTTAGATCGATTTGGTGAGTTGAAGAGTGAGTCGATTCCGGCTGCGATGGATCTGCTGACCAGTCGGGTGGCTTGGGCAAACACGTTGCTCGATGGGTTGGTGGCGGAGCGTATTCCGAGGGATGCTTTGACTGCTTTTTATGCTCGGCAGATGGCATTGCTGGGGGACGAAAAGCTCATGGAACGCATCGCTAAGGAATGGGGACAGGTTCGGGTTGGTAACGAATCGATGAAAGAAGAGATACGAAAGACGGTGCAAGCTTATAAGGGAGCACCACTTTGGGCCTTCGATGCGGGTGCTGGTAAGAAACATTTCGATAAGCTTTGTGCAGCTTGCCATGCACCTGCCGATTCTACGGTGGAGTTTGCACCGAAGTTGCAGGGGACGGGGGCGAAGGGAGTTGAGTATGCGATCGAGAATGTCATCGATCCGAATGCGGTGATTGGACGAGATTATCAAGCGAGAGTGGTGCGAACGAATGACGGGCAAGTGATCACGGGGTTATTGCTGAGTGAAGGGGATAGCAGTTTAACGATACGAACTGCGACAGAAACCATCGAGGTATCCAAATCGGATGTGGAAGAGTCCAAAGTATCTGAGAATTCGTTTATGCCGGTAGGGTTGCTCGATACTCTCGATGAACGCCAGCGGATTGAGTTGTTCAAGTATTTGCTGTCGTTTTAATTTTTAGCGAAATGACGAATGTCGCAACTAACACGAGATGCACTTGAGATTTGGCGGGCTGGGGTGGATGCGGTTCGCGCGGATCGAGTGATGAGCGCGAACTGTACATGGGACGGAAGGTGGTTTACCGTTCAGGGCGTATCGCAGGACTTGTCTCTTGCTAGGCGAGTGGTTGTGATAGGAGCGGGTAAGGCGGGGGCGGGGATGTTAGCTGGCTTGCTGAGCGTCCTTCGGTCCTCGGCAGGAAGTTTACCGCAGATTGTCGGATGGGTGAATGTTCCGGAGGGATCGGTACCTAGTGGGTTGGTGATAGATGGGCGGGTTCCTGAGACGGAGATCACCGTTTTGGAAGCTCGTCCAGCGGGGGTGAATGCCCCTACGCCGTTGGTGGTTAAGGGGACGCAGCGCATGCTGGAACTGCTCTCGGAGTGCACGCCTGAGGATGTCGTGATATTTCTGCTTAGCGGAGGAGGCTCGGCGTTGTTATGTGCTCCGATTCAGGGGCTAGATCTTTCCACGAAGGTTCGTTTGACTTCTGCGTTATCGTTGCGTGGAGCTACGATTCAGGAGCTCAATGCGGTACGACGCTGTTTGAGCGAGGTTAAGGGTGGGGGGATATCGAGGCGTTGTCGGGCGGGTGCATTGATGACGCTTTTGATTTCGGATGTGTTGGGGGATCCCATTGAGATGATTGGCTCTGGGCCAACGATCGAGGAGCCTGCGCCGGATCCGGAGCTTGCGCTGCGCGTATTGGATCGGTTTGTTCCCGGAGAGTTTGAGGAGGTTCGGTTGTTACTGAAATCGCAGCAACCGTTACAAGTTACAGTGGGGCATAAGTCGGTGAATCGTCCTGTTTTCGTGTTAGCCAACAACAGGACAGTGGTTGATGCGGCGGCGAAGAGAGCGGAGGCGTTGGGGTACCACGTTCGGACCGAATCGAATGTTACAGGGGAAGGAAGCGTCGATCGTTTTGGTGCTTTGTTGGTGAGCGAAATGATTTCTATGGGTAGTGGGATGGGGTTGGTTTCGGGTGGTGAGCCGACGGTTGCTTTGCCAGTTCCGAGCATATCTTTTGGAGCGGTGGAAGGGGGCAATGGAGGTGGGCGTGGCGGAAGGAATCAGCATTTGGTTTTAACGGTCGGCTGGGAATTGTTACGAGGGGTCAAGAACGGGGAGGCAGGGGAGTTTCAGAAGAGTGCTGATGTTGCGAGTTTTGTTGGCGAGGTGATCAGAGGTGAGCGAGAGTTTGCGGTAGTATCTGGGGGGACAGATGGGGAAGATGGAAACACGCAGAGTGCGGGAGGGTGGATTGATCATCAATGGGTGATATCCAGTGTGAGGGATCCTGGAGTTGTGTTGGACACGTTGAGTCGTTTTGATTCTCATGCGTTGTTGGGACAGACGGGGAATTTGCTTGAGACGGGGCCGACTCACACCAATGTTTGCGATTTGCGGGTGGTTTTAACACGTCGATGTCAACGCTAGGGAGAATGATTTATGCGGTGGGAATATAAGTCCGTTCAGATGGAAACCAAAGGGCTTTGGGGAGGCAAGGTAGAGGGTAGTGAATTGGACCGATTGATGAACGATCTAGGAGAGTTGGGTTGGGAATTGGTATCTGCGTTTGACACGAATGAAGCTTATGGCCGTTCTCGAAGTGTTGTTTTATTATTTAAGCGACCGAAGCAACCCTGAATTTTAGATTGAGGGGATTGAGGTGATTCGCGATTTAGGATTGTCGGACTTGAAGCTTTATTTGCGAGCAACTGGCATGGTTACCTTCGATGACTTCTGTTGATCCAAAACGGGAGGGTGCATCATCCCGAAGGCATGGCTACGATGCTTTTCGAGTGCTGGCTATGGTGTTGGTCGTTTTACGGCACTTGAAGTCGTTATTTGATGTTCCAATTGAGTCTGAGTTTTTCGGTTGGGATATTGGCCAGATTGGGGTAGCGATTTTTTTGGCAATCAGTGGAGTATTGATTGGTGGGGATTCTCGCTCATCGGAGGACTGGTTGCTTGCTAGGTTAGCACGGGTGTATCCTGCGTATTGGGTTGTTACGTTATTGGCTTTTGCGTTGACGGCGTTTTCCGGTTACAAGCCAACGAGTTTCATTCAATTTATTTGGCAAATGACAGGGTTAGGTTTGTATTTCATCCCTGAGTTAGTCAACGTTGCGACTTGGTTTATTGGGTTGTTGCTTGCACTTTACTTCAGCATCTTTTTGATGAAAACGGCGGGGGTGTACAACCCAGGGGTTTGGTGCGCGAGTGCGGTGTGTTGCGTGATATTGGTGATCAATCCGTATGAAATGTACTTTGTGCATGCTTTGGCGTTTTACTTGTCGATTTTGATCTCTCGCTCAAGAAACAATGTAGCAGTAAGCTGGGTTTGTGTTTTGGCTTTATTGTTGAGTGCATTGAGAATGAGGGTATTTGGGTATGCCGCGTTAGGGCTGATCACAATCCCTTTGGCGGAGTGGATTGCGAGGGTTCCGGCATGGTTGATTTTTATTGCAAAGTACTCGTACGAGTTCTATTTAGTTCATGGGATTATTTTTGTTGGAGTGCGTCGATTGTTTGGAGCAGATCCTTGGTTTGCGATTGGATTTGGCGTTGTGGTTGGTTGGGTCGTTGCGGTGGTGCTTCAGAAGGGAGTATCATGGGGCGTGCGGTCATCGGGCATTTCTCGATGGCGACATCAGTTATTGGATCGACAAAAAACTCTTGAATCAACGCGCTCGAAATGAACAAAGACTTTGGATACGTTTGGACTAATGATTTGGGAGATTTGGCAAAGTGGCGACGATGTGTGTTGCTGGTGTGTATGAGTTTGAGCTTCATCGTTGCTGGCTCCAACGTTTGGGGTTGGCATGATGGAGAGGAGGACGACCACAAGCCGCGGCAGGTCAAGCCAGCGGAGATGTTTGCTCCATCGAATCTTCCCGATCGGGTGATATTGACATTTTGTGGGGATCCGAGGACTACCCAGGCGGTGACTTGGCGAACCAGTACAGAGATTGTCAAAGGGATAGCAGAAATCGCGGTGGCGACACATGGACCGGAGTTTAGCAAGCAGGTCAAGGGAGTAGAGGCGGTAACGAGTGCGTTGGTGAGCGATTTGAATTCATCGCATTATCACAGTGTTGTATTTCGGGATTTAGCGCCTGGTACGAAGTATGCGTATCGGGTTGGAGATGGGGTGAATTGGAGTGAATGGTTTCACTTTAGCACGGCAGCAGACGAGCCTGAGTCGTTTTCGTTCATTTACTTTGGCGATGCTCAGAATAATCTGCGTTCCATGTGGTCACGGGTAATTCGCGAGGCGTACAGTGATGCGCCGAAGGCCAAGTTTTTGTTGCATGCCGGGGATTTGATCAATATTGCCCAGTCTGATGCGGATTGGGGAGAATGGTTTGGTGCGGGTGGTTGGCTCAACGCAACGGTTCCGAGCGTGCCGGTGGTGGGGAATCACGAGCAGCATAAAAGGGAAGACGGAACGCGAGGTTTAACGCATCATTGGCGTCCTCAGTTTACGTTACCGGAGCAAGGTCCAGCGGGGTTGGAAGAGACGGTTTATTGTTTTGACTATCAGAATGCGAAGATCATCATTTTGAACAGCAATACGCAGCATGCGGAGCAGGGGTTGTGGTTAGAAGAGGTGTTGAGCAAGAATACGCAGCCTTGGGTAATTGTTTCCTTTCATCATCCGATATTTTCGACGGCGAAGGATAGAGATAACGCGGGTTTACGTGCCGCTTGGAAGCCGATATTGGACAAGTATCAAGTTGACTTGGTATTGCAAGGGCACGATCACTCGTATGGCCGGACTGGATTGACTACGCCGTTGGATTTACCCAAGAGCGATGTTGCCAATGTGCCGACGGGGCTCACTGCGCGCGACGAGCATCATGGAACGGTTTATGTAGTCAGTGTCAGTGGTCCGAAAATGTACAATGTCGATCAGAAACCATTTATGGTTCGGATGGCGGAGGATACGCAGTTGTATCAAGTCATCAAAGTTGAGGGGATGAAGCTGACTTACGAAGCGAGGACGGCGGTAGGTGCTTTGTACGATACGTTTGAGTTGCACAAGGATGCATTGGTGTCGGGCGAGGCGAACGGTTTGACTGCAGGCAAGCGGGGGCCGAATCGCATTGTGGAAGGTGCACCGGTGATCCCTGAGCGACGGCGGTAGTTTGGCTTACGGTTCGTTGGCTATCTGCAGAGGCGAGATACCAAGTGCGAGCGAGCAAGTTGGTGTCGGGATGGTTATGAGCTTGTTAGGTAAAGAGTTGCTTGATCGGCTGGCCCATGTCGGTGATTGGCACAGGGCGATCGCCGTCGTATAGGTTCTTGCGGTAGTCGATACCGAGGCAGGCGTGAATTGTGGCAAAGAAATCTGGGACGCTTACTGGGTCAGAGATGATCTTTTTCCCGAGTTCATCGGTTTGTCCATAGGCACCGTTGTGACGCAATCCACCACCTGCAAGTACGCAGGTGAAAGCGGTGGCTTGATGTCCGCGTCCTCCGCCGCTGTCGAATTCGGGGGGGCGGCCAAACTCCGTTGTAATAACGATTAGGGTGCGATCCAATTGTTTTTTAGTGTTTAAATCAGCGATCAAGGTGGATACGGCGGTGTCTAGTTCTTGGATCAGAGCGTGTTGTTGTAGTATTCCTTCGTTGTGGACATCCCAACCGGCACCGTTTAGAAAATTCAAATTGTGGGAGACTTCGATGAATCGAACTCCACGTTCAGTTAATCTTCGAGCTAGTAAGCAACGTTGACCGAATTCTCCGCCATAGTTTTCTCTAAGTGAGTCAGGCTCGAGATTCAAGTCGAATGTTTTGGAGAACTCGGGGCTGCTCCATCGGAAGCTTTCGTCAATGGCTTTACGGTAATCCGCAACGTCTGCAGATGATGGGTTGGTGGATTTGGTTCTTAATTTTTTGAACCATTCTTGACGACGTTGCATGCGGCTTGGTTCAACACCTTCAGGTGCAGATAGGCCGGCAGGGCCTTGGCTGGTATCTGTCAGATAGAGGTACCCATCTTTTGCGCCCAAGAAGCCGGGTCCACGCGTGACGTTGGGGTATCCGATGAGCACGTAGGGTGGTACACCGGTTTGGGCGGCACCGCGTTGATTTGCGATTACGGAGCCGAGCGAAGGGTACATCACTGTGCCGCTGATAGGTCGTCCGGTGTGCATGCGGTTTGTTGCGGCGGCGTGTTCGTCGATGACATCGTGGTGTACTGATCGCACTGCAGATACTTGGTGCATCCATCGGGCTAGTTTTGGCAGGTGTTCACAGACGGATACACCGGGGACGGATGTATCGATTGCATCGTAATAGGATCCGGCTTTTTTCGCTTTTGGATCCCCTTTGGGTTTAGGGTCAAAGGTATCGAGAGCTCCCATACCCCCGCCGAGCCAAATCGAGATCACGTGCTCCGCTTGTCCTGATAGGGGTTTGGATGGCTCTTGACTAGCGGAGGGGCTAGCGACGTTTGTTGCGATAGCGGCGGCAGTAGTTGCTTGAAGAAACGCTCGTCGATCCATTGCTTCACCGTCGCTTGCGAAATTTTCTTGGAGATCAGGGTAGCCACACGAATTCGTCTTGATTGATCATACACCAAACTACATCTTCAAACCGTTCGCGCCAGTCCTTTTCCAGTCGCGGGTCAGGGGGTGGTCCGCGTCGAGCGATTCGTTCGAGTTCGATAGCGATTTCGTTGGCTTCTGGCCTGAGATGGTTCGACCAAGTCACTTTTGGGAATGCACCCAAAGGTTGTGGAATTGGGAAGGGCTTGTTGATTTTTAGGGGTTCTACTGGATCTAGGGGCGCGATGCGGTTTTCAAATCCATCACGGAGGACTTCGCAGAACTGTTCGCGTTCACTTTCGTTGGGCAGGCGACTGAGGTATCGCAAATAGAGTTGTTGGACCAGTTCTTCGGGAGATGTGGCTTCGATTGCCAAGTTCGCAAGATCGCTTCCTTCGACCGCGCGAATGAAGTGCTGGATAGCAATACTGTTGGACATCATTCCAGGTTGCAGGGCGTTGGGTGCGGTCTCTCGGTCGGTACGTGGATTTTGCCTTGCTCCGTTCCAACCAAAAGCGAGGAGCAAATCTGCGATGAGTTGTGCGCGTGGAAGGTTTAAAGAAGGTCGATCACGTTCGTTGGCGAGGTTGGCAAACATCCAAGCACGAGATGGGATACCAAGTGTTAAACGATTGTTTGCAGGGCGTCGTGCGTCGGGATCGAAGGTTAGTTCTTCAACATCCAGTGGACGTCCAGAGGATTGGACGAGGGCGTCGACGATCTGTTCTGCGTCAAGTCTTCGAGGATCGGGTGCGTTAAAGAAGCGACGTTCTGCAGTCGCCTTGCGATTGCTGCCAACAGAATCACGTTGATAGGCTTGGCTTGTGACGATTGTTCGTACGAGTGATTTCGAATCGTAGCCAGACTGCATCAGTTCGTTGGCCAACCAATCGAGCAATTGGGGATGACTGGGCTTGGCGTTTTCCCAGTCGGCGGGAGGTTCGACGATTCCGGCACCGAAGAGGCGTCGCCAGATGCGATTGACGAAGACTTTTGCGAAGCGATTGTTTTCGGGAGCGGTGACGTATAAGGCGAGTTGTTCTCGAGTGGAGTTAGTTGTGTTGGGGAGTGAATTGGGTACTGCGTCGAGCAGTTCAGGCCAAGGCCATTGGGGGGTGACGGGTTTTTCCAAGTCCAAGGTGACTTGAATCAATGGTTCTCTGGTTTTGCTCGTAAAGAAAGCGGCGGGAACTCGGCTGGATTTAGGCACTGACAGCGGTTTTTGTTCGAGCATCGCAGCGATCGAGAATAGGTCCTTTTGGGTTGAGCTGTGATAGGGTGAGTCGTGGCATCGGGCGCATTGAGTTTCGATTCCGAGGAATGCGCTTGCGAGTATTTGTGCCTTGGCAGCTTGTGGGGCGTCGTTGTCTCCCGCGAGCGAGAATCCGGCGCTTCCACCTTCGTGTGGGCTACCTCGCATGAGGATCAATTCGGTTACCCATTGATCGACAGGTTTATTGTCGCGAAAGGCATCGTAGAGAAACCAGCGGAACGGCCCGGTGGTGTTGAGGCTTGCATTGATTAGGGTGGGGTTCTCCGCGAGTACGTCTTGCCAATATCCCATTGAAGCATCGGCGTATCGCACGTCGTTGAGGAGTCGATCGATAGCACGTTGGCGTTTGTCGATTTTTGTGTCTGCTACAAATTCGACGATCTCTTGTTCGGTTGGGGGTAATCCAATCAGATCGAAAGTGAGTTTGCGCAAGAACTTCTCATCGCTGAGTGATGGAGAAAGTACTAGTTGGCTTTCGTCTATGGGGGCTTCTGACCAGGAGGCACCATTGGCGATCCATTTTTCGAGAGATTTTATTTGATCGGGGGAGAGGGGTTGGTCACCAGGAGGCATTCGTTGGCTAGGATCGTCGGCAAGTACACGTTGAATGATCAAGCTTTGGGATGGGTTGCCTGGGATGAGTGCAGGTTCACCGGAATCGCCACCGGCGAGCATGCTCGTAAGGTCTCCCAATCCGAGGCCACCTTGGTCATTTTCTATGTGGCATCGACCGCATTTCGAGGAAAGCAGAGGTTGGATGGAATCACGAAAGAGCTTCGCATTGTTTTCGTCGCTGGTGGGTGGGGTGGCTTTGTTCTTTTGGATGAGGGTTCGAGCTTGTTGAATTTTTTCGTCTAAGAAGGCATCGATTGGATGTTGGTTGAGCGAGGGATTGGGAGTTGGGACTGTGACGGGGTGTTCGGCAACCCATTGTTTCGCTTGCTCGTGGCGTTGCTTCCAGTGGGGGGCTTGAGACTGCGCAAGTTTCCGTCTGAGGTTGTTTTCGAAGTTTTGGAGGGTTGTTTCAACTCGCTTTAGTTCTGCGATGGCGAAGTAGTCATCGAAGGCTTGCCAACGATTAGAGTTTCCCCACGAGACGAGTTTCATTTGTTGGGAATGAGAATCGATCCAGCCGATGCACGTTTCACCGGGGTCGGCACGGAAGCCTTTTCCGCCGACGATTGTTTCAAGGACGATACGGAGTTTTCCGTCGGTGGGAACATCGATGTTGGTTTGAATTTGTTTTTGGCGATGCTCAGCCAGGCGGGTATGGGGGAATGGGGCAGGGGTGACTGGAGTCATGGGTTCTTCGCCGCTTGGGGAACCGGTGATCGATTCGCTACGGGCGATGAGTTGATTGTTGCACCAGAGTCGCGAGAGGCCGCGGACACGCATGACAAGTGTTTGTTGGCCAGGTGGCAGTTCGATATCAGCTGCGAGGCGAAGGAGTACGGGTTCGGACCAAGCCGACCTTACTCCCCACTCGTCGTAGCGTTGCGGTAGTCGGTCTAACAGAAAAGAGTCGATGGGTAACTGCATAGTCGCTGTTGAAAATGACTCATCTTCGTTAAGCCAGCGTGTGTGGCTGGGGAGTGATTCGTGCAGCGATACGAGGACGGTGTTTGGTGGTACATCGATAGCGGGCATCGATTCGGCAGCAAGTTTTTTGGGTATCTCTACATCGGTGGTTTTGTAGCGTTGCGCCATGGATGGGTCGTCGAACAAGTGACGGTGTATGGCGATAGAATCTAGGGAACCACGGAAGCTGTTTCCGGGTGATCCACCGCGTGAGGAGCCGATCCAAATCGCATCGTCATCGACGGTAGGTTCTTGGGTGGTTTTGCCACCCATGTCCCAGTCACCTTGGACAGGTTTCCCATCGATCCAGCATCGAATGGAATCAGGTTGACCGAAGAGGTAGCTTACGGCGATATGGTGCCAGAGTTTTCCGGGTTTGAAACCGGAGTGGCTTGTCCAGCGATGCCAATGGGAGTCGTTGTTCGGTTGGTTTTCTGATTTAGGTGTTGCGAATAGGAAGCTAACACATCCTTGTTGGTTGCGTTCCCGGATGCGCAGTGCCCAGTTTTGGTTTTCGCTATTTGGTCCTGATGGAGCGGTTCGACCTTTGCTCACCACGTAGACGAATTCACCGGGGCGGAGCGTGTCGATTTGGACCCAGGCTTCGAGGGAAATTGGATCTTGGTTCGCAAAGTCGAAATCGCTTTGTGGTCCAGGATCATCGAAAACGAGGTGGCTACCTGATCCATCGAGTTGAATTGCAGTGTTATTGGCATCGAAGTCTGGGTATAGAGGTGATCTTGGTCCAGGGACATCGCGGTGAACTGTTCCCACGGGAAGCAATTTTGATGTTTCTTCGGAGTGAAATTCCCAGCGTGCGACGGTTGTGTTTGGAGATTGCGCGGTGGAGCTTTTCGGAAAGGTACTTTTCGGAAAGAGCAGACCGATAGCTATCGGAAGAAGCAGGAGGGTTGCGTCAAGGAGTTTTCGGAGGGGCTTCATACCTTAAAGATAGCAAGTTCGCTGGCGTTTTGCGACAAATGACGATCCTTTGCTTCCAAGTCGATTGCGGCAAAGGTGTTGAGGTCTGCATAGTTGTCTCCAGTGAGTACAGCTTCCAATACTTGCATTTTTCTTCGCTTTTTGTAGTCTACAGATGGTCAACCTTAATCGTCGAGGATTGCTAGTGAGTGATTACAAGATCTAGCGGGTTCGAGGCGTTTGGGATTTGAGCAAGTAAGCATCGTCACGCCCAATCCATGTTTGAAGAAATGTCGGCGATGTTTGTCACGCCTATCTTTCCTCTAACGTCATGATTCGTTATCTGATGCTAGCCGCATTGAAGCAACGCCTGAAGCCCTTGGTGGATTATCTTTTCTCATTGCTGGGCTATCAACTCTGTCTACTGAGTGAGGTTTCATCCGAGGGGATGGAGCTTGCGAAGTTAGAGGAACTCATGGGGCGATTGCATCCATACGTTTCTGAGCAACGGCTGATTCGGTTAGGGCCACAGAACGGGGATGGAGGGTATCTACTCCCTGATGCTTTGGAGGGTATTACTGCATGTTTTTCGCCGGGAGTGAGCCACGTATCTGGGTTTGAGAAAGACTGCGCGGAGATGGGTATGAAGGTCTTTATGGCTGACCATTCCGTTGATGCACCTGCGGAGGAGCATCCCAGTTTTCATTTCAT
>CAZACJ010000030.1:0-26445 GCA_964483385.1 uncultured Pirellula sp. | reverse complement strand
GTATGTGTACATCTTCATCCCAACAACTGTTGTGGATTGGTAAAAAGGGATGGGTTAGAGATACCAAAGATCATGGAGTTCACATTTTTGCGGCGTGACTTTATTCATGGAGACACCAAGCAAACACGTTTTCCGAATCCATTGGATCGAGACAACACTCCCAAGAAATCGCTTCCTTTACCTGAGTGTTGGTATGGGAAGTCGTAGCAGTACAGTAGGTTGTTTCGGCGAATTCTTCATCATTTTCGAGTGCGGGATACATGACACGCAGTAGCAGTCAAAAATTATTTCGAGTGATCGTAAAAAGTCTACCTAGGCCGGTTGCTTGCGCGTTGGATCGTTGGAACCCGGGGTGCTTGATGCGACTTGGCTTTGGGATCGAGAAGACTCTACCGGATGATCTCTACATTGCGTCGTATCCTCGATCGGGAAACACATGGACCCGCTACATACTAGCTTATTTGAAAGTTGGAGTTGCTAGGCCACTGACATCAGAAGAGGTGGGGGGCATTGCGCCGGGGGTTTATAATAATTTGTCGCACATCAATTCAGCGACTACGAATAGATTGATCAAGACTCACGATCCTTTGTTTTACCTTTATCCGCGTGCAATCTATGTGCATCGAGATCCAAGGGAATCGTTGGTTTCCTATTGGCATTTTGCTCGGCGCACTGGCACTTTCGCTGGCTCGTTTTCTGAGTTCCTGCGCAGTCCCGTGTCCAGACGACATGGGAGTTGGAAGAAACATATGCGTGCGATGCATCAAAAGTTAATAGACGATCCCAAGAGCATTCATGTGATTCGATATGAACAACTTCGACATGATTTTCACAAGACAGTATCGAGTTTGATCGATTGGTGCGGTTTTGGCTCAGAAGTGGATCTTGATGAATTGCATAGGCTTACTTCGCTCGAGTCGATGGCATCGAGCGACAAGGAGTGTGATACAATATTTCGCCGCAAAAGCGGAGAGAGTTTTTTTGTAGACCGCGGTAAAGGATCGGATTGGCGAAACGTTTGGGCTCAGGCGGACATTGATTGGTTGGCGAAGGATCGTGAAATGATATCGATCATGGAGCGGAATGGATACTTTTTGTGATCGAATCGATGTTTGATGTGATCGGCACAACTGCGTGGTTATTGATTGCAAGCATATTGCAGTAGATCAGAGTTCATAGCGATAGCGTTCTAGGATTGGAGCTAGTTGTTGGTTCAGTGCTTCGATTGTTTCCGGTAATAGTTTCCTTCTGAAGCCTGACGGTAGGCCGGACCTTTTGTGGCTTTGTATATCTTCGGACTTTTTTGGGCGCGATTCGCGGTACATCACATCTATAGTTGGTTGTCGCAGGGGTACAAATGAACAGAACCTTTCGATAAAGGTATCAAAATCGTCAACGAGATCTTCGTAGCGAAGCAAGATCCGTTCCTGGCAGTGTTGGTAGGCAAAGTCAAGTCGTTGGAAGGCTTCTATCAACTTACTGCATCTACTAAGAGTGTATTCGTCCACAGTCATTTTTTGGATATTGCGACGTGTGGTTTCTTGCCTAGTGCGAATTTCTATTTGATTGCTCAAGGAGTGGCTAAAGCCGAAGGAATAGTACTCGGATGTAAGGATCGCTCGAGGATCTCGAATCAAGAAGACGGCTCGTTTGGAGCTTAGGAAATCGGGTTGAATGATGGGTCCAATTAAGAGGTCTTCCATGGGGTCGTTCTCGGACTTGCGTGTGACTCGCAGTGGGCCGTAGATACAACCTTTCTCTTGAAATGTAAAAGGACATGAAGCTTGGGCTTTTCCTGCATAGATTTGATCAGCATAGTTTACGTTATTGAGCCCAATAACTCGCTTGAGAACGATGGAGCCGAACAGCGTGCTGGCACATTTATGAAAGGTGAAAAAATAGACCGACTTCGGTCGATGGTTTTTGGGTATTCGTTTGTTAGAGATCGCGTGCTGGTAGTCACCGACGACTCGAACGAATTTTTCAAGTTGCATGAAGGGGCTTTGCTTGGTCTGCGATGTACTATTCGGTTTGGAAGAAGCGTCTGTAGTAGGTGATTGATTTGGGTTGAGAGTTGGGGTTGGGCCATCAGTTGCGGATTGGAGAAGGATACGCATGTTAGCAGCGGCAAGGCGTCCAAGTGGGCTTTTGGCCACAAGTATAGGCGCGCGATTGTGTAGGGAGAGTTTTTGCGCGAGGGGTGCGATAGACGTTGGGATTGCTGGGTGACGCATTTCGTTGTTGAGGGCATTGAGCCAGCAATTTGCTGTTACCGAAGAATTCAGGGGTAGCATCGCCCGATAGAACGTCGTCATCGCAGCGCGTCCGACGCGGCAGTAGTGGTTCCAATTCCACTGAAAGGAGTGTACATCATGTTCGAACCAACGGGCGTCTAGTAGTCGGGTTTGAGCACCGTAGGCGCTGAGAGCCAGTGGCAGGTAGTGGTCCCACCAGGGCAAGCCGATCGCGAGTGTTGGCGAAAGGCATTTAGCGAGTCGCGGTATCCAAGAACTATGGAAGGCGAGGAAGTCGATTCCATGTCCATGGGTATTCGAATGTTTTGATCCATCGGCAAGGTAAGTGATATCGTTGCGTTGACCGATCAGAAATTCTGTTTCTTTTATCTCTGCGACGCGATCTGCGAGGGCTTGGTTTGCAGAGGGAGCAAGACGGATATCCGCATTGATGATTGCAATTGGCGCATTGTTCGTGTGTCTGTAGATCGCATCTAGGAAATCTCGAAGGGGGCATAATGGAGCCGATGTTCGCACTCGCATTTGCGGTGTTACGGGGATTGTCTCGACGCGAAAGTGACGTAGCACATCAGGTAGGTGGGAGTGATGCCTGATCTCGTCGATCAGGTTTACCGAAACCGGTTCAAATCCAGCTTTGAGCCAAGATTCAATCGTGATGACTTGAACGGTTTGCTCAGCGGTGGGCTCCAGTTTTACGCCACGCATGCTTGGAGGGATCGAGGTGAATAGGGGTGGTTTCATTGCTGTTGAATGGACTGGGGTTTTAATACTGTCCTTTTGAATCCTTTTGGGGAAAGTTTTTGGACGGAGTAATTCTTTCGGAGATCCATCCATGAAGGCGACGGAGCAGTTGTTTAGAAAAGGGAAATGATCTCGGCGTGGGAAGTAAGCCATTTGGTGTCAGGGACCAGCGAGCATCATTGGCGCTGTAGAGGTACAAGTAGCACCCAAGTCCGGCAAGTTTTTGGTTAAACATCGCATCTGTACCACGATAGGCTTCGTTACGCCCACCAGGAAGATGTGCGTAGTCGTGGTTTTGATGGGTGGGATTGAGGATTGGTGTAACGTCAATGACTTTGGCACGGCTTTTCAAAGCCTTCCAGACCATCCAGTTATCGTATCGGGCTCGGCCGATGCGGAACGGAGGAATATCGCGGTATAGATCTTTGGAAAAGATGAAATAATCGAGTGCGAAGGGACCTCGAGATATGCCTTGGGGGATTGAATTTCTCCAATCCGGATTAGAGAATTCGATGGGGTCTGGGACCAGCGCGTCCATCGATTCACCGATGCAAAGAAACGGTGTTTGCAGGGTCACCAAAGGGTGGAAACTACCTTTGAAGATAATGTCGGCATTTACAAAGCAGAGTGTCGAATACTCGGAGACTTCCGTGGCATGTTGGAAAATGAAGTTAAGAAGTGGGGCACCGTGTGATGAGCGACGAATCTCTGAGATGCAATGTACGTTGAGTTCTTCTGCGGCCTGCGCAGTACCTTCTTCATCCCCGAAGAGAAAAATTTTGCAGTCGGGAGCGGCCTGTTTCCAGCTACGGATAGCATTTTTCTGAATGATGCTAGTTTGGCCGACAAAAGGCTTCGGGGCAGTAAAAATAGTCAGCACGTTGTATGGAACCTGCCTGTCGCTCTTCGATGACTCTAATCTTGGCCTTTAGAGTAATAAAAACTCATAAAAAAGTAAATGGTGAGCTTCTTGAAATACGACGGGATAGCTGCTTCTCTAGCATCTGCTCGTAGCCACCGCTCGCCAGACGGTGGGGAGAGCCGTTGGCTCTCAGAGAGTTGAGTGTAGAAAGTGGAAAGTAGAAGCGGGCGGGCAAATCGCACTGCGATCTTTTTTGCGTCTTGGCGCGTTTACCCGTAGCCACCGCTCGCCTGACGGTGGAGACCGTCAAATTGACGTAGGTGCGCTGCCATTTGTGGTTGGCATCGATCGAGGATCTGCTCGTAGCCACCGCTCGCCAGACGGTGGATACCGTCAAATTGACGTAGGTGCGCTGCCATTTGTGTTGGCATCGATCGAGGATCTGCTCGTAGCCACCGCTCGCCAGACGGTGGATATCGGCATTAGTACTCTTGGCTATCTTTGTGTCGTCCACTCCTCGACGCATTAAAGAGTCTCACGCAAAGAAGCAAAGACGCCAAGAAGACCGGGAAACATTGCGACGGAAAGCGCGATCTCATTAGGGTACGCCTCCGGCTGACCGCTAAACGAAAAATACCATTGCGAGCGCTGTGGAGTTAGTTCGGGGGTGGTACTGGTGGAAGTGTGGGGGGTGGGGCTGTGGGAATGGACGGCGTACCAGGGATGGCGGGTGGTGGGGCGGTTCCCGGGACAGCAGGGGTTGCGGTTGCATTCGGTGCAAATGGGTTGGCGCCGAAACCTGGGATCTGAAGGTTAGGAAGTGGTAGCTGTTGTACGCCTTGTTGCAACGGTGCAAGTTGATTTGACAGCGGGCCGAGCAATTTGTTGAGCCCCTTGTCGATCTGCTTCTGTGCAGCTCCGGCTAAAGCACTTGTAGCGAGTTGTTGCGCGAGCTGTACAAGGCCGCTGCTGTCTAGCTGTGGACGTTGAACTGTTCCGCGAATTGGTATTTGGATCATTTGTCCGGCAAGTGGTTGCAGTGCGGGTGTTTTGTCGACCCATTCTTTGAGGATCGGAATTCCTGCGATCAGTTCCAAGCTGCCATCGAGTCCTACGGATCCGGAGGTTGTCACCAGGACGTCTCCCGCTTGGATGCGCATGTCCTTGTGGGTCACTCGCCCTCGCTCTACAGCAAATGGAATGTTCTGCTCGGGCAACGTCAACCAACTGGTTGGTTGTCCTCCACCGTCGCTAGCACCTGCTCCGCGACGCAGGTTTCTTATTTGCATGACGAGGCCAAGAATTTGATCGGCGAGTGGTCCCGGTCCCACGTTTGCGCCTTGGACCATGACTTTTCCGGCAACCGTTTGTCGGATGGAGTCGGTTGGGTAAATTTCTGCGCGATCAATATCTAGACTTAGATTCCCTTGAACGCTGGTTACATCTGCGAGCAGGGGGGCAACGAACTTCAGCCAACCTTGGCACATCTGTCTGGTGATAGCTACATTTTCGATGACTCGTTGCTGAGATTGTCGGATGACCATTGGCTCCGCGGAGAGATCGCCGTCGAGGTTCCAACGCAGAACACCTTGGGAAACTGGGAACTCCGCTTGGGAAACAAATTTTCCTTTTTCTACCACCAATGGGATATCGGCACCTCCGATGTCGATACCGACGACATTTGCGCTATCCCAACCGACACTTGAACGTGCTGCGAGCGCATCGGTCCATTTGAGCCCAGGGCCACTGGTCCAAGTGATTTCAAGAGGTTGGGTTCTTTGACCTGTTGCAGCAACGGTCCCGCCGGTATAGGGTCGCAAGCGTTGGGCGACACTGGCTGCATCGTAGGTGAGGTTTCCTTGGCTGCGCACGGTGGTGTCTTTGCCGACTGTCTTCATTTCGGCGATGCCACCATAGGCGAGCCATTCGGTCTGTACGAGGACTTGGGAGAGTTGCAAGTCGCCATCGTTAAAACGGTATCCGCCATCGAGGGTCACGACTGCCTGTGGTTCTGCCCAAAGAAGCGTTTCTGCTGGGTTGTTCACACCGGTGCTGACCAACTGATTTGGGTTTCTTTGTGCGATTGGTTGTACGGCACGCAGGTCTTTGGCTTGGGTTACTAAGTGCCATTGGATTTGAGAGGCATCGAGGGTCCAGTCCATTTGTCCGGTGATATCGCCGGTGACTCGCATAGGTGCGGCATTTGTAGAGGTTGTGTTTACCGAGGGTTGCGAAGTGGGGATTTGTGCACCGTTAGCACCGAGGAGTGTTGGCGTTGCGGAGTTTGGGTTGGGGGTATTCGAGTTGTTGGAAGCAGGGACGCGGACGGAAGTCATCATACGGGCGGGGTCGACACGGAAGGCGGCTTGTCCTCGTCGCCCTTTTGCATCTGCGCTCGCTTGATCTTGAGCTTGGACTGCAAACGAATCGGCTCGCACAAGCAATTGATCGACTTGTAGTTTCGCTAGATCGGAACTATCGAATCGACCTTGGAACTTGCCGATCATTTTCGATTCTTGAAAGACGGTATCGCCGCTAGCGACTTGGAAGGGTTCACTGACCCAATCGGCGGTGGTCAGTTCGACGTGTTTTGTATCGATAGCACCTTGGACATCAAGAGCGATTTTACCACCGACTTGAATCCCTGGATCGATACCGGCGAAGAGTTGGCCGCGTCGTTGCCAGCGTTGCAGTTCGCCGGTGAGTTTGAGGATCATCGGTGCTGCAGGGCGGGATTGGTCCGCGGGGTTATTGCCAAAGGCGATCGGTTCGAGGACTTGGAAGACCAGCGATTCTTCGTCGCTTTTGAGGCTCGCTTGAAGGCGATCAAGTTGTAGGAGGGTGGTGCCATCGAGTTGTGCTACGGTGCTCAGTTCGCCGTCCCAAGCGGGTTCTTCGAGGCGTCCGTTGCGATGGACGATGCGCATCGGTGTGGTACGGAGTGAACCGCTGGCTGCGAGTCGATTCGCTTCGTTGAGTTTCCAAGCTACGGCGGCTTGGGCGGAGCCAGTGAGGCTGTCCAATGGCAAGACGAACCATTCGGAGAGGCGTTGTTCCATTTTGTCGAGATCGACTTGGGCGGTCAGTCGACCATCTTGAAGATCCCCTGAACCATCGATTTGGCAAAACTCAGAGTTGCATAGCAGACGCAGGCTCGGCAATCCTTGTGCGTTCCCTGAGACATCGAGTTCTGCGGAGAAGGCCTGGTCCCAGGCGATTCGTCGGCCTTGCATATCGGCTTGGAGGCCTCCGAGTTGGACTTTGTAGTTGCTAGTCGGGAGGATGGGTATGCCTGAGGGGTTTGTTCCGAGGTTATTTGTGGTTGGAGGTAGTATGCCGTTTGCGGGCAAGGGAGCATTGGGGCGGGACTGCGAGAGATTGACGGTAGCTTGACCGGCTAGCAGGACAACTTGGTCTTGGGTTTTGAGCAGATCCGGTGCGACGGCTGCGAGTCGCGGTAGGTCAACGACACCTTGGATATCGAATTCCGAGTCAGCGAGCCAAGGGTGAGTCAGGCTGGGCAAGGGTGCTAGGGTTGGATTTGGGATCGCGATATCGGCTTTTGAGACGACGGTACCGAAGTCGCATTCGAGTTTTGCGCCGGTGGTGCTAAGTCGATTTTGGAAGAGGCTCAGGTCACCGCTGAGTCGGATTTGCTCGAGACCTGCGCCACGGGGACCTAGCAGCGCTGGTGCGGCGACACGGAGTTGGTCGAGTTGAGCGGTTTTGACGAAGGCGGTCATTGCGTTGCTACCGGTATACTCGACGTCGGCGACTACGGTTGCTTGCCCTTGGATTTGGTCGATGGGGAGTTCTGGCATTCGTCGTTTGACCAGTTCCATCCAACGCAGCGGAAGGCCTTGGGTCGACACCGTCATTCGAACGGATGGCATTTGTGTAGAGGGGGCTGTCGTAAGTCCGGCAGCGATCGGTTCGGTGCGGAGAGTGAATTGGCCGCTTTCGTTAGCGGTGCCCGGAAGTGCACTGAGTTCGGAGAGGACCCCCACGAGGGTCATGGGGGGGATTGGTTGTTCGGCGGTGGGCATAGGAATGTCGGCTTCGCTGACTCGCAGTTCCCAGGCAGAAGCGTCGACGCTATCACGGGCTTGTAGAACGCCGTTAGCGATTCGGATGCGTCCTTGGAAGCCGGGGCTATTGGATGCGGGTTTGTTGGATGGTTCGCTGTTCCCTTGCATCAAGGGTTTGATGGCTTCTTCGATATTTGTGGTACCGGGTTGGACATCGACGACGAGGGCAGCATCGCGGACAGTGATGGTGCCTAAGTTTCGCAGGTTGGTCAGTACGGAGAATAGGTTCAGTTCGGTGTCGACAGAGCCTACCTTGACCAGTTCCGCACCGCGATCATCGATAAGTCGCAGTCCTTGGAGACCGAAGCTTTGGAGCCAGCCTCCGCGAAGCGCTTCGATTTCAACGCGCATGGGAGCAAGGCCGCTTTGGCGATTGATTTGTTCGACGAGCCAACCGCGTTGTTGCAGCAGGATGGTCGGGGCGATAGCGGCAACGGAAGCGAGTACACCGGCGGAAATGCCGGCGATTCGAAACCACTTGTTTCGACTGGAAAAGCCGCGATTTTTTTGCGGTTTGGCCATTCCTGTATCGACTGTCCGAGTCCTTCTCATGGCAATCCGTTTCCTCTGCACTGTTATCGATGGGCCCAGTGAATGCGGGGGCCCGCTAGGGTTTTGGGGTGGAGGATAGCGATTTGGCAGGTGCAAGGTCGATAGCAGAGTTTTGGCTGTTTGGACGAATTGCGACCATTTGGGGTGGGCGGTGGCAGATCGGTATTTTTTTAGGAAACGGAAGTTGTTATCGTACGAAGAGGACGGGGGGTGCACCTATCTTGTTACTAGGTCGTACTCCTGAGAGGCTTATTCAGCCGAACGTTCCGTGAGACTATCGATCGATTGCGCAGGAGTTCTTAGCATGGATGCTCTCCCTAGACCTGAATTGTTTACAGCAGCCTCTACGGTTTCGCCCGTTTCGCAGCGCAGCAGGAATCAGGGGTGTGAATGGTTGTTCCGCAATGTATTTCGTTCGGTCGTAGCAACTTCGTTGTGTGTTGGGTATTGGGTATGTGGAGAGGTTGCATCGGCGCAGGGGTTACTGCAGGAGCCGGCAAGGTTGCCAGCGGATGCTTCCACACGCAAGGGAGCTCAGGACATGGATTTGGCTCAGTTGCATGTGATACCTGCTGAACAGAATGGTTCAGGCTTGAGTGGAGCAGGGGAGAGTGCAAGTTTAGTGCGACCGGCGCGAATGCCCGTTGCGAGGGTTGCATCGGAGGTACAAGGTCCGGTGGTGTTAGCGCAGTGGGTGGGAGATCTATTGCAGAAAACCGCGAGAGCGGGGGCGAAGGCTGGAGAAGTACGGTCGGGAGTTCAAGGTGTAGCGCCTCAGATTGCCATACCGATGGTGCGAACTGTATCGGGAAGTGATCAGCCTGTTTGTGGCAAGACGGAAGTTACCAAGACGGAAGTTACCAAGACGGGGGTGACGGAGTGCAAGTCGAGTTGCGATCAAGCGCAGCCGCCTGTGCCGGAGCAACCGATCATTGTGGCACCTGTTGCACCGCCGGTGCCACCGAGTTATCCCTTTGCTTTGCAGGCCATCCCTGAATCGTATCTAGAGCGGCAGATGCATGATGGGTATCGGGATGTGGTTGTGGATGTTTACCGCGACCCCAACCAATTGGCGTACGGATCGCCATATCCTGCGGAAGAAGGAAGTGACGAGTTGCGGCTTGATCAGTTGTCCGGACTTGAGGATGCGACGGTGACGGTACCCTTGAAGTCCTTGCTTGCGACCATGATGGCGCATGTTGAGAATCGGGTGCGATTGGAGTTCACGGAGCAGTGGATGGCGGAGCGTGCGATGGTCGCGCATAACTATCAATTGCTCATGGATCAGAATCAGCAATTGCAACAGCAGCTTGCGATGCTCGAATCGCGTCAGCAGATCCAGGACGATTTAACAGCGGCGTTGGTGGAGCGAACTGAGTTGGCTGTTCAGATGTTGCATCGCAATGGTGGTAACCCACAAATTGTTGGTTCGGGGCAAGTAGTTGTTCCGATGGCAACTTCCGAGGCGCGAGATTGCGAAACGTTGACTGCATCGCGAGAGGAGTGGGATACGATTCAAGAGGATTTGTCGAACATTCGTCGGCAGATTGCATTGCTTAAGAGACCGAGTCCGGTTCCATTTGCATCGAGCGCAGTAGGGGCGGAAGATACCGCCGCTTCGCGAGATTTGCCATCAACTCGAGAATCTGCAGTATCTCGAGAATCGACGAGTGAAGAGCGGATTGTAGAGGGCGGGACCGTAGCGGAAGAATCTGCTCGGGTTAGTTCGACGCGCAAACGAGCTACGCCGTATGCTTGGCCAGTGCCTTATACGCCGATTGCTCCGAGGATGATGCGTGGTTTGCAGGATGGGAGTTATGTTCCATCACAAGCGACTGGAGAGACCGGATCGTATCGTAAATAAATAACGTTTGCTTGAGAGCTCACTGTTTCTTCATCGAAGAAAGTTCAGGTGCTTATGCCTACCGCTACTTGGTCTTCGAATGATGTAGCGTGCAAGCAGCCTGTGGGGATTGTTGGTCTAGGGTTGATGGGCAACGCGTTTGCTGAGCGGTTGCTACACGCGGGATATCCATTAGTCGTTTGGAATCGAACGCGGGAGAAAGCGGATCGGTGGATAGCGGACGGGGCGCGCTGGAGCGATCATCCTTTTCGAGAGTGCCGCAGGGTGATTTTGAGTTTGTACTCCAGCGATATTGTTGAGAGTGTAGTTGAGGATTGGCGGGGTGATTTGCAGCAGGGTCAGATTCTCATCGATACAACAACTGGGGATCCTGAGGCGACGTTGCGGTTGGTACAGCGATGTTTGTGGACAGGTGCACAGTACATTGAAGCGCCGGTTTCTGGGTCGAGTGAGCAGACTCGATTGGGTCTAGCAACGATTTTGGCAGCGGGGAGTCGTGAGCATTTTCTAGCTTGCGAAGATTTGTGGAGTGTTCTTGGAAAGAACGTTTATTACGTCGGTGCTTCGGGCAATGGGTCGAAGATGAAGTTGGTGAGCAATCTTGTGTTGGGATTGAATCGGGCTGCGTTGGCGGAGGGGTTGGTCTTTGCGCAATCGTTGGGGATTGAACCAGGTTCTGCGCTGGAGGTGTTACGGGGTTCGGCGGCTTATTCCAAGCAGATGGACAGCAAGGGGCCGAAGATGGTCGAGGGGGATTACAGTGTTCAAGCGAGGTTGTCGCAGCATTTGAAGGATGTGATGTTGATGTTGCAATCGGCGGAACGCATGGGGGTAGAGCTGCGGTTAACGCAAACGCATCGAGAATTGTTGGAGCAAGCACAATCGGATGGTTACGGTGAGGATGATAACAGTGCGATCTATGCATCGATGGCTCGCCGTGCGGGGCTTTTGGATGGCGAGGGGAATGCATGAGCACCAGCGGCACGAGTCGTGAAAGTGAGGGAGGCCAGGGTGCGTTAGATACTTTGGGGAGGGGGGCTCGGTGGAGTGTTTTGGTCGCAGCTTTTTTAGGGTTGGTGTTTGATGGCATGGAACTGGGGCTTATGCCGGTAGCTTCATTGTCTGTGTCTCAGAGTTTATTGGGAGATGCATACAGCAAGGGTTTAGGGGGTGAATGGTTCGCTTGGTTTACCGCCGCATTGATGTTGGGGGCGGCGATTGGTGGGATCGTGTTAGGGAATCTCGGGGATCGAATTGGTCGGACTCGAGCGATGGGGATCAGCATTTTGTTTTACTCTGTTTTTGCGATGTTGGGAGCTTGGGTTCAGACGCAAGAGCAGATGTTAGTGTTGCGGTTTATGGTTGGGTTAGGGGTAGGGGGTGTTTGGCCGAATGCGATGGCATTGGTTTCTGAGTGTTGGCCGTCGGTATCGAAGGCTTGGGTTGCCGGAATGCTGAGTGCAGGATTGAACGCTGGGATCTTGATATTGTCGCAGATAACGCGGTTGCATCCGATAACACCGGAGTCTTGGCGATGGTTGTTTGGGTTAGCAGGGTTTCCAGCGGTCTTGGGGTTGATTGCTTTGTTTGTCGTTCCGGAGTCACCGACATGGTTGGCTCATCGAAAAGATGCTAGGAATGGCGGAGTTCAGGGTGCCGACCCATCAGGACCTGTTCGTGTATCGCTGTGGGACTTGTTTCGTGGAGGGATGTGGCGTGCGACGGTATTGGCGATGGTGCTCGCAGCAATTCCCTTGGTATCGGCTTGGTCGGCTAGCAAGTGGATGATTCCTTGGGCTGATTCGGTGGCGAGTGGAGTGGATGTTGGGTACAAGTCAGCGACGCAGGGTTGGTGGGCTTTGGGAGCGACGTTAGGAAGTTTTTTCGGAGCGCAAGTAGCGGTCAAGTTCGGAGCTAGGTGGAGTTATTTTTGGATCAGTTTGTTTTCGGTGGTGGTTACGTTGTGGATGTTTTTAGGAACAGCGCCGTTGGAGGCAAGTTTTCTGCCGACGGTATTTGTGCAGGGTTTGATTACAACGTTTTTCTTTGGTTGGTTAGCGGTGTACTTACCGAGTTTCTTTCCGTTAGAGATCCGAGCGACGGGGAGTGGGTTAGCGTATAACGTCGGTCGATTTGCGACGGCTTTTGGGGTGTTGGCGACGGGTAGTTTGTTAGCGACGTTTGGGAACAGTTATCCGCATATCGGCGCTGCTTGTGGGGTGCTTTATGGATTGGGAAGTGTGGTAGCGTTGTGTTGCTGGCGAGCCTACGGCTCGAGAGAGTGGGGCGAGCCGATGGCTCGAGAGAGTGGAAAGTAGAAAGTTGAAAGTAGAGGGCGAGCCGATGGCTCGAGAAAGTTGAAAGTAGAAATGGGCGGGCCAGACGGTGGAATGTGTTGCATGGTTGAATCGGTATGTTGCGCGGTCCGTTGTTTGAACCGCTGCACATACCGTACGATGTCCCAAGAATGCCAGTCGGAACTGCTGGTTTTGGGCTGAAATCGCAGGGGCGATTTGGTGGACTTGGGCTACCTTTTCGCGGTTGAATTCGCTAGAGTCCGGGGCATGTGGAAGCAGCTATTTCGAGTAATGAAAGCAAAAGGATTCCAGGAGCAATCCGAGCCGATCGCTGAGCATCAGACGTATCGGTTTTCGGATCGGGTTGCGTATTGGTGTTTTCGTTTGCTCATTGCGGTGCTTCAGTCCTTGCCGTTGGAGCGAGCGGAGCGGTTAGCAAGTTTGATCGCAGGATTTCTCACGCGGGTTGTGCGGATTCGCGGTAGGTTGGTTCGAGAGAATCTCAAGCGAGCGTTTCCTGATTGGGAACCGGAGCTTGCGATTGAGACTCAGCGAAAGATGTGGGAGCATTTGGTGTTGATGGTGTGCGAAGTGGCTTTAGCGCCTCGAAAGATACATCGAGAGAACTGGCACGAGCATTTCCGAGTTTCGCTGGAGGATCGTCGGACGATGATTCGCATTGCGTTAGATCGGCGGCCGAAGGTGATGGTGTCGGGTCACTTTGGTAATTTTGAATTAGCGGGTTACGTCACGGGTGTATTTGGAATTGGGACGACGACGATTGCTAGGCCATTGGATAATGGTTTTGTGCATGATTACATCAATCGATTTCGGTCGTCTGGAGGGCAGTACATGTTGCCCAAGACGGGGAGTGCAGCGGATGTAGAAGCGTTGTTGCAACGCGGGGGGGCTTTATCGCTTTTGGCCGATCAGTATGGTGGACCGAAGGGGTGTTGGGTTGAGTTCTTAGGGCATCCGGCATCGTGTCACAAGGCGCTAGCATTGTTCACGTTGTCGAGTGGTGCTCCGATGATGGTGTGCTCGAATGTGCGATTGGGATCGGCTTTGGTTTTTGAACTGAAGGTATTGGGAGTTGTGGATCCACAGAAGGAGGATTGCCCGGATTCTGTGACTGCGATGACGCAGTGGTATAACCGATGTTTAGAGGGGGCAATTCGATTGTTTCCGGGTCAGTATTGGTGGGTACACCATCGCTGGAAGGGAGTACCACCAGCGAAGAAGCGAGCTGCGCCGGTGGTTGAGGCATTACATGTGGAAACAACTCTATCTGGAGCAAGTATTCCGATGAATTCGTGCAGTGGATCTTGCTAAAGCGATCTTTTTGCATACTGTACGGGTCGAATTTCACATTTCTCGTACGGGGTATGGATCTATGCCAAAAACGCATCGAGCCTTAGGTTTGAGTATTACCTATCCGGATAACTGGCAGGTTACCGAGGAGACGGAGAACGAAGAGGCAGGGGGGTATGAATTGCAGGGCCCTACGGGTGCTTTTTTGTCAGTTTATCCGTGTCCGCAGCCAACATCGCCAAAGCGTGCGATAGTACAAGCAACCGAGGCGATTGCTTCGGATTATGACAATGTGGAGAGTGAGGTTTTTTTCCCGGAGTTGTCTTCGTCGTCGGGGCTTTTGACAGACGTGCATGGGCGTGAGTTGTACTTTTATTACTTGGATTTGTTGGTGCGAGCGAAGTTGATTGCCTTCGAGATACCAGATCAGACTATCTTGGTACATATTCAAGCGGAGGACAGTGATTTTCGCAGTTTGGAAAAAGTGTTCGACGCGATGTTGCTGACGTTGTGCCAATCGATCGATCGCAGGTAGGTTTTAGCGTCGCCGGCTTATAGGTAGCCACCCGCTACCAAGCGGTGGATGTTGCGAGGAAGATGTCCACCGTCTGGCGAGCGGTGGCTACGGGATGTGGGATGGGAGTTGGGAAAATAGACTTTTGGCTTCGAGTCGGTAGAATGACCGACGTCGGGATTCGGCTTTTTAGGATTGAATCCATCTTTATGGGCCTTTGTCATGTCGTTTCAAATTCAAAAAGGGAAGGCCCTCGATTCGCTGAATTTGACACCGCTTATCGACGTGGTGTTTTTGTTGTTGATCTTTTTTCTTGTCGCAACGCAGTTCGCGCAGGATGATCAGCAGTTACCGATCAAGTTACCATCGGCTCAGTCCGCAGTACCGATGACGATTGAGCCGGAAGAGCTTGTTGTGCACATTGCACAGGACAGTTCGATGATGGTACGCGGCAAGCTAGTGGACATGGCGGAGTTGGAGGTGCTTTTGCGGCAAGCCGTCACAGACAATCCGATTCAACAAATTGTTGTGTTAAGGGGAGACAAGCGTGTGGAATTTCAGACGATTGTTTCGCTGGTTGATCTCTGCAATCGGTTGAAGATCCCATCGTATCGATTTACGACGGCAAGTCCTTCGGATGCGGAGCAGGGTGAGGCTGAGGAGGTTTCGGCTGGGGAAGGGGTTCCATGAAGCGCCCTGATGGATCCAGTGTTTGGCTTCTTGATTTGGCCTTGTTGCTCTTTGGGCTGTTGGTTTTGTTTCTCGTGACTCGCATTTTGCGATTCGACGACCCGAGCCTTTTGAACAACGCTTGGACGTATTTTCTGCTTGTTCCGACCGTTTTGATCGGTTCGGCGATGCTTGCGAGAGTCTTGGTTTCGGAACAAGCGGAGCGATCGATACAAGCGGGTTTTTTGTTGAGTGTGTTGGTTCACTTAGGATTGACATATGCAGCGATTCATACCGTTTTGTTTGCAGGTTCGGGGAGTCAGGGAGAGCAGCGAGCCGTAGCGCAGGCGAACAAGAAGCAGTTGCAGGACACGTCGCGTGCCGCGTCGTTTGTCCCGCCTGTTGAACGTATGCAAGCCGACGGGAAGACATCCAATACAAAACCGGATTATCTTCGGCCGGTAGAAGTCGATCAGACGCCGGAGGATTCGATCGATTTTCAACCGCAGACGCAGGCACCTCGTGCATTGGAGCGACTCGATCGCGATCGGTTTGATCTGCCGCTGGATCCGGCACTAAGGACAGAAGTTGATTTAGAGGATACACAGCGAGCGAAAGATGCGTTAAGTGAGCCGGAGCTTGCGGTTACCGAAATGGAGCGTATGGGACGTTCTGAGAGTCAGGAGCGATTGGAGCAGAGATCGCCGGGGGGGCAACAGAAGATCGAGTACGAGTCTGCGCCGGTGGATGCTTTGACTCAGGATGGGGTGATGGTGGGGCGTGCACCGTCCTTAGAGCGATTGACGCCGGCGAGTTCGTCTTCATCAACGTTGTCGGAGGGTTTTTCACAGCTTGCAGTTCCAGGGATGACAGAGGTTGTCAGTTCTTCGAGAGGAGCGATGCAAGTGCGTCGGGGTGGGGTAGGGACTTCGGAACAGGTGCCTTTGCCTAAACTAGAAGATGGCGAGAAGGGGCTTGAGCGGCCTGAGCGTTTAGGAGCTTTGGAGCGGCGGATCGAGCCGATGGGTCGGGTGAGTAAGGTCCCGATGCTGGCGCAGCGATTGCAGGATGTACAGGGAGAGCAGGATGTACAGGGTGGTGTAGACGGAGGGGGAGGAATAGACGGAGGGGGAAGCGTAGCAGGTTCGCCGATTAGCGAAGAGGCAAGTACCGATTTGGCGGCGATGCTTGCGGATCGTGTGGAGGTTAATGGGAGTCGAGAGGTCGGGGGGGGCACATCGGGGGGAGTGGCGGGCGGAGTGGATTTCGGAGCGATTGATCCTTTAGCTATTCCGAGGGCATCTAGTTCTGCGGCGTCTCGATCGGCAGCGTCTAGTTCGGCAGCGTCTAGTTTGGGGGGAGCGCGAGGGAGAATGGAAGTTGGGGGAAGCAATCAAGCTTTTGATGGTTTAGCTCCGCCGACGGAGTCCTTGAGTCAATTTCGTCGACCGGTGGGTAGGGCGGCGAGTGGTTCGACGGGGATGAAGGGATTGGTACCGATTCCAGCGCCTGCGTTTGAGCAAAGGATGCGGCGGATTGATGACGTAGGTTCGGGAGGCGAGTTGCGAGCGGAGTTTGGGAATGAGTTGCATGCGATGGGGCCACTGGGACCAAAGACAGAATTAGCGATAGAGCGAGGATTAGAGTTTTTGGCGAAGTATCAGCGAAGTGATGGGTCATGGCATTTGGAGGATTATGGTCGAGGGACGTTGATGCGAAGCGACACGGCCGCGACGGCGTTAGCGTTGTTAGCGTTCCAGGGGGCGGGTTATTCCCATGTGCAGGCCAAGCACCAGGATGTTGTTAGTAGGGCGTTGAATTACTTGATTGCAGGGCAGAGACCGAATGGCGATTTGTATCGACCGATGGATGAGGCATCGGACCGGAACAGTTGGCTTTACAGCCATGCGATTGCATCGTTAGCGTTGTGTGAGGCTTATGGGATGACGCGGGACGAGACGTTGCGATCCGGGGCGCAGCGAGCGATAGATTTTTTGGTAGCGAGTCAGGATATGAAGGAGGGTGGGTGGCGATATGCACCGCGAGTTGGAAGTGATACGAGTGTGACGGGTTGGGCGATGATGGCTTTGAAGAGTGCGGAGTTAGCGGGGTTGACGGTACCTCAGCCAACGTATGATCGCATATCAGGATGGTTGGATCGATCTCAGGGTACGGAGGGGCAGGGGTATTTGTACCGTTACAATTATTTAGCGAACACTCCGGAGACGGAGCACGGGCGAATACCAACGCCGGTGATGACCAGTGTTGGGTTATTGATGCGTTTGTATTTGGGTTGGGATCGGGAGCATCCGATGATGCTTCAGGGGGCGCAGTGGTTGTCAGCGCGGAGGCCAAGTCTGGGTACGAAGCAGTTACCGCAGCGGGACACTTACTATTGGTATTATGCAACGCAAGTGATGTTTCATGTGGGTGGAGAGAGTTGGAAGGGTTGGTATGAAGCTTTGTATCCGATATTGGTAGAGACCCAAGTATCGGAGGGTATATACGCTGGGTCATGGGAACCGGATGGTCCGATTCCCGATGCTTGGGGGGCTTATGCGGGCCGATTGTATGTCACGACGATGAATCTGCTGTCGTTGGAGGTGACTTATCGGCATTTACCGATTTACGAAGCTGCAGCGAGGTAGCAGGTGCATGGGATTTTACCTCTGAGGGTCCAGAGAAGCGTTGGCCCCTGATGGGTGCTTATCGAGTATGATAAGGGTGGGACTTTTCTTTGAAACGGACGGGTGGCATCGATGATTGAGTTAACAAATTTTGGAAAAGACTACGGTGAGTTCACTGCGGTCGGTTCCATCGATATGAAGATCGAGGCGGGAGAGTTGTTTGGGTTTATCGGCCCGAACGGAGCGGGTAAGAGCACATCGATTCGGTTTCTTGCGACTTTGCTCAAGAGCAGTCGTGGGGACGGTTCTGTCAATGGATTTAGTGTGAACAAGCAGCCGATGGATGTGCGGCGCAGTATTGGGTACATGCCGGACGATTTCGGGGTGTACGATGGGATGAAGGTGTGGGAGTTTCTCGATTTCTTTGCGGTCGCTTACAAGATCCCGAGGACACAGCGCAAGAAGATTATTGGCGATGTGTTAGAGTTATTGGATTTGACGCACAAGCGAGATGATTTCGTCAATGGTCTATCTCGCGGCATGAAGCAGCGATTGTGTCTTGCGAAGACCTTGGTGCATGACCCACCGGTATTGATACTTGATGAGCCTACGAGTGGGTTGGATCCGCGAGCGCGGATTGAGGTCAAGGCGTTGCTCAAAGAGTTGCGCAAGATGGGTAAAACGATATTGATAAGCAGTCACATTCTGTCTGAGTTAGCCGATTGTTGCACATCGATTGGAATCATTGAGCGTGGGCAATTGTTGATGCATGGTCCGATCGATTCTGTGTATCGTCAGATTCGGCGGAACCGCATTGTTGAGATTCGTTTCATTTCGAATCAGGAAGCGGGTGTATCGATTTTGCGAAGTGACCCGGCGATGCGGGATTTGAGTATTGATGGGAATCGAGTAACTGGCGAGTTTGAAACCGATGATGCAGGTTTAGCAGCTTTGATGAAGCGATTGGTGGATGGTGGAGTTCAAATGCGTTCGTTTACGGACAAAGACCCAACGCTTGAGGATGTCTTTATGTTGGTAACGAAAGGGCTTGTTGCGTGAAGCTTGTTTGGGAGTTGTTGTGTTGGCCGGCGTTGTGGTGGGGAGCGAGGGGGATTCGATGAAGCAAGCCCTAGCTTGGGTGTTGATAGGGATGGTCAAGTTTTATCAGCGAGCGATAAGTCCATTGTTGTGGAGTCAGTGTCGTTTTACGCCGACTTGTTCGCAATATATGATCGAAGCGATTGAGAAGTATGGGCCTTTGCGAGGTGTTGCGAAGGGGGTGTGGCGTATTTTGCGTTGTCATCCCGGGACAAAGGGTGGCTATGATCCGCCTTGATTGAAGAATCTAGTATCTTGAACGGGGGATTAATCGGGGTTTAGAAATGGGGGTTGTTGGGGGATGGTGCTGGTTTCTCGAGTTCGATTTTCATCCATTGGTGGTCTGAGGCCAGGGAGGGGAACCCGACTTGGCGATCGAGTACTTTCCAGCGACGGGAGAGAAGAGCGTGGTCGATTGGGATACCGAGGATACCGAGGCCGGTGGGCCAGGTTGCGAAGTAGCCGCGGAAGTTGCGAGAGTCTTTGAGGGAAGCGGATTTGAGCAGATCCAGGTATGGGGGGCTCCATGGGGTGATATTTAGGTCACCGAGGATGACGACATCTCCTGGTTGGTTTTTGGCCCAGGTACCTGCGGCTTTGAGTTGCCGGTCACGACTGAGGAAGCGGCTATCGAGGTTTGGAGACGACGTGTGAAGTGCGAGTAGGTGTGTGGATTCGTTCGGAGCGAGTTTTGATGGGATGTGGGCCGCGATGGCTGGGTATCCTTCGTCGGCGAGGTTAATGACTTCGAAGGTGGTTTGTGGGAATTTTGTCAGGACAGCGAGTCCTCGCGTGTTAGTTCTGGGGAACCAGTACGAATGGGGATACGTTTTGCGAAGGGAGCGTAGATCTTCGGTGTGTTGTGGAGTGAGTTCTATCAAGACGACGATATCGGCTTGAGCCTCTTCGATAGTTTTCAGGAGTTCGTCTGTTCGTTGGTTTCCTAAGAAGATGTTCCAAGAGAAGATTGTTAAGCGTTCTTGGGGGGCTAGAGATGAAGATGGAGAATGAGTGAGTGGTAGTTTATGCAGTGGTAGTGCTGTCCAAGGTGTGGTTACCCAGGAGAGGTAGAGAGCGGGCGGTAGTAGGACTAGAGTGTTGAGAAGTTTCCAATGCCATGGAGTGGGCCGGGTGCTTAGCCAGCGGACGAGTGCGCGGATAGCGATGTAGATCCAGAGGGCTGCGTTGATATGCCAGACGCAATGGGTGATCATTTCGAAGATTGAATTGTCAGACCATTGTCGATGAGCGTAGAGTGCGGCCCAAGCGGGGGTGGCCACTATGACGGAGCAGAGGAAGCCAGCGAGCATACCGCAAGACCAGCGATGGGAAGTGTTTGAATTTCTTTGGGGTTGAGTTGGTTCTGAGGGAGATTGAAGTTCCATTTCAGTTTGCCGGTTCGATCCCGTAGATCCAGACTTCCTCGGGAAGAATTTCGAGGGTTTCGAGGAGTTGTAGTATTTCAAGGATACCTATTGCGTGGGAAGAGCAGTAGGCGTTTATTGAGGATGACGATGGGATATTTGGCCACAGCCAGCGATGGATGGTAGGTATAGGGCTAGGATTATTACAGGGCGCTGAGTTGATGCATGCATCGATGAGGATCCAAGTTACATTGGTGTTGGAAGATGTGTGGGTGTTGTCTTTTACTTGGTTTTGTGACGAGTTGGAGGAATTCGCGAGTGCGTAGTCGATGAGGTCGGTGGGGCATCTTAGGGGCAGTACGGGGGTATTTGGGGGTAGGGTTGGGAGTCCAAGTTTCGAAAGGTCGTTGAGGACTTGCCAGCCGAGTAGATCATGTCCGTGGTGGGATCCGATACCGAAGATGATCCAGTTCGAGTTGTTTTGCGAAGAGTCGGAGGAGTTCATGCGCGTTCGATATGGACTTTTAGGAAATGGGTCGAACAGCTAATGCATGGGTCGTAGGTGCGGACGAGTCGTTCGCAAGCGGTGGCGATTTGTTGATCATCTTGGTGATAGATTGTTTGCAGAAGGGAGCGCAGGTCTGCTTCGATTTGCCCCTGGTTTTGGGAGGTGGGGGGAACAATTTTCGCGAATGTAACACAGGCTTGTTCGTCGATTGCATAGCGATGGAAAATCAGTCCTCGGGGTGCTTCTGTTGCACTGCATCCTGTTCCGGTTTGGGGGCTTTTAGGAGTTTTTGGAAGAACGATTTTGCGAACTGTTTTTAAGATGCGAATCGCTTCTTCGAATGCGAACACGACTTCTAGGGCGCGCGCGAGGATGCTGTGGTAGGGGTTGTAATGGGAGGGATCTACATGGAGTTCGTCGAAGAGTTGACGAGCGATAGGAGTCAATCGGGAATGGTTATGAAAGAGGCGAGCGAGGGGGCCGACGAAATAGGTTGACGGTTCGAAGGGGGCTGAGTGGGATGGGAGGGAGTGGGAGCGGATACGGCGAGATTGCAGAGCGGTCGAGTGTGGTACTTGGATTTCCTCGAAGTACGATTCGTAGTCATTGATCGGGATTGGTAGATGATCGGTATTGGAGGTGGATGGAAGTTGGTTATGGGAGTGGATTGCGATTTGGCCCGACTCGATCGGATAGAGTTCGGGGTGAGTAAGTGATACAAAATCGTAGGGGAAGCGGTGGTTAGGAAAGGGGAGTGTAGCGAGCCAGCGGGTGGCATCGACTGCCAGCGAGAGGCCTTGTTCGAGGGGAGGAATGAGAGCAGCGAGTTCATGGTTTTTCGGGAGGCGGTGGAAGCCACCGATAGCGATATTGATGGGGTGGATAGCGCGACCACCGAGTACTTCGAGGATTCGTTTGCCAAGTTGTTTGAGTTTTAGTCCGCGTTGGACTTCGTTAGGGAAGCGTTTTGCGAGGTCGATCGCGCTATGGCAATCGAAGAAATCGGGGGCATGAAGGAGGTGGATATGTAGGACGTGGCTTTCGATCCATTCAGCGCAGTAGATCAATCGGCGTAGAAGAATCAGTTCGCTTGGTAGTTGTAGGCCAAGGCATTGTTCGAGAGCTTGGGCTGCGGTGACTTGGTATGCGATGGGGCAGATACCGCAGATACGGGAAGTGATATCAGGGACATCATCGGCGGGTCGACCTTTGAGGAGGGCTTCGAAGAAGCGAGGAGGTTCGTAGATGTTGAGTTGAACGTCATGGACTTTATCAGCCTCGAGTCGGATGTTTAAGGCACCTTCTCCTTCGACACGGGTGAGGATTGGGACTCGTATGTTGCGTGAGTTGTTGTGCATGAGTTGCTAGGTGGGTGGGGGTTGAATTGGTGAGAGTTGCCAGAGTCGGCAGGCTTCTTGGCGGAATGGTTGCGAGGCCGCGTGGAAGGACTGCAGCAGTAACGCTGCTTGGGCGTTCGATAGATTTGGTTGAAGGATGGAGTGGGACAAAGAGGAGACGTTAGGGTCTTGGGAGGGGCCGAAGCAGGCGAAGCAGCCGCGATCGAATGCGGGGCATATGGCGCCACAACCGGCTTGGGTAATCGGCCCGAGGCAAGGGATTTTTTGAGTAACGACGACGCATACGTTACCGCGTCTTTTGCAGGGTTGGCAGACTGATTCGGTGGATGTTTTTGGACGGCGTCCGGAGGCAAAAGCGAGGATGACTTCGATGAGTTGTTGTTTATCGATGGGGCAGCCTCGGAGTTCGAAGTCGACGGGGACGTGGTCAGCGATGGGGGTGGATTGATCGAGGGAGGAGATAAATTCGGGGTGTGCATAAATGGCGCGTTTGAAGTCATCGTGGAGGCCGAAGTTACGAAGGGCTTGGATTCCTCCAGCGGTAGCGCAGGCGCCGATGGTTATCAGGATACGGCTTTGGGTTCGCAGTTCGCGGATGCGTATGGCATCGTGTTCGGTGGTGATGGAGCCTTCGACGATCGTCAAATCGTATGGTCCGTTTTGAAGGTTGCTGGAGGCTTCGGCAAAGTGAGCGAACTCGATCCGATCCGCGATGCTAAGCAGTTCGTCTTCGCAGTTCAGCAGAGTTAATTGGCAACCGTCGCATGATGCGAATTTCATGACCGCGACGCGTGGTTTTTTCGAAGTTGTTAGGGGATCAAGTTCCATTTACAAGTCCTTGATATTCAAGAAGGGTTCAGCGAGATCGTAGCGAAGTACGGGGCCATCTTTGCAGAGGAAGAAGGGGCCCCACTGGCAGTGTCCACAGTAGCCTGCACCGCATTGCATGTTGCGTTCCATGGAAATCCAGATTGAATTGGCAGGGACGCCTAGTTTTCGTGCGTTCAGCGCGCAGTAGTGCATCATGATTTCAGGGCCGCAGATCAGAACTTTGGTTTGATTGGGGTGAAGTGTTGGCGAGAAGTTCTTGTTGTGGCGCCGTTCGAGAAGCAGTGTGATGGGTCCGAGATTTAGGTCCCATGCGCGGAGTTGCGAAGGTATTGGCGCGTTGGTCGTTTGTGGTTGATCGACGGTGATTTCAATGTGGATTCCGGCTTGAGCCCAGGCTTCGAGTTCTTGGGCGTAGAGAACGGTGTGGGGGTTGCGAGCACCGATGAGAAGGGAGATTGAGCCGAATCGATCGCGTTGCTTGATGAAGGCATAGATAACAGGTCGCAGGGGAGCGAGTCCGAGTCCGCCTGCGAGTAGGAGAACATCGTTTCCTTCGAGGGGATCGATGGGCCAAGGGTTTCCGAACGGGCCTCGTACGCCGATGTGGTCACCTGGTTTGAGTTGTGCGATAGCGTTGGTAACTCGTCCCACTGCGCGGATGGTATGTAGGAAACAACCCTGTCGAGGATGTTGGATTGTCAATGGTTGAAGAGGGTTGGGTGGGGAGTGTGGTCCGCAATGGCTTATTGCGACTTCGCCGGCACCTGGCAGGTGTAGCATATTGAATTGTCCGGGTAGAAAGTGATAGTTTTCCGCGAAGGGGCTTGGGTGTAGTTCAAGTTCGATTGTGAAGACATTTGGTGAGGAGGGGGTGGATGGGATGAAATCGGAGCGAATGGAGCGTAGGGTGGCAGGGTGTGGTGCCCAGGGATCGTGTGGTGCCAAGGGATCGTGTGGTGCCCAGGGATTGTTGGGTTGGGGGTTTGGGGTATGCGTGTGAGATTGGGAAGGGTTCATAGGGCGTTTGGTTCCGTGGGTGGAGCTACGAGTTTGGCGACTTCTGCGGTCAGATCGATACCGACAGGGCACCAGGTGATACATCGGCCGCAGCCGACGCAACCGCTGGAGCCGAACTGATCGAACCATGTTGCGAGTTTATGAGTGACCCATTGTCGGTAGCGAGCGCGGATGGTGTTGCGAACGGGGGCACCGGAGGTGTGGGAGAAATCGGGGTTGAAGCAGGAGTCCCAGCGTCGTTGGCGATAGATTGATTCATCGGTCAGATCGTGGACTTCGTCGACGCTAGAGCAGAAGCAGGTTGGGCAGACCATGGTGCAGTTTGCGCAGGAGAGGCAGCGAGAAGCGACATCATCCCAATGGGGGTTTTGGAGTTGTTTTAGTAGGTTTTCCTTGAGATTTTCGGTTGGGAGTGAGCGTTTCATGTTGGATTTGACTTGAGCGATGGCTTGGCTTTCTGACGCAAGTCGTTCTGGGGATGCAGGTTGAGGTGAGTATTTTCTGAGTAGGTTGTTAGCGATTTCTTGACCGCGAGTGGAGCCGATTCGCAGCAGGTAGGAAGCATCGGGGAGTTCGGTCAGTGCGAGGTCGAATTGGTTGTTGTTATTGGTTGGAAGTTCTGGTCCTGTGTTCATGGAGGTGCAGAAGCATGTATCGGCGAGAGTGGTGCATTGCACCGCGACAACGAACAAATCGCTGCGCCGAAGTTGATAATGTGGATCGCAGTAGTGATTATTGATAAAGACACGGTCTTGGATGGCGATAGCGGCGAGTTCGCAGGCGCGAGCGCCGATTAGAGCTAGAGGTTTTGGTGGAGGTTCACAGGGGTTGTTAGGCGAGAGTTGGGAGGTAGGAGGGAAGAGGAATTTCTTCCAAGAGTGTGGTCCGACGTTGTATTGAAAGAGTTTTTTTGTGGATTGATCTTTTGTGTTTGAGAGTTGGTAGAGTCCGGGAGATTGGATGTCGCACCAGTTTTGTGGCAGGTCATCGATGGAGTTGATATCGTCGTAGATGATGGCATGTTGGTCGACGCGGGGTCCAACGACTCGGTAATTTTCTTCGAGTAGGATTTCGATTAGCGAGTCGATGGCGGGTTGAGGAATAAGCCATATGGGTGAGGGCGATGAGGATTGCATTTTGTTGTTAGGATTGGTGAGGGTGATAGAGATCGAGGAGTTGCAATCGGGTTGCGGTGAGGCGTTGGGATAGGGCGTTGGTGATTCGTTGGTAGAATGCCACTCCGAAAGAGGGGTTGGCGTTAACAAGTGAGAGCAGTTGTGGCGAGGGGATTGCGAGGAGTACTGAGGGTGCGGTGGTGTTGGCGGAGCAGGTCATTGGTTGGTTTGGGTTTAGGGCGGACCAAGCGATTAGTTGTCCGGTACCGAGAGATAGGATCTTTACGTTGGGGCGACCTGGAGCTCGCATTTGGAGCTGTATTTGGCCGGATTCGATGAGGAACAGGTAGGGTTGTATAGAGCCTTCGTCGAAGAGTTTGGAGTTGGCTGGGACTTGCAGCCAGAGGGCTGCATTCGCGAGGGAAATAAGTTCAGAAGGAAGCAGCAGCTGCGAACCGAGGGTCGCGAAGGCTTGGGCGAATTCCGAGGGATGGGTGTGTTTCGGAAGAAAGTCTGGGGGGAAGTAAGTCAGCGGGGTCATGAGTGGATTTGGGTTAGTGGGCTCGGGGTTCAGAGTCGTTAGCGAGTTGTGTTTATGGCTTGCTAGGTAGATCTTACGGCTGGAAGTGGGGGAAGTTGATAGAGCCGCGAGGAAACGGAGAGGTTTGCAAGGGGTAGGGCGAAGGAAGGAGGGGGCGTGAAAGGCTTGTTTTTATTGGGGTTTTTGACGATTTGAAAATATTTTGAAAAAAGGTCTTGCACGAAAGGGGGAAGGTCCATATCTTTCTCCTCCCCTGAGCGACACACAGCGACGCGACGCAGCGATGCGAAGCAGGTGATGTGGAGATCAGGGTTCGCCAGAGGCGATTCGATGAACCGAGCTTTACGACTTGGTTTGATCGCGAAAAGGTTTCCCGGAAGGGAAGATCTTGGTAGTGAAAACGAATCGATGCAAAGCGAAAAGAAAAACTAAAAAACAGGCTTGACGGTAGCCGACAACAGCGGTTACGATGTTAAGCCCTCAACGACGAGTGAGCGACGCGAGTCGCAAGCGAGAATCAAGTTTCGGCTTGCTAATCGTTGAGATTAATTGATCTTTGACAATCCGGTGGACGAGCCTTCGAGCAACAGACTCTTTCGGGAGTTGTGTTGCAATTGAGAAGTTTTGTGAAATTTAGAAAAAAGATGTTTTGTTGACCACGAAACATCGACCGGTTTCAAAACCGTAACTTTGGTTAGACAAGATTGTTGCTGGTAACAGTGGCGATCTAAGCATACACAAGTGAAGGGTTTGATCCTGGCTCAGAATGAACGCTGGCGGCGTGGATTAGGCATGCGAGTCGCGCGAGAATGTAGCAATACAGGAAAGCGGCG
>CAZACJ010000029.1:5304-55954 GCA_964483385.1 uncultured Pirellula sp. | reverse complement strand
GAACGGAACAAGCGGATCAGTTGGGGGGGCTAAAAACTGTTGCACCGTTGGGAAACAGCGGGCAAGCAATTATTGATCTTCCTTGATGCGTTGCTTGTCTTTGAAGAAGTCCCAGACCTTTTCGGCTCCTGAGAATGCCGTGATTGGAGTTGCATTTTCTCTGCGTGCGCGGCTACCTGGCCATCCATGTCCGCCTATAGAGTCGACAATCAACTCCGTGGGCGCACCGTCTGAGGAGCTTGCATAAGATGTATTCGTCAATGTGCCTTCTTTAACAATCGTAGGTGGTGATTGTGACTTGTTGACTTGTATCCAGAATTCGACCACTTGATCGATGGATTTGTAAGGGGCTTCTTGTCCACGGCGAACGAGTGGATTTCGACTCATGCCACCTTCGATCGGGACTTCGTCGTCCTTAGCTCCATTGATAATAAGAATTGGCAAAGGGGACGTCGGTTTTGAGTCAAAGGTAAACATGGAAGCAACCACGGGAGCGACTGCTGCTAGGCGGTCGGTACGGGCAACTGCATAGACGAAGGTCATCATTCCTCCGTTTGACCCTCCAGTCATATAGACTCTTGATGGGTCTGCTCCATGATCTGCGATGAGTTTATCGATCAGAGCATCGAGATAAGCGATATCGTTGGCGTTTTGGACTTGGCGTCGCAGCAGGAAACCGGTGTTCCAGGCGTGTCGATTGTTTCCGAAATCGGTCCCCTGTGGGTAAACGACCATGAAGTCGTTCTTCCGGGCGACTTGATCGAATCCCGAATTCGCTTGCATGACCTTTGCGCTTCCTTGTCCGCCATGAAGAGCCAGGACAACAGGGCGAAGTGTGTTATCGGTTGGAGCATTGACGACGATAGCGCGACGTGATTGTTTCTCAACATCAAATACAAGTTCAAAGTCTGGTTTTTCGTGTTTGAGTGTTTTTGTTTTGGGGGAATTAAACACTGCGTTGTAAAAATCCCAATTGGAATCCCCGAGGGCGGCGAGAGTTTTCATGGGGTTATGATCAACATCTTGAAGGACTAGCCATTGGTGTGGGATGCCGAGCTTTTCGAGATGTTGATGAAAGGCGAGATTGTTGGCGTAGGTTTCGTCTTGATCCCCGCAGACTTGGCGAACAATACATCGTGTGCGGATTGCTTCAGCGTTTGATTCCGCAAGTTTTCTTGGGCTGACTTCCTTGAAATATTCTTGGTCCCCGCCATAGACTTTTTGGAGGATCTCAGCGGCGCGCTGACGTCCAGCGCGCGGGGTTTGAACAAGTTCGGGTTGCAGGGGACCACCTCCCATGACGGAGATACCTTTGAAAAGGTCTGTGTACTTAAATCCAAGTCTGGCGGCCCCGTATCCTCCCATGCTGTAGCCATCAAGCATGCGGCCTTCGCGTGATGCGATAGTACGAAAAGCGGAATCGATGTGTGGTAGGAGGTCTTTGACGATCATTGTCTCGATAGGTGCAGAGCCGTCTTTCCAGTCAACGTACATGCCTTCCGCTAGTCCATTGACGAAAACAATAAGGCAAGGGGGCGTTTTGCCAGTTTCGATAGCCGCATCGAACCAGGAAGCGACGCGGGGTATGCCCTGTAGTCCTCCACCGGATCCGTGAAGCCAATAGACAACTGGGAAGCGGCGTGAAGAGTCCTGTTCGTAGGCTTTCGGTTTGTAGATGTGGTAACTGACCTGAGTTTTGGCTGCATCACTATCGAAAGTATGAAAGGAGACACCGGGCCCTTTAATTTCAGAAGTTACCCAATTGTTTTTCAGATCGGACGAGTTTTGCGGTTCTGGGATTTGACAAAATGCATATTGCAGCATCCCGATCGTAAAATAAAGGAGGCTAAGAATCAGTTGAATGGCATTTGTTGTTTGGGGCATGGCATGGCCTTGGAAAAGATAAGTTATTGACTAGTCGTTCCAGAGTTTTCCTTCGCCTTGAATTTCGGAGTACTTCTCGACGAGTTTCATCGAAAGGGAGTGTAAGCGTTCTGGATCACTCGTTGCTAAGTTGACTGATTGCGATGGATCTTCCTTAACATTATAGAGTTCGAAGTCGACAAGTTGGTGTTTTTTGATCAGATCGATATCACCTTTCTGCAGACTACCACCGGGGGTCATGTCGGGGCCGTCCCAATGTCCGAGTACGATCCAGTCTCCGTCCCGAAGTACTGCTTTTGGATTGGGGAACGCTCGATAATAGAACCAAAAGAGGGGAGTGCGTCGCTGGATTGGCTTGCCAGTTTTCAGGAGCTCCGTCAAATCGGCTCCATCGAGTGGTTTCGGTGAGTTGGCGGAGTCGCCAGCGAGGGTCGAGAAAGTGGGCAGCAAATCAATACTGCAGACCGGTTCATCAATCGTCTGTCCTGGCTTAATGCCTTTGGGCCAGTAAGCGATTCCAGGTACTCGAATACCCCCTTCGTAAACCCAAAGTTTCATACCGCGAAGTACCCCGGGGCTACCATGGGAACGACTAGCTGACTTGTAGCGATTCAACGTTTCGGGGCCATTGTCGGAAGTAAAGAATATCAGTGTGTTTTCCAATAGTCCGATTTCTCTGAGCGTGTCAAGCAAATCGCCAACAGCGGCATCCATGTTCTCGACGTTGGCATAATAGTGAGCTTGATCTACATCACTTACCATTTGCGCGTAGTGCTCTACTAACGACACCGGCGATGCCACTGGTTCGTGGGGTTCATGGAAGGAAACGTAGCCGAAGAAAGGTTTCGAACGATCGGCTCGGTTGCGAATCCACTGTGAGGTTTCTTGAGCGACAAGGCGGCAGGAAAATCCGATCTGAGGGCCGACAGGATGTCCATTGCGGACGAAATTCGTCGGGTTTTCGTGGTTGGGCGCGGCATTGTTCTGCGTCGCGTACCAATGATCAAAACCATGGTCATTTGGCTGCGGCTGGGTTGGTTGATTGAACTGTCCGTTGCAGTGCCACTTGCCGAATAATCCGGTATCGTATCCCGAGTCGCGCAGCATGGATGCAATAGTGCGTTCATCCGATGATAAGTGCATGGTATGACCTTGCGGTATCCAATCGTAGATGCCTGCACGATTCGGGTTTCGTCCGGTGAGCAGTCCAACGCGAGATGGCGAGCAGACCGGTGCGGCAGCATAACAATTGGTAAAGCGGATTCCTTCGTTTGCTAAGCGATCGAGGTTCGGCGTTCGAATATGAGGATGCCCGAAGCAAGAGAGATCACCATATCCTAAATCATCGCAAAGAATTACTAGGATGTTCGGGCGAGGTGCTGGAGGTTCCAACGCGACGGTCAAGGGACTGAGGTAAAGAAGAAGCATGTATGCAAGGAAGGCTTTTCCGAGGATGGTTTTGAGGGTTAAAGGAGCATCAGGAATCAAGATTGTCATTTTCGTGCTCATTATCGAGAAGTACTTGCCATGAACGAATGGTTGTCTCGCCGGCTACAACCTTCACTGTATCTTATCAGGTGAATTACAATCTTCTTACATCACTGGCTCATCAAGTCCCCCTTCCACCTTTGGTTCAGGTGGCGCGATTGCGCCGACGTCAGTTGAGGTAGGTAGTAGCGCGTTCTCTGTCGATTTTGTTGCGAAGACCATTAGCGTTCCGACGGGGTATATTTCATCTTCTCCAATTGCTGGTTCGGCGACTTTCTCCGGTTCCTTTGCTTCAAATGGGATCAATGCAGGGACGTACGTCTACTCTTGGGGCTCGTCAACTACCGAATCTGTTACGCTCAATGCAACGCCTGCCTCGCCAGTTCCTGAACCTGCCAAACTGTGGATCTTTGCCATCGGTACAGCGGTTTGGAGTATGGTTGGGAGAAATCGTGCCAGAAAAGACCAAGCCGTCGATAGGATTGCTTCCTAAGCAAGTTCTTTTTAGATACGAGAGGTGTTACCTCCCGAGTGCTTCCGCGAGTTTACTAAACTCCACTTTACTCAACGTGTCGTTCTTGTCCTTGTCGAGACGATCGAAGATCGTCGTCGATGCGGCGGGATTATTCGGGTATTTGGCTTGGACCTCGTCGCGAGTGACTATTCCGTCGCCATTGGCGTCTATCTGAAGAAACAGCGCATTGCCAACGTTTGGTCGATTGGTTGCTCCACCAATTAATGCGTCGCGAATTGCTCCGCGTATACGATTCCTGGGGTTGAGGGGATTAGGATCGCCAAGCTTGGAACTTGGTACGATATACTCGACATATCCGAGATGCATCTCATCGTACGTTTGTTGTCCCCAGCGGACTTCTTTGGTTGGATCGGGGTTGGCGGGATTATTGCGACTGTTGTCATACCAAGCGGTGAACTGTACTGTCGATCCGGCTCGGACATACAGCGGTTCAGCATATCGATAAAGTAGTTGCCAATTGAAGTCGTAGCGAGGAATGTCTAGCAACACCTCAGAATGATCTTCAGAGATCAATTCAAATCTTGCTGCTTTACCTCTTAGGTGCATATGAGGTAAGAATGCCAAAATTTGAACATCGGTCGGAATGTTTTTGATACTTCCAACGACTGGGTAATTGTCTGCACCTGCTGGGATCCGAAACCTCGGATTGACGACTCCTGCTACCCGAACCTCGTGTTGAGGCTCTTCCTTGGCAAATACCAAGCCGATCCTAGTGCTATCTTCAGTGGCTGTCCCATTCGGCGTATAGTGCATTTGGAATCGTAATTTGGCACCCTTGGGAATTCGTTTTGCAAAGCCATCCGGGTAAACCAACGTGCTATTACCCGGCACATAGATTCCCCAATATCCAGCCCTTTCGTCTGCCACATCATCGCGAGAAGCATTTTCTGAATCGTTACCCTGAACGAAGACCAGGACATGGTGCACGACACTTGGATCTCCGGGGCGGACTTCAATCGCTTGTACCCAGCGGTCTTGATCGAGCCCCGTATCAACAATGACGTTTTGGTAGGGCATAATCCCGGTTGCTTTAACGGATACGGGCTTGGGAAATTCGAACACGGCGTCAGGGTTCCCAATCGTCCATCCGTCGGCAAACGCCTTTGCAAGAGGAGAGTGATTCGGATCTCCTGCTGGCATTTTGTTATCAATCCAATTCAATATCAGGCTCTTCTCAGATTCCGACAACGAACGATCGTTGATCCAAGGAGATTTCGAATGGTTTTCTACAGGAGCCGCGAACCATGGGGGCATAACTCCACCTTCGATCACCTGCCGTATCATCGCAGCATGTGCCACGGTGTCTTCGAGAGTGTCAAGTTTAAAAGGGCCTACACCTCCTTCACGATGACATTCGATGCAGTGACGTTGCATCAGCCGGGCGATGTGTTGATGGTAAGTGACATCGGTGTTCTTTACTGCCACTGATTGCAGATCCAAAGCACAACCCGGTGCTGCCGTTGCCGGAATCATGATGGAACGACCATCCAATGCTGTATTGATTGCATCCCGGAGATAAGTGTTCCGAGGCGATTCCAAAGAGTATCCAAAACCATACTGGTCATCTATTGCACCGTGGTACAAAACCGTGTTCGATGCATCGAGCAAATAGACGTCGGTAGTGCTAGTTGCTGCAAGTTGTGTTGCGATGTATGCATCTTTGTCGAAAACATATTCGATGTCCGCATCGAATCTTTTCGTGACCTCTACCATTTCATCGATTTTGTCGGAAGCGATACAATTGACCAAGACGAACCTCACGTCTCGGCTTGAGAATTCACGATGAAGGTCAACGAGGGTTGGTAGGTACTTTTTGCTGATCGGACAAGTCGTGCTTGTCATCGCGATGACGGTCAATCCACTTTTGGCATTCCTGTGCAGTTCACTTGTAGTTCCCCGGACGTCTCGCACTTCGAAGTTGGAGAGATAGCGACCGATCCCATGTTCGCCAGGAGTCAGAAGCGTTGGTGCTTGTCGCACAGAGTTTGAAGCTTGCTCGTCCTTCTGTTGTGCTTCGGCTAGCCCCGCTATCGAGAGGATAAAACAAACTGCGACGGTGAGTATTTCCCTTTTGATCGGAGCATTGCTCATCACGCCGAATTTAAATTCGATTGAGGATTTCATTGTCATTTCGTCTCTGCTTGCAGTAGGGAATTGGCGATGACAGGACGTGTGCGTTCGAGGAACGTCGTATCGATGGGTATCCCAAGGGAAACACCGATTTGACGGTAAAGTTCCGCTAATTCTTCTGTCCATTTCCCTTGGACAACATCTCGAGGTGTTTCTCCTCGTTTGTTTTTTATCTTCCAATCGGCATCATTCTCGATCAGCAGGTCAATGACTTCTTTATGGCACATGAAGGAAGCTAAGTGCAATGCTGTGTTGCCATCGGCATTTGCTAGGTTTACTTTTGCGCCGTTATCGAGCAACTCACGAACTAAGCTCAATTGGCCCCATAGTGCCGCTTGCGCTAGAGGGGTAGACCCATTGGGCATCCGATCATTGATCTTGGTGGGGTCTTCCAAGACACGGCGAATTGCTCCCGCTTCGCTGTGAGGTTCATCAATGCGTTCCCGCAATGCTATCGCTCCACTTCGATCATTGGCCGTGTAAAAAATGAAATCGTTACTGACGAATCCATGCGGAACTTGCACTTGCAAAAAGTGCATACCCGGGTCAGGAAGTTGATCGAGTTGAATGAGGACTTCGTCCTTTTCGCCCGGTTCAACACTTCCTTTCACTCGCATACCATCAACGAGCAGCCATGCGTCTGGGCCAAAGTACCGTCCGCTGAGTCTTAAAATTGGTTCTGCGTTTGTTGCGATCGGGAATACTTGGCGTCCACGTTGCTGTTGGATATTCCCTGAAGTCCAAATCTCCGGCTGAGGTTTTTGTGCGGTTGCCCCAGTTCCGAGATCTGCGGTAAGCGTCAGCACTAACTTCCCCTCATCTGCCAATTGAAGCAATTCGTCGGCGGTAACCGGTTCAGAGTTTTCGCTAGTCCCGATCCGAAATTGAGAGTTGCTGTGCAGATCGGAGTTGCTGGATAGAGCAGCATCACTGGAAGGAACAGTATCACTGGAAGGAACAGTGTAAAAATTGCAGCGAGTGACTCTCCCGTTCTCGATTCGTATACCCGAACCCTGCAAGTCGACAGTCTGTTGCTTTGCGGCTTCCAGCAAGGCTTCGAGAAGTTTTCGTTCCGTCGGTGAGCGACTTGTGTTTTGATTTAAAGTGACTTGTCTGGCGAATGAGCCTGGATATCCCGTGCTACCTTCTAACACCATTTCCCACACTGGATCGAAACGAGGACGACCTGCCCAAGACATCTGCCAAATGCTTCGTTCAGGTGCTCCTTGCTCGATCATCGTTTTGAAGAAATCAAATGCGATGATGTTCAGTCTTCCCTGCGGAAGAATTAACCATCGATCGTAAGCACCTCGCCAAGTGGGAGCATCCATTCCGGTGCCGGGCGTATTGGTGCTAACCCAGTGAGGCATTCTGTGGCAATCGCCGCAAACATTTGGTTTGGGTTTGCTAGGATCCAAGTCCCCATCCACATGAAATAGCCTGAAACCTCGAACTGCTTTATTGCTGAGGCGATTGTCGAAGGCTCGTCGTTGCGCGGGAGGGTAGGGTACATTCAATAGGAACTTGGCCATCGCATCGCGTTCTTTCGCGGATAGCTTTCCCGCTTTCCCCTCATCATTGGTCGTTTTGTCTCCGACCATTGCCATGGTGGACGCCAAGCCACCATCGATTAAATGCCTTGTCGTTGTTTCGGGGAGGGCGACATCGCTGTTCGGATTGACGCCTCGGCGAATACTCGCACTATGAATTCCCCCGTACGGATCTCCGGGTATTCCATCCCAGTGAAACGGAGCGGTATCGCGAAGCCCTCGAACGGGCATCGTGGAACGAGGCATGATCTGATTTCCACCGGTGACGATGGGTGTCGCTAGCACCCATAGTAGTTGATCGGTGTGTCCATCTGGATGGCAACTAGCGCAGGAAAACGTACCGGTTGTAGATCCCCTTGCAGTGGTGAATGCGACTCTTCCTGCCTTGATTTCACTATCCGTTGGATCAGTCAGTGGAATATTTTGGATAACAAGTGGATTCGTCGGCTCTGTTACATTTACCAAGGTTACTGAATTCTCAGCCGCATTGAGGACCCAAGCAAAGGCAGGCTGTTCGTTCCTGTACTCGATGCAGACTCCTTGAGGGACTGCACCGACGGAGCATCGTCCGAGGACTGAACCGTTTTGAGTATCTAAGATAAATAGAGTATCAGAGCCAGCAGCCAAGGAATACAGATACCCTCCATCTCGACTCACTTCAATCGCATAGGGAGTTGCCAACGCAGTTTCAGTAGTTGGATGCAAGGGAGGAAGTGGTTCGAGATCGTACCATGACGCTCGAACTTGTTTGTCGTTATCCCATTCAACACGGGTGACTCGGTTAAGGAACGGACGATTTTCTAGTTGGGCCAAGCCATGTTTCTGGGTTCCCGCTCTTCCGTTAACGTCGTTGCGAGCATCGGTCTGTGCGATGTAAACACGGTTCTGAGCATCTACGGCAATTCCATAGAGGAGTGTTCCCAACGAAGACACAACTTCGATCAATTCGTCGTTGTTGGTGTCGAACACAAACAAGTCACGGTCAGGAACGTTGGGATTCTTGACGATATCCACTACGTGGCCGATTGATAAGACGTTGTTATTGGCAATCGAATGATCCCACGCATCAAAAGTTACTAGATTTCCATCGATATCTTCTTTACGACCTCCAGAAAGCTGCGTTTGATTGTTGGATTCGAAGGGGATTACGAAGAGCTTACCGTTTCGTACCGCAAGCCCACGTGGGTCTTGCGCTGGGATTTTCAATCGCTTTTGAATCGATCTTGTCGAGACATCGATCACGGCGACTTCGTTTTCCGATGAAAGGGATACGTAGGCTTTGTCATTGTTTGCAAAAACCACTCCAACCGGTTCATCAAATCGCGTTGCAGTCGATTTAGGATCAAGGTCTTGGATGGTGTGTGCAACTTGGTGATAAGTCGGATGTGTCGCATCGAGATCGATCACTGAAATCGAGTCGGAGACATGATTAACCACCCAGAGTTCAAGTCCGTCAGGGCGGATCGCGAGCCCCACTGGTTCGATTCCAACCGGAATTTGTTGGATGACCTCCCCTTTAGTCTTATCAATTACATCTAATGTATGATTCGGAGTGTTGGCAACGTAAACATGTTCTTCGTGCGTTGCAATTGGATTGAATTGCGGACTCATCATCGCAATTCGATTATTTTTTGGTTGCCTCCTGAAAGCAGGTTCCTGGGCCTGAGACTCAGAACTAAAATTTGAAGAGAACGTGGTTGCTAAGACCAAAACCGCCACTTGAGCTACAGAACCAACGTTGCGCTTATGACTTCGGTGCGTAACTTGTCTGGATCGATGATGCATCACACATACTCCTAACGAAATCCAGTTACCTTTTTCCTTACGAGATAGAATCAAGCAGTATAAGATAGCAGAGGTTTACTAGCGATATGCTGAATTTTCAATAAGGGAGTCTCAATTAAGGATTTCTTCGATTACATGGCCATGGACATCGGTCAATCTTCGATCGATGCCATTGTGTCTCCAGGTTAATTTCGTATGGTCGAGCCCTAGGAGTTTCAGTACGGTAGCATGAATGTCGTGTACTAGAGTCGGGCGGCTACGATCTAAAGGTTTGTATCCCCATTGATCGCTTTCACCATGGGTGATGCCACCGCGGATACCACCTCCACATAACCAGTTAGTAAAGACGAATGGGTTGTGGTCTCTACCAGTTCCACCTTGAGAACTTGGCATGCGTCCGAATTCCGTCGTCCAAAGAATGAGTGTCTCTTCGAGCATACCTCTTTGAGCCAAGTCTTTTATCAGGGCGGATGCTCCATGTGCCATCCCACGTGCTAACGGACCGTGGTCTCGTTTCACATCTTCGTGAGAATCCCAATTGCGTCGCGGGAACCCGTTGTCATTACCGCTCCATACTTGAACGAACCGAACTCCGCGTTCGAGAAGACGGCGAGCAGTCAAACATCGTGTACCGAATAAATGAGTTTCTTCTTCGATATTGATCTCAGTTGGCCAATCGGTTCTCCCATTCTGAATCCCATACATTTTCAAAATGTGTTCAGGTTCATCCTTCAGGGAAAGCGCATCAGGGGCCGCCAGCTGCATCTTGGCAGCTAACTCATAACTCTGAATTCGAGCTTCTAGTTGTTGATCGCCCTGTCGCTGACTCAGATGACGGTGGTTGAGTTTAGCTAATGCCTCGCGAACTTTTGCATCAGCCGCCGAAGTAGTGAAATTAGCTCCAATGCGGTGTGGTAACAGATCAGCGACGGGTTGGTCGCTTAACGGTTGAATCACTGTGCCGCTGTATTGAGCCGGAAGGAATCCTGCATCCCAATTCTTTACCCCGTTTGAACCAAAGCCTCGATGGTCTGGAAGTACGACATAGGTTGGCAAGTTATCATTTATCGAACCTAACGCATAACTGATCCAGCAACCAGCACCAGGGAAACCAGGAAGAACAAATCCCGTTGTTTGCAGGAGCGTAGCTGCGGAGTGGACGCCGGAAGTGCTTACCATGTTATGCACAAACGCGAGTTTATCCGCAACTTCTCCCAGCGGAGAAACAGGTTCGGCGAGCAGTTTTCCACACTGTCCGTAGGGCTTAAACTCCCAGATTGGTTTCAGCCAAGGGCCAAGTCCATTTTGAAACGCTTCGACCGGTTCGCCGAAATCACTATTCTCGCCATGATGCTTCACGAGGGCAGGCTTGAAGTCGAACAGATCGATGTGGCTGGCAGCACCCGCCATAAACAACTGCACAACCCGTTTGATCTTTTTGGGGAACACCAGGGCCTGATGCGCTGGCTTCTCGGACGAGTTAGCCAAAAAAGGTTGCTCGTCGCACCGGGATTGTTCGGCAAGCATAGCTGCCAATGCGATCCCCCCTAATCCTGCTCCAGCTTGTCCGAACCAATCGCGTCGAGAAGTCGAAGTTGTCTGGGACATTTGGGAATTACAGCGGATGTCAAACGACTTGTAGTTCATAGCTTGCGACCTGCTTAATCGATCCAGACGAATTCGTTGAGGTTAAACAAAGTACGGCAAACGTTTTCCAGCCCGTGCAATTCGCCAAGTTCAATGATGGATATCAACTCATCGGACTCCGGTTCTCTTCCAATCGCATCCTTGTAAGCCATGCGAACTTGATCTTTCAACTCGGCCCCCGCTTGCTTTCGAATGCGGTTTGCGAACTCCCTGGCTTGTACCAACATGATACCATTGTTGAGCAACGCTAATGCTTGCTGTGCTGAGATGCTCTGGTTGCGTTTGTCGACTCGCATTGATGGATCAGCGCAATCCAAGACGGTCATAAAGGGCTGTGTTTGACTGCGAACGATGAATCGGTAAATACTTCGTCGCCAAATAGACTTGTCTTCGGGATCTGCGAGTTGATATTCGTAATGCGGTGAGTGCTCTGGATGTTCAACTTTAAAGTCTTGCCAACCTGGTCCACCTGCTTTCAAATCAAGTGTACCAGCAACTGCTAGGACGGAATCCCGCAAGGCTTCTGCCTCTAACCTTCTTGGTGTGTAACGCCATAGGTATCGATTGTCGGCGTCGCTAGCAAGGCACTCTGCCCGTGGAGTGCTCGCTTGGCGATACGTCGCACTGCATACGATCAGTTTGTGTAGCGATTTTATGGATCCACCTTGTTCTCGAAACCACACAGCTAGCCAATCGAGCAAGTCTTGGTTGGTCGGTGGGATACCCATGATCCCAAAGTCGTTAGGCGTATTGACGATTCCCTGGCTAAAGTGATATTGCCAAACACGGTTGACAATACTGCGCCAAGTTAGAGGATTCTGCGGATCGGTCAACCAATTTGCTAACGCAACCCTTCGATCTCCTTCGGCATGATTCGCTGGCAGTTCAAATCGGTTACTCAGACTAGAGATTAAACTCAATGTTCCTGGGGCTACCTCGGTTATTGGATTGAGTACGTTTCCACGCGCCAGCAAATGAATGTTTCGTGGAACTCCACCGCGTTTGTGAGTGGTCGCAGAATAAACTTTCGCAATCGGCCCAAGCTCCTTGAGGTGTTTCTCTGCAGAGGCAAGCTCACCTTCGAGTGCATCAAGCGATTCGCTTTCAGCGCTTAATCCTTTTTCAACAAGAAGATCTTTTCTTGCCCCTTTGAGCGTGGGGACATCTGCACTCACGTTATAGGGGCTGACTCCATCGACCGCGTTGCTCAAGGTCCATCGAGGCGGAGCCTCTATCGAATCCAAGGCTGTAACGGTTCTTTTGGAGGAGAGATTTTCTCCTGTAGGAGAAAGGACTTCGACCTCTGCTAAGGCAAAAATAAAGTCATTCGCTCGCTTAACGAGTTGGGTGGCGGTAACCCGAAGATACCTTCCCTTAGTGTTCGCAGTAAATACTTGTTTTTCAACCCCAGGGTTTGGGTAGTCATTCGCGGTTTGATCTGAGACGATCAAGTTCCCATGTGTAAACTCTGGATCGTCTGAAACTTCGATAAGGAAACGCTTCGGGAAACCAAATCCAGCTCCGATCGAATTGAAGTCGTCGTAGCAGGGGTGAAGTGCAACACTCTGGATGTCTTGGGAACTCCCTAGGTCAATCTGAACCCATTTCGGAACTTGATCGCTGGTTTCAATGCTGCTGTGGTACCCACCTTGTGCAGTTGCCGGGCTTTTTCCCGCTTCGCGAATCTGTTGATCTATTCTTGCAAGTTCATCTCCTCCACGGGCTGCGATGGCTGCGTCGATTTGGGCCTTTTTCGCTTTCAGGTCGATGATAACTTTTTTAAGCTCACCCATCTTTCGCTGAACCAACGGATCAGCAGAGTATTCGCGATCATCGCGGTCAATCGCGGCAAAGACCGCTTGCAACGAATAATAGTCTTCCTGAGATATCGGATCGAATTTGTGTTGGTGGCACTGTGCGCACTGAATAGTTACGCTGCAAAAAGTTCCAATCGTATTTGCGACCATGTCATCGCGATCGAGATGCCGAGCAATCTTTCCGTCCGTTTTGGTTTCAGGGACTTCCAGATGCCCGATTAAATCCCAAGGTCCTGCTGCAATCATTCCCAAGGCTTCTACGCCATCACGAGTATCTGGGTAGAGAACATCACCGGCGATTTGTTCTTCGATGAATCGTGCATAAGGTTTGTCTTCGTTTAAGGCTCTAATGACATAGTCGCGGTAAGGCCAAGCGTTTGGACGAGGTTGGTCTTTGTCATAGCCATGCGTGTCCCCATAGTGCACGACATCAAGCCAATGCCTTGCCCAACGCTCGCCATATCTTGGAGAATCGAGCAAGCGATCGACGAGCTTTTCATAAGCCTGTGGATCGGTGGAATCGACAAATTGTTGTATTTGATCCGGAGTTGGAGGAAGCCCATGAAGATCGTAGTACAACCGGCGGATCAGGGTTCGGCGATCTGCTAGCGGAGAAGGGGTCAGGCTTTGTTGAGCAAGCTTTGATCGAATGAAATGATCAATTGGATTTCGCTCGGCTTCAATGCTTGATGGATGGGTGTCCGCCGGTTCGCCAGAAAAAACTATCGGACTTGGGACTCTCGGAGCCTCTAAGGGCTGCCAAGCCCAATGCTTCATCCTTGGATCGATTTCCTCGGTTTCCTCCTCGTGGCCAGAAGGCCAAGGTAAGTTCTCTTGGATCCAACGCTTTAGCAATGCGACTTGGTCCTCTGTTAGTGGAGGTCCATCTGGTGGCATGACTTTCTTTTCATCTTTCGATGTTACACGCTGAATCAGTTCGCTTGCTTCAGGTTTTCCGGAAATTGCGACGGGTCCAAAATCCCCTCCCTTACGAATCCCTTTTTGTGTGTCGAGTCGCAGTCCGGATTCGCGAGTATCGGCTCCATGGCAGTCGGCACAACGAGTAATGAATAGTTCTCGCACAGTCACCGGGTCGACGCTTGGTTCGGATTGACCGTGGGCCGTTGTACTATACGAGACTGCTATCGAAATCAGCGTAAGTACCAACCCTGGCCAGTTGAGCAAGATCGTTTTACGGTAGGAACTTTGTTGGCATTTCCGTTGCATCGTCGGTGCCCCCTTAGGAACCAATTGTAAAACTTATCGGTCAAACCGAACGGAATCGATGTTCATTAACCCACCGCGATTGGTTGGATTGATGGTTTCGAAATACAGGTCTGCGCGATCTGCTGTGGGTTTGATTTCGGTAGCTCGTTCATACCAACCATCCCAGTCTCCGTTCACATCGACGTGGACTTTGCCGATAACTGGTCCATCCAATGCTCCTTGATGCACGAGGATGTCTCCACCTGCCCCTGCGGAGCAGACGCGGAAGGTTAATGATTTAACTTGGTCAAGTCGCACATCTTTGATGACGAAGTAGGAGCCGTGATCGATTGCGCCGAGAAACTTTCCGTTTCCAGCTTTATGGCTACCTAATTCTTGCATTTTCACCACAAGGTCGGCCCGTTCTGCTTCACGAAGACGCGGTTTGAGTTCGATCGTTTTCAGGCCGGTTAGACCTGGCAGGGATGGTCCACCTAGATCTTGGTAGCGTGCTGTAAGCCGAATTGCAGCCCCGGCATTTTCTGGTTTTTCAGCCAATTCAACTTGGCCTCGCATTCCGCGGATCGTTTGCGAGGACGGGTCTGGCTGAGCGGAATAGACCCACGTGACCATTTGAGTGACTTGTTCGCGGGTATGTTGACTGTGAGGCAACATTGCGACTTTCCCCCAAACACCGGTGGAGCCTTTTAGCACGCGTTCAACGGATTGCTCGAGGGCCCCCTTTTGGTCGCGGTATTTGTTGGCGATATCCAGGAATGATGGGCCGACGATAGCTCGATCCAACGCATGACAATTCAAGCAATCGCTGCCTCGGATTGCCTTTAAGCCTGCTGGTAGGTTGTCATCATTGGTGGTTGGAGCCGCGGCCGATATCACGTTTGCTTGGACGCTCGTGCGATCTGGAGCAGACGCATCCAAGTTATCCAGATCGCTCGACTGCACGACTTGTTCGTCGGAGCTACCGTCTTCCAAATCGGTCACAGTAACTTGATAGGTGATTTTTTGACCTGCATCGAAGAAGTCACCATCTTTTGGGGAGACGAATTCGATTTGTGGAATGGAGTTTCCGACGATGACCGGTACAACAGCGGTGGTCGAAGCACCTTGTGGGTCGGTTGCCTTGAGTTCGACGTTGTAAACACCGGGTTGTTTGAAGGTGTATTCGATCGTTTCTCCGGAACCGATCGTAGAGCGTTGGGTTGCATCTGCGGTGTTTACCATCGCCCAATCGAAGGTTAGGGATTCTCGATCTTTGTCACTTGATCCTGCGGCGGAAAAAGCGATGGTCAAAGGTTCTTTACCGGCGCGTGGGCCTTCGGCGATTTTTGCGACTGGTGGGCGATTGCCGGCTTGGTAATCGACTCGCACGAGCTTCGCGTCGGGATTGACGCCCCATGTTTCACCATACTCGATAACCAGAAGCGAGCCATTCTTATCGAATTGCAAATCGATGGGCCTGATGAACTTCTCGTTGGGCATGAATCGCTCCATCGATTCGATGTTGGAATCTTTGTCGAGCTTGACAGCGACGATCCAATTCCGTGACCATTCGTAGATGAACATGGTCCGATCCATCGCCTGAGGGAACTTGGTCTGTGACCTTTGGTTCGCATCGTAATAATAGGTGGGACCTGCGCAGGCTGTTCTTCCGCCGTTCCCGAGTACTGGGAATTCGTCTGAGTTTCCGCCGGGATAGTAGATCCATGCGGGTTGAGCGGGTGGTAGTTCTTTCGAACCGGTATTAAATCGCGAGAAGTTAATCGGTTTCGATGGATCGAATACGTTTCCAATACTGCCCGAGCTAAAGTCGACTTGCATGTATGGACGATTGTTTCCGATAAAGAGTGGCCAGCCAAAAAAACCTGCTTTTCTTGCTTGGTTGACTTCGTCGTATCCGCGTGGTCCGCGCGGCCCGTCACCTCCTGCATCAGGGCCAACGTCTCCCCAATATAAGAAGCCGGTGCGCTGATCGATGTTCAGTCTCCATGGATTCCTGCACCCCATCACATAGATTTCGGGGTGGCCGACCGATCCGTCTTTCGGAAATAGGTTTCCATCAGGGATGCTATAGGTGCCATCGTCATTGGGTCGAATGCGAAGTACCTTGCCGTTATAGCTCTTGGTGTTGGCGCTTGTGCGCAAAGCGTTGAAGGCGCTCTTCTCTTCGCGTTCGTCGATAGGTGCAAAACCTTGTGAGTCTCCGAAGGGGTTCGTGTTGTCTCCTGTTCCGATGTAGAGACATCCGTCGGGTCCAAACTCCATCGATCCGGCATGGTGGCAACATTCTTTGCGTTGCTCTTCGTATTTCATCAGTATTTTTTCACTTTCGAGATCGAGTGTACCATCGTCCTTGACGGTAAAGCGACTGATGTGCTGGCCAGGAAAGTCAGGCGGGGAATACTGCAGGTACATCCAACGGTTGCTTGCAAATTTTGGATCGAGGGCAATTCCGATAAGCCCGTTTTCTTGTTCGGTGGTAACAGACAGTTTTGCAACGGCACGAACAGAGCCATCCTCAGGCCGAATCGCTTTGACGATTCCTGCTAATTCGATCAAGTAGATGGTGCCATCGGGTGCGATGGCCATTTCCATCGGTTGCAGCAAACCTGTGGTGAGGGTGACTTTCTCAAATCTAGCCGGATCGAAACCGGCGTTGGTGGTAGGTGTTGCATTTGCCTCTTGGCCAATTGAAACCGAGGCGATCGATGAAGTGCCAAGGAGTGCAATTGCTAGGGATCGCGTCAGGAGTCGGCGAAGTCGTGACTTGGTCGATTTTGTATGGATCATGGTAAGAAACAAAAAGGGGAGGGAGTTGTTAGGAGGGAGTATTGTATTTCTGACGAATTTTATCGTATACGCGGATCAATTCAGCATCGTCCGGTAGTTCCTTTTCGGTTTTTTTACAAGCGTGCATCACCGTAGTATGGTCACGGCCAGAGAAGTGATTTCCGATCGACTCAAAGGACTCTTCGGTAAGCTGTCGCATCAAGAGCATGGCGAGCCCACGAGCTCGCACGATCCCGGACTTTCGTGAGGGGCCAGTGAGTAGATCAAGTTTTACATGCATTTCTTTAGCGACTTGTTTCAAGACGTCGACGCAGTTCGCTTTGGGTGGAGCCATACTCGATACGATTCGTTCGATCTGTTTTCCGGTAGAGGGTTTGGACTGTGGGTCGATTCGTTTTTGGTGAGCCCAACGCAGTAGCATGCCTTTGAGTTGGGCCACGGTGGGTGTACCGTCTAACTTTTTGCAGAATCGGTGAAGGTCTTCTTTGGAGATGTTCTCTGAAAAATCGCAAGCGAGTTGGTCGACGATGGCCATTCGTGCGGTATCGCTCGGAGGAGCAATGGAAACACTCAAGCCTGCCGCGAGTCGACTTTGCAAAGCTGGATTCAGTGAGCAGAGTCGAGGAAGTTCTGGCATGGTCCCGATGAAAAGCTTCTCTGCCGTATCAAAGTCATTGAGTATTGCGACGAGTTCTTCCTGCGCAGCGGGTTTGGTTGCCAGTTCATGGAGATTGTCGATCAGCAATGCATCGCATTCGCGATAGACTTGGCGAAACCTTGCCATGTCATCGGCTTTAATACAACGTGTAAGCACTCGGGAGAACTCGGTGCCGTCTGTAAGGGTACTGTTGCGAACTGGATTGAGTTTGGTCCATCGTTGCAGCAATTCATGGGCGAGTATTGTTTTGCCGACTCCGCTTGAACCAAAGAGGATCAGGGGTGAGCGAACTTGTAGTGCTTCTAGTGATTCTGGGCGAAACAATTCACTTACGGAGCTATTTTCGCTCCCACAAACAAAGGACGGCAGGATAGCAGAAGGAGGCGTGATGAATTGCTGGGCGGAACGCCGCAGGGAGACTGTCCCTAGATCAATAAAGGTATGTTGTGTTTCTAGGTCCACGTAGCAGTCCAATCGAACTTTATTCTGCTGTATCCAAATAGGGGTCTTGTCCCATATCCCTTTGGATTTTAGTTCGTTCTTTTTCGTGATAAAGTAGCGACATGCGATCGCGAAAGTGTTTGCGTTCTACTTTTCTCTGGGCGCGGCGAAAAAGCCCTGCCATCGAATCGCTGATGCGACCTTGCTCGCCGAGGGATTTGTATTTTTCGTACGATTGAAGTCCGAAGCCATTTTTGAGAATTTCATCATCCATGGCTAGGTATTGACGATAAGTTCCAGGGTCTCCTTGTCGACCGCAACGGCCGATGAGCTGTCGGTCGATGCGAGCCGCGTCGTGTAACTCCGTACAAATCACTGCCATGCCACCGAGCTCTCGGATTGAGTCTTGTAGTTTCACGTCAGTTCCGCGACCCGCCATATTGGTCGCCACGGTAATTTGTCCAAGCTCCCCTGCGTGAGCGACGATTTCCGCTTCTCGTTCTATTTCATTTGCATTGAGAACTTGTACTACCATTCCCTCGCGGCGAAGCATCTCGGCAAGTAAGTTCGATTTGTCGATGGAACGAGTACCGATCAACACAGGGCGTCCAATCGAGTGAACTTGTTTGACCTCCTGGACAATCCGTTCAAATTTGTCGTGAATGTCGCGACAGACGATGTCCGGTAATTTGATCCGTTGTGGAGGGCGGTTCGTTGGGACTTGGACCACCGGTGTCTTATAGATCTTTCGCAGTTCCCCCGCGCTTGTGGCGGCAGTACCTGTCATACCTGCTAGGTACTTGTATCGAAGAAAGAGATCTTGGACGGTGATTCGTGCTGCTTGGCCTGTCGGCACGCTGACTTCAACTCCAGCTTTGGCCTCTACTGCTTGATGGATACCATCTCGCCATTTACGGCCTTCGGCTAGGCGACCTGTGAATTCGTCGACGATGACTATTTCCCCATCGCGGATCACGTATTGTCTATCCAGATGGTAATCGCGTTCGACTCGGATTGCTCGTTCCATATATTCATAAAGGTCGACCAACGGTACGGTGCGAATTTCTTCTGGGCGTGGCAGCGAACGAACGTGCTGTCTACCTCGCGATGTCAATTCGATTTTGCGACCGTCTTCTTCGAGGGTAAAGTCGGTTTCAGCTTCAAATTTTTGTGCATGGGAAGCAGCCCAGCGGAATGCAGCGATGAGTGCCTCGCGTGTTTCATCGCCGAGCGATCCAATAATTAGCGGCGTGCGTGCTTCGTCGATAAGAATACTGTCCGCTTCGTCGACCAAAGCAAAATGCATTCCGCGTTGTACAGGTTGCTCGCCGGAGGCGTTCCAACGCTCGCTCGAGCCTGCCCCTAGAAAGTCGTTCGCGTTTCGCCCTTGCGCTCGCATCAAAAGTCGGTCTCGCAGAAAATCGAAACCAAATTCCTTTGCCGTACCATAGGTTACGTCGGCATTGTAGGCTTTGCGTCTCTCGTCCTGGCTGTGGTCCGTAAGAACGATACCGACTTTCAAGCCAAGTGTTTCGAACAGTGGCCGCATCCAATCTGCGTCCCGATGAGCAAGATAATCGTTGACGGTTGCTAGATGGGCACCTTTGCCAAGAAGTGCGTGGAGAATTAGGGGGAGGGTTGCGGTGAGCGTTTTGCCTTCCCCGGTTTGCATTTCCGCGATACATCCGTTGTACAAGAAGACACCGCCGAGGATCTGCACATCGTAGTGCCGCATGTTCATCTTTCGACGACCAGCTTCGCGAATCAGCGAATAGCATTCTGGGAGAAGATCGCCGAGGGACTCGCCACTTTTGGCTCGGTAGACCAAGGAAAGGAACTCTTTGCGGATCTGTGGATCGGTTAGCTGCTTGCGGTTCTCCTCCAACTGATTCACCGCTCGGACTTGCTCAAGCCATTGATTGATCTTGTAGCGTCCCACACCCGGGATTTTCCATCCAGCAGCGATGTACGGACGGTACGGGAGTTGGAGGTCTGCGGAAATGGTCTTCGATGGTAGATTCGGTTTCGGCTTCATGGCGATTGAATTCTACCAGCGAGACGATGAGGAAAAACGGCTGCAGCCTGGGATTCTTTGGATTTCAGCGAGTGGATTCATGGGAATTGCGGGTTGGGAGGAAGGCCACCTGGAGTTTGCATGCATATTGTGTCGGATGGGTATTTTATGAATTCTGTTCCATAACTGCCATTTTTTTCGTAGCTGCGGGTCTTAACGGTCGATCCTTGTATACGAAAGGTGCGCATGCCAACGCGTAGCGGGATTGTACTATGAAAATGAATCGAAGAACCCTGACCCTGATCGTGGCCTCTCTGTGTGGAGTGGGAAATTCCGCGATTGGACAAGAGGAACCGAGCCAGGCTCTCCGTTCGGCCGCTGGTCGAATCGCTGATGGCGATGGAGCAAAGGAAGCACAAAGTGGAGCAAGCCAATCGATTTCGGATGTGGGTGAAGTAAAGAGTCCCTCAGATCGATCGGCGAGCGGTGTGGTCGGATCTGCACCGAAGGGATGGGCAACTGCGACACCTGCGGTCGCTGTTCGTCGTCAAGGAGTCAGTGGCCGAACTGGCGGCTCCGATTGCACTTCGCCTGGTTGCGCCACCGATGGGTGCACTGGAGTAGATTGCACATCATTGGGTGGGGCCGGCTTAGGTGGGGCTGGTTTAGCTAGCCGCAGTGCCGGTTTGCGATCCAACCATTCGCTCTTCGGTGGTTTAGCTGGTGGTCTCGGCTCGATTTGCGACAGCGACGGCTGTGGTAACTTGGGTTGGGCCGAAATGGACACACTTCTGTGGTGGGGCCGCGGTTTAAATCAATCGCCGGTGATCGTCGGCGGTAACTCACCAACAGTTCTGCCTACCAATCCGCTCTTGGGCGGAACGGACAATCCACTCGGTACGGACATGCTTGTTGGTCTGCGTGGCAACGTCGGATTCTGGCTTGATGATTGCCAACAGTACGGTGTCGGTGGTCGCGCTTGGGGGATCGTTTCTAGCGATTCGGAACAAGTCATCACCAACGGAGGAAACTCCACTGGTATAGCTTTCTTCAACACCTCCTTGAATCAACCAGATACTTATATTGTCAATTTGGACCGTGGTCCTTTCGGCAAAAATGTCGGTGAGATCGGTGTGACAAATGAGCTGGATGTCTTTTCCGGAGACATTTATGGCCGCGCTCTATTGCTCGGAGACCGAAATAATCGCACCGATTTGATCGGCGGGTACACCTTCTTGCGTCTCGATTCGGGATATCAGTTGCGTTCCCGAGTTGTCGATGGTTGGACGGATGCCCCGCCACCGGTGACTACCGTTACGAGCATCACCGACAGTTTCTCGACCAAGAACGAATTTCACGGCGGGCATGTTGGACTGATGTCAAACATCACTCGAGGGCGTCTCGGCCTGGGATTGATGGGTAAGGTAGCCATGGGTAACATGTCTTCGACCAGTGCGATCAGTGGTTCGTACAATCAAGTTCCACCGCCACCGTCGGTTCCCGATGTACAGGCTCGTGGATTGTTCGCACAGTCGAGCAACATCGGAACGGTCACTCGGGATGCATTCACTTTCATTCCGGAGATGAATGGACGCGTGCGATATCAAGTTGGCCGGTTCCAGCTTGGTGTTGGGTATACCATCGTTGTTCTGCCTGAGGTTGCGATGGCAGCAAGCCAAATTGACTCGAACATTGACGCGTTAGGAATCATCAATCCACCAACAACGTCGCCAGTGAACCGCTTCAATACGGAGTCCTACTTCCTGCACGGCATCGACTTGGGCGTCTCGTACAACTTCTAATTGGTGTTCTCGAGCTAGTTGAAAAGTCAAAGAGATGTTCTGCGATATTCGTTGCGGGACATCTCTTTTTTCCTTGATGGAGCGTTGGGAAACAGATTCCCGATCCTGTTTTCAGACTGTCTTGATCGTTTCTCGTATTGAGCATTTCTAGGTATGGTTCCAGTTATCGTTCATCAAGTTGGCCAATGGTTGGATCGTTTCAGTGAGACCCTCAAGATTTGGGAGCAACTGCTGTGCGATTTGCGCTCTGCTTATTTTCGTCAGGATTACGCTGAAGTCGAGAGGCTTTCCGTTTTGGTCGACGAAGCCAATGCAAGAATGGTCGAGGACAAAAAGGAACGTGAGCTAATACTGGAGACCGCAAAAGTCCAAGGTACTATTGCCAGCAACTTGAGAGAACTCTCTCGGATACTCGATACACAATGGCCGGCTTTATGGACACATCGGCTGCTTGCCATGGAGTCCCAATTGGGCCGTATCCAACACTTGGGCGTTAGTTTGTGGATCCATTCTGAGGAGTCGCGTCACCTCGTCAGCGGCATGATGCAATTGTTGGGCAACAGTAGGACCGCTCGCGGTTTGTTCGTGGACTCGTCCAATACAACCCGTCCGACGGAACGTGATGAATTTGAGGACGGAGAGATCGTAAGTAATGAGCCTGAACCGGCTCCGGTGATTCTGCCGTTTGTGCGTCGGGCTGGTTAAGTATGTTGAGTAGGATGAGGTTGAAAGCCATCAATTGGGTTTTCAGGGCTCTTTGCGTCTTCGTTTCTTTGCCTAAGGCAGGAGACGGGAGTTTCGGCATTGACCCCCGATAGGGCTTCTAGGATACTTCCCGGGCGGGTTTCCCTACCTACTTTGCCGAGTAGCACCGCAGAACGCATGGTGTTTTGAAGTGGTTAGGGTATCAGATTCTTGGATTGGCTCTCTCCGTACTGGTTTCCTTTCGATGCATTCGGTTTTTGGTTCGGGCGGCTCCGGTGATCTTCCGGAACGACTTACTTTGGCACCTTCGGACACTCTCGCGGGGGCAAGCGAGAGTGATTTGCCATCCGTCTGTCTTGAGATGGGAAAACGTGCAAAAAGGGCGGCTTTGGATTTGCAGGATTTGTCGACTCGGATCAAGAACCAGTGGCTTTTAGCGTCAGCACAAGCGATTCGGCTTGCGGTCGATGAAATCATGCAGGCGAATGCAAAAGATGTTGCTCAAGCGCCTGCATACGGTCTGACGCCGGCTGCGACCGATCGATTGCTTCTTGACGCAAAGCGGATCGAAGGGATCTGTCGTGGACTCGAAGAACTTGCTGGATTGGCTGATCCAGTCGGCGAAATCGTCAGTGGGTCGAGGCGCCCGAACGGCTTGGAAATCAAAAAGGTTCGGGTTCCGATTGGTGTATTGTTGTTCCTTTATGAATCTCGTCCGAACGTGACCGTCGATGCGGCTGCGATTGCTATCAAGAGTGGTAATGCAATCATTCTGCGTGGCGGCAAGGAAGCGTTTCATAGCTCTCGGGCTCTGATCGATATTATGGTCAGAGAATCGCTGCGATTAGGGATCCCTGAACATGCGGTCCAGTTAGTTCCGACGGTCGATCGCGCAGCCGTTGGGGAATTGCTGAAACTATCCAAGTGGATTGACTTAGTCATCCCGCGCGGTGGAGAGTCGTTGGTGCGGAGAGTGGTGGAAGAAGCCACGATGCCGGTTCTCAAGCATTTTGATGGAAACTGCCACGTCTACATCGATCGGTTCGCTGATTTGGACAAAGGGGTTCGAATCGTTGTGAACTCCAAGACGCAGCGTATGGGGGTATGCAATGCAGCGGAGTCGCTTATCGTGCATCGGGATGTCGCAACTGTTTTTCTTCCGAAGCTAGCCGATGCGTTGCATGATTTTGCCATCGAGTTACGTGGGGATCTTGAGACGAGAGAGATTCTTCCCCGCGTGGTACTGGCGACCGAGGATGATTGGGGACGCGAGTACCTCGGGCCGATCCTCAGCGTTCGGATTGTCGGGTCGGTCGATCAAGCGATCGAGCACATCAATATTTATGGCTCGAAGCATACCGATGCCATTGTCACCGAAGACATCGCCACCGCGCGTCGTTTCACGTTGAAAGTCGATTCCGCCGCTGTGATGATAAACGCTTCAACCCGATTTAATGACGGTGGTGAATTAGGATTGGGAGCTGAAATTGGGATTAGTACGGATAAGCTCCACGCACGTGGACCTTGTGGTTTGACCGAATTGACCACGACGAAGTACATCGTCTATGGTGATGGACATGTTCGAGAAGGTTGATGCGCTCATAGGCTAGCGCAGAATGGAGTGCGTGATGGTTTGCACACAAAATCAACGATTGTATAAGCAACTCGAAGAGTATCTCCGCCGTTGTTTCCAAAATTGGGCTTGTCTTGCTCAAGACGAGTGGCGAAAGCTCTCTCCTGCGACTTCGGTCAGCAGTGTGCAAATCGAAATAAAATCGGTTCGATGCCAAGAGCCCCCGGGGGTTGTGATTACGAATAGTTCGCAAGATCTCGAAAAGGAATGGAAACATGGCTTTGTGCGTTCCACTCGAATGGTCGAGTTTCTGCCGGCAGTGGATATTCATCCGAGCGCAACAGTGTGGTTGCTCCAGTTAGATCCGGCAGGTTTGTTGCGATGTGTTGATTTGATGTTGGGGAGTAATGACGAACCGGGCAATGCTACAGGTAATGAAACGGTTTCTTATGGGGATTCGCAGTGGACCTCCGTGGAGGATCGACTCGTCGATTGGTTGCTAACACCATGGTGCAAACAACTTGCGAACACCCTGGCGTCACCCTCCCTAGCTATTCGAACAACAATTCTTGAGTCAGTCGTGGCGCTTCACGAACGATTTCCAAGTACCATGGATTACTTCGTTGTAGATTTCGAAGTGAAGCTTCGTGAGGCAACAGGTCGTAGTCATGTAGTTTCTGGGAAATGGAGTCTATCGTCGCAATCTTTGGCTCCTTACTTAGAGGCGGTCTTCGGCGGAGAGCGGACGGTGCGGCAACGGCATGAATTGGTTGCTGTTATGGCTCGTTCCACGCTGAGCGAAGAAGATATCCGGCAGATGGAAGTTGGGGACGTAATTGCAACGGAAGTCGATGCAAACGGTAGCTTCTCTCTGGAGCTTTACGGGACGGCTTTGTTCTCGATTGAACCGGGTGTGGTTCATGGTAGAAAGGCGATTCGAATCGTCCAACATTGATGAATAAGTCGGCTGATTTTCGGGAGTTCAGCATCTATGGCTCAGTCTTTGTCGGGATCGTTGCGCACGAAAGCGACGCAGGTTGCTGGATTCACCGCTTTGATTTGGGCGGTGTTTTTTTGGGATTGGTTTTCAACTTCGGAGCTTTCCCGCTGGGGAATAGTACCTCGTGATTTGGGTGGATTGTGGGGAATACTCTGTTCCCCATTTCTACATGCCAACTTTCCGCACCTTTTGAGCAATACGTTTCCGTTGGTAATACTCCTAGGATTGGTTTTAGCGACACAAGAGCGAGGCTGGGTTGTAGTTGCAGAGGTGATTCTCCTCGGTGGATTTCTATTGTGGCTCTTTGGCCGTCCGGCATTCCATGTCGGGGCCAGTGGTTTGGTGTACGGGTTGATCGCATTTCTGCTAGTAGCGGGATTTCGCCAAGGTCGGCTTGGACCGGCAGCAGCAGCTTTAATCGTAGGATTTTTATACGGCGGAACCTTGATCTTTGGGGTGCTTCCCAGTGTTGGATCTGAGGTGTCCTGGGACGGGCACTTGTTCAGTGCAATTGCAGGAGGCTTTTTGGCCTACATTTCCCCGATGCGTACCGCGCCCTCGGATTCGATGGGAAACAACAGCTTGTGAGAGAAAATCAATTGGTGAGGAGTTCGTAATGCGACCTTTGCAATTCAGCGTTAGGGCCCGGAGCGAAATCGGTTATACTCTCCATACGGGGTGTTAGACCGTGGGATGGCCCAAACGTAGTTTTGGTCAAACCCTTAGGTAACACGATCAAGGGACAGCATCTCGGGTTGCCGGGACAGTTTTCCTCAATCAATGTCTCATACTGTCGAAAAGTTTCTCTTTCCTCTTCCACAATTCTCATTCCACTTACACTATGCAAAATTCCATTCATCGACGCCAAGTATTGGGTACTGGACTTGCTGCCACAGGCGGGTTGTTAACAAGTTACCGAGAGACGATAGCCGCCTTGCAAGATAGTCCAAAGAAACGTGTTGGGCTGATCGGGACGGGATGGTATGGAAAAGCGGACTTGTTTCGCTTGATCCAAGTTGCACCGGTGGAGGTAGTGTCGCTCTGCGATGTCGACAGCAAGATGCTCAGCGAAGCTGCAGACATGGTACAGTCTCGCCAAAAATCGGGGAATCGCCCTCGCACATACGGTGATTATCGAAAGCTTCTTGCCGAGAAGGACTTGGACATCGTCTTGATCGCAACGCCAGACCACTGGCATGCGCTTCCGATGATTGAAGCGGTCAAGAACGGTGCGGACGTCTACGTTCAAAAACCGATTAGTGTGGATGTTGTCGAAGGACAAGCTATGGTGGCTGCGGCTAGAAAATACAACAAGGTGGTCCAAGTTGGTACGCAACGCCGTAGCACACCACACTTGGTGGAAGCCAAAGAGAAGATCATCGACAGTGGTCTGCTAGGAAAGATCTCGCATGCGGAGGTATACTGCTATTACCACATGCGTGCCCGAGAAAATCCACCAAATACTGATCCACCTGCGAATCTTGACTATGAAATGTGGACAGGTCCCGCTCCACTGTTGCCCTATAACAAGTTGGTGCACCCGAGGTCATGGCGTGCGTTCAACGAATATGGCAATGGTATTCTTGGCGATATGTGTATCCATATGCTAGATACTGTCCGATGGATGCTGCAACTTGGCTGGCCAACGCGAGTTTCAAGCCAAGGGGGGATCTTTGTCGATAAAGCATCTCGAGCAAACATTTCGGATACGCAGACCGCTGTATTCGAGTTCCCTGAGCTAAACGTACTCTGGACTCATCGTACTTGGGGCGATGCACCCGATCCAGCGTACCCATGGGGCGCCACGCTTTACGGTGAAAAAGGGACGTTGCGATTGAGTGTCATGAGTTACGATTTTCAGCCACGCGGCGGAGAGAGCAAGCCGGTGCACCGTGATGTGACTTATGAGCTGGAGCAGTTTCCTGAGGACAAGACAGAGAAGGATCTTGAACGCCATGTCGCGCCGGCGATTCGGTATCATATGCTTGATTTCTTGAAGGCAATTGGAGATCGAAGTAAACCTGTTGCGGATATTGAACAAGGTCATATCTCAACGGCCTCGTGTATCCTGGCGAATCTCTCTATGCAGCTTGGGCGTACATTGACCTTTGATCCAGGTAAACATGTTGTAGTCGGTGATGATCAAGCCACTTCGATGCTCAAGCGTTCGTATCGGGCACCTTGGATTCACCCCGAAGCAGATAAAGTCTAACGGGTGTTTTAGCATATCCCTTAATTGCAATGGTCTAATCCTAGTTTGGCCATTCGTCGTTGTGGCCCCAATCGGGACAGGAATGCAAATGCAAGTCGTTACGGTTGAACAGCTTTTGAATGAGGTGCAACCGTGACGACTTATCAATTGCCACCAAAATCCATTGTTGAGTTGCTCGATACACCTCCCGACCCGGTAGTGATTTGGAGCTATGATGCTCGCTACGCAATATTGGCATCGCGCTTTGCGATGCCCGATTTGTCTGCACTTGCGCGGCGTTACTTACCACTTGCTGGATTGCGTATCGATCCTCTGGCGAACAGCCTATTTCAGACGGAGTTCTACAGTACTCTCGTTCTACTGGATCGGCAGACGAATCAGCGAATACCTTTGGGATTTCCCGAATCGCGAGACGGTCCTTTAGATAGCATCGATGGTCCTGCTTCGGTCTCCCGCATCGGCTTTGTTTCTTGGTCGCATCGGGGTAATGGTTTTGTGTTTTCACGAGTGACCGATTCCGGAACTCAGCTGTGGTATGTTTGCGTCCAAAGCCCTAGTTCGCCAGTATTACTTACAGATCGCCTACATACGGTCCTTCAAGGTATCGATTGGATGCCAGATGGTGTGCGAGTTCTGTGCGCTTTGGTTCCCCAAGGGCATGGTTGCGAGCCGCAAAAGGAATCGGTACCCGACGGTCCAAGCGTACAAGAGGCAGACGGAAGAAAAGCACCCGCAAGGACATATCAGGATCTACTAAACAATGCGGATGATGAAGCTCTTTTTGAGCACTACACCCATTCACAATTGGCGATTCTCAGTCCGCATGCCGAACCACAGATCATCGGTGAACCATGCATGAATTGGTTTGTTTCATCGAGTCCTGACGGAGAGCATTTGTTGTCTGTCCGATTGAAGAAACCGTTTTCGTATTCACTGCCTGTTGACTTTTTCCCACGTTCCATCGAAGTGCTTGACCTCGATGGCCAGCAATTGGTTTCGCTAGCCGATATCCCTTTAAGTGATGCGTTACCGATCGAGGGAGTTCGTTTAGGGCCCCGAGGAGTCCAATGGTGGCCCGGAAAAGCGGCGACGTTGGCGTGGGTGGAAGCCTTAGATGGGGGCGATCCAAGTCGCGTTGCAGAGTACCGTGAGGATTTTAAGGTATGGGATTCACCGTTCGAAAAACCTCCTGTTTCGAAACTGAGGCTCAAGGGGCGATACACGGGACTGACCTTCTTCTCTGATCCCGCGCAATGGATGACAAGCGAATATGATCGAGACCGGAGATGGACAACGTCTTTGTTGCATCGTGAGATACAGAGTCGCGATTGGATTGCCAGTAAAGTAAATCCGATCGTTGCCCCTGTGGCTACAGGGAATGATGGCGGAGATGCTGAGTCGAGGGTTACCTCACAAGTTTTTTTTGATCGCAGTGTTCGAGATCGTTATGGTGATCCAGGACGGATCTTATTGGAAGCCAATCAAGCGGGCTTTTCGATAGCGAAGCAGTTAGGGCGAAGTGTTTTGTTAGCGGGTGTGGGTGCAGGACCTGAAGGAAATCGTCCATTTCTTGATGAGAGGAACCTTGATACGTTGGAGACAATTCGGCGATGGCGATGCCCGGCCGATTGTTCCGAGAATGTAGTAAGTGTGCTCGCTTGGGAAGAAGATTCATTAAAGGTCCTGACTCGTAGAGAGAGTCCAAGTGATCCACCTAATTATTACTTGCATGAGCTGCGGACCGAATCTTCAAACACCGTCCTCCAACGACCGAACCCTCGTCAACTTACCCACTACATCGATTCGACTCCTCAGTTGCGTCGGTATTCAAAGCGAATTGTCCGTTATGAAAGAGCGGATGGAGTTCCATTATCGGGTACGTTGTATCTGCCTGATGAGACGTTGCATGCAGGTCCTTATCCATTGCTGTTGTGGTCTTATCCTTTGGAATTCAACGACGCGAGCACGGCTGGACAAGTTGCGATAAATCCGAATGCGTTTTTGCGAGTTACCGGTTCGAATCATCTTGCGCTTTTAACCCAAGGATATGCAATTCTTGATGATGCAACGATGCCTGTGATCGGGGATCCCGAGACGATGAATGACACGTTTATCGAGCAGATCGTTGGGGCGGCGCATGCGGCAATCGATCATTTAGCAGTTCAAAAAGTGATCGATCCACAACGCGTAGCCATCGGCGGGCACAGTTATGGTGCGTTCATGACGGCGAATGTGTTAGCACATAGCGATCGGTTTCGAGCAGGCATCGCTCGCTCGGGGGCTTACAATCGAACGTTGACTCCTTTTGGATTTCAGTCTGAGCGGAGACCATTATGGCAGGCCAAGGAAATCTACTCGAAGTTGTCACCACTGATGCAAGCGGATCGAATCCAAACTCCTTTGCTTTTGATACACGGAGAGCTAGATAGCAATCCAGGAACTTTTCCGATGCAGTCGCAAAGAATGTTTCAGGCGATTCGTGGCAATGGAGGGATCGCCAAACTAGTGATGTTGCCATTAGAGGGGCATTCGTACCGTGCAAGGCAGTCGGTAATGCATGTTCAGTATGAAACAGCAGAATGGCTAAAAAGGTATATGTAATAGCCTCTTGGATTATGTCGGACGCTGATATCTTGACTATTAGAGACGGCGGTTGAGTTCGTCGATAAGAAGCAGTACATCGAGGGGATCCAATGCCCCGTCTCGATTCGGATCGACAAACAGAAGGTTCGCATCGTCGAGTGGATCGAGTATGCGAGATCCGTTTCGATTGATTTCGTCGATCATCATGAGTACATCTAGGGGGTTTACGTTTCCGGAATCGTCGACATCGAATCGATCGATTGGATTGGTCCAAATAGCTGGATCATTATCTCGGACAATGAAAACAAAAGATGTAGAAACAAGCCCACTGCCGCTGGCAGAGAGAACTACATTTCTCGGATTCGAGGGGCGTTGGTCGTTAACTGCGGTTACTTGAAAAGTCGTTTGGGTGTTTCCAGCGGGAATTTGCACTGAGCTAGGAAACGCCAAAACTCCGGGGAGAGTGGAAGTCAGTTGAACCGCCACTCCGCCGGCAGGAGCAGGCGAACGAATCGATACGGTAACTTGGGCCGTGGACTGTTCGGGAATGTCTTCGTTCAGCTCGGATCTGGATGCTGAAAGTTGTAGGGGTTGGAAATCGGTGACCAAGAGGCTGATGGTCGAGACCTCGAATCCTGCACAAACCGGTGTAATGACAACGGATTGCGTACCATCAAAGATACTGTCATCGATTGCGTTGATGCTCACGGTGGTGCTTGATAAACCAGCGGGGATGATTGCGGAAGTAGGTAAGGTCGCTTCCGAAGTATCGCTGCTTGATAATTGCACAGTCAGAGGATTCGAGGTGCTTGCGCCGCTACGCGAGATGGTCAGTACTGCGGCACCTGCCCCTGCTGCTTCTGAGATACTTGATTTGTCGAGACTGAGTGTAATTTTTCCACCAAAATTCACATTGACAGTGAATTGTTGTTGAGAAAAGGCTCCATCATCGTCGGTGACGCGGGCGGTGGCGGTGTAGGTGCCTGGAGTGCTATAGGTGTGTGTGGCATCGAAAAATCCGGAGGTTGCCGTTCCCGGGCTACCGAGAGTCGAGACGGTCGCAGGTCCTGTATCTTCTGGTGTGCCGTCTCCCCAGTTGATGCGGTAGATAAAAGTCTCCGTGCGGGGTGGTGTGCTCGTTGGGATTCCGAAGCCTGGGTCAGTGAATAAACCGAGTTTGGGTAAAGCTAGTGGCAGTCCCGCGGTGGCTGATTTATCGGAAATTGCGGAAAGGGTAGGGGGGGCATTGGTAATCGTGGCGGAAGTCGACGAAGAGACTCTACCTAATTTGTTTCCGGTCAGTTGTACGGAAATCGGGAAACTTCCGTTATCTCCATAGGTATGGGTTCCGGTTACCCGGACAGTTTGTGGAATCAACTGCCATCCGATGTCTTGCAGTCCAGCGAGATCCAATCTGCTTGGCAGGATACGTTCCCCGGCATTGATGATCTGCGTCATCGTAGGTTTCCGTCCGTCGATTCGCAGATTATTTGCAAAGTGGTCGGCGTCGGCTAATGGGATGGTGTTTCCGTAGACGGCGGTAGTGTTGGGAGCGACAAAGCGGCTATTGATAATTTTGTTATCCCATGACGCTGTAGTACCGAATCCCATGACGTGCATGAGTTCGTGAGAAGCTACTGAGGCGAAATCAAGTTGGTTGGATTGCAGGTTGTTAGGGTCGGTGCCGAAGTACCAGTTTTGCCCCGAGTCGAAGGCGATAGACCCCCCCCACGGTCCGACGTCCGAGGCGGGGGATGCAGTAGCACCGCTTTGGCCCCGTGTTTGAACGGCGGCGACGAACGCGGGTCTGGTGGATTGAGCAGAGAATCCACCGCGATCCGCGATACCACCTTCAAAGCCTGCAAGCTCGCGGGCTCCAACAAAAACAAGCAATTCGTTGGCCGCGATGGACAAATTGTTGCGGCTGGTATCGGTTCCCGTGACAGGATGTTTGAACTTCGCAACCCAGCTATCCCCGGCCTGTGGTTGGATGGCGGAGAGGGAGTCACTGAATTTGCTCGAGAGGTTGTCGGCGATGGTTTGCAGCAATGTTCTTCGAGCTGCGTCATTAAAAAAGCCGGATGTATCGAGTGAGAAATCGAATCTGAATTTCAGAGAGCTTGCCGATGGTGGGTTTTGCAGGACCGCAGGGCTAGAGGTTCCGTCTCCCCACTGGATGGCAGCCGAAAGGGTTCCAGCAAGTTCGTGGGTGGGCATCGAAAGATCCAATGCAAATGCTTGGCCTTCGGCGGTCATTGCATAGCGTCGCTCTAGCCCTTCGAACTGAAGCGAACGCTTCGTGGATCGACGACCCATGGTGCGACTAGTTTGATTCCGCGAGGGTGGGCGAAGCATATACAGTCGGGGTTCTGCAAGAGGAAAGAAAAATGCGCTGGTGCATTATACGCCTTTCCCGCCCCAAGTGAATTGACTTAGAAATGGGCCCCTAAGTAGCGTATTTGCGCAGTCTAAACCCCTACGAACCCGCCGTGCTTCAATCCTTGGTTCCCTCAACCTTAGATTCTGATTGCGAGACTTTGCTGGGATACATGCTTCCAGCACCTACTTTTCGCCGGACTAACTTCTTTATTCAAGAACAGCGGTCGATTAAAAATTTGACCGTAGGTCTTTATTTTACAACCTTGAGCAAAAAGCTCGGGTTGGAAGTTTCAAATCGGTGCTTTTCCAACTGGTAGGTACCCCGCGAAATCTGAATCATCCAAAGTTGGGGTTCTCTACCAAGTTCCTGCATTAGATACTTTTGCAACTCCACAACGTCTTCCATGCTCATGACGTTAACCACCAAAGTACCGTTCGACTGTAACCTCGGCCAGCATGAGGCGACCAAATCGGCGACGCTGCGGCCACTTCCTCCAATGAAGATCGAGTGCGGGTCAGGCAGTGATTCCCAGGCTCTTGGGGCTTCGCCAAGTACCCCAACCAGATTCTTCACCTCAAACTGCTTTGCATTCTCGAGCATCAATCCGTAATCTTCCGCATCCATCTCGATCGCATAAACTTTGCCAGAAGCAGCAATCTGCGCGGCTTCAATCGCCACCGAACCACTTCCAGCTCCGATGTCCCAAACGATCGAATCACTTTTGAGATTTAATTCGCTCAATGCGATCGTGCGAACTTCGCTCGGCGTAAGCAATCCTCGTTTGGGACGGCTTTGACGAAAGAACTCGTCGGGATTGCCAAATAGTCGACGTTGATCGGAAAGGACTTGCTGGTCCGGTGCCCCATTATGCCGAACCAAAACCAACACGTTCAGCGGTGAGAATTTTTGTTGTGTTAAACTCTTTAAGTCCAGTCGCGTGACACGTTCATCGGGTGCACCGAGGTTCTCGCATACATACGCCGTGAAATAGTAAATCCCTTTTTGCAACAAGATCTCGGCGATTCGGGCGGGGGGAACGGTCTCCGACGTAAACAAGCCCGCTTTCTCAGATGAGCGTATCTTCTCTACGATGCGATCGATCGCTTGATTCGAAACATTTGCTAAATAGGCTTCTTCCCAACTCTCTTTGACCCGCGCAAAGGCTAACTGCATACTGCTCACGTGCGGGATGACTTCGAAGTGCTCCTTGCCGAGTCGTTCACACAAGAACCTTGCGGTTCCGTAGAATAGTGGGTCGCCACCTGCGAGCAACACTGCGTTTTGTGGGGCCGTTTCTAAAGAGCAAGCCAGCTTATCTAGGTCCGGACCTATCGCAATCTTCTCACCCGCATACTCAGGGAAGCGTCCCAGGAGAGCTTCAGTACCGAAAAGCTGCGGAGCGGTCAGGATCGCTTCGATGGCCTGTTGTGTTAGCCCGGGACGACCATCGTCTCCTACTCCGACAATTCGTATACGCGGGTTGATCATCTCAAAAGTCCTTCGACGTTAGCCGTTGTTTGCATTGGGTTGCATGTTCATCATGCGATACCGTAAGAATGCGTCGAGAAATCCCTGAATGTCACCGCTGAGTACCGTATGGAAGTTCCCCATTTGGTAACCAGTGCGCGCGTCTTTGACTCGCTGATCGGGGTGCAAGAAATAGTTGCGAATCTGGGAACCAAAACCTGTCATCGCTTTGCTTTGGTACTTCGCTAACTGTTCCGCTTCGCGTTTCTCTTCTTCGATCCGCGCCAGACGCGAACGGAGCATTTTCCAAGCCGCCGCCCGGTTCTTGTGCTGGCTGCGTTCGTTCTGGCATTGCACAGCCATTCCGGTGGGGATGTGCGTAAGACGGATCGCAGAACTGGTCTTGTTAACGTGCTGGCCACCGGCACCCGACGCCCGGAATACGTCTTCGCGAACGTCTTTCTCCGCGATTTCAATATCGACCGAATCGTCGATCTCTGGGGATACATCCACTGCGGCAAAACTGGTTTGCCGCTTGCCTTCCGCATTGTACGGACTGATCCGCACAAGTCGGTGAATCCCTTCCTCTCCCTTGAGGTACCCGTAGGCCGATTCACCTCTGACCGCAATCGTCGCTTGGGTGATCCCTGCCGTCTCGTCATCGGATCGATCCAGCAATTCTACGCTGTACCCGTTTTGCTGGGCCCAAGCCGTGTACATGCCCAGAAGCATCTCGGCCCAGTCGTTGGCATCCAGTCCACCTTCGCGAGCGTGGACCGAGAGAATTGCCCCACAATCGTCGTTCGGCCCGTTGAGCAATGCACGAATCTCGAGTTGTTCGACACGTTGGTCCAAGGTGGCAAGTTCGTTTTGGACCTCCTCGAGAACCGATGGATCCTCGTCAGCCATTTGCAACAATTCGCCGAGATCTTCGCATCGCGAGAGAACGTCTCGCAACGGTTCAACGACTTTGCGAAGGTTCTTCAGATCTTGCACGACACCTTGGGCTTTTTCTTGAGAATCCCAGAACGTCGGCGAAGCCATCTCAGCTTCGAGCGTTACGATACGCGCGGACTTACCTTCGTAGTCAAAGACCCCCTCGCAACGGTACCAACCGCTCACGGAGTTGATCGATTTTTGTCTGCAAAACGGAATCGCTCATCGCCCAACACTCACAGGGGTGCTTTGGAGAATTGTTTAGTAACCCGACCGGTCCCAATAATCTAACTTGCATTCAAATTTCGGCTATGGGGAGAAGCACGCCCGAGGCTGCTTTCTGCTGCGATTGACATAGAACCCCCATTTTTGCTAAACCCCCAGGGGAACACTGGGTCCTGGCTATGCGATGGCCTTCTCCCCGTGTCGTTTACCCCTTTTGCTCAAATTTCCAATGAAGTATCCGACGATGAACCCCAGTTTCCTTCGCTCAATGACCTTTCTTGGTTTGGTAGCTTCGTTTTATGCGATCGGTGGGATGCCAGCGGTCGCCCAAGTGAAAGAGCAACAAGGCAAAAGTCGGCAGGCAAATAAGCCGCAAATGGCTGCGGGTAAACAAAACAATGGAAAGTCGGTTCCGGCACAAACCGTTCAGAACAAATCTAACGTTGCCGCATCGGGTGACGCTGAGACGATTGTGACCAGCCAAGGTGTATCGCTTCGCAAAGTCGATTCAAAAGGTTTTAAGGAAACGCAAGGCCCAGAGAGCCAAGAAAAGGTACTGATGCGGTACAAGTTTGCCCCGGGAACCGTTCTGCGTAGCGAAGTGCTCCACGTCTCAAAGAACGGGACTCGGATTAACTCGGTCCTTCAGGAGGCTTCTAGTCGAACCATCACGGAAAAGTCCTGGCATGTTCTCGAAACAACAGACAATACGACTACGTTCGAATACCGTGTCGATCAAATCGAACTAGCACAACAGTTTGGTGAAAGCGAAGAAATTCGTTACAGCACCAAAGATGCTTCCGAGAAACCCCCAGTTCAGTTCGCAAGCGCCGTGGATACTGCCGGCAAGGTCATTTCCACGATCCAAATCGATTCACGAGGGATGGTCGTCGCGCGGAGCGATTCGAAAGATCCTCCCCACATGGGAATGGGGGATATCACGATGCCACTTCCTGAGGAATCAGTTGGTGTCGGTGCGACTTGGGAAGTCCCCCGAGAGATGCGTATCGAACGCAAAGATGGTACTTCGCGATTGATCAAGTTTCGCGAACTTTTCAAACTTGAGAAAATCAGCGCTGGGGTCGCGACCGTTGCAGTACGTAGCGAACCACTCTCAGCCATTGCAGATCCGGCAGAAGAGGCTCAGGTCATGCAGCAACTAAGTAACGGTACAATCCAATTCGACGTTGATGCGGGGCGAATGATCTCCAAGGAATTGGCTTGGGATCACCAAGTAGTCGCCTTTTCCGGTCCGGGAAGCGTTCTTGAATACTCTGCTCGGCTTGAGGATCGTGTCAGTTCGGCCAACGTCGAGTCCAAGGTTGACTCCAAACCAGAGCCTAAGACGGCGACCAATCCATCGGCGAAGACCGAAGCTACCCGACGTTAGCCCAATACCGGCAATTCGACAGCCCGATTGTTGCTTTTTGAGCCGGAATGCGCAAGCACCGGGTTGTTTTTTGAGCCGGACAGCGAGAGCTCCGGGTGGTTCGGCTTGCCCGGTTCTAACCATCAACACGCCCAACCAATCAGCTTCTACAACGTAATGGTTTTCGATGGATCAGAACGTGCAATGAGGTAAACGTGGCCGATTCAATCACCCCGCGGCTTGCGCGAAGCGGGCTCAAGGATTTGCGGTCTGCTTGGCGTCTTGGCGTGAGATAATGGAATTGCGCATTTTTATTCGAATTACTTGGTGATGAAGCTAATCTGAACCCCAAAGTAGGGGGTTGGCTAGCTACTAAAATACTAAGTTATCGGGGATTCTTCATGAATTAGGTTTGTTCTTCACAGACCTTGAGTAGGTCCTCTTTAGTTTCTTATTCTTCTGGCGAATCAACGAACGGGGGCCATTATGGCGATCTCTTTTCCGGCAATGGTACGGTTAGTTCTTTTAGGAGTGGTTGCGGCCTCCGGCTTTTCGTTGACCAGCCGTGCGGTTGCAGAAGAGAACCAGGAGTGGCTTTCATGGCGAGGGCCCAATCGAGACAGCAAGCTGGAAGGTCAGGCTTGGCCTGCGACCCTCACCGAAAGTAATTTTAAGAAGGTCTGGTCCGTTCCATTCGGAGATAGCTACTCCGGCCCGATCGTTACTGCTGACTCGGTCTTTACGACGGAGACGATATCTGGAAACGAACGAGTGACTTGTGTCGATCGCAAAACGGGTGAGACACGTTGGAGCAAAGAGTGGGAAGGGGCGATGAAGGTTCCCTTTTTTGCCGCTCGGAATGGTAGCTGGATTCGAGCAACACCTGTATCCGACGGCCAAACCATTTTCGTCGGCGGGATTCGAGATGTCTTAGTTGCCTTGGATTGCAAGACTGGCGAAGAAAAATGGAGATTGGACTTCGGTAAGGAGTTTGGCAAAGTTCCCGATTTTGGAATGGTCTGCTCACCATTGCTTGATGGAGATGATTTGTACATCCAAGCAGGCAAGGGGCTTCATAAGCTGAACAAGAACGACGGCAAGATTGTATGGTCGTCCCTAGGCGATAACGGGGACATGATGAGCAGTGGGGCTTTTTCCTCTCCGGTAATCGCAACGATTTCCGACAAGCGCCAGTTGTTGGTTCAGACGCGAACCTACCTTGCCGGCGTTGATATGACGAGTGGCTCCAAGTTATGGAGCAAGTCGATTGAGTCGTTCCGTGGAATGAACATCTTGACCCCAACGGTTTGGAACAATGGTGTATTTACGAGTAGCTACGGTGGTCGATCGCTGTTGCTTAACGTCTCCGGTGACTCGGCTAATGCCCTTTGGGAGAACAAGCTTGAAGGATACATGTCTTCGCCGATCGTGATCGGTCAGTACTTGTATATGCACCTACGCAACAAGCGTTTTGCGTGTATCGACTTGGAACAGGGTAAAGAAACTTGGGTCACTCGTCCGTACGGCGAGTATTGGAGCATGGTTAGCAATGGTCAGAGGATCTTGGCCTTGGATCAAGCTGGTAAGTTGCGATTGATATCCCACAACCCATCCGAGTATGAGATGTTAGGTGAGTTAGAGGTCACCCAAGAAGAAGCTTGGGCTCACCTTGCAGTCGCTGGCTCGGACGTAGTCATTCGAACACAGAAGTCATTGCAACTGTATCGCTGGCAAGATTAATGCTAAGGCGACTGTAACGACGATGCTTTGAGCCCGCTCCGTCCAAGACGCGGAGAGCCACTGGTTCGCAGCTATAACGCTTTTGATCCTGAGGCCTGGAAGGCCGACACAACCTCTGCCGAGGTCGTTAGGCCTCGGTGACCTGATAAAAAATATGTAAAAGGTCCGGAGGGTCGACACAACGAAAACCTGAATGGCACTTCAAGCCATGATGCGACTACCCGCCCAAAAAATGCGGCAAAACATCAATGAATTGGTTGCCGCGAACTTGGGTTCTACCCATTCAGGGTAGGGCGGATTTTTGTAATAGCTGTCCCAGGGCGTCGCTCCGCTTTGCCCTGGGCTATCACCTTCGGCCCCTTGGGGCAACGAACTACAACAAGACGCAAAGAAGACCGCCGAGCATTGGTCCTGCGCTTATCTACTTTCAACTTTCTCCTCTCAACTTTCTCGAGCCACCGGCTCGCCCCACACGCGATTCACCAAGCAACATCTATTCCATGTGTACGTCTCAAACAACCGACTGCGGAACACACCATTTACCAAGGAATTCGAGTCGGGTAAAAGTACGCCTCCGGCTGACTGCTAAACGAAAACTCTGGCCAAGATGTTGCTGTCTTCTTTCCGTCTTTGCCCCTTTGCGTGAGACCGAAGCTGGTTAACTGAAGATGTTGATGAAGTGGTGGCTTATTTGTATGTGGGTTTGGAATCTTGTAGACTGACGGTCCTCGCGGTCGATCATTTCCTCACCCATCCTCTGATTCCATCATGACCCCAAGAATCCGCTTTGGCTTTTATGCCAACCGCTTTGCCTTCTCCTTGGCGACGCTAGTTGCGATTTTTATGCTCGGCACCAATGCTACAGTAGGCATTCGGCACGCCGTGCAAGCTCAAGATTCCAAACCTCAGGTTCAAGCAGAGAAAGTAGCTACACTCCGTGTCGGATTTGGGAGAGAGTCCATCACACCCTTAGTCCCTACTCCCATGGCCGGCTATTACGGGATTCGCTATTCCACGGATACACATGATCCCCTGTGGGCAAAAGCAACGGTGTTGGATGATGGTCAGTCGCGCGTTGCTCTCGTTGTGGTCGACCTTATCGCTACAACACCTTGGATGGTTACCGAAACACGTAGACTCATCGAGGAAAAATTGGGTATTCCTGGTTCGCATGTCATGATCAGCGCAACCCATTCCCATACAGGTCCTATGTTGTACGAACCCGATGAAAGGGTGGTTGGTAGATTCGGAAATCAGACGGAAGAAGCCAAGCAATACATGCTGCGCTTGCCAGAGAGTATCGCCAAGAGCGTTGTGATAGCTTGCGAATCGCTTAAACCGATGAGTGTGATGTTTGGCGAGGGAGAAGAAAAACAACTGGGATTCAATCGACGTTTCTTTATGAAAGACGGTACTGTTGGGTGGAATCCAGGCAAGCGCAATCCTTTGATCGTTCGGGAAGCGGGGCCAACGGATGATCAACTTCCATTTATTGCTTTCTCCAATGAGCAAGGTGACGTATCGGGTGTACTAAGCAGTTACGCAATCCATTTAGACACCGTCGGCGGGACGCAGTGGAGCGCAGATGTCCCATTCACCATTCAAGAAACACTGAAACGTGTTTTGGGAGATGAAGTTCATTCGCAATACGCTACGGGGGCCTGTGGTGACGTAAATCACATCAATGTCCGAAGCGCAGAGAGACAAGGTGGTCACCGAGAATCTGCGAGGATTGGTACTAGGCTCGCCAGCGCTATTCTGAGAGCCTGGGATTCAAGAAAGCCTTTGGCAAACGTTCGTCTAGCTGCCGAAAATAGGATCGTACGTCTACCGGTGCAAAACCATCCAGGTGAGAAATCGTTATGGGCAAAACAGACGTTGGCGAAAATGTCGGAGCCGACACTTCCACCGTTCATGGAAATGGTGGAGGCTTACCGGATCGCCGATGTGGAGACCCGTACCGATGGTGTTATCGAGGCGGAAGTGCAAGTCATAAGCCTGGGGCATGAAGTCGCCTGGGTTTCACTCCCGGGTGAAATTTTTGTGCAACTTGGAATCGCTATTAAGGACGCTTCGCCATTTCAGAGTACTTCGATCCATGAGCTTGCAAATGGATCGATAGGTTATGTTCCGACACGACAAGCATATTCCCAAGGAAACTACGAAGTGATCTCCGCGCGATGTGGCGAAGGGAGTGGCGAGATGCTTGTTGATGCAGCGATTGCGATGTTGCGAAAACAGTTTAATCAGAAGTCTCAGCAGTAAGTTGTCTTGATTCGTTCCAAAACAATCTTTCTAGAACAATATTGGCCTCATCGATCCGATCGGACAACTATCCAATGCTTGACGTGCATTTATTCATGCGAAGTGGTTTTACCGGATGGGTTGCCTTCCGCTTCGATCAAGGGCAATCAGCGAGTCATTCAATACGGAAGTGGGCTGCTTTTGGGTTCTTGATTGCAACCAGTTGCAGTTGGGGTACCTCGGTAGCACAAGATCGAGCGCAGGACTTGGCCAAGGGCCAACACGCGGAGTTGCGATGGATTGATCCTACCGATCCGAAGCAAGGTGAGATCGATTCTCCGAAAGCTTGGGAACAACGCCGAGCATCGATTCTAAGGAATCTTGAGCGGGTTATGGGACCACTTCCACAACGCGAAGGGTTGCCGTCCGTCGCGGTCCGAGTGCTTGAGCAAAAGGAGCTGGCGAGTGGCGCAATGCGGCAGCATATCGAGATCGATGTCGCTACGCTTGAGCAAAGTAGGAACGGGGTGAGTGAATGGATGCGTGCCTATTTGTTTTTGCCCAAGGAGTCCCGCAAAGAAGTTCAACCGGGTGTTCTGTGTTTGCATCAGACGGTGCCCATCGGTAAGGAGGAACCGGCAGGGATGGGGGGCAGTGCCAATTTGCACTACGCACTGGAGTTAGCAGAGCGAGGTTACGTGACGTTAGCGCCTGATTACCCGTCGTTCGGAGAATACCACTTTGATTTTAAAACTCAGCCGCAATGGCTTAGTGGCAGCATGAAAGCCATTTGGAACAACATGCGTTGTTTGGATCTGTTGCAGCAATTGCCACAAGTTCACGGACAGAAGCTCGGTTGTATCGGCCACTCGTTGGGAGGTCACAACACGATCTTTACCAGCTTCTTCGACAAGCGTGTATCGGTGGTGGTAACCAGTTGTGGCTTTACGCGATTCCACAAGTACTACGGGGGGAATCTCAAGGGTTGGACAAGTGACCGGTATATGCCGAAGATTGCCACGGAATATCAGAACGATCCCGATAAAGTACCATTTGATTTTCCGGAGTTGATCGCTGGGATCGCTCCAAGAGGTTTCTTCACAAGTTCACCGGTTCGCGACGATAATTTTGAGGTCACTGGGGTGAAAGAAAGTATCGCACAAGCGGACAAGATTTATCGATTGATGCAAGCGGGAGATAGGTTGCGAGCGATCTACCCAGAAAGTGCTCACGACTTCCCGCCTGACGCACGCCAACAAGCGTATCAGTTCATCGATTCCGTTTTGCGACCTACACGTTAGATACAGAAGATACAGACTATTCCATTTCGGCTTCGTTTGGAGCGTCGAGAACTTCTGTTTGGAGGGAATCACCCTCTGCCGAATCATCTCGAACTCCGCGGCGACGACGACGTGGTTTTGCGTTCGCCCACTCTTTGGTCATCAATTCAAAAACATCGTGTGATTCATATCTGGCGATGTTTTTTCCCTCGGGGATTGGGCCGATTAGGCCGCGAAATATGGGCATCCCTCGCAGGTCCAAGTCCGTGCTACTATCTTCAATTCCGACCTGCGTATGTGTGCGAAAAATCATCTCCGCAGAATGGAAGTCGCGTATTTTTAGCGACCCATCGGTAGCTCGAGTTACCACGCGAAATACATCTTTCTTGGCCATAAAGCCCATCCAGTCTGCGAAGTGATTATCCGTGACACGGGATATAATTTCCCGTTCATCAGGGTTATCGGACAGGACTTTCAGATGCTTGCATTTTCCTCGGACTCTTAGCCTGACTGGTTCTACCGTTACAACCGGAAAAGGTCGCGTAGCGGACAGGGAGTTATAGGGTGCATTAGGAGTGGTGAGTTCGAAGTGTTTTAACGCGAGTTCACGCCATAGAGCATTGTCGGTATGCTTCGAAAAGTCCTATGCCAACCGAGACCGAAAGGTTAAGGCTACGTACGGGGCCGGTCATCGGAAGGCGCACACATTGGTTGAGCCATTGAGCCCGGACAGACTCGGGTAATCCGCTCGATTCGCTACCGAAGACAAGCCAGTCGGCGGGTTTGAAGGATACATCGCTGTGGAGTTGCTTGGCAAATTTGGTAAAGAACCAGGCACGTTGTAGGTCGATCCGTTCGAGCATTTGTTGCCAGGAATCGACAATTTCAAGATCGAGGTGTTGCCAGTAGTCGAGACCCGCACGTTGGACTGTGCGTTCATCAAGTCGAAATCCCATCGGACGCACGATCCAGAGTTTCGCCCCTAGCGCGACGCATGATCTCCCGATATTCCCAGTGTTTTGAGGGATTTCAGGTTGGTAAAGTACTACGTTGAAGCTTGGGTGAGGAAGTTCGATTTCTGGCATAACTCGGGTGCATGAACTTTCATCGAATCGGTTATAATTCGGACCGGTTTGTAGTTTCCTTTTCTAAGCCCACGACGACGATATGCCAATCCCCGTTACATGCCCAGGTTGCCTCGCCCGCTTTACTGTCAGCGATAAGTACGCTGGCAAGCAGGGGCCGTGTCCGAAGTGCAAGCAGACGATTACGGTGCCGGACAAGTCGCAAGAGGTTGTGATCCATGCACCGGACGAGGGGCCGAAGGATTCCACCGGCAAGCCGGTGCTCAAGCCGATTCGAAGGGTGGAATTCACTCCGAATGGTTTGCAAATTGGCATCGCAATTGGCGTGGCAATCCTTGCCGTATTTTCTGCCTTGTGGGCCCGAGCCTCCGGCTTTGTTCCTCCAACCTGGTCGCTGGCTTTGGTTGCCACTGCGTTGGCTTATCCGCTAACTTCGATCGGTTATACGTTTTTCAAGGACGATGAGCTCGGGGGGTATATTGGCAAAGAGCGATTGATTCGACTCGGGGTTTGCGCAGCGGTGTTTGTGCTGACTTGGGGTTTATATTGGTTGCTGTCTTATTATTTTGGGAACTCCGTGTTGGCTCAGACCGACGTCATGACGATGTCGATCCTAATTGCTCTGATGTTTGCTGCAGGAATAGGGGCCTCTCTGGGGACTTGCGAACTGGAGGTTGGCCAAGCCTTTTTGCACTACGCCATCTACTTCGTGGCGACCTTTCTGCTCGCGATGTTAGCCGGTGTTCCTTTAGCGGCCCCCTTTTCGTCGAATCCCGACGAGCCCCTTTTGGGTGTTCCCAAAGGAAGTTCGAAAATGTACTTGCCCGGTACGCCAGTTGATGAAAATGGTGGTCCTGCCGCACCCGCACAAAAGTAGTATTCCCTGATGCCAACAGGTCTTGAACCATTCGCCCATTTGATCATTGTCCTAACTTAGTTTTTCCCCACCTCGAGTCCATTTCTGGAGTCTTTCGATGAAACGTTTCCTCACCCTTGCATTTTCCTTTGCAATGCTCACATCATTGGCAGTTGCTCAAGACAACGCAGATCCATGGCAAAAGAAAAAAGCGGAGAGTTTTCGACCTCTGACCGATGCGCAAAAATCTGCGATTGAGACCGCTGTTCCCGCAGAGGCAGTGGCCAAGCCGAAGAAAGCTCGCCGTGTATTGATGTTCTATCGATGCGAGGGATTTATCCACGGTTCGATCCCTTACGGGAACTACGCAGTAGAAGCTATGGCAAAGAAAACCAATGCATTCACCGTAGATTTGGCGGATACCTATGACGTGTTCACCCCGGAGAATCTTGCAAAATACGACTTGATTCTCTTGAACAACACCACCCACATGCAGTTCCAAACGCCTGCTCAACAAAACGCGTTTCTTGACTTCATCATGAACGGCAAAGGACTCGCGGGATTTCATGCGGCGAGCGACAATTTCGGTCGCCACCCTGAGTGCCGAGCCATCGTCGGCGGAGAATTCGACGGACACCCTTGGAATGCCGGCGGTACTTGGGCTTTCAAACTCAATGACCCAGAACATGTCTTGAACAAAGCGTTCGAAGGCAAGGGGTTCTGGCACACCGATGAGATCTATCAGTACAACCCAAAGACTTACGAAGGTACTAAAAACCTACGCGTCCTCGTGAGCTTGGACATGAACCAACAGGAAGTAAGCAAACTGATCAATGACGGACCGAGAGAGGTACCGGTCAGTTGGTTGCGCAAAGCCGGCCAAGGGCGTGTTTTCTACACGAACTTTGGACACCGTGAAGACACTTTCTCCAAGCCCGCGATTCTCAAGCACATGCTGGATGGAATTCAATACGCACTCGGGGATCTAGAAGCAGACGCCACCCCAACCGATCAAGCTGGGGCAAAAAATGCTGCGTTGGCACCGAATCGTGAAGAAGCGAAAAAATAGTTTCTTGCAGGCTGAGCTCCTGCAGGAAGCAGCGACCCAATAAAAAAAGGCAACCCAAGTCGGGTTGCCTTTTTTGTTTGTTTCGAAAGACTGCCCCGAGTTTTGCAGAATAGCAAGATCGGAGCCGTTCGCGGATTACTGGAAGGACTTTCCACAACCGCAGGACTTCACCGCGTTCGGGTTGTCGAACGTGAATCCTTGACGCTCGAGACTGGAGTACCATCCGAGAGTGGTGCCGTCGAGAAGCAATGCGCTCTTCTTGTCGACCACGACGTTCACGCCGTTTTGCTCAAACTTGGTGTCCTTAGCCTCGTCGTACTTGTCGTCGAAATTCAGCGAATACTCGAAACCGCTACATCCCCCCGCAACGACTCCAACACGCACAAACGTGTCTTCCCCAAGCTGGGCGTCATTGTGGGCTCGTTTCAGCTGCTCGGCAGCTTCGGGTGTTACCAAAATCGCCATATGTAACCTCTATCCTTCAAATCCCAAAAAAACTGGCCTTGAAATTCCAACGAGAACTCGGCTGGAAACCCGCCCGAAGCGGACAAAATCCAACAACTTCTAAGGCTCCTCCAACCGACTCTTATATTACGTCATTGAACCTGCAAATGACAAGTCAAAAATCACTTCCCAGAATCTGTTTCGCTTGCTATCCTTAGCGACCCGGCGGAAAAAGGGGTGAATATCCCACCGATTCGTTGCAAATCCCAAAGATTGCAAACCATCAACGACGGGACTGCCGGTACACGGAGGGAGTTGACCCCATTTGGTCAGCTTTGTGATTAGAAAAGCAAATACTAGGAGCGTTTGAGAACCATGGTCAAGCCACACCGCAAACTGAAAAAAGCCAACCACGGCCAACGAGCTGCAAACAGCAAGGCACGTAAAGCAAAGCGACGCAAGGTTCGAACCTAGTCTGCGAGATCGCTTGTGCCAGTAAAGAATTTAATCGTCGACCTCGATACGATTGATTTCAATCGTGTCGTTGCCAACCTAGACGAGATCCGGAAGTACAATCCGCAACGCTTCGAAATGGAGCAGTTGACCGCTATTGTCTACGAGGATCCCGAGGATGTTGTGTGCGTCGGCTACAAAGACGTCGGCCACGATGAATTCTGGGTGCGAGGGCACATGCCAGGTATGCCTCTTATGCCTGGCGTTGTAATGCTCGAAGCGGTCGCACAAGCTTGTTGTTACTGTGCGCACAAATTTAAGTTGCTCGGCGATTCGATTGTTGGGTTCGGCGGATTAGAAGAAGTCCGTTTCCGAGAACCAGTCCTTCCCGGGGATCGCTTGGTGGTGATGTGCAAATTGCTGAAACTGCGAAAGCCACACCTTCTTGTCTGCGAATTCCAAGGCGTTGTCGGTAACCGCATTGTTGTCGAAGGACAATTGAAAGGGATACCAATCCCAACGGACGCGTTGAAACAAGGATTACTGCGTTGATCGTTCGCCTTGACCGCGACGGTCTAAGGGGTGAATGATGAGACGACATGCCTGGCTGTTCGAATTCTGCGGACATCTCCTTTCGATGTTGGTGTTCTATGGCCTTCTCGCTTTCGGGACGCTCTTTCACTTGGCACCGGTCACTGCTCAGGTAACCGTACCTGGGCATGCAGCCTACATTGTCCCCAATCCATGGGGGGCACGCGTGCGAGAAGACCTTGGTGTTCAATGGGACTCGTCAGCACAGAGCATTCAGTGGACCGGCCTGTTTCGTCATAGTGGCGAAGTTCATGTCGTCGTCAATGCCGTCTGTTCGGAAGACCAAGCAAGGCGATTGCAAATAAAGGCCGCTGATTCGCGGTTGGTAGTAAAGTCACAGCAACTGATCGAAAGTGACGCATCTCTAGCTGGGACGCGAACGTTGGATTTTGGTACTGTTGATCTACAGGTTTCCGACCCAAAGTACATATCGATTCTATTGCAGGCCCAAGCATCCGATTTGGAAGATGGGCCTGTGGTTTCGAAAGAATCCCCCATCCGCGTGATTCAATTGCAACTAGACGGTCCGGCAACCAAGGAAGCCCATTTCAATCTCAAAGAACGCCGAAACGCTGCGTCTGTTCACTTGAACTACGTAGTGGATCGTGAAGCAAAAATTGATGCGTTCTACACCGAGGTGCAAGGAGTCGAAGAACCGATCGGCACTTTCTACATGGCTTGTGGATGGCATCGAGGTTACTTCGGAATGCAGGTGAACTCCGAGAAAGAACGCCGTATCATTTTCAGTGTCTGGGATAGCGGGAACGAAGACAAAGACCGTGATAAGGTCGCTGATGAAAATCGTGTACGTCTTGTCGGAAAGGGAGAAGGTGTCTTTAGTGGAGATTTTGGCAATGAAGGTACCGGTGGCCATAGCCATTTAAAGTACCCTTGGAAAACCGGATCCATTCAACGATTCTTGGTAACCGCACAAGCCACCGATTCGACACATACAACGTTTTCCGGCTATTGGTTTCACCCTGAGAAAATGGAATGGATGTTGATCTCGGCATGGAATGCACCGAAAGAAAACGGATACCTTCGAGGTCTACACAGCTTCAGCGAAAACTTCCTCGGTGAGAATGGACACCTTCCTCGTAAAGCCTTGTATGGAAACTCTTGGTACCGGTCGCGCGATGGAAAATGGCGAGAAATCAGAACAGCCAAATTCAGCCACGATCAGACCGGCAAAGGGGATCGATTGGATCGCACGATGGGGATCGAAAACAATCGATTCTTTCTTCAGCACGGCGGATTTCTCGAAGGCTATACGGAGTATGGAGTGCCATTTACCCGCGAGCCGGGGATTGAACCTCCAACCGATATCGAAGCACTTCTTCCAAAGCAAAGATCAAGTGAGTAAGTGACTTGTTGTTTGTGTGCTTGACTTTGATTTAGTATTGGATGAGCGCGTAATGAACTTATCTACTTAATCATTGGGGCTGGACTTGAAAGAACATCTCGTGGATTGAGTCACCAATTGCATTGAGTTTGCATTGGAAGTGATCGATGAATTCGTGAAGTCCCTCCTTCATCACTTCGTCGATATCCAAGAATTCAAACTCAGCTCGCAAGCGACCGAGGAGTTGTTCTGGGCGATTATGGAAGTTCCCTTGGTTACCTCCCGTGATCTGTAAGAGAGAACGTTCCGCAAGGGAGATACAGAAACGAACCGCGCGAGGAAAGTCGCGGTCTAACAAAAGAAAAGCGGCGACAAGGCGAGGGGACAAGACACCAAATCTGCGTCGATACATTTCCAACGCGCTGGCGCTTTTGAGTAACATGCCCCACTGGCTGATATCGAGTGATGTGCCGACATCGTGAGCGCTGGGAAGCAACAAAAAGTACTTTACGTCAAGGATTCGAGAGGTTTTGTCCGCGCGTTCTAGCATGGCACCCAGACGGCCGAAATTCCAAGCTTCTCCGTGTGACATCGTGCCGGATACAACCCCTTCGATCAAATAACCGAACTGTCGAACACGGGTGAAAAAGTCGAAAGGGGAATCGATAGCGCGTGAGTCATTACGACTGTCTCTGACAAACAAATAGAATTTGTTGAGCTCCTCCCACATCTGAGAACTGAGCATCTCACGGCTTTGTCTCGCGTTCTCTCGGGCATACTGCAAGCACGATAAGATCGAGTTTGGGTTCGATTCGTCAAAAGTCAAAAAACGGATGACGTTCTCTTGGGTGACGCAAGGATAGAGTTCTTCGAAGCAAGCTTGATCCCCCGTGGTGTAGATAAGGGCTTCCCACTGGTGTTCAAGGTGATCACCGAGTCCCAAGGTTAGGTTTAGCGTTACGTCGATAAAACGAGCCACGTTTTCTGCTCGTTCGGTATATCGCCGCATCCAAAAAATCGAATCTGCTACACGAGATAACATGTCTCGCCCTGTCTGTTGTTTGTCTCAATGGTCTCAAACGGGAATAGGCCCGATAGCAACCGTCCAAGTTGCATCGATCGTCAATTTTCAGTTCTTTAGCGGGACGAGTCCTCACGAAGAACCCATGTGTCCTTACTTCCCCCACCCTGAGAGGAATTCACAACCAGCGAACCCTTGACCAGTGCAACTCGCGTTAATCCGCCAGGGACGATGTAAATGTCCTCGCCGTAGAGAATGTACGGTCGCAGATCGACGTGGCGTCCTTCCAAGACATCGCCGCACAAGGTTGGGACCGTGGAGAGGGCTAACATCGGTTGGGCAACGTAGTTTCTTGGGTTCGATGCAATCAGTTCGCGATAGGTTGCCAATTGCTCCTTCGTTGCGCGCGGCCCGAGCAGGATTCCATATCCTCCGGACTCGTTCGCGGGCTTAATCACCAATTCATCGATATGCTCAATCACGTATTTTCGCTCTTCTGGATCGGTGCACATGTATGTCGGTACGTTGGGCAAGATAATCTCTTCTCCGAGGTAGTACCGTATCATTTTGGGAACATAGGCATACACCGCTTTATCATCGGCAACGCCTGTTCCAGGGGCGTTGACCAAGGCAACTCTGCCGTTGCGGTAGACTTCCATCAACCCGCGAACTCCCAAATGGGAGTCAGGGCGAAGTACTTCCGGGTCAAGAAAGTCGTCATCGATGCGGCGATAGATTACGTCGACACGTTTAAGGCCTCGTGTTGTTCGCATGCAGACATAACCATCGTGGACGACCAAGTCCGGGCCTTGAACGAGTTCCACCCCCATCTGCTGCGCGAGAAAGCAGTGTTCAAAGTAAGCCGAATTGTAGATGCCCGGCGTTAACACGACCACGGTCGGATCCCGGACCGTCGGAGGTGCAACGTACTGCAACATCTTCAGTAGTTGCTCAGGATAAGATTCAACCGGAAGAATACTGCGTCCCTCAAAGAGCTGCGGAAACGTTCGCTTCATCACCTCTCGATTTTCAATCACATACGAAACACCCGATGGGCACCGTAGGTTGTCTTCGAGCACGTAGATTTGTCCATCGCCTCCACGAACTAAGTCCGTACCGGTGATGTGGCACCAGATCCCTCGCGATGGATTCATGCCGTGAAGTTGTTTGAGATAACCTTTGCTTGTGGAGATCATCTCCACTGGCATCACACCATCGCGAACAATCTTCTGTTCGTGATACATGTCATCGATAAACATATTAAGCGCACGGATACGTTGCTTAAGCCCAGCTTCCACCATGCGCCATTCTTTCTCTTGGATCACACGAGGGATCAAGTCAAACGGCCAGATTTTTTCCGTGCCCGAGGCGTGTCCATAGACATTGAAAGTGATGCCCATGTTCAACAATTCGTGATCCGCTGCCCGTTGTCGCTTTTGTAATTCGCCCAACGGCAATCCACGCAATCGATCGGCGAGGAATTCTAGACCAGGACGCGGCACGCCATCGACTCGAAACATCTCGTCGAAAAATCCCTGGCAGTCGTAGTTGCCGATCAGATCGGAACCGTAGCGGTTGCCAGTGCCTGGGAGCGATCCTCCCTGAGTTTGCTGGGCAGACGTAGGTGTTGGCTCTTGGCTCATCGCTTCCTCTTCCTGATTGGTTTCGTTTTTCGGGCCACAGGAGCACGTGCAACTTTTTTGCCTAGGTTCTTCGAGGCAATGAGACCGTTTTGCATGCGCAACCTCATTTGTGATGCCCAAAAACTGTGCTGGATTCCCAATCAATGCCTGTCGAGAGGGCAAAGCTCGAGAATCTGTTTTGTTTATACAGCGTCAAAGCCGTCAATGTTCGTGTTGAAGGTTTTGAAAACCCTGCAGAATCTAAAAAATCGAAGCACTTCGCCCCGCCATAGTGGGGCTTGCCCGATGGGAAACCCGATTCAAATTTCCTGTTTAGGAAGTAGCAAATTACGAGCCAGCACACTAGGGCGCACTGTCGCACTTCCGTCGCTCAAGTATCCACCCCTCCGCCAAACAAGCTCACGCAAAGGCATCGATGCACGTCGAGCCTCGATTTCGTTTAACGGGTAGCCGGAGGCGTCCAGTGATTTCGTTCAGTCAGTCACGCAAACCAGACAACCGCTGAGGACGCACCGGTGTCTCACGCAAAGAAGACCTCCGAGCATTGGTCCCGCGCATATCTACTTTCAACTTTCTCCTCTCAACTTTCTCGAGCCACCGGCTCGCACCGTAGGGTATGTGGAGCGGTCCCACGTAAACAATCATCCCTCGCACGCGATTCACCAAG
>CAZACJ010000029.1:0-5204 GCA_964483385.1 uncultured Pirellula sp. | reverse complement strand
GTACGCCTTCGGCTGACCGTTAAACGATTTTGGCGGACTGACAGACGAATTGACTGTACGCCTTCGGCTGACCGTTAAACGATTTTGGCGGACTGATACACGAATTGGACGAACGTATGCGGTAGAAAAGCTAAGACGCCGAGTTGTCGATTCGAACTTGTACGCTTTGTCGGTGTGCCGTTAAGCCCTCGCGTTCCGCAAGCTCTCGTACATGGGGCTCGATGTGCCGCATCGCTTCGAAGTCAAATTGCACTTCGCTGTAGGACCGCAAGAAGTGATTCGCAGAGAGGCCAGATGCCCATCGCGCTGTTCCTCCCGTGGGAAGAACGTGCGAAGGCCCCGCAGCATAATCTCCTAATGCTACGGGTGTGTAATGCCCCTTGAATATTGCTCCGGCATTGCGAATCCTCTCGGAGAATCGATCCGGTTCCGCTACCGATATCTGAAGATGCTCGGGAGCTAAACGATTCGTCAACTCAATCACTTGGTCTTCATCGCGGCAACAAATGCTTGCACCGTAGTCTTGCAGCGATCGTCGTGCTAGTTCCGCCCGTTCCAATCCAGCTAGTTGTTTTTCGATCTCAGCATCAATGGAGTCGAGAACAGATGACTCTGTTGACAAAACAATACTCGATCCCGGGGAATGTTCGGCTTGTGCAATCAAGTCCGAAGCGGCAAAAGCTGGATGAGTAGATTGATCTGCAAGCACAACAACTTCGCTCGGGCCTGCAATTGAATCTATAGCCACCGTTCCGTACACATGTCGCTTTGCTAACGCAACAAACATGTTTCCTGGACCAACGATCATATCGACCGCAGGGATCTGAGGAATTCCGTACGCGAGGCTTGCAACCCCTTGGGCTCCACCCACCGCGTACACTTCCGTCACCCCAAGCTCATAACAAGCTGCAAGCAACTCCGTGTTGTAGGCACCGAATGGGGTAGGGGGGGCCATCACTGCGATTTCTTCAACGCCAGCTACAAGTGCCGGGATAGCAGTCATGAGTAATGTAGATGGATAAGCCGCCGCGCCACCAGGGACGCAAATCCCTATCCGCTTCAAAGGTGTGTAACGCTGCTTGAGGATCTCCCCTCGTTCACCACGGCAAACCGTGTCGCGATGAAGTATCGCACGCTGAAAGACTTCTATGTTGCGGCGTATGTTTCTTATAGCTTCTAAATAACCGGATGAAACACTCGCATGCGCAACTTGAAATTTCTCTATCGGGACGCGAAGTGAATCCGCGCTCATTTCCGGTGCATCGAGCTTGCGTGCATACGCTATCACAGCTTCTGTGCCACGTTGACGAACGTCGTTGCAAATTCGTTCTACAACTTGTTGGGGGCTAAGTGGCGCACCAAAAAGCTCGATCGTCAACGCTTCTGAACGTTTCGATACCACGGATCCATCAGGGCTAAGCCTCCGTCGTAGCGTCTCAAGGCGTACTTCGAAATCCGATGCAACCGTATTGAGTCTCTCTAACATCGCTCTCTCGTTCCCAATGCGCGTCGACTTCGCCCTACTTCGTTCGTTCCCACTTGGCCTATCGACGCTTCATAACGCAGCTCGAATGGCTTGATGAATAAATGCTTTCGATATCTTGCCCGTCCGAAAGCTATCTAAATTCACCGCTCCCAAGTCGCGAACGCCATTTTTTCAACGAGCGACTATCCCTGGTAAGCTTGCAACTGCTCTGGGGTAAAGTTGACGTTGGTTGCCACCGACTGAACGTCGTCGTGATCCTCGAGCTTCTCAAGCAGTTTCATCACGGAAACGGCAGTGTCTGCATCAACCTCTACGGTCAAATTGGGAACCCGTGACACTTGCTTGGATTCCAACGCAATTTGTGCAGACTCCAGTGCTTCCACAAGTCCCGTATACACATCGGTAGGACAAGTCACCTCGAAATACTCGTCGGTTTCCGTGACGTCATCCGCCCCGTTCTCCAACGCTAACTCCATGAGCTTTTCCAAATCGACAGCACTCTTCGGAATGGAGATTAACCCCTTGCGTTCGAAGAGGTAGGCGACGCAATTCGTGGAGCCTAAATTACCACCATAGTTGTCGAATAACTTTCGTACTTCCGGAGCCGTTCGATTCCGATTGTCGGTCATGATGTCACAAAGGATGGCCACACCACCGGGACCATAACCTTCGTAGAGGATCTCTTCGACGTCTCCTCCATCGATCTCCCCGGTTCCCTTTTTGATCGCACGATCGATATTGTCTTTCGGCAACGATACTGCCTTTGCATCCAAAATTGCTGTCCGCAATCTTACGTTGCTAGATGGGTCACCACCCCCAAGCTTCGCAGCGACAATAATCGCCTTCGATAGCTTGCTCCAAAGTTTGCTTCGCTTGCTGTCGACCGCAGCCTTACGGTGTTTAATGTTGGCCCACTGTGAGTGCCCTGCCATGGGTATCCTCCGATTACTAACGGATCAATCTGATTTGTACGAAAAGTTTGGTTCGCTTGGAGCGAACAAGTTACTTGGGTTTCTTTTTGGTCAAGCTAGCTCCGAGCGATCCTGACGATTTGCTGTTAGGCTTTTTGGAGGCATCGGATTTCTTCGCGTCAGGTTTACTGCCACTGGCTGGCTTTTTACCGCCATCTTTGGAGTCTTTTTCGGACTTCTTGTTCGGCTTGACATTCCCCTTAGCAGATTTCGAGGCGTCAACTTTTCCAGCGGCAGGCTTTCCGTTCGATTTGCTGTCAGATTTTGCAGAGCCCGCCTTCGCTCCAGCAGTCTTCCCACCACTCGATTTTCCTGTTTGGCCTTTGCTATCCGACTTGCCCTTCTTATCACCTGTGCCACTTGAAGGAGGCTTGATTGCTCCCTTGGCCAAGGGGCCTTTGCCAAGCCCTAGGACTTTTGGCTTTGGACGGTGAGCTGCAGGAGCCGCTGGTTCGACTTTCACGGCTGGCTTTGCAGCGGGTTTTTCAGGTGCCTTTACGGAAGGCTTAGTGGTCGATTCGGGTTTCGCCGGTGCTGCTTTCCCTGAAGCTACTTTATCGCCGCTCTTTTCGGAGTGTTTGTCGCCACTCTTGTCAGCACTTTTCTCTATGGACTTCTCTGCTTTATCTTTCTCTGCTTTATCTGCCGACTTCTCGGAACTCTTTTCCGATGCTAATGGCTTAGCAGTTGCTGCACCTTTAGCTGCTGTTGCACCTTTTGCTCCATTACCCGTTTGACTTGCCGATTGGGACTTCGCATTTCCAGCTTCCGAGCCGTTCGTCGCGGTTTTCTCTTGAACAACCGGTTTCGGCTTGGCCTTCAACGTAACCCCCATTTCCTTGAGGATGGTCGAAGGTGCTGCGCTCTTGGGATGGTGAAATAAGTCGTTGGCGAATTGATGCAATAACCCAGCGAATTCGATCCCCTTGTTCTTGGGGATCGCTCTCTCGATTCCTGGCAAAGATTTCTTATCGATCTCTGCAAAGGTCAGGATTTCGCATTGCCACATCGCTTCGTAAATGACCTGGCCTGCAGGGATGGCGTGTCCTCCGAGTGCGTGTTGCGATACATAAGCAACAACAAACGGCGTCATGCCTTTCCAAGCTTCGATTTCGGCGACGGCCTTTCCGAGATTGGCTTTCTTCAGGTCGTCGAGATCATATTGATATCGGGCTTCAAAAACGGACTGAAGACACTGCTTAATCCGCGCTGCAGCTTGGGCTGGAAAAGGGAGGGCCTTGAGCGCTTCGGCCAACTCTGCGACCGTTGTTACTCGGACTTCATTCCAATCAAAGTAGGTTTGTTGCAATTTTGCGAACGCTTCATCGGCCTGTTCCAGTCGAGCGTCTTCTAGGCAACAAGCATACAGCAAGCATTCCAAAACGGATCGCTCTGGTGGATCAGAAACAGGTTTGTAGTGCTTCTTGAGGGACTTGTACAGACTTTCGTATTTTACGGATCGGTTTCCGGAACTCATGCGTTGTTCCTCTAAGCTGGATCTTGAGTGTCTGATGGTTCAGCATCCTCGGATGCTTGGGGTGCTACTGAAGCCTGTCCCTTTTGGTTCGCTTCTCGCTCTTTTGCGATCTGCTCGAGAATTTGCTGTACGGCGACGGACTTCTTGACGCCATCGTCGATGACAAACGAGAGTCGCGGGATATATCGCGTTTCAATGCGATCGGCGATACGGGATTGCAAAAACCCTGCGGAGTTCTGCAGTCCTTTCAAGACGGTACGTTGTTGCGATTCGTTCCCCATGATGCTGACGATGACTTTCGCCTCGCGCATGTCCGGGGTGACTTCCACTGCAACAACCGTAACGTGCTCGACGCGGGGATCGCGCAACTCGGTAAGAATAGACATCGAGACGACTTCCCGAATCGCCTCGGCTGCTTTTAAAAGTCTTCTGGCGGTCATGATTTGGATGAATCCAACGTTCTAGCGACTTGCTCGACTTTGTACGCTTCGAGAACATCGTCGACTTTGACATCGTTGAAACCTGCAAGCTTGATACCGCATTCCATCCCGCGATTGACTTCTTTAACGTCGTCCTTAACGCGTCGGAGTGTATCGAGTTGGTAATCTCCAATCTTGCGACCTTCTCGGTGGACCCGAATTCGGCATCCACGCTCAATGCTGCCTTGTGCCACAAAGCAACCGGCGATGGTTCCGACTCTGGAAACGCTGAAGACCGCTTTGACAATGGCTCGTCCAAGTTCGACGATCTTCTCTTCGGGCTTGAGCCGCCCTTCGATCAGTGCCCGAATGTCGTTGGCAAGATTGTAGATAATGTCGTATCGGCGAACCTCGACGTTCTTGGCATCTGCCATCACTCGCGCGGCTTCGTCTGGAATGACGTTGAAGCCCACAATGACGGCTTGTGATGCACTCGCCAACGTCACGTCGGCGACCGAAATTCCCCCAACCGACTTCTGCAAGATGCGGATGTCGACTTCGGGGTGATCGAGCTTCGTTAGTTCTTTCTCGATCGCTTCAAGCGATCCGCGAGCGTCGGCTCGGACGATCAAGTTTAGGACAACTTTCTCTTCCTTCACTCCAAGCTTTCCTGACTGGAGAAGCTCTTGGAACGTTTCGAAGGAAACCTTTGGTGAGGTTCCAGCAAGGGAAGTTGCGCGAGACTCTTGTTCGCGCGCTGCTGCCAGTTGACGTGCTTGGCCGATGTCGTCGATGACGTAGAATTTTTCACCAGCTTCCGGTGCCCGTTCAAGCCCCGTGATGTTCACTGG
>CAZACJ010000028.1:36001-56816 GCA_964483385.1 uncultured Pirellula sp. | reverse complement strand
CGATATCGGGGCGCTGATGAAGTGGGAGTCTGATCGCGGAGCGATCAGCGACAATTTTCACAAGAATTGTCTCGATGCTTTCCGCGTCGATCCACTTATCAATTCGGCAGATGAAAGTAGCCGATCGCCAAGATCAAATACGTAGCGATCAAAAGAACACCTTCGAACCAATTCGCCTTCCCGTCTTGAACCAACTCCCGAGTAATCACGGAAGCCAAAACGATCGAAACCACTTCAAACGAACTAAAAGCAAGATCCATTGGTTGACCGATCAGCCTTCCACCAATCACGAGCAAAGGTGCCACTACCAAGACCGTTTGGATTGTGGTTCCCATAGTAGCAGCCAACAGCAACGAAGATTGTCCCTTCCTCGCAAATCGTGTCCCGGAAATAATCTCACCCAAACTCCCTACAGCACCGAGAAAAATCAATCCGCTGAAGGATTGGGAAAAACCTAAAAGCTCACTCGTTGGCTCGAGCGAATTCGCCATGGCCTCACAAGCGAACCCTAAACCAACCGCAGCGACACACATGATCGTGACACTCTTCCAAGTAGAATCACTCGATCCCTCAAGTTCCTCGTGCTCATCCTGTGAATCGGTCGTTTGACCATGGTCCTTCTCCTTAGTTCCCTGTCCCATCAGCGTTCCGAATACATTTACGACGTAAACCGATAAAAGAACCAAAGACATTTCGTACGATAAATCACGGTTTCCGTCTGGAGTTCCAAGGTTGAAAACCGCCGGAACAATGAAACAGAATGAACACAGCATCAGCATCGAAGAGCTCGATCGCAGCTTCGCTGATTCGAAGCGAAGATTTCCGTGCCGTAGATCTCCAGCCACAATCGCAATACCCAACCCTAGCAAGAGATTAGCAAGTATCGCACCGGTGATCGAAGCTTTCGCGACGGCCGGAAAACCGTTTGCCAACGCGACAAAACCGATAATCAACTCTGCCAAGTTGCTCATCGAAGCGTTCAGTAACCCTCCGACCGTCGCACCGAATTTGGATGCAAGGTTTTCAGTCGCATTTCCCAATAATCCTACCAGCAAGTACATGCACAAAATGGATATGGCGAAAACGAACAGAGAAGGTCCATGCGTCCACTCAAGCAACACTGCCGCAACGACGCCAAAAATCGGCCACAACTGTCTCATGAACTATCCTTCAAGTCCGAACTTCCCTGCAACTTCTTCAATTTGCGATCCAAAGTCGATCGCTCAATCCCAAGAATACTAGCGGCGCGATTCTTCTGCCCCTGAGTATACATTAATGTCGCTTGAATATGGTCGTTCTCGACCTCCTCAAGCGTCCGTTCGCGATACTCTTCTCGCAATCGTTCACTACCGGAGTCACGATCATCCGACCTTCCAACAGGAAGCTTCAAATGCGAAAGCGCTAAATCCTCCGGCTCTGCAACTTCCCGAACCGCTAACACATGCGCTCGTTCTACGGCATTCTTCAACTCGCGAACATTCCCAGGCCAATGGTAAGCCAACATCGCCACCCTCGCACGCTCTGAGAACAACTTCGGCCCATGCCCGGACCGCTCCCGAAACTGCTTCAAAAAATACTCCGCTAACGGCAAGATGTCTTCAGGTCTCTGACGAAGCGGCGGGATTTTCAACTCGATGACTCGCAAACGAAAATACAAGTCAGAACGAAAACGACCTTCCTCAACCGCTTGCTCCAAATCTCGATTTGTCGCAGCTAATACCCGCACATCCGAACGAATCGGCTTGTTGCTCCCCAATCGCTCAAACGCTTGCCCCTCCAAAACCCGAAGAAACTTTGCTTGAATCTCCAGACTCATCTCTCCAAGCTCATCAAGTAACATCGTCCCACCATCGGCTAACTCAAACTTGCCGATCTTCTTATCCGTCGCTCCAGTAAACGCTCCCTTCTCATGACCAAACAATTCGCTTTCAAGCAACGTAGGGGATAAAGCTGCACAGTTAATTGCAACAAAGGGCTTACCCGCGCGCGGACTCGCGTCGTGGATCGCTCTAGCAATCAACTCCTTGCCCGTCCCACTCTCCCCTCGTATCAATACCGTCGCTTGGGTCGGCGCAACTCGTCGAACTTGCTCTCCCAACCCTTGCAACGCCGCTGAGACACCTACCCAGTCCGTACGTCCAACCTGCTTCTCCAACTCCTCGAGCCTCGTGCTGGCCGACTCTAACTTGGTCGCCAACATCCGCTGCCTAGTCACATTGCTGAGCGAAACAGATAGAACTTCCGCTACCGCTAAGGTGATTTCCAAATCCTCAGGCGTTAACTCCGGTCTCCCAACACGTGAATACAAATGCAAAACGCCATAAAGCTCTCCTTCCACCCGAAGCGGAGCCACAATCAAGGAAGTGGTCGTCATCACGTGACTACCAGAAGACTCCGGACCACCCACAAAACTCGGATCCGATAACACATTGCGAGCTAAGATCGCTGCCGAATCCTTCTGGAGACTCTGTAGAATCGCTTCCGAAGGAGGATGATAAGCCTTCCCTGCAACCTCTTGCGCAGCAAGTACCGCCAATCCACGTCCTACACGCCTCGTCGCCGTACCCTGTTTCTCTCCCCCAAATCGCGCCGATGTTGCAAGTTTACCTTGGGCCGACTCCCCAGGAACCAACTCCCCATTTGTCTCAAACTTCACAACCCCACCCGCCTGGCAACCTGTAGCCTCCAAGAGAGACTCAAGGGCTAGTTCACAAGCTTGATCGAGCGAACTTTGCTTGGCTAACTCAAAGGCGAGTTTTAAGACTCGAAGACCCACCCGGTCGCTGTTTGCCCCAGAACGCACAAGTCCACCGTCCCCGTCGAGCATCGCTGCTTTGCTCTTGCGGTGAGTGATCGAAGGCGGCAATTCCGACTGTGTTTGCGAAGCGGGAGAATCGTTAACACCGTCAGAATCGTTAGGCGGCGGCACGTAATCCGTTAAAGACAATACAAACGTCATCCGGCATGATGCGACTACTATTTGATTTCCTGCGGAAAGCAGGGTCGGTGCGTCGATCTTCGACCCATTGAGGAGCGTTCCGTTGCGGGAACCGAGATCTCGGAGAAACCAAGCCCCATCCTCCGAATAAATCTCGGCGTGACGGCGACTGGCTCGCTCGTCGGCCACTGGGATTTCGTTCGACGAAGCCCGACCGATGACCAGCCTTTGCCCCCCCTCAAGCCGGAAAACGTCCGTCCACCGGTTTCCTTGGCGAATAATTAGGTAGGCGGAGTGACGGTTTGGTTGCATCGCAAAAAGGCTGAAATACACTAAGGATCGTCGGTAGGCGTTTTCTTAGACAGAAAACTCAAGCCTGACCTGTCGTCATAGACTACCATCGTAGCACAAACTTACAGTAAAGACTTTTCGTGTTTTAACGGAGTATGATCATGCGTTTTCGATTGTCGAGCCTGGCCATGTCGTGGATGCCACGCTCCCTAGCCCTTGTTGTGGCTGCGTGTTCGTTTTCCGTTGAGAACGTCAACGCTCAGTTCAACGCTTTTAACGGAGGCCAAGGTGTCGGTGGTGTACTCATCGATGCGGAAGGTGTCCTGCGAACCCTCGCCCCAGAAGAAGAATCGAAAAACCTCGAACAACTTCGACGTACCATGGCCGGTGCCCAAGGTGACTTGGCAAAACAAACCGACCTCCGCTTGATCTCCCTAAAAGGAATCCAGCAAATTCTCGTCGATGCACAGAAATCAGGTAAGCCTATTCCCGAAGAAGTCCACTGCCTCGGGGGTCTGACCCGCATCGATTACGTCTTGGTCTACCCTGAACGTCAAGATATCGTTCTCGCCGGACCTGCTGAACCTTGGACTATCGGACCTCAAGGCTCCCTCGTCGGAAAAGCTTCCGGAAACCCTATCGTTAATCTCGATGACCTCGTCACCGCTTTCCGCTATGTGAGTCAAGCTCGCCAAGGTGGCGTCTCGGTCTCCATCGAACCTACCGAACAAGGTGTTCGTCAATTCAATCAAGCTCTCCGAACCTACGGCGGAAACACCCCTCCTGCGCAACTCGCGTCGGTTCTTGCAAAAGCGTTTGGACCTCAACAAATCAAACTATCCGGCATCCCAGAAGATAGCCACATGGCTCGAGTCATCCTCGCGGCTGACTACCGAATGAAACTCTACGGCATGAACTTGGCCAAAGCTCCCGTAGCTGGTCTGCCTAGCTATCTTGAAATGGTGCAAAACAAAGCTAACGCATCGACACAACTCCAAAGCCGTTTCTGGATGGCTTGCGATTACGATGCAATCAACCACAGCAAGGATAAGCTCGCTTGGAAAATCAGCGGGCAACGGATCAAGACGTTGACCGAACAAGACGCATTCGATGCGAATGGTGCTTCCAAGCAAACCGGCAAAGTCGATCAAGTCGCCAAGAAGTGGGCCGATAACTTCACCACCAAAATGAACGAACTCGCTGTCAAAGATACTGTCTTCGGCGAACTTCGAAACGTGATGGATCTCTGTGTCATCGCTGCCCTTATCGAATCGCAAAATATGCAGTCCGCTGCCGGTTGCAACCTCGCAGCCCTCTTGGGTGACCAAGCGAACTTGCCAACTGTGAAATTCGATATCGCGCAAGCGCTCGATCCACAAATCAGCTTCGTACAAACCGCTCAAAACTTCGTTGTTTCTGCAAGCGGTGGCGTATCGATCGAATCTTGGTACATCGCATCCAATATCAAAGAAAACGATGCGATTTCCCAAACCCGCACCGCTGGAATCAAGTGGGAAGCTTCCAACAGCTGGTACCAATAATTCCCTAGTACCCGCAGTTTAAATGCAAACAAAAAAAGGGGGCCGAAATGGCCCCCTTTTTTATTTTGCCTAACACTACAATACTCCAAGTGCTCAGTCTGCAATTTTCATCCTCGGAGTCTCCTCCCATGCCGCGCCCCATCCAAACTCCTCAGCGCGAACGCATTACAAAACTCCCACGGCTAATCGCCTTTTGCTTACTCGTCTTGCTGGACCTTCCCTGCTTCTCTCAATTCTGCTTATCCCAATCCACAGCAAACTCCGAACCAACGCTGCCCCAAAAATTACCCTTCAAACATATTCCTAATCTCATCCAAATCACACCCAACATTTTCTCCGGTGGACTGCCCGAAGGACCCGCAGCTTTCCAAGAACTCCAAGCCCTCGGTATCAAGACCATTCTCAGCGTTGACGGAGCGAAACCCGACCTTGAAGCAGCAGACTTAGTCTCCATGCAATACGTTCATATCCCACACGGGTACAATGGCATTCCACAAAAAACAATCGAACAACTCGCAAAAGCAATCTCCGAGTTGCCGGGACCAATCTACATCCACTGCCACCACGGTAAACATCGCAGCCCCGCCGCCGCTGCTGCCGCTTGCAAAGCTTCCGGACTCATTGATTCCTCCCAAGCAGAACGCGTTCTGCAACTCGCCGGAACAAGCCCCAATTACAAAGGACTCGTGCGCTCGGTAAAAGATGCAACGCCGATCCCCTCAGAACATTTAGCCACTTTATCAGCCAACTTCCCCTCTACCGCACAAACGCCTCCCCTCGTCGACGCAATGGTTGAACTCGAACATTCGTTCATCAAACTCCAGAAGCTCGCTGATTCTCAGTGGCAACACGACACTCCGAACGAATCCGATAACCTCACAACCGACTACCCCCACGAATCTATCATGCTTAGGGAACACTTCGAAGAACTGCTTCGACTCGGTTCTACTACCTCCCAACCGAATGATTACAAAGAAATGCTCAGTGCCTCCCACCAAGCTGCTTGGCGCATCGAAGAAATGCTTCATCAAACTAACCGTCATGCATACTCCGAGACTCACGTCCAAGCACTTCGAAACAATTGGAAAACTATCCAGTCCAATTGCATCGAATGCCATCAAGCCTACCGCGACAATCGCTGAGTACACTCGTTAAGTCCTCGACACAATGCTTCGTCCCTCCAAACACATCAACTTTCATGGCGAACTATCCATCCGATAATCCAAGTTCACTTGTCACCCAAGAAAACCGTGATGCGTTTCTACAAGCTCATTCGTTCGCTGTCGCGGGGGCTTCAACCCAACGCGAAAAGTACGGCAACATAATCTTCCGTACACTCCGAGATTCGGGACGCACTGTCTACCCGCTGAACCCTCGTGAATCGATCGTTGAAGGAGACACCGCTTTTCCCGACCTCCAGTCCCTACCCGTCGTGCCAGAAGCTGTTTCGATCGTCACCCCTCCGGCGGTCACTCTCGAAATCGTTCAACAAGCGATCGCACTGGGGGTACGATCCGTGTGGATGCAACCAGGAGCAGAACATGCCGAAGCAGGTCAATTGGCACGCAATGCAGGACTGAATGTTATCGATGACGGTAGCTGCTTGTTAATCTTCCTGAATCGAATCAAGAAATAGACCATTGCAATCCACCAAACCACCACAAGACGCAAGCGAGCAGTGCCGCCACGATCATCGTCTTCCAAGGTAGAAAAAACAAGAATTCAAACCACCAAGGCTCGGCGGGAGCAAGCTCCTCCCAATGCGACTCAATAAATGCGCTCGATTCAAACAAAGGCTTCCAATAAGTCTCAATAAACGCTTCGTCGAAGAAATCGCTATGCCTAAGATTATGCGATCGGTCTTGCACCAACGCACCCCCAAATCCATAACGACCTGTATCCCCATATCCCCAACTGAGCTTCCTCGCCATCAGCGGCCATATGTCCCGCGTTCCATAGTCGTTGACAATGCGATCGGTAATGCGACCCTTGATCAACTCCCAAGGATAAGCGCGATCAAGAATGCTTCCGCATAAGACCAAACGATGTAGTACCAAGTCTCGAGTATCGGAGATGACTTGTGAGACTGCATAAGTCCCAAAACTATGCGCAATGATCGAATAGCGTTCTGCTCGATAGGTGTTGCGACCGATCTGTATTTCGACGCGTGTTCGCTCGATCGGCCCTCGCCTTGTCCAAAACGGAAACCAAAACCTCAACAAATCAAAGTAACCGTAACGAATCGGAATTACTTTGACCCCGTCAATCTCCTCAAGCAGTCGCTTGACTCGACTCTGCCAACGCGCTCGATCTCGAATTCCATGAATCACAAAAATCAACTCGCGAATCTCAGATTCCCGTCGCGAGCCCTCAACATGAGACTGCTCACTTGTTAAGGGTTCACTTGTTGAGGGCTCGAAGTGCTGTATCTCGCCGAATTCCGTAGAACTATCGGTTGGATCAACGCTCGGAAACGGAATCGTCTCCAAAGGCTCCACCAACCGAATCGTCAATTCAAAGGTCGCCGGAAGCTCCGGGTACTGCTCCCACCCAGCCGGCAATGCCAATGGAGATAACATCGCCTCGACTCGTATCGCAGAGACTGCATCCGAATTCTCCGCATTCACTCCACTCTCGATGATCTCCAATGGATAACTTGCGCTCAGTCGATCAATAACTTCATCGATATTCCCTTCATACTCCATCGTTGCGACCAACGCCGTTATGCCTTCAGCATTCAAACGATTGGTATCGACCTGAAATCGAATGTTGCGTGCCAGAAGATCCTTTTCAAACAATACGCTCCGAAGCTGCAATTGCATGTTCTTTGCGGCTTCTTGCAACAGTGCGATTCTTACCGCCAGAGATGAATTTGAATCACTTGACATGACGCGACCTGACGCTCTGATTCTTGATCAATCCATCCACCGTAATCCGATTCGTTTTTTGCACCACACGCACCGACCTCCCAACCTCCGAGTTCGGCGCCGAAATCCAAACTCCTTCCTGCGTCTCGAAAACCCGTATGTTGAGCTTCGATTCAAAAAGCTTGGAATCGATTTCAAATGCACTTTCGCGTACATTCTCTGGAATCAAATTCAGAAAGCCATCCTGATGCTTCTGATCTAGGTATCGCTCAGCGATTTGCTGAAACGTCCATGCTTTCTCAGGGGAATAAGGTAGCCCCACAATCGCTGCGTATAGCTGGTCGCGTTGTGCGCCGCTCGAAGATTCAAACGCATCTTTCAAGTAACCTGCCAACTGCGCTGTCGCATTCTTCGGATCCAAAGCGACTTGCGCATGAAGAAACAATCGCATCCAAAAATCTGCCGCTCCCTCATCGACTCGTCTCGACTGAATATCGATCACTCGCCCAGTACGAAATCCTTGCGCAGTTTGCGAACCCCAAAACATCGCTGCCTTACGCCAAGCCGATGACTTACTAAACACATCCCCTAACACCGATAACGCATTCTTCTTTCCATGACTCTCCAAACGAAAAACATCATCCTGCGGAAACAACCAAATAATCGTTCGACGAACCCCTTGCCAAGATTCAACTACCACAACCAATAACGATTGTTTCGCCGAACGCTGATCCATCGACATGCTCAATCGCGAAGCAATCTCCTGGGCCGCTCGATCGCTTTCCCCCTGCTCCCCATAAGCCAAACACAATAAACCCTCACGCACCCCACTGCGATACGGTCGAGTCTGCTCGTCATCCGAGAGCAAATGAACCAATGTCTGCTTTTCCAATTTGGATGCTACCAGCAGCTCGCTAAACAACCCTGCCAGATCTTCATTCCACTCAATCCTTCCGCCTCGCGCCGAAGCCACTGGACCTACCGTCCGCCTCGGCGAAACCAAAAATGCATACGCTCGATGCATGATGTGCTCAACCTTCATCCAAACTATTCAATTAGTGATTGCTGTCATTCTAACTCTGCAATGTGACACCTCTGGTCACACAATAAAGAAATCCAGTCTTTTCAGTCGTTTTTAACGTGAGCTCGCCCCATCGCGTCCCAGCGAATTCGCCTGAATCGACTACAATACCGAATGTCCCGTTTCGTTACCCTTTCTACTACCCAGTGCTTCCATGCCAGCTGCATCCGACCGCGACACAATCCTCGAACTTACCCAGAAACTCCTTGTTTGTATCACCGAAGGTGATTGGGACACCTATCAAGAACTTTGCTGCCCGTCTTTGTCCTGCTTTGAACCAGAAGCCCTCGGGCACTTGGTCCATGGACTAGACTTCCATCAGTATTACTTTGAGCTACCCTCAAGCAACACAAACGCAAAACCGCTGCCAGTCCAATCGACCATTGTCGCTCCACATATACGCGTAATGGGGGATGTTGCAATCATCGCATACGTTCGCTTAACACAAAAAATCGCCGAAGGCAAACCAATCTCGGTTGCGATGGAAGAGACACGAGTTTGGCACCGCCAACAAGGAAAATGGAAACACGTCCATTTCCATCGCAGCCCAGCCCGTTAACCTTTGATGTTCTTAAGTGTTTGGTAAGGACCCATTCTCATGCACCCCGCAGGCTTTCTTCGGATCACTGCTCTCTCGCACCCCACGAGCGTCGCCGATCCGAAATCCAATCGAATGGCAATCGAACGCGCGTTGCAGGCCTTCGGAACATCCGATGTTCTACTGCTCCCAGAACTTTGTCTATCCGGTTACACCTGTGGGGAACTCTTCCTCCAACACCGACTCCTGCGCGAATGCGAACATCAATTGATCGCGCTCGCGAGCCAAGTCCAACAACAACTACTTGTCGTTGGGCTTCCACTGAGTATCGCGGGAAGACTCTACAATGTCGCAGCCGCTCTGAGCGGTGGGAAAATCCTCGGTTTCGTTCCCAAGACCCATCTTCCAAACTACGGCGAATTCTACGAAGCGCGCTGGTTCCAACCTGGCATCGATGGTGTTCCTCTCCCCGAGGAAATCGATCTGAAAGGATATGGCCAAGTTCCTTTTGGAACCGATCTCATATTCCAATGTGGCTCAGCGCGCGTCGCTATCGAAATCTGCGAAGACCTTTGGGTACCGATCCCCCCAAGCAGCTACCATGCAATCGCCGGTGCCAATGTCCTGCTGAATCTCTCCGCAAGCAACGAGACGATCGCAAAGGCCGGTTACCGAAAACAACTCGTCACCACCCAGTCGGCTCGATGCTTGGCCGCATACGCTTACGCGAGCAGTGGACCGACCGAATCCACCACCGACCTCGTCTTCGGTGGCCATTGCATGATCGCCGAGAATGGGACCATGCTCGCCGAATCACAACGCATCGGCGCCGGACTGTCTATTCGACAAGAGGACCAAGCAGACGGGATCACCAGTTTTGCAACCGCTGATATCGACCTCGATCGACTAGATCGTGATCGACGAGCCTTTCAAACCATGCACCAAATCCCAGGTGCACGCGACCGCTCGAAAACCCCATATCGCACCCTCCCCTTCGAATCAACTACCATCCCCTCAAACCTAATCCGATTCGTCGATCCCCACCCATTTGTTCCCAAATCCACCCAAGAATTACACCAGCGCTGTGCAGAAGTCTTCGAAATCCAATGCGCAGCCCTAGCCAAGCGAGTCTCGCGTCTGCCCGCCTCCATTCCCTGGACCATCGGCGTTTCCGGTGGACTCGATAGCACCCTCGCACTACTAGTCGCGGTCGCAATGTGCAAACAGATTGGCGCTCCGACCTCTCGCATCCTCGGCATGACAATGCCCGGATTTGGCACCACACGCAAGTCCCAATCCAACGCAGAACGCCTGATGCAACTACTAGGCGTAACCTCAGAGACCATCGACATCCGCAGCAACTGCTTCGAGTCTTTCATCGCCCTAAATCATCAACCCTTTGGCATCCCTCTCCAAGGTCTCACAGCAGAAACACTCCAACGCAAACTTGAGAATCTCCCCGAAAACAATCGCTCCGATCTCGTCTTCGAAAACGTTCAAGCCCGCATGCGGACAATGCTACTTATGAATCGCGGCTTCGTCCTCGGAACAGGGGATATGTCCGAACTCGCTCTAGGCTGGTGTACCTACAACGCTGACCACATGTCCATGTACAACGTGAATTGCTCAGTTCCAAAAACATTGGTCAAATTCCTCGTCCGCTATGTCGCCGATCATGTCGTCGAACAACCCGTTCGTGAAATTTTGATCGATATCCTCAATACTCCCATTACCCCAGAACTGCTACCACTCTCCGCTGACCAAAAAATCGTTCAGTCCACCGAAGCCTCCATAGGGCCATATGAACTACACGATTTCTTCCTCTACCACTTCGTACGCTCAGGTGCCGAACCCACAAGAATACTGCTGCTTGCAGACCAAGCCAAGTTTGACCGTCCGTACTCCCATGATGAGATTCGCAAAACTCTTGTCGTCTTCCTCAAACGGTTCTTCGCTTCGCAATTCAAACGAACCTGCGTACCCGATGGCCCTAAAGTCGGATCCGTTTCACTCTCCCCGCGCGGAGATTGGCGCATGCCCACGGACGCCGAAGTCGACGCTTGGCTTCAAGACCTTGAACCAAACTCAATCTAGCCCCAACTGATACTAGTCGGTAATCGAGACTTCAATCACTCAAACCCCTATGACACAACCGATCTCGCAAGACGAAGAGTTACGCCGTTTCGTACAACAACTGAAATCCCTCACACTTGCGACCGTCTCAGGTGATGGACACCCCAACGCAAGTTACGCCCCTTTTGTCGAAGCCGAAGGCGATTTCTTTATCCTGATTAGCCAACTCGCAAAACATACAGCGAACCTTATCGCAACCGGTCGCTGCCACATCATGCTGATTGCCGACGAGAAGGATTCTGTCAACCTTTTTGCTCGCAAACGATTGAGCTACGACTGCGACGTCAGCGAAATCCACCGAAACACCCCCGAATTCCAAACAATCGTTGGGGCGATGAAAGATCGTTTTGGACCAACCATCGACATGCTCTCTAGCCTCCCAGATTTCAGGCTGGTACGACTGCATCCCACACAAGGTGTATGGGTGCGAGGCTTCGCCCAAGCGACCCCCGTTTCCGGTTTTCCCAAGCCAAATTCAATCGATAGCTGATTGGCCGCCAAATCGATAGCCAAGGTGCTTGAGCCCGCTTCGCGCAAGCCGCGGGGTGTTTGATGAGCCCGCTTCGCGCAAGCCGCGGGGTGTTTGATGAGCCCGCTTCGCGCAAGCCGCGGGGTGTTTGCATCGGCCACGCTCACCTTATTGCACGTTCCAATCAATCGAAAACCACAACGTGGTAGACGCTGATTGGTTAAGCGTTTTGATGAATGGAACCGGGTACCGCGAACCGCCCGGTGCTCGCGCATTCCGGCTCAAAAAGCACCCCTGCCCCCCCTCGAATCACCAATTTGACGGTATTGGCCTCGCGCCTCGCGCCTAACGCCTATCGCCTAACGCCTCTAATCCACTTCACCAGAAGGATTATCAAGCCGATCTCCGGAAGAAAAGAATCGTCCACCCCTGGAAGCCTTCCAACGCACTTCCCTTCGGTCGAGCATACTCGAACCAAACTCGTTAGGCTCAAAACCGTCGCCACTATCCATTGTCTCGACGGATTTCGAGGGCATAGACTCCGCCGGCATCATTTCACGTATCCGCTGACTTAGTACCGCCGCATCGTACCAATTAAACGACAAGTTCGGGTCCGCTGCGTACCGCCCAAGCAGACGCAGCAACTCCGTCCGCTTCTGAGGTTGAAACACAAATACATAGTGTTCCTCACCCCGCACCAGCGTGACTACACTGACTTGGCCCTTCGGTACGCTTCTGCTCATATTGACTTTCCGATGCCAGCAAATCCTCGAAAATCGAGGTGGGAACTCCCCCACTGGTTCTATCGGATTCAAACCACCAACCTATTCAACCGTCCCGACACCCGTGGTTTAGTCGTCATCGTCGGTAGAGTCTCTCATCTGGAGATTCATAGCTAGCACAAGCGAATTGCTAGCTTCCAAGCCGTTCCAGCTTGCCTCGGATATCTTCAACGCGATGCATCACTCCGATTCGTAAAAACCCTTCTACCGCCATCGCGTAGTTCTTCCTCGCCTCGTCGAATTCACCCTGAGCCGCCTTGATTTCCCCCAACTCTTCAAAAGTCGAAGCGATTCCATCTCCATGGCCGGCCTCTTGTACTAAATCAAGGACCCTGCGCTGCATCAATTCAGCTTCCTCGTATCGCTTCAAATGACGAAACACCACCCCAAGCTGACTGGAGACAGCAATCAAGTCATCGGTCAATCCTTCGCGGCGATATAACCTCTCCAATTGCAACAATCGCTTTTCTGCCTCCAAGAAATTCCCTCGACCCATGTCCACTTCCGCCAACACCAAGTTTACGAAAGCGATTCCCAAAACACTTTCATGACGTCGCTCTATCTCTAAGCTCTGAAGTGCATACCCTTGAGCTTCGTCCCACTTCTCCAAATGAATACATAGCCTCGCCAGATTTCCCAAGCTAACGCTTTGCCCTTCTTCATCTCGAAGTTTGCGATCGAGTTCCAAGGATTCATTGTGCAGGGCTAACGCTTCGACGTATCGCCCCTGCATCTGTCGTACAACTCCCAATCCATCTAAACCCATCGCTAATTCGACCGGAAACTCATGCTTGCGCCCAAGCTGACAGATCTTCTCCCAGTGCTTGGCAGATTCATCCAGTTCTCCTATGAACCGCAGCGCGTCGGCAAGGTAATATCGTACCTCTATAGCGAAATCGAGAAACTTCCGCCGCTTGGGATGCTGCTTGATCTCCTCTAATAACTCCTGCGCGTGACTTGCTGCATCCGCAAACCTTCCGAAATCAATCAGCATCTCGCACAAGAATCGGCGCGCGTGCCACTCGTCTTCAAAGTGCTGGATACCAGCATAAATATCTATCGCTTGCCTGACACACTCGATCGCCTGATCCACTTCCCGTAACGACTGGTGAAGCGTCGCAAGATTCATCAACCCAATCGCCCGCTTGGGTAGCGGATGCATCGGATCGATCAGCAACTTGTAGTGTTCAAAAGCCTCCTCAGTGTTACCTGAGTCCCTGGCGATATCCCCACGTAGCTCAACAGTCATTAAATGCTCGGGAGATTTCTTCTCAAGCTGCTTTAACACTCGCACTGCACGGTCTAGATCGCCATCCGCTAATGCCTCTACTCCCAACAAAAACCATTCCTCAATTGATCGCTTCATCAGTACTCTTTGATCCAATGCATCGCACCATCGCTTGTACTACCCTATATTTCACAACGCACATTGTACTTACTTTTGCTCCGGCCCCCCGTACCTTCGTCCGATTTCTCGGCGATTGATGCCACCTTTCCAAGTCCGTAAACCGTTCTCGGTAGTCCAAGGCTCTTTACTGACGATGACTTTTTTCGGATGCAAATGATGTGGCTCGTCCTGCAGTTCATTCGCCACTCTGCGCACCAGCTCGTTCAATTCAACCCAGGCACCCTCTGCAAATTGAACTATCAACAGCGGATTGGATCGATCACCACCAATCAAAACCGCTTTTTGAACTTGTGCGATCCGCTCGACTTTTGACTCTAATGGCAATGGAGCAAACTTCATTCCGTTACTTAATACTTGTATATCATCGATCCGCCCACTGATGTGAAACGCTCTCTCCGATAAACACGTCGCTTCTATGGTATCCCCTGTCAACAACCAACCATCTTGTATTCGCTTCGCCGTTGCAATGGGATCCTTCCAATAGCCTTGCATGACTCCAGGACCACTTACTAACAACTGCCCCTGGTGATCCACCTTGCACTGTACCCCTTGCACAGGTACTCCCACCCCATCTAAGAGAGCTTGCTCATCACCTCGACTTGCTCGATTCGAACACACCACGGGAGACGCTTCCGTCAATCCGTACCCTTGGAAGATATCCAAACCATGCTCTCGAAAACGATCTCGCAACCGAGACTGAATCGCTGCACCGCCACTCGCAAACTGACGAATCCTCCCTCCGAAGAACGTTGCGAGCGAAACGAATTCTTCCCGCTGCTCTAGCCGCTGACTTTCCCAAGCGTCAATCCATAACTGATAGAGCGACGGAACTGCGTTGATAAGTGTCGGACGAATTTTGCAAGCCGCTTGCAAAAAGTCTTTGCTGGATCCGACAGAACTGAGCGCTCCACCCGTTAGAATCCAAGTGGTCAACTCACAGGTTCTCGCATAGGCATGCGAAAAAGGAAGTAGGTTCAATCGTAAATCCGTTGCATATTGCGGCATCGCATCTAACTTAGCCATGGCATTGCTAAGTAAGTTATCATTGCTAAGCATCACTCCTTTAGGGCTCGAACTCGTCCCTGATGTCCAAAGGATCGTCGCAGTTGCTCCCCGTCGGTCTTCCTCCAACCATTCGTATTGCAGCCGCGTTGACGGCTCAGGTAACAAAGCCAAATCGACTTCCAACCCCTCGGTTCCAATAACCAGTTTAGGCCCTAACTCTTCAGTGCACCGACGGATGTCTTTTTCACCCCGCCTTGCATCGATCGGTGCGTGGATACACCCAATGGCGTTACAAGCCAAATCAATGACAATCCACCCCAAAGAGTTCCCACCGAGATTGACTACTCGGTCACCTGGAACCAACCCTTGTTTTAGCATCCAATACGCAAGCCGATGAATACGGCCAAGCAACTCCTGCCAAGTCACGCGGAGCATGCCATCGCTTTCCTCCCCCACCGAGAGAGCATGAGACGACTCGACCCAAGCCGTCTGATCCGGACGCTCTTGGGTTTGTGCGACAACTGCGTGGTACAAAGAGTGCGGTGACAAAGCTTGAGGTGTCCCCCCCTCAATTACTTGATCCGCACGCAATCGACGAAGTATTGGATCTGACCATCGACGACGGTTTCGACAAGCCCATGGATATCAGTGTCAAAACCTGGGAACTTTTGATTGAACATACGAGCGAATTGCAAGTACTCTACGATCGACTTGTTGAATCGCTCTCCTGGGATAAGCAATGGAATTCCGGGTGGATAGGGAGTAAGCAATACTGCCGTGGCCCGCCCTTCAAGATCGTCGATCTCAACGCGATCGATCTCTTCGTGCGCCATCATCGCAAAAGCATCCGATGGCTTCATCGCAGGTTGCATCGGCGAGAGATACATCTCTGTTGTGACTCGCGCAACGTCGTGAGCTTTATACGTATCATGAATTCGCTGACAGAGATTCTTCAATCCCACTGTTTCATATTGCGGATATTGCTGTACGAACTCTGGCAAGATCTTCCACATCGGCTGATTCTTGTCGTAGTCGTCTTTGAACTGCTGTAAAGCACTTACAAGCGTGTTCCAGCGCCCCTTCGTAATCCCGATGGTGAACATAATGAAGAACGAATACAGACCGGTCTTTTCAACAATCACACCATGTTCGGCCAAATAGCGTGTCACGATCGAAGCCGGTATGCCCGAATCTGCGAAACGACCGGAGACGTCGAGTCCTGGCGTAATGACAGTTGCTTTGATCGGATCAAGCATATTGAAACCGTCCGCTAGGCGACCGAAACCGTGCCAATCTTCGTCACCTCGCAGAACCCAGTCCTCCCGCTCTCCAATCCCTTCTTCAGCCAAAGAATCTGGCCCCCAAACCTTGAACCACCAATCTGCCCCCCATTCGTCATCGACCTTTCGCATCGCGCGTCGGAAATCTAACGCTTCTACGATCGACTCTTCTACCAACGCCGTTCCACCCGGTGGCTCCATCATCGCCGCCGCCACGTCGCAAGATGCGATGATCGCATACTGCGGCGAAGTCGACGAATGCATCAAGTACGCTTCATTAAACGTATGACGATCAAGCTGCTTGTTCACCGGTTCACGCACGAGAATTTGAGAAGCTTGTGAAATCCCAGCTAGAAGTTTATGAGTCGAATGTGTCGCAAAGATCATCGATTCTTCCGGCTGTGGACGATCCCGACCGATCGCGTGCATGTCCTTGTAAAAATGATGGAACGCCGCGTGAGGCAACCAAGCTTCATCGAAATGCAAAGTGCCGATGCGTCCATCAAGCATCTTGCGCAATTGCTCGACGTTGTACAGAATCCCATCATAAGTGCTCTGTGTAATCGTCAAGATCCGGGGCTTTCGATCCGGATGCTTGGCTTGAGCGGCTTTCGCAAACGGATTCGCATCGATCTTGCGCTGAATGCTCTCCGGCGTGAACTCGTCTTTTGGAATCGGGCCAATGATCCCGAGATTGTTTCGAGTTGGGGTCAAGAAAACAGGGACTGCACCGGTCATGATGATCGAGTGCAGAATGGACTTGTGACAGTTGCGATCCACCACAACGATGTCTTCATTGGCAACCGTTGAATGCCATACGATCTTGTTCGAAGTCGAAGTACCATTGGTCACGAAGAAACAATGGTCCGCTCCAAAAATGCGAGCGGAATTCCGCTCCGATGCAGCGACCGGACCGGTGTGGTCGAGCAATTGACCAAGCTCTTCAACGGCGTTGCACACGTCGGCACGCAACATGTTCTCGCCGAAGAACTGATGAAACATCTGGCCGACCGGGCTCTTCAAAAAAGCTACACCACCCGAGTGGCCTGGGCAGTGCCACGAATAAGAACCATCCTGAGCATAATGCACCATGGCACGGAAGAACGGCGGTGCTAAACCCTCTACATACGATTTTGCTTCGCGCAAAATGTGCCGAGCAACAAACTCAGGCGTATCCTCAAACATGTGAATGAAGCCATGGAGCTCACGCAGAATATCGTTTGGAATGTGGCGGGATGTCCGAGTCTCTCCGTAAAGAAAAATCGGGATGTCGGCATTCTTGAACCGAATCTCTGTGATGAACTTACGCAGATTCTCCAAAGCAGAATGCATCGAAGCGTCCGACGCGAACTCGTCGTCATCGATCGAAAGAATAAATGCCGAAGCCCGGCTTTGCTGCTGAGCAAACTGCGATAGATCGCCGTAATTGGTTACCCCAGCGACCTCCATCCCCTCCCGCTCAATCGCTTCGGCCAAAGCCCGAATTCCCAAACCAGATGCGTTACCAGAACGGAAGTCCTCGTCGATAATTACGACCGGAAATTTAAATTTCATAAAACGTTCGGGGAGGAAGTAATCCAGAAAAAGCTAGCAAATGCGCCCCGTTGCCAGCTTGTGATACCATCCGAGCGGAGCGATTAGAAAAAGAGTATCGTTGAGAAGAAGAAACGAAAAGCGTAAAAGCCCGAATTGGGAAGATGAAAGTCCAAGGAAACCTTTGGGAAATCCAAGGAATCGCCTAGCCCAAGTTGCAAAAATCGAGACAATTTCGGCCACTTCTGGCGAAGTGTGCATCGTCGTAGTGTGCAACGATTGCACCCCGCTCCTTTCCCTCGCTTCGTGTTTTTGTTTAGAAAAGATCATGGAAACCACTCTCGTATTGTTGAAGCCCGATTGTGTGCAACGCCGTTTGATCGGAGAAATCATTGGACGTTTCGAGCGCAAAGGGCTCAATATCGTCGCGATGAAGATGCTGCAAGTCACGCCGGAGTTGTCGCGCGAACACTACGCAGAGCACGTTTCGAAGCCTTTCTACAAGAACCTTGAAGACTTCATTACCTCCGCTCCAATCGTCGCATTGGCCATCGAAGGACTTGAAGCCATCCGAGTCGTTCGCGATATGCTCGGGGCAACCAACGGTTTGAAGGCCGCTCCTGGCACCATTCGCGGTGACTTCAGCAGCTCGCGACAAATGAACTTGGTCCACGCATCAGACTCCCCAGAATCCGCTGCTCGTGAACTGCAACTGTACTTCCCCGGCAACACACTGTGCCGCTATACCCCAACACTCGTGGGCAGCTTCCGCGCAAGCGATGAAGGCTGATCCGCCTTTCCTGTTCCCGAATCCGGCTTAAGAAAGAATTTACCAGATCCCCTATGCGTCGCACCGATATCCGAAACATTGTTATTATCGCTCACGTGGACCACGGCAAAACCACGATGGTGGACTGCCTGCTCAAACAAAGCGGTCAGTTTCGTGATTCCCAATTGCAAGGGGAGCGGATCCTCGATAGCAACGATCTGGAACGCGAACGAGGAATCACCATCCTCTCGAAAAATATCGCGCTCGAGTACAAGGGAATCAAAATAAATCTGATCGATACCCCAGGCCACGCTGACTTCGGCGGCGAAGTCGAACGCGTAGTCCGAATGGCCGACGGTGCCCTCGTATTGATCGATGCTGCCGAAGGCACCATGCCGCAAACTCGATTCGTCCTCTCCAAAGCCCTCGAGTGCGGCGTAAAACCAATCGTCGTAGTCAACAAAATCGACCGTCCCGATGCCCGCTGCGACGAAGTCGTCGAGGAAGCTCTCATGCTGCTCGTCGATATCGGCGGCGAACACTACATGGATCACTTCGACGTTATCTACGCCTCAGGCCGATCCGGGTACGCGACCCTCGACTGGAAAGTTCCCGGCGATAGCATGGTCCCTCTTCTAGACATGATGATCGAAAAAATCCCAGGTCCAGACGTCGAACCAGAAGCCCCCCTACAACTCCTCGTAACCAACCTCGACTGGTCGGATTACGTCGGGCGTATCGCCATCGGACGTATCCAATCCGGCACCCTAAAGAAAGGGCAACAAGTCGATATCGCTAAAGAAAACAGCGTCGTCGCCGCCCAAGTAGCCAATCTGCAGTTCTTCGATAAACTCGGACGCGTCGACACCGAAACCGCTTCAGCAGGTGATGTCGTTGCAGTAATCGGAATCGAAAATATCGAAATCGGTGACACCATCTGCAACCGAGGACAAGTCAACCCGCTACCAAGACTCAAAGTCGATGAACCAACCCTCGAAATGGTCTTCAGCGTAAACTCGTCCCCTCTCGCAGGACGCGACGGAAAATACGTCACCAACCGACAACTCAAAGCCCGCCTCGATCGTGAACTCGAACGAAACGTTGCTCTACGCGTAAGCCAAGTCGAAGGCTCCGACGCTTTCGCCGTTCGCGGCCGTGGTGTTCTGCACCTCTCTGTCCTCATCGAAACCATGCGCCGCGAAGGCTACGAAATGAGCATCAGCAAGCCGCGGGTGGTCATGAAACGTATCGACGGCGAATTGCACGAACCCTTCGAAGTCCTCAATGTCGAAGTACCAACCGACCGTGTCGGCCCCGTCATGGAAATGGTCGGAAATCGGCGCGGTCTACTCGAATCGATGAGCCCCCGAGGTGAGTACACCCTCCTGTGCTTCTCCATCCCCGCCCGCGGACTGATCGGCCTGCGAACCCGTATGCTCAATGCCACCCAAGGTACCGCAATCATTCACCACCGATTCTCCGGTTACCAACCCATGGGCGCCGAACTACCACGCCGATCCAACGGTGTACTGATCTCGATGGTGCCAGGAAAAGCTGTCGGCTACGCCCTGTTCGCTCTGCAAGAACGCTCCGAACTCTTCGTCGCACCCGGCGAAGATGTTTACGAAGGAATGATCGTCGGCGAAAACGCCCGCGATAACGATCTTGTCGTCAACCCAACAAAAGAAAAGAAACTTACCAATATTCGCTCCGCAGGGAACGATGAAAACATCATCCTAAAACCACCCCGCGAACTCTTCCTCGAAGCCGCCCTCGAGTACATCGAAGACGATGAACTCGTCGAAGTTACCCCGAACGCGATCCGCTTGAGAAAAGTCTTCCTACGCGAAAGCGACCGACGTCGAAATACCCGCCCACCTGAACTTGTTGAAAACTAACCGTTCAACTGGACAGAAAACCCAGCGGAAACCGCTCGTAATTCAATAATGACAAAAAATGGGTATGAGAAATCATTACCCATTTTTTTATGCCCAAACAGGACCGAAGGATCGGAAATTAGCATGAAAATGGGGGCATGAAAATAGAATACATTCAGTGCAAAAAAGTATAGAAACCCGGAATTAAAAATAGTACCTCCTCGCGATGTCAGTTTCCTAATTCCTCATTATATAGACCCCTTACCGCCCCCCCTTCTTCCGGCCACCCGTCTTCCGGCCACC
>CAZACJ010000028.1:17303-35901 GCA_964483385.1 uncultured Pirellula sp. | reverse complement strand
TTATATAGACCCCTTACCGCCCCCCCTTCTTCCGGCCACCCGTCTTCCGGCCACCAACATTCTCGCCACCGTCTCGCAAAAAAATTTGACAAAGCCAACCTCCTTCGGATAGCCTTATAGAAAAGGGTGACGGAACTGCACTTTTCTTACGTCCCAAACGTACCCTTTTCTGTGAGGTGTTTTATGGCTCGTCCATGTTACTCTTCGATGTCTCTAGAACGAAGTAGAGACGTTTCACGCGGTCGCAAAGCATTTACGCTTGTCGAAATGTTAGTGGTGATCGCGATCATCGTACTCTTGATCAGTTTGCTCTTGCCGGCCGTTCAAGCCGCAAGAGAATCAGCGCGACGCATGCAGTGTCAAAGCCAAATGCGGCAAATAGGGATGGCGATGGCAAACTACGAATCGGCACACGGCAAGTTTCCTGCGATGCAAGTCGGGGCAAGCACAGCTGGGAGACGACAAAGTGCCTATATTGCAATCCTGCCCTATATGGAAATGGAGGTGCTGTTTACTCAAATTGACCAACGCTACCAAGTAGGCCCTACTGAATACACACCATTAGGTGGCCCACCGCCGTTCATGACCTATAACGGCAGATACAAACCCTACTTAGTTCAACCCGCACTCCTCAAGTGCCCTAGTGAAATCAAGTTAAAAAGGGAACTTGAAATAGGCTACACCAATTACGCGTTCTGCGTTGGGGACAGTATCCTTTACAACTGTTCCAGTCCGACGCGAGGCATGTTCGAAGGGACTACATATCGCGAACATGCGGCAGTCAAAGATGGATTAAGTAGCACCATTGCTATGTCTGAGATAAGAGTCGATGGCGTCTTGCTAGAGCGATACAAGTCCTTCGAAACCATGGACAATGCTAATGACATTAATCTGCCTTGCCACTTCTCGATTCGTGCACCTTGTCCTTCACCACCAAGGGAAGCTATTTCAGATTTTCAAAGGCCCTATGGACGAGGTTTGCGATGGACAGACGGCGCTGCGGTATTCACCGGATTTACGACCATCTTGCATCCGAATGAGCCTTCCGCTTCGCCAAGAAAAAGTGCTACATTCGATGGAGAATGCGTCGGGGGGATTTATAGCGCTGGGTCTTATCACGCGTCGAAGTCTGTCAACTGCCTCATGGCAGATGGAGCGGTGATCGTTATTTCCCATAATATCGATGTAGGGAAGCTAACGATCCAAGCACCGCAAGGCAATTCCCTAGAACAAAGCCCGTACGGAGTCTGGGGCGCTTTAGGAACGGTTAACAGCAACGAACTAATCGATCCGAAGTCCTACTAAATCGATACGAAGACATCGTTTGTTTCAAGCAATCAAACTGAACTTAAGACTGTCTGATTCGCATCCTGGATCGCGCCGAGAGTACGACGCGATCCAACTCTGATACCTGCGCAGGCTCTAAAAAAACACGATGTATCCCATCGGCAAACTCCAGAAGTTGCTCATAACGGCCCAGCTTTAGCCAAATGTTCAACAGCAACAATTGAAACTCCGCTCGGCCTGACTGATACAGTTGAAGGTACTTTTCGATTGCCGAAGCACCATCGACCAGACGACCTTCTGAGAGCAACTGGTCTATTTGGTGAGCTAACTCTATTTCGCCGCGTTGCTCCGTTTCCGAAGGAACGAGCAAACTGGCGGACGCGTTAAGCGATGGAACACGGCTCTCAGCCAAACCCCTCTCGGCGCGATCCGGGATCTGCTCCATCCACCACTCATCCTCAAACTTCAATTCACCTCGAAGCATCATCGAAGCAAACACACCAAGGAATACCACAAGCAACGGTAAAGTCCCCTGGAATCCACCTTGCCACCCAAGCACTACCCCAACACCCTGAAGCAATGCAGCAAACACAATTTGCACCACTGCAACTAATACAAGCATGTTCCAATGTCCCATCGCCTTCTCGAGCACGAAGCCAAAGCTAAGCAATAAGAGCGAAGTTACCAACCATATCTGCCAAGTCGAAACGGTAAATGAATAAGTCAACCATTGAACAGGTCGAATCGCATTCCAACGAAGATCCAACGCAAAGACCTCACTGCGACGTACCGGTTGAATTAACTCTAACTTACGACTCGCCCCCGCGTCACCTTCCGTCTGCCGGATCTGCTGAAGCACCTCGAGCATCTCTGCTTCGGTCTTGAATACCCCAAACTCGTCGCGATATCCCATGACCGCATCCGGGAACTCTCGGAAACTCAATACCACAAAAACAGCTTGAATCGCGATCAAGCCAAGCATCACCCAAGGGATCGCAATTCGACTTTTCGACTGGCCAAGTGCACCGGTTCCTCGAACTACGCCAACTCCCCGCAGTGTCCCAACTGCATTGCTTGCTCCCATCCGGTTTGACTTGTCCATGAAATCGCTCCTCTACAAAGGCTGTCGGATCGATTGGATCACTAGCCCCGATAACCTATCTTGGCTCCAGGTTCGATCAATCAAAGAATGCTATCAAAATTGGACTTAGCAAATTTCAATCGCACGATGGCTTTCAGTTGACATTACCTTCATTTTAGAACCTCCCTTTGAGAAAAGCAAAACCGGTCGATTTGCTACAACATTGGGGTAGAAAAAATCGGCATTGCCTCAAACCCTCCAAATCCACTAGACTGCCACCTTGCTGCAGTTTTTCTAGTTCCACTAAGGAGGGTGGATCATGGGGAAGGAATCAATTCGTTTTCTGCACGCCGGTGACTTTCATCTCGAAAGGCCGATGCAGGATTTGACCGACTTGCCAGAACATCTCAAAGGTGCCCTGGTCGACGCTCCGTGGAAAGCCGCCGAAGCGTTTTTCGAAGCGGCAATCGTTGAAAGTGTGGACTTTGTCCTCCTTTCAGGCGATTTGCTCAACCCGATCTCCACGGGTGCCGCCGGCCCCGCGTTTCTGCTTGAGCATTTTGAAAAACTTGCACAACACAAGATCCCCGTCTATTGGGCAGGTGGATCCGTCGATGATCCGGAGCGATGGCCCGAAGCCGTCCCGCTACCACCGAATGTCCATTATTTCTCTCGCAAAGAAGTCGAAAGCGTCGTCTTCCGACGTAACGGCACCCCGTTGGCAACCATTGTTGCTCGTTCGAGCGACGGGCGAGAAGCGATCCGTTCAGCAGAATTCCAGTGCGACTCCGATGGTACTTACGTAATCGCGATGGCACACGGTGCCGCAGACCGCGATGCGTTGCAAAGCGAACGCATTGACTTCTGGGCTATCGGAAACGAACACAACCGCAAGACATTACATGGCGAAGCACCGCACATGCGAGTATGCGGAACCCTGCAAGGTCGTAGTTTTGAAGAAGAAGGTCCCCACGGTTACTGGACGGTCGAAGTCGATGGTGATCACGATGCTCAAATCGTCGCTACCGATGGAGATATCTTTCGCTACGTAACGCAAACACTTGACGTCGAAGACCTAGCGCTCGGCCGAGACATGCGCGAAGTGATGAGCAAACGAATCGCTCGACTTCAAAACGAACACGGTTCCCGTCACTTGATCATTCGTTGGCGCGTCGAACTCGATCTCGAAAACACGGCTTTGGTCGGTCCAGAAGCCATCGATGAAATTCTCGGTTGGCTTCGCCGTGAATACGGACACGGTGCTTGCAGCGTCTGGTCGACTGAAATCCAAGTCCTTTCCCCGAAAAGCTACCCTAGCAAGTGGCAAGAAGAGGACACCATCCTAGGGGACTTCCTAAGGATCTCTCAAGAACACCGCAAGACACATGGAATGCAACTAAACCTTGGACCCATCGTGGAATCCGAAACACCGGGCACAACAGTTTGGCAGCAAACACTTATTGAAGACGATCCAACTCATACAGCGGTTGCGCTCGAGCAAGCTACGTTGCTGGGTGTGGATATGCTGCGAGGTCACAAAGTGGATTTAATCGCTCCAACCAGGAGATTTGGAGGCACACGATAATGAAAGTTCGCGACGTACAAATTGATGGGTTCGGTGTTTGGTCAGGACTGTCTGTCGATTCCATGCCCGAGGGAATGACGGTCTTCTACGGGCCGAACGAAGCTGGAAAAACCACCCTGATGAACTTCCTGCGCACGATGTTCTATGGCTTCACGCCAGAACGCCGCATGCGTTACCTTCCTCCCGTTTTCGGTGGTAAACCAGGGGGGGCGATCCGAGTTACCGGACCTGGTGGCGGATATGAAATCGCACGTCGCGCGACGTTAAATGACCCAAGCGTCATCGGTCAACTGACCGTCATGAGCAGCGATGGTATCACCCAAGGACAACATCGTTTGACATCCCTCTTGGGAAATGTCGACGAATCGATCTTTACAAACGTCTTCGCCATCGGCCTGCGAGAACTGCAAGAACTCAGCACCCTCGATGATACCGCTGCGGCTGATGAACTGTACAAGTTGTCGAGTGGCTTAGATCGCGTCTCCCTCGTCGATGTAATTCGGCAACTCCGCGCTGCGCGCACCGCAATGGTCTCGCAAACCGATGAAAATGCACAGTTGCAAACCATGTTTGCCAAGCGCCAACGACTCCGCGACGAGATCGAGCAACTGACATTGCGTGGCCGTCGCTGGGGTGAATTAGCTGTCCACCGCCGAAACCAACAAAACGAAATCGAAGAGCTCAAGCAACGCATCGAACAATGGGAACTCGAATCGAAAACGATTGAAATCGCAATGAGTGTCCGGGATCCTTGGACGCAGCGAGACTCCCTGCGCACAAAACTCCAAGCCCTCCGCGCTCGGACGGATGTACAAGAAGAGTATTTGGAAAAACTAGACGATATTCAGTCGCAAATCGACGAACGAAAAACTCAGCTACAAACTCTCTCCGAACAACGAAAAAGTCTACGCAAACGCGCCGATGATCTGCCCTTGAACCGCAATGTACTCGGCCTTGCGAGCAAAATCGAAGCAGCCGCAGAACAAGGTCCTTGGATCACCCAACTGCAAAAACAAATCCATCGCCTCGAATCCGAATGGAAACAAACCCAAGAACAACTGATCGATGATGCCAAACGCCTCGGCCTCAATGAGTCCGACCAAGACGCTCTGCTGGGCGATCGACGACTGGCAAATCTTCCTGACCTTTCCCGACAAGCAATCGGACAACTAGCCGGTCCGGCAAGAGATGTTCGCACCCAACAAATGCGACTTAAACAAGCTCGCGAACGGGTCGAAAGCGAGAAAAAAGAAGTCGATAAACTCCAAAGCGAAATCGCCGGCTTTTTAAATCTACGTAACGCTTCGGATCTTCAAGGATCCATCAAAGCCGCAAGCGAACGAATCCAATCGATTCGCAAATACCAACAAGTCGAAGAAAGACTTCACAAGCTCTCGAACAATCGTGAGGAACTTGAAGGGGAAACCATCGATCTAGAAAGTGACGACGGATTCTCTTGGGAACGCGTTATTATGCTCGCGATCCCGTTCTTCATCGGCGCTTTCATGCTGATCTCAGGACTGAATAACTTCTTCGGTTGGTACAACAACGCAAACCTACCAGCCGCTGCAAGAGCCTTAGAACTTCAATCCAACGACACCCAAAACACAGGTGTGTTGATGACCGTTCTCGGCATGATCATCTTGGTGGCGACCTACCTATGGTGGAAATCCATGGAACGAGGCATGCAAGGCGAACTCAACGATTTTGAGTCTCAGCTCGATGCTCTAGTAGGCCAAATCCGTAAGACGGAACACGAAAAACAAGAATTGCTCACCGCCTTACCTGACCACAATTCCTCCATCGAACAACAACTGCGAGAAGCAGAACATGAACTCTCTGCCTGCGAATCGTACCTTCCTATCTTCCACAATCAAAATGCCGCGAAAGCACGATACAATTCGGCTCGCAAGCAAGCGGCGGAAGCATCCGAATCCCTAAAAGCAGCTCGCGTCCAGTGGAAGAAGACTCTCCACCAACTCGGGCTGGCTGAATCCCTCTCACCCAAGAGTATTCGCATTCTCGCTGAAGGCTATGAATCCCTTCTGCAAACCCGCCGAAAACTCACAACTCAAAACGACGAACTTACCCAACGCAAAATCGAACTGACCAGCTCGCTTCAACGACTCGAAGCCCTAACTACTCAAATGAGTGTGGCGATTGCGAACTCCAATTCCAACGAGCCATCAGGAAAAACAGCTCAATCAACTTCGAATGCTCCGCAACGCCCTCAACCAACCGATCGCGGAAACTTGCGTTCCCAAGAAAGCGATCGCAATGCACCAAGCCTCCGAGAAGCCGCAAGCCTAAAACCCAGCGATCTTTCCGTCGATGGACCACAGCAAAAACTCCAAACACTTCTCAATACACTGGCCCAACATCGACAGTATTTGGCGCAGCGCAAAGAACTCAAACGAGAAGACGAAGAAGTCGCGAAGAAGTACAAAGGAATCCAGCGCCAAGTGGAACGCTTGGTCGCATCGCGGCAATCCTACCTTGCTGAGATCTCCGCTGAGTCCGCCGAACAACTCAAAGGACTCTTGGAAAAGAAGCGTGAACACGTGCAAATCGATGCACAGATCACCGCACTCGACGAACGGATCCGTGCAACAATGGGGACCCAAGTCTCCTACGAAGCCATCCAAAAGATGCTGGAGAACTCCCCAGCATTCGAACTCGACAAACGATGGGAAACCCTAAGTGGACGTATCGCAGGCGCGGAAGAACGCATCGGCCAACTGCAACAACGCCAAGGGGAGGTCAACCAGGAAATGAAAACCTTGGCTGCTGACCGAAGACTCGCAGAAGCAAAACTAGAACTGAACTGCTTGGAACAACAAATCGAACGATGCGCCGCACACTGGAGAGCCTTGGGCCTGACGACCTGTATGCTGGAAAAAGTGTGCGAAATCTATGAAAGCGAAAGGCAACCGGAAACGCTCCGAGAGGCCTCCGCATTCCTAAAACAACTTACCGATGGCAAGTACGTTCGCGTCTGGACTCCATTGGGCAAGAACGCGCTGCGTATCGATAACGAGAAAGGTCAAAGCCTTCCACTGGAAGTCCTAAGTCGAGGAACTCGCGAAGCCGTGTTCATCGCCTTGCGTCTCTCTCTCGCGGCCGCCTACTCCCGACGTGGTGCTACTTTGCCTCTTGTCCTCGACGATGTCCTGGTAAACTTCGATACCATCCGAGCAACAAGCGCCGCGAAAGTCCTGCGTGACTTCGCTGCTCTCGGTCACCAAGTCGTCATGTTCACTTGCCATGAACATATTATGCGACTCTTCGATTCTATCGATGTACAAGTCCGTGTGCTGCCCACCCAAGGCCAACCTGGAATTGCGGAAATCTATCGTCCACAATCACGTCCAAAGGAACTCCTTGCACAACCTCAACCAGCCGTCCATGTCGCTGCAATGGAACTAGTTGAACCTCCAGCTCCCGACGTGATCGAGATCCTAGAACCAGATCCAATCGTTCTACCCGGCAAAACAAAAGTCGCCTCTAAAATGGAACCCCCTCCAATCAAACTTGCTCCAGTCAAGGTGATCAACGTCGCCGACATTCAGCGAGAAGAAGTTCCATTGTGGTTCGAGCAAGAGTACCGTTCCAACGAACTCGATTCTCTCATGAACGAATCAAACACGCCGTCAACCTTCCGAAGTATCGAGGCGATTGAACAAACACTCGATGCATTTGATGTCGAAAGGGAAAATCTACCCGTCCAAGACCGAGAGCCGGCAGGACCGTCAACCACCATCGACGGTTGGTGGGAACACTTCGCCGCACAATCGTAAGCTCTCGAGTCGACGCTTCGAAACAAGCGATCAAAACAAAAAACGCTTCGCAAGCATCAACCTGCGAAGCGTTTTTGTTTTGGAATTTCAACGATTGAATGAACAACCGATGTACTCGTTCAGTCCCGATTAACGAGCCGAAGCAATCTTGTTGGCTTGAACGTCGGTTCCTTGCTCGTCAGCGAAGGTGAAGCTCATCTCAAGCTTATCACCACCGATTAGACGAATTGTCTTTTCCTTGGTGACACCCTGATGGGTGACTTGGATCTTGTAGTCTTCCCAAGCCTCACCGGTCTTGAGCTGCTTCGTGCGATAGACGCGAACAGAACCATCGCTCTTGGTCGAGTTGTTCGCAAGAACTACCTTGGCATCCTGCGGCACGTTTAAAGTCAAGGTGGTTTCTACCGGATCATCGCTGACCGATGGATCGAAAACGACCGATTCGGCACTGCCGGGACGAGCAATAATCGTCTTCGTTTGTGTAACCTCTTTACCCTCAACTTCATAGATCGCTTGCACCTCAAAGCGATAGGCGTCTTTGGTATCCAAATCGCGGCTGACAAATCGACGGGACGACCCGCCCGATGTAGTTGGATTTCCATTGACGAAAACCTTCGCGTCGCGTGGGACTTCAACCATCAACTGCACTTCAGTCGCGGCAACCGATTCAACTTGAACAGCACGGTTCGAAGCAATCGTTTGACCTCCGAGCAACGAATAGTTGTTGGTACTTCCAAAGGTGTAGCTTGGAACTTCGTATCCCGACTCCGAAGAGCTGTATTCGTACGAAGGGAGATAACGGCTCGAGCTGTATCCACCCGAACTACCACCCGATGAACCACCACCAGAAGAGCCACCGCTGTAGGAGTACCCACCAGAAGATCCACCGCCGGACGATCCGTAGCTGCTAACACTGTAACCACCGGAGGAGCCGCCGGAAGAACCGTAGCTCGCGACGCGGGAAGGATAATATCCCGAGGATCCACCGCTCGATCCGCCTCCACTCGAACCCCATCGCGCAGCGTGCCGAGCATGCTTGGCCGCAATGTGCGAATGGACCTTTTGGTGCAAGCGTCGAAGTGGTCCTACATGACCACCAGACGAACCTCCAGACGAACCATACGAAACGGCATAACCGCCGCTTGAGCCATATCCGCCACTCGAGCCGTATCCTCCGCTCGATCCATGGCCCGCCATGACTTCACCCCCAAGGGCAGCCGTCGTAAGGGATACTACTGTTGCCAACAACCATCGCTTCATCATCTTGTCCTCGATGCTCCTGTTTGCTCGTGATGCGTTCCACTCTAGATGCACAAACGACTCCCATACGACGCGCGAAAGCGTCCTGGAGTTCCACTGAGAATAGACGAAACGATTGGCAATTCAAGCAGTCTAGGGAAGATTTGCGGGCAGAATAGCCTCTTGGGCTACCGCCCCCCCCAAGCCCCTACGTCTTCGCGATCGCACTGCGAACGGCTTGCAACACCCGTGTCTGCACGTCGGAAAATTCCCCTTCGAGGAACGCACCAGCGGCCGCTCGATGCCCACCACCGGCGAATTGCCGAGCAAGCTCGTTGCAGTCGACATGACAGCGAGATCGGAACGAAATCTTGAAACCACCCTTTAGTTGCTCGATGAAAATCACGGCAACTTTCGTCCCCTCAATCGCCAAAGTCAAGTTAATCGCGTCTTCGGTGTCGCTGGGCAAAGCCCCCGACTCAGAAAAATCTTCTTTACGCACAAATGTATGCACCAATTGACCTTGGCACTCCGTAATCGCACGAGCCAAAATCCGACCTCTTAGCCGGACTCGACCAATCGTGTCGCGTTCAAACAAGTCCCCGTAAATGGTCGAAGGGGAAGCCCCACAGTCCACCAAATCTCCAATCACTCGATACGTTGCACTCGTGGTAGATGCAAACCGGAACCAACCGGTGTCGGTTGCGATCGCGGCATACAAGGCATTCGCCATCGACTTGGTAATCGGTACCCCCAACTCCTTAGCACACAATGTCACTAAGTGCCCCGTAGCCTCGGCACTGGTGTCCTTGAAAAACTCCGCACCCAAATCGTCCTCACCCACATGGTGATCGATGACGAGCTTGCGACCTGAGAATCGTCGCAAAACCTCGGCCATTGGACCTAGTTGAGCCCAAGCACTCGTGTCGAGGACTATCAAACAATCTCCCTCGACCTCCTCCGGTTGGATACTCTCACCCAACACCCGGATGTTCTGCCTTGGATCTAAAAAAGCCAAGGCCGGTGGAGTCGGATGCCCGTTGACAATCATCACTTGCTTGCCAAGCGCCTCAAGAATCCCTGCCATGCCAATCTCACTGCCGAGCGCATCACAATCAGGGCGAATGTGGCTCGTTAAAACAAAACGTCGGTGCGAACGGAGGATTGGAATCAAACGGTCCCAAGCAAGTGACATGTTCGTGGTTTTCTAAATCAAGAGCTATCGTGCGATCAAACGAGTATTCAAACAAGTGTACCGGGAAGAGGTAAACGGAACTTCTAATATACTCCAAACTCCCGTTTCCCGTGACAAGACGCACCGCCGAACAAGAAGGAACCCAAGATTTACTTGATATTTTCGCTCAAATCATAGCCTAACGACCGGCAAAATCCTCCATTCAATTAGCGATCTAGCTCAAATCCAGCATCAATCGTCCAGCGCCTCAACAAGAACCGATGAAGCCCCTCGACCGTCAAAAACAAAACAATACCCAATAGAGTACAGGCCGCAATCGCCCCCATCAGTTCGGCCGTTCGCAAGTTCGCTTGCATCGCATTCATGATCGTCCCGAGGCCATCATAAGCTCCAGAATTGGCGACAAACAACTCTCCGACAATCGCGCCGATCACCGCTAACCCACCACTTATCCTCAACCCCTGCACCAATGCAGGAACCGCCGAGGGAATTCGTAGCTTCATCAAAGTCCCCCATCGCCCCGCACCCTGAAGACGGAACAAGTCCAAATGGTTCTGGTCGATCGATAAAAGCCCACTCGTGACGTTCGAAATAATCGGGAATATGCTGATGATGGTCGCGACGAGCACCACGGTGCGAAACTCCAAGCCCGACCAAATAATCAAAAGCGGAGCGATCGCAACAATCGGAACCGTTTGCAAAAATAACACGTACGGATAGAACGCCGTGCGTATCCATGCCGATTGGCTAAAAACCATCGCGATCAGTGTCCCTAAAACCGCACTGCACCCTAGCCCCATCAAAGCCGCTTGGAAGGTCACCCAAGCACCCCGAAGCAAACTCACTCTCTCCGTCCACATCCCCCGTAAGACCGCCTCTGGCTTCGGGAGAATTACCGGAGGGATCCGGAACCAATCCACCGCAAAATGCCAAAGACTCGCTACGACTAAAAAAACAACCAACGGAGCAAGCACACTCGCGACCAACGATGTCTTTTTCATTCTGTACTCCGCATCAACGATTCACTGACTCGCCCATAGTAGTTCGCGAACTCAACACTGCTTCGCATTCCTGAAGTCCTCGGAAAGGGCAAGTCAATCGTGATCTCTTCACCAATCTGACCTTGCCGAAAAACGGCAATTCGATGACTCAAATAAATCGCTTCGGCGATGTTGTGCGTCACGAACAACATCGTACATCCCGTTCGCTGAGCAATTTCCAAAAGCAGATCATTGAGCTTGGAACGCAAAATGTCGTCCAAAGCTGCAAACGGTTCATCTAGCAACAGCAACTCCGGATCGGTAATCAACGCGCGGGCGATCGATGCTCGCATCTTCATCCCACCAGATAACTGACTGGGCTTCTTCGTCCAATCACTCGGCTTGAATCCCACCAAATCCAAAACCCGCTCGATACGCTCCTTCAAGGTCGCGTCCCCAGCGCTACCGCGAATCTCACTCGGTAATCGCACATTCTGCCAAACTGTCCTCCAAGGCAATAACGCAGACTCCTGAAACACAAAAGCCAACTTACGCTGAGACTCCTCTACCCCCGCACCAAAAACACGAACTTCACCCCGGTTCGCTCGGTTCAGCCCCGCTACCACTCGCAACAGCGTACTCTTCCCACACCCGCTAGGGCCTAAAAGCGTAACAATCTGCCCCCTCTCGACATGCAGATTTAGTCCATGCAGAACCCTCTGCACAGTCCGGCCTCGCCGAAACTCGACTTCAACCCCCTCGCACTCAACCACTCTTTGCTTCGCAGCACTCATACTCAATCCGCTGCCCCTGTTCCCATTTCCCCGAAGCCCTCGTCGAAGTATAGATTCCCATCAACCCCAAAGCGGCTGATGCCGACTCATTCTCAGTTGCATCAATAGGAAAACGAAAAAAGGCGGGAGATTGTCGCTCCCACCTTTCGAGAATCAGATCTGTCGATCAGTCGCCCCGCATCGCAAGGGCCTGACGAATTTTTTAAGGGCTAGCTTAGTATGGGCTAGATGTCCCAGTATCCGGATCACCACACATGTGGAAGTGATTATGGTCGATGTAAATCACTTCGACACACTCGTTGTCTTCGAGGGTGTAAGGCACAGGCCACCCATTAATCGTTCGCTCTTCAAAGTAAACGGTGCACTTGTAGTGAGCGTGGTGCAACTGTGCAAAACCAATCAACGGTACGAATCGTGGATCATCGATGTAATCGGCGATCTTTTCCTTAACAATCCGAACCTTGTTGCGTTGCTTCTCATGCAGGAATGGAACCCCACCACGGATCGGTCGTGCTCGCTCCAACGCATGAATCACTTCGTCGTCGCTCGGCGGGTCAATCGCTGCAACAGTCCCTCCACGCGTAATCGGGCCGAGAATCGGAACCCGTGCATACCGCTCGTGGATGTGAAATTGAACTTCCTCACTATCCTGCATGTAAGGAGTTATAGGAATCGGAACCCCAAAAGGACCGAGACCCATGTTTGATAAATGAATGCAACCAGTCTGCGTCGAAGCGGTCGCAAACAGAATCATCCAAAGTGCTGAGTAAAGACGCTTGCAGGACATCGATTATACCCTTCTTGTGCTATGACGATCAGACTCGTCGAACAACAAGAGTTTCGGCGATAGCCTAGATAAAACTTGCGGGTTTTTCCGTGTGCAACCAAAATTCTCGATCTAGGAATCACAACGCATTTTACGCATAGTCACCATCCCACCAGCCTCTTACCCAAGTTATCGATTCAGCACCTCAATTCACCCTACAGCACCTCCAATAGCTCCAATTCGAACTTCCTTAATTCCCGATCGCTATGGACGTACAACCCACAGTGCATTATTCCTGCTTCTACCTATGCCTCAGTTCAAATGCGCACTTCAAACAACCCTATGCATCGTCGCTCTGCTGCTCTCATGCGGATGCAAGTCCATGCGCCCTGAACTCGGGATGTACCGCTACGGAACCACTGAAACCTCTCTGATACCGCAAGACTCCCCTCTCAGCCCACCGGTTCTCATAGGCGGTCCAAGTCCCACCATGGACCGCTGGGAGTCTCTCCTGCATCGCCCCACCAAAACCCTGCATCAGTGGCGAAAAGAGCTAGCAAATCGTCGCATCCTGCCCTCACGCACCAACGAAGAAACGACTCAACAAGAAGCTCTCCTAGCCGCCATCGCCTACCTCGAAGAAAACGACCTGCACCAAGTAATCGTCGAAGCCCACCACTATGACCCCATGGAGCAATGGAAACGCCTTCACGCTAACAACGATATTCACCCGCTTTGGAAATACACCGATGGAGCCGCCCGTATATGTACCTATACGGTCTTTCCCGCTCGTGTCTTCCGACTCGACTCGTTCAACCCATACACCCGCACCCTATCGATCAATTCCGACAAACCGGCAAGCGCCATTTATGAAGCCGCAAAAGCAAAACACTTCGCTCAAACCCCTTGGCCAGGAGCCTACGCTGCAACACGCTACATCCCTTTCGCTCCCCTCGGTCAGCAAGTCGTCGTCAGCAAAGATGCTCTGCACTACGCCCAGACACGCGAAGACCGAGAACTCTCCAATGCCATGATGGTACATACGTACTCTACCCTGGCAGGCTCCGCTTTCCTCGGCGGCTCAACCCTCGTTCCGCAAATTAACGAAATCCCTTTCGCAGCCGCTCCCGTGGCGAGAATCACAGGCTCTGCCACCGGCGCAATCGCAGGACGCTTAATGAGCGAGCCTCCCCCAGAGAACTCAACCGACAATCCCCCAAATTCCGGGCCCGAAGCTATCGAAAACCCAAGACTCACGAGAGCTCTGGGATATCCTAACAACCTAAATAATCGTCAGGACCAATCCCCTTCTCGCCTGGCGACAAGACCAAATCTGAGCACTGAAAATTATCGTTGAGCAATCTACCGTTGAGCCATAACCAACTAACACCCGTACTACGCGTCCGCGTCCACTTCGCTCGACTTGCTAGCCTTCTTCGTCGACGACTTCTTGGACGTCTTCGTTGCTGACTTCTTGGTCGCTGCTTTCTTCTTTACGGATTTCTTCGCCGAAGCTTTCTTCGCAGTCTTCTTAGGCTCCCCTGCTACCTCGCCAGTCGTCAAGGTTGTCGTCTTCTTGGCGGTGGTCTTCTTGGCGGTCTTCTTCGCTGTTCCCTTTTTAGCCGCCGCTTGCTTCGTAGATCGCTTGCCTTTCTTCTTCGATGGACCCGCCGCAGCTCGCGCCTCGAGCAACCCTACCGCTTGCTCAAATGTCAATTCGTCACCCGATTGATCCTTGGGCAACGAAGCATTCGTCTCTCCGTCGGTGACGTATAAACCGTAGCGACCATCACGTAGCTCAATCGGTTTACCCGTTACCGGAGAAGCCGCAAGCGTCTTAAGTGGTGGTGCCGCGACACCCCGGCCCTGCCCTCGAGTTGGCTTGGGCTGCGCTAACACCAACAGGGCTTGCTCAAGCGTAATTTCCAGCAATGAGTATTCAGCCGGTATCGATCGGGAATCACTCCCATGCTTTAAGAACGGCCCAAATCTTCCTTGCGTCGCTATGATCGGCTCACCGTCGTCGGGATGGTTACCGAGATTTCGCGGAAGAGACAGCAATTGCACGGCCAAATCAAGAGTCATCGCCTCGGGAGAAACACCCTTCGGCAGCGATGAGTTTTTCTTTTCTTCGTCGTCGTTCGCACCCATCTGAACATAAGGACCAAACCTACCTTGCTTAATGTAAATCGGCTTGTTACTCGTCGGGTGATACCCTAAAGGCTGCTCCGCTCTCTCTTGCTTTTCTAACAACTCCAACGCCACTTCTAATGTCAACTCATCAGGCGGCATGTCATCTGGAATGCTAGCCCGTTTCTCTCCCCGTTCAATGTAAGGTCCATAACGACCAATCCGCACAAACACTTGATTCGGCGAACCTTCTTGCGCATCGACCAACACTGCATGCGCTTGGCCTTCTGCCGATTCTTTCGGTGTCAACGGATACGAACAAGCTGATCGAGGATCGATCTCGGCTACCTTCTGCTCCAAAAGTGGTTTTAGACCGATTCCACCAGGTGCCGCATCCGCTTCATTGACGTCATCGCCGAAGTAAAACTCTTGCAGATAGGACAAGTTCTCGCGCTCGTTGCGGCTTATCTGATCGAGGTAGTCTTCCATCTCCGCCGTGAACTGATAGTCAACCAATGATGAAAAATGATCTTCCATCAACCGAATGACTGCAAAGGCAGTCCAACTCGGCACCAATGCGTTCCCCTTTTTAAATACGTAATCGCGACGCAAAATCGTATCGATAATCGATGCATAAGTACTCGGGCGTCCAATACCGCGCTCTTCCAACGCCTGCGTCAAAGAAGCTTCCGTAAATCGCGCCGGCGGTTGGGTGGTGTGGGAAAGACTCTCCAATTGATTGAGCTTGAGCCTCTCCTGTGCATCTACCGAAGGGAGCAACCGCTCTTTCTCTGCTAGTTCCGCCGCAGGATCGTCGCTTCCTTCAACGTATGCCCTTAGAAAACCTTCAAACTCGATCGATGTTCCCGTCGCTTGAAAAACCGCATCGCCGGCTTGAATGCTCATCACAACCCGCCGCTTCCTCGCATCGGCCATCTGCGACGCGACCGTGCGTTTCCAAATCAAATCAAAGAGCCGGAACTGATCGTAATTCAATTCTCCTCGCAACGTCTCCGGTAACCGAAACGTATTCCCCGCTGGGCGAATCGCTTCGTGAGCCTCCTGAGCATTCTTCACTTTCGTCGCATAATTACGCTCCGAGTCATACAAGAACTCTTTTCCATACTGCGACAGAACCAAATTCCGCGCCGCCGCTACCGCTTCTTTCGATAACGTTGTCGAATCGGTACGCATGTAAGTGATGTAACCGTTTTCATACAAACTCTGAGCAATCCGCATCGTATCGCGAGCGGTTAGACCAAGCTTCCTATTGGCCTCCTGCTGCAATGTACTCGTGGTAAATGGGGCCTTTGGCCGCTCTGTATAAGGTTTGACCTCTACACTCGTGACGATAAAAGGCTCTTTCGCAAGCCGAGCCGCAAGTGCTTCCGCACCAGCACGGTCCAATTGCAACAACTGTGAATCCTTGAGCTTACCCGTGCTCGGATCAAAATCCTTCCCACTCGGAATCCGACGCGATGCAACACTGACCAACATGGCCGAAAACGACTCCCCTTTGCCCGTCTGCAAAAAAGCCTCCAAGTCAAAGTAAGTCGCATTGCAGAACGCCATCCGGTCCCGCTCGCGCTCAACAATCAAGCGAACCGCCACGCTCTGTACCCGCCCCGCAGATAACCCCGGACGCACCTTTTTCCAGAGCAATGGGGAAACATCATAACCATAAAGCCGATCCAGAATCCGTCGCGTCTCCTGAGCCTTGACCAACCCCTCGTCAATCTCGCGAGTAGATGCCAACGCACCCTGAATCGCCTCCTTCGTGATCTCGTGGAAAACCATCCGATGAACAGGAACCTTCGGCTTGAGCACCTCCCGCAAATGCCAAGAGATCGCCTCTCCCTCACGGTCCTCGTCCGTCGCCAGATACAAGTCCTTGGCATCCTTCAGCGCTGACTTCAGAAAATTTACATGTTTCTTTTTGTCCGCCGGGACAATGTACAGAGGCTCGAAATTCTCTTCGACATTCACTCCAAGGCTCGCCCACGATTGCGATTTGAACTCCGCAGGTACCTCTTTCGAGCCGCCAGGCAAGTCCCGAATATGCCCGATCGATGCCTCGACCTGAAAATCACTCCCGAGAAACTTGGAGATCGTCTTCGCTTTCGCTGGGGATTCGACAATCACTAGGGATTTTTTTTGACTCATGGGACCAGTTGCGTTGGGTTGACTTCGGGGCTGGGAGACCTTGCTCAGGAATGGCGTTGTGATCGAAGGGTCGGCACTCTGTCAAGCCCCCAACGGAGGATTCGTCCCCGTGCTAACCAAAAAACAAAGCCCCTTCTACTCCAAATCCACCAAGCCTTAGAATCCGTAGTGCGATTGCGTCGAATGTGGGAATTCCTACAATCCACCAATTGAATAGGCTCTCGGAGGCGACGGAGCAGGCCGCTGCGGCTGAGGATGCTGCAGATGTGATTTCCGCGTCCTAACGACCCAAGGAAAAATTTTTATGGCAAGTCCCTTCGCGATATTCCGAAAGAACCAACGGCTATGGATGGCCGCAGCAGTCCTTATTGCAGTTCTCTCCTTCGTCGTCGCCCCCATGCTCCAGTCCTTTACCGGAACCGGACCCGTCATGGGACGAAAAGATGCCCAAGCCACGGCGGCCTCGTGGTCCGGCGGTAGACTCTCCCGCGAACAACTGGAAATCGAACTCTCTGAACTCTCCATCGCAAACACATTCCTGAGAAAACTCGGTACCGATGTACGCGAAAAAGGTGGCTTCCCCCGCGTTCCCGAAGTCAGCCCCGACCTAAACTACGTCGGCATCTCCCCCGCAAATGACCCAAACCTCATCCTCGAGAGAAAACTTCTCGTCGCAGAAGCTAATCGCCTCGGAATCCACTTCGACGACCAAGCTGTTACCACCTTCCTGCAACGCTTCGTCGACGGAAAACTCTCCGGCGAACAAATCCAAAAATCACTGCGAGAAGTCTCCGGCGGTCGAATGACCCTGACCGATTTCAATCGCTTGATGCGCGAAGAACTCACCAAACAAACCATGCTCCGCATCGCAAGCGGTTCCAAACGATACGAAGAACGTATCAATTCCCAAGGCCTACCCACCGCCATCCTCGCACCACCAAGCAAAAACTGGCAATACTTCGTCCGGTACAACCGCCAAGCCTCCATCGAAGCCTTCCCCGTCTTCGCAAAAGATTTCGAAGCTTCCGTCACCGCAACCCCAACCGACCGCGAACTGCGCGACTTGTTCGAAAAAGGTAAGTCCATAACGCGAATCAACCAACCGGTGGCCACCGAACCCGCGTTCATGACCCCGCAAATGGCAAACTTCCAATACATCTCGTTCGATATCGATAAGATCATCGAAGAAGAAAAAGCAAAGATCGCCGAAGATGTACTCCGAGCGGAATACGATCGCAGAGTCCAACAAAAACTACTCGATGTTCCTGTCATTCCCGAATCCCCCTCCAATCCAGAAATGCCTCCGGCAGACGAACCTGCCAAAACTGATTCCGGCACCCCCGAAACACCAGATTCATCAACTCAACCCACAGAGAACCCAGCTGCCACCGATTCTCCTCGCCCTCCAACCCTCGAGAATCCTGCTGCAGAACCTCCCGCCGCGCCTCAATCCTTTCGAACCGTAAAGCCGACGGATTCCGTTCGCTTGGTGTCTTTCCAGGATCCAGCTCAAGATCCAGCGCCAACTCAAGATCCAGCGCCAGCTCAAGATCCAGCGCCAGCTCAAGATCCAGCGCCAGC
>CAZACJ010000028.1:16113-17203 GCA_964483385.1 uncultured Pirellula sp. | reverse complement strand
CTCAAGATCCAGCGCCAGCTCAAGATCCAGCGCCAGCTCAAGATCCAGCGCCAGCAAGCAATGATACTCCTGCTACCACCCAGATAGTTCCCCCTGCCGCACCCGCTGCACCACCGATGCGTACGAAGACGTTCGAAGAAGCCAAAGATGGCATCGCACGGGAAATGGCGACGGGATCCGCATTCAAGATCTTGGATGAAAGAATCAACGAAATCCGTGATCAAATGGAAATCTATTCTCAAAATCGTCGCGGGTGGGAACGAGCAGTTCAAGAAAAGGACAATTCGGTTTCCGAACCCGAAATGTTGCAACTCAGCGCATTGGCTGAAAAATATGGCTTCAAATACGGCGAAACCGATTTAGTCGATGTTCGACGAGTAGCGACTCTCGATATCGGACAATCCCGCGTCTCGCGCGGCGTGCGTCAACAGTTCCCATTCCCAGCGTTGATCCAAGTACCACCTGGAACTGCAGAAGCAGAGTACCTCGGTGACCTATATATCCCCCTGCAAAGTATGTCCATTACAAGCCGATTTATCTTCTGGAAAGTTGCCCACCAAGACGCTGTTGTTCCATCCTTCGAAGCATCTAAAGACGACGTGATCAAAGTGTGGAAAGCCCAAAAAGCTGCGGAGCTTGCAGAAGCAAAAGCGAAGGAAATAGCGGCGAAAACTGGCACATCGTCCCTTGTCGAATCCCTCGAAAACGAATCCGATCGAAATCTGGTCGTGCGACCTGCCCCATTTACCTGGCTCAATTCCCTCGTTGCGAATTTCGATATTCAATTGAGCAACGTTGATGCCTTGAAACCCATCGACGACTCCTTCATGGAGAAGATTTTCACCGCCTCGCCCGGTTCGACAATCGTCGCAACAGATGCAGCAAAAGAAATCTACTACGTCGTGAAAGTAACCGGATTCAGTCCCAACGATGACGAGCTAATGGCAAGGTTCACCACCGCCCCCAATACAGCCGGAGTCCAAAATGTCTCCAGGTTCGAGGCCAATTCATCCATGACCAGCTGGTTCTCGGCTCTGCAAAAGCAACTCGGATTTCAATCCCAGTGATCCAAGACCGTGATCCAAGACCG
>CAZACJ010000028.1:0-16013 GCA_964483385.1 uncultured Pirellula sp. | reverse complement strand
TGGGATTCAATCGCTCTAGAAATCAGCAACCATATTGCCCGTAGCTACGAAGTCTTCCTTCTCCATGATCGAAACTTTGACGCTGCGGGCTCGCAATGGAAGTTGATGGACAGAACCTGTCTTGAAGGGCTCAATAATGATTCGCCTGCACAAGCTTGCTCCCAGTGGCACCATCTTGCTAGACGCGCCTCAATCGCGAAATGCGTTGTCCCGCGAAATGATCCGCCAACTTCTTGATGCCCTATCAGACTTCCACCAAGACAAGAGCGTGCGAGGAATCATCCTCAGCAGTAAAGGCTCCCACTTTTGCTCAGGCATCGACTTGAAGGAGTGGCAAGAAACCTCCGAATGCCGTGACGCACTGGAGCAATGGCAAGAGATCTCGAGCGAACTTCAGGAACTCATCGAAGCCTGCTTGCGCCTACCGAAACCAATCATCGCCGCAATCGACGGTCCCGTACACGGTTTTGGCGTTGCCCTGAGCCTTGCAGCTGACTTGATCATCGCAAGCGAACGTGCGGAATTCTCAATTCCCGCTCCTCTGTATGGATTAGTCTCAGGATTGACAACACCTCTGATCACTTTCCGTTGTGCTGGTGCAACCGCTTCGCGTCTACTCATCGGTCGCGAAACCCTCTCTGCTACCGAACTGCAGCGCCTCGGAATCATCCATCGCTTGGTACCCTCGGAGCAAATATGGGCAGCTTCCCACGATTGGATCGGTGCAATCGCCCAAGGTTCAGCAGAAGCCGTTGGCTTGACGAAGCGATTGCTAAACGAAATGATCGGTGAATCCATGCTGATGCACCTTTCCAGCGGTGCGGCAATGATGTCGACCTCCGCAAGCACGGAATCAGCAACCGAAGGCATGAAAGCTTTCGTCGAAAAAAGAACGCCCAAGTTTCCCTAACTGCGCTCGTAATCTCTGGGCGATTTGTCGCATCTGCGAATTTCTTCCGTCCCAATTCCCCTTTCGCTAGTATCATTGTGCTCGGAGGGTGGTCAGACAGTTCCTTCTACGTGCCGATGGCACTAGGCGAATCTGTGGACCTACGTAGCAGCAACAAACAATACCGATGGAAGCGATTTGTCAGCTCGACAATCTTGCTTGCGTTCGTTGCTTGCCTTCTTCCGATACCTATCCTCCCCACGAAATCTTTCAACGTGGCGACTTCGCAAGAAGAGGATACTCCTTACCCGTGCCAAGGAGGTCATTGCGGATGCGACTCTGCGAGGAAATGCTGGACGAGTTGCTGCTGCACCACTCCTGCCGAACGTGAAATATGGGCGATGCAGCGTGGAATAACACCTCCTACTTTTGCTACACGTCCCAATGCAGCAGAGATCGATACTCAATGGTTATTGGCCACCGTATCCCCCCACCGGCACTCCGGTTCAAAACCTTCGAAAAACAACGATACGACCAATTCAACAAATGAGCGACAAAACTCGTGCTGCCAACCCAAAGTGACGACCGATTGCTGTGCAACCTCAGGTTCAAAGTCACTGAAAAACTCTGATCAAGCTCTTACCGAGAACCACTCGAGCTCGGCAAAGAGCCAAGTCGCAGCCAACAAAAAATGCAATCCTCCTGCGGCTTGCTCAACAACTGAATGCGCAGGGCACTCAGACACCCCACCCGCCAGTTCCTCCAAAGAGAAGCGCGTAAAGCATCCAATAAAGTACTGGCTAGGAATTTCAGCAGCAAAATGCCAAGGCATGAATTGGGACTTCCTTCAAGTTTCCTGGATGCCAGATGAATTCCCAGAGGTAGTGTTTCCACTATTTTCATGTTTCTATCGGTCCGTTGGCCCAGTTCTTGTTTGTGCCCACGATTTGCCCCCAGATCCACCACCTCCCAAGGTGCATGCGCCTTTGGATCGAACGATCTGATTCTTCAGAGACCGACACAGTAAGCAGCCAAGCCACTCTCTGGCTTGTGCGGTCGTACTGCAAAACGTATTCGGTTCGCGTCGAACAACGAACGACGATCCAACTTCTGCGCACAGTTCTCGCGACGTAACGCGGTCCGAGCTTGCACGCTTTTGACAAGTGTTCTGATCACCCTCCAACTGAGAAGAGCGTGTCTCAAGCGTGCACAACCCGGATCGTATGTGACGCATGCAGGACCGACCAAATCGAACACCCCCTAGCGCCATCGTGAAATTTCATTCGACCAAACACATCAAGCAAGAAACTACTATCTCATGTTCCGATATCCCATTATCCATCGACCAAGACGTGCGTTTACGCTCGTCGAGCTCCTCGTAGTTATCGCCATCATCGGCGTACTCGTAGGGCTTCTACTACCTGCAGTCCAAGCAGCCCGCGAAGCAGCCCGACGCATGAGTTGCTCCAACAACATCCATCAAATCGGTCTTGCACTTCACAATTACGAATCTGCATTCAAACGACTACCTTCCCTCTACGGGATCAATAATGGAAACGCTGGAAACTTCTCAGTACAAGCCTCCCTATTGCCATTCTTTGAAAACAGCAATTTGCACTCAATGCTGGACTTCAGTAAGAGGATGCAAAATGGATGCTGCCCAGGGACCCTGAATCCAGAATTCGTTGTTCCAGCACAAACCGTTCTACCCTACTTCCGCTGCCCAAGCGATAACGGACCGGATGTGTTTGAAGTCGTGACACTCAGCGGTTCAGGTCCAATCAATGTGTATGCGGGTAACAACTACCACATGAATCTAGGTACCGGCGTTGGCACCAACTACGACTCCCGATTGACCACCGATGGAATTCTCTGGACCAACGCAAAGGTCAAATTTGCATCGATCACCGATGGACTCAGCCAAACCGCAGCCTTTGCTGAGTCTCTTCGTGGTTTGCCTACAACAAATGTATCTGCACCAACTAATCGAAATGATCGCATCCGAACAATGGTCAACGTCGCCTGTGTTTGGAAGTCCTCAACAACTCCTCCAACTGCTGCTGGGTTAGCCAACGGCTTTGTTGCTCCTGCAGATCCAACTACCTATGAAGCCCAAGTCATTGCGATGGCTCGCGGCTACAACGGACAACGTGGTGGTGGTTGGATCCACGGTCGAGAATATTACGGTGCTTACCATCACTACCTGCCCCCAAACTCCGAATTCATGGATATGAACACCTGCGGCTACGGGATCTTTGGGTCACGTAGCAATCACGGTAGCGGAGTTCATATTCTTCGATGTGACGGCAGTAGCCTTTTCGTTTCCAATAATATCGATCTGACCATCTGGCGAGCTTACGGCACCCGCGCCGGCGCAGAAGTGATCCAACAAGACGACTGATTCCAGCGATTCCTAGATTTCGAGATTTCAACCGCCATTCAAAAGAAAGAAATGAACATGAAGAAGACAACGTTTTTTTGGTTATGGATTTTCACCTTGAGCACCATCACCATGGGGCATGATACTTGGGTGCAATCCGGTCCTCTCGTAACGCGACGAGGTGACGTCCTACATGTCGATTTGATGCTGGGAAACCACGGTAATGAACATCGCGACTTTAAACTCGCAAGCAAGATTTCTCTCGCTCCTGTTGCGCTGCACTTGATCGGTCCCGACGGAGTGAAAACCGATCTAAAGCCCCTACTCAAAGATATGGGTTCTGCGGAGAAAGAAGGGTTCTGGTCTGCGAGGATTCTCCCCGATGACTTAGGCGTTCACCAAGTCATCCACACACTTGATACGCTCCACGGGAAAACTCGCGCGATTAAATCGAGCAAGACGTTCTTCATCGCTGCCGATGGATTTCAATCGATCCCAAAGACTGGTGCAGAACGAATCAAACCACTGCAGCAGGGACTAGAATTTGTACTCGTTACCCCTCTTGAAGAAATTTCTGCGGGTAAACCTCTAACCCTTCAAGTTCTCTGGAAAGGGAAACCGCAGCAGAATATCTCTGTCGCCTTCATTCCTCGCGGTGTTGAATTGGCTTCCGGCAAAGACCCCGACTTCGAACGCCTCTCCGATGAACAAGGACTTGTGCACTTCACCCCCAAAGATGGTAACCTGCTTCTTGCAGTTGCGCATCACCCTGCTCCCGAAGAAACAGGAGAAGGGTATGACAAAACGCACTATGGTGCTACGTTAGTGCTGGCAGTACCACATTTGCCGTACGGCAAGTAAGTCAAATACTACCGTGGCACTTCCATCCTTTCGCCTGTGAATTCGATTCCTTTCAAGGACAAACTCAATCGTGAAACTCAACCATTCTCGCACCCGCGATTCTCTTACCAGTCGTAAACTCTCGCGTTGGACTCTGTGCTCCACACTCATGAGCCTAATCCTACCAGCGAACTTGGTTGCTCTAGCCCAAGAGGGGGCAAAGACGAATTCACAGGCTCAAAGCGTTAGCCAAACCAGCAAGCCAAGCCTTTCCTGGCCCGCCTTTCTAGGCTCACAAGCCTCCGGCATCAACACCGAACGGATACCGGAGAAGTGGACGACTCAATCCAACATCGCTTGGAAAACAGCTCTAGTCGGCCACGGACAATCGTCCCCAGTCGCCTGGGAAAATCAAATCTATGTCACCACGGTTGATGGCCCCAAGAAAGACACATACCATGTCGTCTGCTTGGATCGTACCACCGGTAAAATCCAATGGGATCATTCTGTACCAAGCACTTCACCCGTCGCGAACAGCTACTACGTCAGTCGCGCTGCTCCTACCCCAGTGGTCGATCAAGATGGGATCATCGCATTCTTCGAAAGTGGTGATTGCATCGCGTTGACCCACGATGGGAAAATCCGATGGAGCCGATCCGTGGAGAAAGAATTTGGTCCTTGGCAAGCTGAATTTGGGTTGGGTGCATCTCCCTGCCAAGATGCCCAACGCGTCTTTATTCTGCTTGAACACGACGGGCCCGGACATTTAATTGCATTATCCAAAGAGTCCGGCGAAACACTTTGGAGCAAACCGCGCGCACCCGGACGATCTTGGGCGTCTCCAGCTCTATTCAACGTCGAAAACACACCCCAAGTTGTCGTTAGCTCCAACGGCTCCGTAAAAGCTTATGCACCCGAAGACGGACAAGAACTTTGGACTGTCGGAGACCTAGGAGGTAACACCACGGTAAGCCCGATCGATGCAGGAAATGGAACGTTGCTTGTCGGAGCCTCCGCCGGAAGAAACGGCGAAAACTCAGCCCAAGCCCAAAAATCCAACGGCTTGATACGAATACAAAAAGCCGATACCGGCTGGAAAACACAATGGGTCTGGCAAGTCGACAAACTTAGCCCCTCGTGGGCTTCGCCGGTCCAATTCGGAAAACATGCCTATTGGGTCAATCGAATCGGCGTTCTTAGTTGCATCGACCTCGAAACAGGATCAGTTCTCTACAACGAACGTCTAAAACAAGCTTGCTGGGCAACTCCAGTCGGTGTCGGTGACCGACTTTACTTCTTCGGTAAAGAAGGACTCACTACGGTTATTGCTCAAGGCCCAACGTTTCAAGTCATCGCCGAAAACGAGACCATCGATCCAGCTGAGATTCCCAAAGAAACCACTCCAATGGCTGAAGAAGCAACCGAAGAACGGCGACGATCCGCCGCCGCCTTCAGTGGCCCAACTCTCTACGGAGCTGCGGTGTCCGGTGACATGCTGGTTGTACGTATCGGCAACCAAGTGATCGCTGTACAGAACAAACAGTAAAGCACCCCACAGAATCGCTCTACCCTACATCGGTAACCGATCTACTCTTGCGGCGACGTTTGGACAGCAAGCAACTCGCAATCATCGCTCCGCCAAACGCCGCCATAGATGTGGGTTCCGGTACAGCCTCAAAGTTCGATACAACTACCGTGCTTCGCCCAACAATGTTGTCGATGGAATCGATCCGGAATCCGAAAACTTGACCTTGTAAAACAGAAACGCCTCGCCACCCCGATTGGGATCTTAAAGAAGGGAAGGTAACTCGGGTATACTTGTCATCAACAAAATACCCAAATGGGTCATAAACGCCGGCAAAGTCTGCCGTGGTAAACGACCAGCGAAAGTACAACGCTCCACTTTCGGGAACAACGATGGAGAATGAAGTCGATCCGAAACTAAACGATCGATTATCCGAACTAACAAATGTTACGGAATCCGGCGCATTGCTCGTATCAACACTACCATCCGAATTGAAATGGGTGGTCTCCCACTTACTCGGATCATAATCTCCAGTAAACCCAATCACACCGGCTAGGCCGATTGAGCAATAATTCACAAAACAAACTGCCACCGCAAACAATATTCGTATCCTAGACATGTACTTGCTCCTTACGGAATCAGACACGAGATTAAACGTTTACGCGGTAATCACCTCTTCAAAAGAATGTTTTTCATCAAGTAGCCACAGTCTGCTTCCTGTAGCTTTATAGAGGCATCGGCGGTAATTCTTTATCAGGGCATGCCGCACATCTGTAGGACATATTAGAAAAGCCATGGATGCCGCAAGACCAATCGCTGAACGATCCCGAGAATTACTTCGATTCGGGCTCCGGTTTTGGAAGAAACCCAAGTGTGTAACTGGCATCTAATTTGAGCTTCGCTCGATCGATCAATTTCAATTCAACTAGAGTATCGGCAAGTTGTGTCCAACGCTCTGGACTCATCACACCAATATCCTGAGACATTTGATTGACGTAACACAGAGGCTTCAGGGCCTCCACACCATAATCCAACGCTTCCTTGGTCAACCCTTGCTTATTTGCAGCTAAGATCACTGCGTTTGTCTCTTTAGGTTCCAAGAGATATCGCTGCCACCCTTCAATGCTCGCCAATACCATCTTGCGACATACTTCCGCATTCTCCTTGGTGTAGGGTTCCATACTGACGAGCAAGCTCGCGTATGGGTTATATCCAAGATCCGACATCATCAATTGAGTCACCTCAACGCCCTGCTGCTGCGCCATAAAAGGCTCGCTAAACGTATATCCCTGAGCGGCATATCCAGGACCTGCAACAAGCTGTGCAACGGAACCAAAATAAGGTGCAATTTTTACACTGTCATCAAGCAACCCTTTGCTCTTCATGAAAGAAACATAGGGCCTTCCTGAATCGATTTGCAGCGTAAGATTTTTTAGTTGCTCAAAGGTAGTTATCCCGGAATCTTTGCGCACCATTATGCAGCGAGGGCCGATCTGAATCGGTGCCATCAAAGCAACCATCGGTACATCCTGATTGCGGGCAACCAAAACATCGTCCGCATTGGCGACCCCAAATTGAACTCGCCCTAACGCAAGACTCTGCGCAACAACCGTCGTCTTTCCGCCAGGCTGAATATCTACATCCAAACCATACTTTTCATAAATCCCGTGAACCTTTGCGGCATAAAATCCGCCGTGCTCCGCTTCGGGATACCAATTCAGCAATAACGCGACCTTCGTCTTCTTTCCAGGAGCACTCGCATTCGGTGTCGACTCCGCTCCCGTACCCCCTGAGACCTTATCAGATGCCCCCTTAGTTGCCCCGGAACCCCCTCCATCACCTACAGGTTTCCGTTGCTCACATCCAACACCAACGAGCAAGATCGCCAACATCGCGCCGACTGCATGCAAGGACTTCCCAACATCCAAACGCTCCTCGCTCCTGAAAAGCCGACCACATTCACGCGTTTCCCGCAGAACTGCCAACAACAAGGCTTGCCCCGCACTGGAAAAACAACTCGTTACATAGTTCACGAAACTTCTCAGACCAATCGGTCTGGAGTGTGACAAGTTGAATTGCGAATCGTTTCGGTGCATCGCGGTAGGTTCCCGTACTTGATTGTTCAATGAAGCTTTCGAGGGATACCCAGGAATTCCCAAAAACTGGCTCCTTCCCCCCGGCGTTTCCAATAGGATATCCGACGTGGCTAGTGAAAGTCTTCGAAAGTTGCTCGAAACAAGGGTGAATCGCAGTTGGCGAGGAATTGCACTCGTTTAGAATCCTTCTCAACGCCATAAAGCATGATCGTGTATTATTAGCACTCCTTTTCCACTGAGCCGACGCCTCACTCCCAACTCTATGGTTTTGTCCACCAAGTTCCCTTTCCGATTGCTTGCGCGAGACCCGAATACCGCCGCGCGGCGCGGTGAATTGCAACTGCCTCACGGAATCGTCCGCACCCCCGCTTTCATGCCAGTGGGCACCCAAGGGACTGTAAAGGGGCTGACCATCGACCAAGTCCGCTCGACCGGTGCCGACATCATGCTCGGAAACACCTACCACCTCGGACTTCGACCCGGCAGCAAACTGATCCAAGAGCTCGGCGGCCTGCATCATTTCACCGGTTGGGATCTTCCGATTCTGACCGACAGCGGTGGCTTTCAGATCTTCTCGCTTGGCGAAATAAGCCGAGTCGCAGAAGACGGCGCAACCTTTAAGTCCCATTTGGATGGTTCAACGATCCACCTTCGCCCAGAAGACTCCGTTCGGATCCAAGAAGAGCTAGGAAGTGATATCGCAATGGTCCTCGATCACGTAGTGGCACTTCCTGCCTCACGCGACGAAGTCCACGATGCGATGCAGCGATCTTTGCGTTGGGCGCAGCGGTGTAAAGACTGCGCTGTGAAACAAGACCAAGCGATGTTTGGAATCGTTCAAGGTGGATTGGATCCAGAAATGCGAATTGCTTCCGCAGAAGGGCTCCAAAAAATTGGTTTCGATGGTTACGCCATCGGTGGGCTAAGCGTAGGAGAGCCGCCAGCAGAAATGCTTCGTATGCTCGACTTGGTCACCCCAACTCTACCAGAGGATCAACCTCGATACCTTATGGGAGTTGGTCGACCAATCGATCTCGTCGAAGGAATCGCGCGCGGAATCGACATGTTCGATTGTGTCATGCCGACTCGCAACGGTCGCAATGCTCTAGCGTTCACCGCCGACGGGCCACTCCGAATGCGAAACGCTTGTCATACGAATGACCCTGCACCAATCGAAGCCGATTGCCCCTGCTTGGCCTGCAAACATAGCCGCGCCTACATCCGGCACTTATTCCAAGCGGACGAAATGTTGGGTCCAACACTTTTGTCGATCCACAACCTTACCTTCTATCAACGACTCATGCAGCGTGCACGTCAAGCGATCGAGGAAGGAAACTACGATTCGTTCTTAGCAGAACAACGCCGGCGACTTAATCCTCCCCAAACACTGGAACCTTAGGTCGAGCTTAGAATACAAGACCATAGAACAATAACTTCAACTTTTCAGCGTAATACAACTTGTCGATTGAATTGAGGAGATGCGAATGGCCAAACGTGTATTGGTTTTAGGAAATGGAATCATCGGTCTTTCATCCGCCCTTGCCGCTCTTCAGAGAGGTATGGAAGTAACCATTCTTGATCGCAATGCAGAACATTCCGATAGTTGCTCCCTCGGCAACGCTGGAATGATCGTCCCTAGCCACTTCATGCCATTGGCTGTCCCTGGCGTAATTTCTCAAGGTCTGCGGTGGATGCGTGATCCTGAAAGCCCCTTCTATGTGCAACCGCGAGTAAACTTAGATTTGATGAAATGGGGCTTTCGCTTTTACATGGCAACCAACCGCGATCAAGTCGCGGCGGCAAGCCTCCTGCTGCGAGATCTTAACCTCGCATCCCGCGAACTGTATAGCCAATGGCAAGACGAAGGGATCGATTGCTCCCTCGTCAAACGAGGATTGCTGATGCTTTGCAATTCCCAACATGGGCTCGAGGAAGAAGCCCATCTTGCGGAACGTGCCAGAGAGCTTGGTATCCCAGCCTCAGTTCTTTCCCCCGAGGAAACCACGGCGCTCGACCCGAATGTCACCGTGGACATTCAAGGAAGTGTTTACTATCCAAAGGATTGCCATTTGAATCCCGGTCAGTTGATCCGATCGCTTCGACAACGAATCCAAGACCTCGGGGGAAAATTTCAGTACGGAGAACACGTCACTGGCTGGCGTCAATCGAAGGGGAAACTCGAAGGAGTTCAAACCATCAACGGACTTGTTCAAGCCGATGAATTTGTCCTCAGCGGTGGGGTTTGGAGCGAAGCACTCGCCAAACCGCTCGGATTGCGCATTCCGATGCAAGCAGGTAAAGGCTATTCGCTAACCGTGCCCAATCCTGTCGAGCTTCCAAGTCTCTGTTCAATCTTAGTAGAGGCAAAAGTTGCGGTAACGCCGATCGCATCATCACTGCGATTCGGCGGTACGATGCAGCTTGGTGAACTAAACCAATCCATCGATCCTCGCCGGATCCAAGGCATCATCAAGAGCATTCCAAAGTACATGCCAAGGTTCAAAACTGGCCATTTCGAAGGAATTGAACCGTGGGTGGGCTTGCGCCCCGTTTCACCCGATGGAGTTCCTTATATCGGACGGCCCAAGGGGATCGACAATTTGGTGATCGCCACTGGACACGCCATGATGGGAATCAGCCTTGGTCCAATCAGCGGCAAACTAGTCGGTGAAATACTCGATCGAGAATCGCCATCGATCGACCTTAGCCTTGCCTCGCCCGACAGGTTCAACGAGTAGTTCGCGAAATAATAAAGGCCGAACGGAAAGGGTCTGGCATGCGAGTATTTGTTACAGGTTCGAGTGGACTTATCGGTTCAACGGCTGTCCTCCACTGGGATAAACTTGGTGCCGACGTAATCGGTGTCGACAACGACATGCGGCAGTTTTTTTTTGGTACTTCCGGTAGTACCCGAGCAAATCTTGAACGATTGCAGAAACAGACTCGGCGATTTGAGTCGTACGCTATCGACATCCGCGACCGTGAAGGGCTCTTTGAGTTGTTGCGCAAGTCGCCACCGGATTTAGTCATTCACTGCGCAGCACAACCCTCGCATGATAAAGCCAAAGAGATCCCACTGATTGACTTCGAAGTCAACGCTGTTGGGACCCTCAATGTGCTTGAAGGAGTCCGTCGTTATGCGGAACATGCTGTGGTCTGCCACATGAGCACCAATAAAGTCTATGGTGACGCACCGAACGAAGTCCCGTTAGTCGAAACACCGACGCGATGGGAGTATGCACGACCAGAGGACTATCATGGTATCGATGAATCCTGCCGAATCGACCAAACACTGCACTCCTTGTTCGGAGCATCAAAAACTGCTGCGGATGTGTTAGCCCAGGAATACGGAAAATACTTTGGGATGAAGGTCGGGATCTTTCGTGGCGGTTGCTTAACAGGCGGCGCGCACGCAGGTGTTGAGCTTCATGGATTCCTCTCCTACCTTGTCCATGTCGCTGTACACCAAAAACCCTACACCATTTTTGGATACCAAGGCAAACAAGTTCGCGACCAGATTGACAGTAGCGACGTCATCGCCGCATTCGAGCATTTCTACTCGAACCCAAGGCCAGGTGAGGTTTACAATTTAGGTGGAGGACGCGGTAATTCTGCGTCGGTTCTGGAGTGCATCGAGCTGATCCATAGCGTCAGTTCTCACCGCGTCCAGTACACCCTAAGCGATACAAACCGCACAGGCGATCATATTTGCTACATCTCCGACTGCCGAAAACTCCAGCGCGACTACCCCGGCTGGCGTGTAAGAACTACCCTGAAGGAGATCGTAGAGAACTTGATTGCTATCCAAGAGAAGAACCGTAGCCGCGAAAAGTAGCATCGACGAGATAGTGCCATGAAGATCCGAAAAGCAATCGTCACCGCTGCTGGGCCTGGGCAAGATGCATTACCGCTACACGTTTTGGTCGATCGCGATGGGGTAGAAAAAACTGCGATCGAAATGATCATCGAAGAGATCGACTCGGCAGGAATCGAATCGGTTGGGGTGATCATCAACCCAGGATCCGCAAACGCGTATCGCGAAGCTGCCGGCAAATACCAAGATCGATTGACATTCATCGAACAATCCGAGGCCGGAGCTGGGTATGGCCAAGCGATCCTGAGCGGAAAAGAGTTCATCGGAGACGAACCTTTTCTTCACATGGTCGGCGACCACCTGTGTTTCAGCAAAACCCCAAAACGATGCGCGATGCAGCTATGTGAAGTTGCGAGCAAGCAGGGGTGTATGGTTTCTGCAGTGCAAGCGACACGAGAATCGTTGCTGCCCCAATTCGGAACCATCGGAGGAATTCGCACGAACGATCTCGAACGGGTCATCGAAGTAAAACGCGTGATTGAAAAACCAACGCCGACACAAGCGGAGCAAGAGTTGACCATCGCTGGTTTTCGCAGTGGTACATATCTTTGCTTTTTTGGCATGCACGTCTTGATGCCTACGATTTTCAGTCGCCTTCAAGAACTGATTGGTCAGAACCCTGGTCCACTACCTCTAACCGAAGGCTTGCAAGCTGCGCTCTTGAGAGAACGGTATCTGGCCTACGAGATCGACGGTTACCGTTACAACATTGGCGTGAAGTATGGATTGCTACAATGCCAACTTGCGCTGGGGCTCTCAGGTGTCGACCGCGATCGGATTCTCACGCAACTCATTGAACTGCTCGGAACCCACCGATAGAGCCAAAGGATTCGGTATGAAAAATCAGAATCCTTCTCAAGCATCGGGCAGAGGTAGCACAGATCCGTTGGACTGGATTTCTGTGATAGAGTCGGACGATCGTAACGTTCGTAATCGATCGATTGAGTCCTTGGCAGAGCAATTAAATGCGAAGCAACTATTAGAGATATCTGAGGAACTAGAACGTTTCCGCCGATCGACTACCAATCTCTACCATCGTGTCCGAGCAGGTTTTTTGCTTTCCGCAATTTATCGCTATCTCCTTCCCGATAAACTGGATGAAACTCGCGATGGTGTGATTCCCTTCTCGCCACAGCAAAGCATCTTGGAGCGTAGATTTTCCGAAGCGATTGAAGCATTGCGAGGAGAACAGAGTGCACAGGGGCCAACGCAAGGGGTCGCCAGTGCGCTGGCGAAAGCCTATTACCAACAATCCTTTCAGACGTTGGCGGACCAAGTTCGCGCAAGTGTGCGAACCGTCCGTGGCAATCAATGGATGTTTCGCATAGCGCACCCAGACGATCATCCTTTGAGAATTCATCCACTTTTATTGAAACGAGATTCTCAAACATCGGACTATCGAATACTCCTGGAACGAACCAGTGTTCGAATGGATTTCTCCCATTCGGCCTGGAGCGATATTTTCTTCTTGGGAATGGATTTCCCAGAGGGCGCAAAAGTATTGAATGCTTCGATCAATCTTGGAGTCCATGGCAGGGATCCGCGGCCGAGACCACCGCTCGAAGCTTACTTTAGGGTAATCGATCGACCTGTTCTAAGATTGGTTAGCACCGATTTGGGTGTTGAAGCAGAATTGCAGCAGATCGACGAAGTCTTTGATTTTGCAAAAGACCACTTAGGATTGCTCAAGGCAGCAATCATTGCTTCGGGCTTAATACCGCCGGCGATGGAAGGGTGTGGTCGTACCATTCAACAATGGCTACAGACGATTACGCAACGTAGCGATATCGGACTTGAATTGGTAAGCAAAGTCAACGACATACCGAAGGGTTCACGATTGGCTGTTTCGACGAATTTGTTGGGTTGTTTGATCGCGGTGTTGATGAGAGCGACGAAACAAACAGAGAGACTCGAGGGAGAGCTTTCAAGAGGGGATCAGAGTTTAATAACAGCAAGAGCAATCCTTGGAGAATGGCTAGGAGGTTCAGGGGGAGGCTGGCAAGATTCAGGTGGGATATGGCCAGGGATCAAGAGAATAGAAGGCGTGATTGCAACAAAAGAGGATCCAGAGTTTGGGATCAGTCGCGGTCGCTTGTTACCGGCGCATCACATGTTGGATTCAACAGAGCTGCCCGCTGCTTCGCGAAAGGCGCTCGAGTCAAGTTTGATCCTGCTGTATGGTGGGATGGCCCAGAATGTCGGTCCGATTTTGGAGATGGTCACAGAGAAGTACTTGGTGAGAGGAGCCAAGGAGTGGGATGCGAGGCAACGAGCGATTGACATTTATGGCGAGATCGTTGGAGCGTTGCAAACTGGTGACATACGGCGGTTGGCGAAACTGACAACAGAGAACTTCCGAGGGCCGTTGCAGACAATTATTCCATGGTGCACCAATCGATTTACAGAAGCCTTGATCGAGCGGTGCGAAGCAAAATGGGGGGACGATTTTTGGGGTTTCTTGATGCTGGGTGGAATGTCAGGAGGTGGCATGGGGTTCTTTTTTGACCCGAAGGTTCAAACGGAAGCGAGAGGTTGGTTAGGTACAACTGCGGTAGAGTTAAAGCGGTCGCTAGAGATGCGACTTCCATTTGCTATGGATCCTGTAGTATTCGATTTTGCGATCAACGAACAAGGTTCCCGCTGCGAGGTGCTTGAGGGTGGAGCAGCAGTGATGCCTGATGGATACTTCTCGCTTCTTGCGCCCAAATGGATACGCAAAGCTACCAACGAGTTAAGTGAGCAATCCAAAAAAGACTTGATTCGATTGAATCAGCGATGTGGAGAGGATCCGAGCCGTGCGCAGCGGTTGCTAGAAAGATTGTTACCTAATGCAACACAAGCAGATGCGCAAAGCGGTTCATTATCGCAGATGCTGAGTGTGCACGGGTTTGATCGTGAGGAGCATGAGTACATCCGCTCGGAGATATTGGCTGGCCGGATTAGTTTGGCAGCCAATCGCATATCGACAAACTCTGAAGTCACCGATGTTTTGCGGAGTGATGTAGAAGATCTTCGTGGGGAATGGAGGGTGTCTAGGGCAGGGCTTGGATCATTGGGGGAGCGAGCGATTGCGGCGGGGGAGGTCGGGGTGATCACTTTAGCAGCGGGTGTAGGATCTCGTTGGACAAATGGCGCGGGGGTGGTCAAAGGGTTACATCCATTCTGCAAGTTTCAGGGGAAGCATCGAAGTTTCATCGAAGTTCACTTAGCAAAATCTCGACGGACTTGTGAAGAGTTTCAAGTAGCCATCCCGCACGTATTTACGACCGGGTATTTGACACATGATCCGATAGCGGAGTATCTGGGGGATAAGAAGAATTTTGAGTATCCCGGCCAAGTGATTTTATCGCGTGGGATGTCGGTGGGTTTACGGATGGTACCGACGGTTCGTGACTTGTTGTTCTACTGGCAAGAGACACCGCATCAGCGACTTGATCAGCAGCAAGAGAAGGTCCGAGAGAGCTTACGGCATGCGATGGAGGGTTGGGCGAGGGGGCAAGGTGAGGCGAGTGATTACACGGAGAACTTACCAGAGCAGTGCATGCATCCGGTGGGGCATTGGTATGAGATTGCAAATTTACTTCGGAACGGAACGTTAGTTCGGTTGTTGCGAGAGCATCCAAAATTGAAGGTGTTGTTTTTACACAACATCGACACGTTGGGAGCAAATTTGGACAGTGTGTGTTTGACAAAGCACCTGGAATCGCGAGCGTGTTTAACGTTTGAGATGATTGGCAGGAGGATAGATGATCGCGGTGGCGGGTTAGCGAGGGTTGATGGCCGGGTTCGGATTTTGGAAGGGTTAGCGATGCCCAATGATCGAACGGAATCGAAATTAACTTTTTATTCGAGCATGTCGACTTGGATTGACATTGATGGGCTGCTCAAGCACTTTGGATTGGATCGGGGGATGTTGGGTGACATTGAGTATGTGCAGCGAGCGGTTCGAGGGATGGCGGCGAAGTTGCCGACGTATTTAACGATCAAAGAGGTAAAGAAGCGTTGGGGATTAGGGCAGGAGGATGTATTTCCGGTGACGCAGTATGAGAAGTTATGGGGTGACATGACGAGTTTGCATGAGGTAAGCAGTCATTACTTAGCGGTACCGACGCGTCGCGGCCAGCAGTTGAAGGATCCGGGTCAGTTGGATGGGTGGGTACGGGATGGATCGGCGGGGTATGTCGAGTCACTGAGTCGCTGGTCGCGTTAGTGCGATGGTATTTTCCGCAGTCCGTTGTTTGAACGGCAAGCAATGATTTAATGGCGGGTCGGTTTTCCGTAGGGTGTGGTGCGAGCCGATGGCTCGAGAGAGTTGAATCGAGAGAGTGGAAAGTAGAGCGAGCGGGCAAAAGACCAATACCGTCAAATCGATTTCTCGATTGCTAACAGCAGTACTTTTTGAGCCGGAA
>CAZACJ010000027.1:0-57508 GCA_964483385.1 uncultured Pirellula sp. | reverse complement strand
CCTGGAGGACGTCAGACGATGACGCCCTCCATAATAGAAATAGCTTTTTGACCCCGGTACTGACACCTATCTGGTCATCATTTTGGGTTTTTTGTCCAAAAAAGTTTCCAGCGATTGAAAAACCAACGTTTTTTTGGTTTCTGCAATTTGGCATCGCTACCTATCGCGCGAAAAAAAACCACCGGGATGGTTTCAACACCCCAGTGGTTTCTGTTTTGTTAGGCGAAACGAATCGCTAATGATTGCAAGTTAGCAATACTTGGCCAAGCGAGCGCACAAATCAGCGGTTCGGCAGCTGTAGCCCCATTCGTTGTCGTACCACGAAACAACCTTCACAAGCTTGCCCTTGTCTCCGAGAACTTGGGTGAAGTCTGCGGCGAAGATGCTGCTGTGCGGGTCGTCTATGATGTCGCTCGAAACGATCGGATCTTCGGTGTAACAAAGAATTCCCTTAAGCGGTCCGTTCGCTGCCGCCTTCATCGCAGCATTGATCTCTTCCTTGGTCGTCTCCTTCTTGAGGTTAGCGGTCAAGTCGACGACAGAGCCGGTTGCTACCGGAACCCGCATCGCAATACCGGTCAACTTGCCCTTAAGCTCAGGGATCACCAAACCCACAGCGGATGCAGCACCCGTGGAGGTTGGGATAATGTTCAACGCGGCGGCACGAGCGCGGTAAGCGTCTGCGTGTGGCAAATCCTGCACCTTCTGATCGTTCGTGTAAGCGTGAACGGTGGTCATCAATCCGCTCTCGATTCCGAAAGTCTCATTGAGAACCTTGGCGATTGGTGCCAAGCAATTCGTGGTACACGAAGCGTTGGAAATACACTTGAGATCTGCGGTGAGTTTATCGTCATTAACGCCCAAAACGCAGGTCAAATCAGCACCGTCTTTGGCCGGAGCACTGAGCACCACCCGCTTGCAACCGGCAGCCAAGTGAGAATCGTAACCTGGCTTGCCATCCTTCGAACGACCGGTGAAGAAACCGGTGCTCTCGATGACGATGTCCACTTTGTTTTCAGCCCAAGGCAACTTCGCAGGATCTTTTTCTGCCAATGCCAGGATCTTCTTGCCGTTGACGATCAGGTGCTTGTCGTCATAGCCGACTTCGCCATTGTAACGCCCGTGAACCGAATCGTACTTCAACAAAGTTGCCAACATTTGGTTGTCGGTCAAATCGTTGACGGCTACCACCTCGAACTCGTTGGAGCGGGCCATCAAATTACGGAAAGTCAGTCGACCGATACGTCCAAAACCATTGATCGCAATTCGAATAGCCACAAAAATACTCCGCCGTTAAACCTAAAGAGACTTGAAAGAATTTCGAACCATCTGCACAGGAAATCGCTAGAAAACCCCCGCACAGGACTTCTGAATATACCTATGGGGCAACAATGCTTCAATGACAACCTTCTTCCCTCCCCACCGTTCAAGCAACGTGACGTTCAATCGGACTAATACTGCAAAGCTAGAACAAAGCCCGAAGGATTGATTCGGGTCTGCCTGATGGCATAAGCTGCGACGCCTGAAGGTAGACTTTGCGCCGCAAAAGCAGACTGCGGGTGGTTTTCAAGCCGCAAATCGCAAGCCGCATCCAAACTAGCGCAGGTCGACAATCCGCCTCGCCTTACCTTCTGGTCTGGGTAACGTGCCGAACGGTACGCTTCGTACATCAACTCGCAACTGCAACTGATTTTGCAGTCGTCTCCCAAGAGACTCCGCAGTTTCTGATGCTTGGAATCCATCCTCCGTCCCAATACTCTGTGCTCGACTTGCGTCTTTCGCCCGGTCGGTGCCTTCCTCGATCTCAAGCTGCAATTGATCCAAAGCTCCTGCTTTGCTCAAAACGATGCGGTACTCTCCGATCGATGGGAACTCGCGCACGATCGCTTCGATACTCGATGGAAAAATATTCACTCCCCGAACGACCATCATGCCATCGGTCCGGCCCAATACCCCATGCTCCAAACGTACAAAACTAGTTCCCCATGCCTCTTGTTCGACGGTATCACGGGCCCAAGCGGGTCGAACAATATCTCCAGTCCGATAACGAATCACTGGCGTGTCGAATCGCCCCAAGCTCGTGAGTACCAATTCTCGCTCGTCGGTGGCACTCTCTGCATTGGAATGCGAACCAAGTGGAAGAAACTCCGCAATGAACTCCGTTTCTATCACATGCAGCGCAGTACCGTCGCGCGAACCGAATCCCCAAGGCCCAATTTCAGTTGCTCCCGCATGATCCATCACTTGCGCATCGTATAACTCTTCAATGCTCTGTCGAATACTTCGAATGCTACCACCCGGTTCACCCGCGACAAAGACACATCGAATGCTGGACTTGCTCAAATCCTTTCCCGCGTCTCGGGCAGATTGACCAAGATGAATTGCATAGCTGGGTGTACTGAACAATACAGTAGGTTGCGAACTGTGAATCAGTTCAATTCTCGCTTCTGTCGACATGCCACCCGAAGGGATCACCATGCACTCGCGGCGCAAACAAGCATCGTGAGCACTCCAAAAACCAATAAAAGGCCCAAAGGAAAAAGCCATCAGTACCCGATCTTGCCGAGTGATCTGACATGCATCTAATACATACTGCCAAGTTTCAATCCACCATTCCCAATCCCGTTGAGAGTCGAGGATCACCATGGGGCGTCCGCGTGTTCCACTGGTGCGATGGTAGCGTCGATACTGATCCGCAGCAAAAGAATGATGATTGGCGATCCCATTAGGATCATCATTGATCCAATCCGATTTCTGCATCAACGGCAAGTCACTCAACGCATCGAGTGACTCTAGATGCAGTGAGTCCTTCGCATACCTCTCTCGATAGAACTTGTTGTTGGATAACACCTCAACGAGTAACGCATTGAGACGCCGAAGCTGATGATCGCGAAGAGTTTTCCGATCCAGTAGCACATTCCTCACGGAATCACTCGATGAATGGGTTCCTGGTTTCATGGCAGAGAGTCACTCCCTGCGAATACGTTTTGAGAATTCAGGATCATTTGCATACGCCAGTGCCAACTCATTGATTCGTGCTGCTGCACGAGCAACCTCGAAAGGACCTTGGATCTCCAAAAGTCCAAGTTCGTACGCAAGCCGATCGGAATGACCGGGCAATAACACACGCCAATCGTACGGAATTCTGCCCGGTCGCAGCTTATTGACATGCTGAACAAGGTTCGTCGTGCAGTTGTTCGTCAGCGTATCATAATACTCGGGCTGCTGCTGAAGTTTATTGACGCGAGCTAACATGTCGACAAGTAAATCCTGAACCTGCTGTGGTTCAGCTCTGCCGCGATACAGATGTACATCGACTTGCCGTACCCTAGCCCTGAGCAGAATAAGGTCCCGTTCATCACCGACAATGTACATCAATGGAAATTGCCGAGTTGTGCCTGCTACTGCAGAATAGTCCTGGTCTTGCCCGATGCGCGCCTCTACGCTGATGATGAAGTGCCTACCGTCATCGAGCCCAAAGCTCAACATGGTGTGCGCCAACAGGTCGCTTTCCTTAAACGGAACCACTAAGAAATCAACCGTACGGACCGCGTCGAGTCGAAAACGCATATCGTAATGTCGAACATCATAATCCGACTCCGTGCGATAAACGCAATTCCTAACGTTGCGAAGAACTATCTCCTCACCTCGAAATTCGACGTAGGGCAAGATGAGCATATCGGCTCGCCAACGCTGCATTGCGAGCGATTCGGTATCTAGCTCCCCTCGACCCGACTTGATGTATCCGATCAAGCCGTTTTCGTTGACTCCTCGAATCAAAGGAGAACCACAGCCCCACGACAGCGCAATGGCAACCGCGAGCCACACTGCTCGTGAGTATTGGAGTGCGGCGGGTCGCTTCATTGTGGCTACAACTTATCGAGTCGCAGAAGCACCTGAGAAGTCATAGTTGGTGTTACGCCCTACACTTCCAGGACGATAAACACCCGATCCAGATGCAGCTGGCGGGACAGATGGAGTTCCTACCGGTTGCGAACTGGGACCACCATAAGCGGGTGGCAACTGCTGTGCGGAAGGAATGCCAGCTGCCGGCATGCTATAGCTTGGACCACCGCTCGGCGGAACATTGAATTGCTGCAAATTGGCTTGCGATGCGGCGTTGGAAGCTGGCGTCGGAGTGCCCCAAGTTGGATTGCTTGACCCTCCAGGAATTCCTGGAGCGACACCTGCTGGCAAACCGCTACTAGAGGGTAAGCCTGGTGGCAACATGCCAGGCGAATTCATGTTTGGCAAATTCATATTCGGTGGATTCATACCCGGTGCTGGCATCAATCCAGCTGAGGGCAAACCAAGACCACTTGGCTGGCTTGGCATCGGCTGACCTGCTGTTGGCAAAGATGCATTCGGTGGGAATGCATTTGGGTTCGATCCTGGAGCAATCCCTGGATTCGTGCCATAAGGATTGTTCGCCACGGAGTACCCTGTGCTGGAAGGATACCCGGCATTTGCTAGAGGAGCATTAAATGCAACAGGTTGCGCTCCGGACATCTGCGGACCCGCAGCCATGCTATTGGGCATCGCCGTATTGGGCATGTTCGCATTTGGCATGTTCACGTTTGGCATCGCAGCGTTTGGCATCGAACCACCCGGCATGGCCGTGCGTCCCGGCGCTGTGTTGTATACACCCGTAGTGTACCCATTATTCGCAGCAGCCATCCCAGCTCCCGGAACGCCATAGGCGCTAGGACCGCCCGGTACAGCGCTCGGAGTGCTGCGCGTCGCTGGACTGACCGGCGTTGTCGACGAAGCGAGCGAGGCGGCAGGGCCACCTTGTGAACTTGTCCCGCTAGAGGCAGTCAAACCAGTGGAACCAGCACTTGGTGACGGTGCTGTTGGCAATGCATGTGTCGGCTTCGTACCCGTCAATGTGCTTGCAGAAGGTTTGCGGCCCCAAGAAAACATATTCGAACCTGGCATCTTCCAACCGGATGTGCACCCCGCTTGAGTACCGGTAAGTACGGCGAGTAACAAACCGAATCGGATCCATGATGGAAATCGACTTTGCATGGCGATCAACCTCAGTAAAGGGCAGTGGTTCGTGCGAGCCGAAGGGCTCGAAGGGGTTGTATGTATGAAGGGGACGAAACGTCCGCACTGCTTGGTATCGGAAACACAGCCCCTAGAATTGACGCAAACGGCAAATTTTACCAAATCCGCCTAGTCTGAACTCGCTTCCAATGCCAAACTGTTCTTCGAACAATCGGATGTAGCAAATCTCCGCTATTAAGGTCAACGGAGGTTTTCTATTCCACCCCCGCAATACCACTCATTCTCCACTTCTCCCCAAATCTCTTCGCTTCCAGTTTTCCCCCGAGACCCTTCCAATGCTCCTTACAGAACACGAGATCTCCCTTCGCGTCCATTACCACGAAGTCGATGGCCAAGGCCGCGTCCACAACTCCCAGTATCTGAACTACTTCGAACGCGGTCGCGTGGAGATGCTTCGTGCGTCGGGAATCGCTTACAGAGATATCGAAGAAGCCGGGTACATGCTGGTGGTGCGACGCGCAGAACTTCATTTCCTCTCCCCCGCAACCTTTGACGATGTTCTTGTTTTGCGAATGCGCCTAAGTTACTGCCACGGCGCTCGTATCGAGCACCAATACCAATTAATACGCCAGGACGCCGATGGAGTCGAACCAACTTTGTTGGTCTCCGGAACTACCGAAATCGGCTGCGTTGACCGCAATGGACGCGCAAAACGTCTCCCCCCTGAACTCCAATTGAACCTTCGGCCCTCGACGTAAATCACCCCAGACCCTCACCCTGGCACAACGATGAACAAAGCCTCTCTCAACATCGATTTTTCTCTTCCAATAATCGCTCCACTACAATCTTGGTTTGAGACACTCCCCACCGAAGTCCCTCTGCGTAGCCACCCAACAAAACAAAACGACGCCAAAGCCAAATCCTTGCAATTATTGATCGCTAGCAATTCTGCTATTCAGGGAACATTCGTCGAAGCACTACTTTGGCTCAGGCTCGGTAAGCTAGACCCCGCTCACGGGATTGTCCAAGACGACACACAGGGCCTCGGAGCTTACATTCATGGGTTCTTGCACCGGATGGAAGGTGATTTCTGGAACGCTAATTATTGGTTTCGCCGCGTACGCGATCCAAAACTGATCCATTCCATTCTCGAACGCGTCCCACCCGAAACCCCGACCGCTGATCACCTCACGGATGCCTGCGAACAAGCCCGAGTAGACGCAAAACTCCTTCAACTCTACGTCACACAAGAATGGCTAGCGTTGTTTCAAGTCGCTTGCTCGGTGACTTGACCTTGACCCCGTCGTTCGCCAGTTCCTAAACTCCCGACGTTGAAGTTTCGCGGAAAACGAAAGGAATCTGTATGCGAATGACAAGATGGACTTTGGCGCTAGTGGTGGCTTCTGGTTGCATTTCGGCGACAAGTGAGCGAGTATTCGGGCAAGATAAAACAGGCAAGGGCGCGACGGCTCGGCTATCTGCAAATCCTCCGACCACCTCCTCTGGCCGAAGCATATCCGATCAGGACGCGCCGAGCGCTAACAGCGCTGCCACTGGACCAGCACTTGTCGCGATCGTTAACGGTCAGCAAATCACCTTGCAAGAATTAGCGAATCAATGCGTTGCGCATCACGGCGAGGAAGTTCTTGAGAACATGGTCAATCGTTACCTGATTCTACAAGCCTGCCAAGAACGCAAAATCGAAATCACGAAAAAGAACGTCGACGACGAAATCGCCAGAATCGCATCGAAATTCAATCTCAGCGTGGCGATGTACCTAAAACTACTTGAGAACGAACGGAATATTCTTCCCGAATACTACGCGTCCGATGTAGTGTGGCCCATGCTCGCACTGCGCGCGTTGAGCAAAGAAATGCTTCAAGTATCTCCGCAAGACATCGATCGCGCATTTCAGAGCGAATTCGGTCCCAAAGTTCAAGTCCGTATGATCGCTTGCAAGGACCTGACCAAGCTACAGCCATTGCATCAACAAGCGACAGCGAATCCTGAACTGTTCAAGACGATTGCGCGCGACCATTCAGAAGATCCCGCCAGTGCGAGTGTCGAAGGCCTGCTTCCACCGATCCGTCGTGGTGGTGGAGATGATGTGGTAGAGCAAGTCGCTTTCGGTTTGCAGCCCGGCGAAGTCTCCAAGATATTTCAAGTGGGTGATATTCATGTAGCACTGCAATGCGTGCGGCATCTGCCAGCAGCCAACCCACCTGCAGCCCAACTCGCCGAGATCCAAGCTCGTATTAAGGCAGAATTAGAGGAAGAAAAACTTCGCGGATCCGCCGAAACCATCTACACCGAGTTGCGAAATCGAGCTCAGATCGTCTCGGTCTTAGGACAACCACAGTTGCAGCAACAGTATCCCGGCGTTGCTGCAATTATCAATGGTCAAAATGTAACTATGGCGGTTCTCGAACAAGAATGCGTCAAACGCTTTGGAACGAAATTGCTCGAAGGAGAAATCAATCGCAAGCTTGTTGAAGACGCTCTGAACAAGTCAGGCAAGAGTGTTACACAAGCCGACGTTGACGAAGAAATTCGTTCTACTGCAGCTTACTATGGCTACTTGCAAGCAGATGGCACCCCAGACATTCAGCGCTGGATCGCAGACGTCTTGAGAGATCAAAACAAGAGTGTCGAAGTCTATGTTCGCGATGCTGTTTGGCCGACCGTGGCGCTGAAGAAACTATGCGCGGATCAAATCCAAGTTACCGAAGAAGACGTGCAACGCCAGTTCGAGGCAAACTTTGGACAGCGCGCGGAAGTTCTTGCGATTGTCTTCAGCAATCAACGCACGGCCCAAGAAGTTTGGGAGATGGCACGAAGCAAGAATACCGAACAGTTTTTCGGCGAGCTCGCAAACCAATATTCCGTAGAACCGAGCTCTCGTGCGAACTTCGGCAAAGTCCCACCGTTGCGCAAACATGGTGGCCAAGCCAACCTAGAGAAAGCTGCTTTCTCACTGAAACCAGGCGAAATGTCCGGAATCATCGAAGTCGGTGGCCAGTATGTTGTGCTCCGTTGCCAAGGCTTTACACAACCGGTTGTTCAAGACATCAATGCAGTACGCGAAGACCTCTTGAAAGATGTTCGTGAGAAGAAACTCAGCAAAGAGATGGACGCAACGATGGCCAAACTCTTTGCGGATGCTCAAATCACCAACATTTTAAATCCTAAGAAGAGTCGCGTGGGCAATGTCGAAACGCAAGCGTCGCTAAACGAATTGAAGAATTCACAAATCAAGCGATAGTCTGTTTTTCAAGATTGGCTTCAGATGCATTCGAAACCTAGAGGGACGCGTCGGCGGGTTCCTCGCGAACGACGACTAGCAGTCGATATCGCGATCGTTGCACGACGTGTCCCGAGCTTTCCCCTCTTGCGTCGCATGCAACTCGACAGCATCGAAGCTTGGCGGACAGAACTCAAAAACTCCCGTATCCGTATCGGATGGCCCGCAATTCTTGCACATTGCTACGGTCAGGTATGCCGAGAAATTCCCGAACTCAGAGATGTCTACGTTGCTAGGCCTTGGCCATACCTCTATCGCCATCCTGATCCCATCGCTTGCATCACGATGCACCGGCCAGAATCGCCCGAGAAACCTCACTTGGGACGACTCGTATGGGGACGCTATCTTTGCGCTGCTAATTCAACCCCTCTAGATGTCCAAAAGCAAATGGATCTGTGGAGTAAACAATCGATCGACCAAGTCTATCCAGATGCGCTACAGTTGGAGAGGTGGCCGGCTCCTTTTCGACGCCTTCAATGGTATTTGTTGATGCGGTGGGCAGGACGCAAACGCGCAAAAAACCTCGGCACCTTCAGCATCTCCAGCCTGGGACACATGGGAGCTCTCAATGGCTATCACCCCCTGGTAACCACGTCGAGTCTTGCCATCGGACCAATCGAGCCAAATAAACCAACGGACGTGGTCCTGCTGTGCGACCACCGGGTAATCGACGGTGTACTTGCTGCCGCAACTCTCGCGTCGCTGGAAGAAAAACTCATGAAAATCCCCCATGTTATCCTCGATCCGCAAGCAACTTCGCTAGACACTGAACTGCGCGATAAATAAATTAAAATCGCGTAAAATCGCGATGCCATTTTCCGCGAATAACTATCCGTTACCGCTCTGCTCATCCTTAGAACTGCAAGCTACCTACACCATGAAACCACACTCTCATTTGTGGATACTTCTCCTTGCTCTCTTCTCGGCTCTCTCCTCGCTGGTCGGATGTGAAAACAGTCGACGTGAATACATGCTCGCTCTCGAACGTCACGATCGCGCGGTTGAGCAAGCCCACGTGGCGAGAAGGGAATTGGTCGATAGCCTTCGCTCGGGGAACCTTAAAGGAACCGAGTCCGCGTCCAACCTTCAAGTTTCGATCGAAGAGCAAACTGCCTTGATCATGTACGCCCTCGATCGCCACCGCCCCCGCAAACCTGATCCTGTTGCCTTTGAAGCAGCTTCAAAAGATGTTTCTGAACTGCAGTCCAAGAAAGACAAACTTCTAGCCGACTTCGAAGATGCGACTACCGTTTCCAGCGCCGAAAAAGCCCTTGAGATTTCCAAACAGATCCGAGAAATCGATCTTCAGCTTTTCAACGCTACGGAAAAAATGAAACAATCGAAGCCTTAATCATCCATTAAACCGCTTCGCTATGTTTGTCTGGATGAAGATACACAAAGGACTTACCCAAGCGACCGCCGTAATTGCCAGCCGAAATCTGAACCAGCCCAGGCACGCTCAACGCAGCCTCGATAGCCAAATACGTCGCTTGTGCGACCGCAGGTAAATTGGAGCCATTGATGATGATCTCCATAATCGATTTCACACCTTGAGGCACCTTGGATCGATCCCCCAATTTCTCGCGAAGTGTTGGACAGTACTCCGCATAAGTGCTTGCAATCAAAAACTTGTAACTACTCCCTGCTTTACTTGCACTAGCAGCCACTCCGCCGGGGAAGGTCGTAATAACACCGGGAGCCGCATCGGCCGCTTGACCCGCTCGATCGGCTGCTTCAATCGCTGCATCTTCACTCGCTCCGAGAAACCAAAGATTCCCACCCATGATTCCATCCGCATAACCAAATCGCCGGCTCAAAAAGAACTCCCCACCCAACGTTGGTATCGTCCAGCCTCTTTGACCATACTGTTCACTGCGAAACTGATGACCGTCCCCAAAATAGGCAATCTTGCGACCTAACTTAAAATACGGATCCGTCTCCAACGCATTGAACAAACGAGTGGTTGGACATGTCAGAACGTTTTGAGATAACCTAGCAAGAAGTACCTTCTCTAGATGCTCTACGCGATCTTTACGAAACCTCGGCACGTGGAACTGCAAATAAGCTCCAATCCGGCCATCAGGCGTCTGCTGCCCAGGACTCACTCCATCTACAATCCCCTCGATCCCAGCTTCGCAATCGCAAAGAATCGTGCTACTAGCGTGTCCAGTAGCTTTTTGGCAAGCCGCAAGCAACCACTTCTCGTCCCGAGCTGTAACCAGCACCCGACTATAGAGGCTACGAAATGCTTCCGCGTAAGTATCCTCCACCATCGCTTGCCACTGAGACGACTTCCACGGCTCATGAGAGCATAAATTGCCCGCCGCATTCGGGTCGCTGGGCGTCCATGTGGTAGTTGTCGTCGATTGCATAACAGCCCCTCCGTTTCACTAAACAGCCTTGCGACCACGGCCGGAATAAACCGCAGATTCAGTGACCACTTTGTCCATGTAAATGTCGTGAACATCCATGGGAATTTCGTCGAAAAGTTGGCACTCAAAAGACAACGCTACCAACGGCGTCGTCGGCTTGGCATGCTCTAAAAGCTTATCGTAGTAACCCTTACCGTGCCCTGTACGCCCCCCGTGACGGTCAAAGGCAACTCCGGGAACCATGATCAAATCAAGGTCTTCCGGTTGTAATCGCTTAGAAGCTACCGTACGCAAGTCAGCTCGTGGTTCCAAAATGCGGTACATACCGAGTTCAAGCTCATCCATCGACTCAAGCCAAAACAGCTCCAACTCTCCATCAACACAGTAAGGAACGACAATCCGCTTGCCACTCTTCAAAGCCTCCGGGAGCGCTTGACGCGTCCGGACTTCGTCCCGCACATCCACATAAAACATGACCGTATTGGCCGCCGCTACTTCAGGCAACTGAAAGAACCTTGCCATAATAACATCCGATACGCCATCTTTGTCCACCTGAGCACGCCGATTCTCGTGCGCTTGCTTGCGTATCTCGGCTTTCTTCTCTGAAACAGCTTGTCGCGTCGCGTCGCAAGACTCAGAACCACATGATTCACTCATAGCAAATTCTCAATGAAAACAATAACTGACAATTTCGTAGAAAGCCGGCTGGTAAGCGGGAGTTAACCCAACGCTAAAGACCAAGCGTAGAGTATGGTATCCGTGAACCTGTTTTTTGTCACGGACTCGAAACTTGTCGTAGCAGTCAAATTCACAGCATCCCGCAAATTAGCCTTCGGCAAAAAACTCTAAGGTTTTTCGCTACCCTTCGACAACCGCTTAAAATACGCCTCGATCACCTCACGATAATGACTCGGTAAATCCTTGGTCATGCTCTGCAACGCCTCTTGCCGCGCCGCCGGCGGCAAATTCCCCCACCCAGATTTGTCTCCAATGTCCTTGTTGTCTACGTCCCCCTGACCATCACCACCACCCGGATTCGATTGTTCCGCAGCTTGCTGTTGCTGCGACGGATCGCGTTGCTGACCCTGATTCTGACCCTGATTCCGTTGCTGCTGTTGCTCCTTGCGCTGCTGCTGTTGTTGCTGTTGCTGCTTCTCCATCCGCTCGATCATCTTGTCTAGTTTATCGACGATGGCTTGCTCCTGCTCCCGAACTTGCTTGCCCGCCCTACCCAATGACAGCCGCCGTTCTACGTCGTTCATCATCCTCGCTACCTCATCGAGCGAATCCTCTTTCAATGGCTCGATATCCGTTAACATCAGTCGAGCAGTAATCGCATAACGACTGGGAATCTCTAGCTCCCGCTCAAGCAACTTCCGCAGCGATTCCTCGCAAGGTTGCTTCATCAGCAAATAATGCTGACAAACCGCAAGAGAAAACAACAAGCTTGACGGATCGCTAACCGATTCGATCGGCAAACTCTGTAACACCGAAAATGCTTCGTCGATCCGCTGATGGTGAATCAAACCCCTGGCATAGGCAAGCTGCAATTCGGGTTTGAGCCAAGCTGGAATTGCACCGTTCGCAATGAGCGAACTGAGCTGGCCTTCAAGCGTCTTCGGCGTGCTCTCAAGCCAACTCGCATCGAGCGTTCTGACAAACTCCGCAACCGAACGATCCGCTTTCGAAGAAATCCCCAGCAAACGCTCGTGCAGTTCAATCCCCCGCAAACCCAACATCTGGCGAGACTCATCCAGCAATGCCGCTACCGGTAGCGCAACATCGTTCTTCCCAAGCCCCTCAAACCAACTCGCAAAACGCTCAACCCAACCCGCTGCGTCCGACCAAACCCAACTCGCTTTCTTCTCCAAATCCTGAGCCGCTGAATCTGTTCCAACGTCGACGAACAAGACTGTCAACGGCGATGCAAAACCAAGCTGGAAGAGAGGCACGAACGCAAGAACCGTCAGGCCCATCACGCACGAAACCAACCTCTGACGCTTACGCTGAAGAATTCGTTGTGAAAGACTTCGTTGAGAAAGAATTCGTCCTATCCGATGCCGCTTGATTCGATTCAACATCCCGCTCCCTTTCCATACCACAACGCCAAAATCCCTCCAGCGTCGCTTCGTCCGCCTCAGATCATCCAGGGACTCGCTAGGACCCTCCTACTTGCGATTACCCAGTGCAGTATACAAGTCGGAAAAGCAGAAATCGAGAGAATTCAAAGGGGATAGCTTTTCCACAACGGAAAACTTCTCCTTTGCGACCAGAAACTTAGCACTTTCTCCAAACCACCGATATCGAACAAGCTATGATAAAATCGGGTGCATTTCCTCGATCTTTTCCCCCATCACGCCACTTGCTTTCAAGCTAAAGGTTCCGTGGAGATCTTTCCATGCTTTCATTTCCATCGCCACGCATTGGCCTCCTTCTCTCGTGCCTACTTTGGGCAAGCGGCCTAGGATCGGGATTCGATCCTCTCGCTCTTGGCCAAACTCCAAATGCACCATCAGCGACTTCCCCAGCCCCACAACCCTTGCTGACCGTCACCGCTCAAGAATCAGTAACACTCCAGCCCGTCGCGATCCAATTGCGAACTACGTTTCGCTCTGAGGACAGAACGGCCGCTCAAGCCGTCTCGAAATTGCAGACTCACTGCACAGAAGCCCAAAAAACACTCGTCGATGCGGCAACTGCCGCGAACCTCCCAGAAGAGCAATCCAGCTTCCGATGGAACTTGCCCGTCCTGAGTCAATCAGTTCCATTCGTCGAAAATCCCGATTCCGCCCGAATGTGGCTCAGGCGACAAGCCGCACAAATGCAAGTCAACAACCCGCAAATGCGCGGTAAACTTCGTGAAATGCTCCTGCAGGAAGAAGAGGAACTCGACGGCGAATCGGAACCGCTCCCCTTCGTCCAAACCGCAACCAAACGACTCGTCGCCGAATGGTCTATCAACCCCGATCAACTCGATGCCGCTGTCGAATTCGGTGCAAAGCTCAAACAAATCAGCCAGGATAAGAATTTTCGCGGCACCAAACTGCGCGTCCAACTCTCCGAAGAAGAACTCGAACAAATCATGCCCCTTATGGGAGCATCCGCCTACGTCTCCTCGACCATCACCAACAACGCAGCAGAAGCCCAAGTTCTCTACGTTGGCGCTCTGACCGAAGAACAAGAAGCCGAAGCGATGAAACGAGCTTTTGAACGCGCTAAAGGACAAGCATTGCGACTTGCAACCGCCGCCGGCAAACAACTCGGTGAAGTGAAAATGCTTATGACCACCATCCAATCACCCATGGTTGGTAACCAAGTCGTTACCACCAACGGCAATGTCACATCTTCCAATACAGCGCTCGAATTCCAAGATCGAGCAGAGAAACGAAGCCTCCACCCCAACCCAAATGAGTTGGTCGTTTCACTGTCAGTTCAAGTCGGCTTCGAAATCCGATAAATCTCCCGAGCCATCCAAACCACAACACCAAGGCATACTGACGCAACTGCCACTGGGATCAAATGCTCCGGGCTAGTCAATGCATGCAACAAACTCGTTGCTCCGTCCCCACCGTCAACCACCGGACCATGCCCGGCATGCCCAAGCACACCAGCGAATCCGGTTGGTAATTTCAAAAGCATCGTTAACAATAACATTTTGGCCCTGTTGTTTCGGTTGGGATATAGGATACGCCAATCCATAAAAATCCCATCTTAACCAAGCCTCGCTTAGGATTGAACCCCAGCCTAAACCGATTCCTCCCGCGATGCGGTAACCCATTATGTCCGATTCACCTACGCCAAATTCAACACCAATCGACAATCCACAATCCACTTCCAATACCAGTCAATTATCGGATATCCCCCAAGCCAAGCGATCCGTTCGCTCAAAGAAACGCCTGTCTTGGATGTGGCTCGCTACAACCTTCTGCGGCATCATGAGCCTCCTGCTATTCCTCAACACCTACCAGAACCAAGGGGACTTGATCGAAATCGATTTCGAAGATGGACACGGTCTTGCACCCGCCGATGCGTTGCGTTTTCGGGGAATCGAAGTAGGACGCGTTGAGAAAATCGGTCTCAAATCCAACACAAACGCTTCGCAATCCCCAGGGATCACCGTCTCAGTACGCCTAACACCCGCAGCCCGAAAAACCGTGACCGATGGAACCCTCTTCTGGATCGTTCGCCCCATCGTTTCCATCGAATCTATCCGCGGTCTTGAAACGATCGTCGGCCCAAAATACATCGCGATGGAACCCGGAGACTCTCTGTCCTATACCTCAAAACACTTCCTCGGACTCGAAACCCCTCCCCCAATACGCCCCAAAGAAGGCTCCATCGAAATCATCCTCGATGCCAATAAACGCTTTAGCCTCGATAGCGGCACCCCCATCCTCCACCGAGGTTTTCACGTCGGAAATGTCCTTACCGTCAGCCTCGCCAGCGATGCACGAAGCGTTCTCGTTCGCTGCGCTATCGACCCGGAATACCATGAACTCGTTCGCAGCAATACCAAATTCTGGATGCGATCCGGTTGGCGTTTCGGAATCGGACTCTCAGGAATATCCCTCGAAGCCGATTCACTGAGCCAAATACTCTACGGTGGAATCGAATTCGCAACCCCAGACCACCGAGGTCGTATCGTCAGCACAGGCGCTCGCTTCCATCTACACGAAAGCCCAGAAGATGAATGGACCAAGTGGAACCCATCACTACCCTACGGCTCACTCTGGGAAAAACTCCAACGACAATCACCCGTGTGCTATCGAACCAGCTTGACCTACAAACAATCCTCATTCGGCTTCCAAGTCACCAAACAAAAAGTCGGCTGGGGACTCCTCTTCGAAGATGGCACACTCTTCCTGCGCGAAGACTTCGCCACGCTCCCTCAAAATGCGCTGCCCAATTCCGGTCAACTCGAAGTCGCCGGTGTCTCACTGCCCCATGAATCACTACCCAATGCATCCCTCTCACCTAGCAGTACACCAAAACAACCGAACGACGAGCTGACCAAAGCCGAACAAATCGCTGTCGACAAAATTCCTATGTCCTTCGGGCAACAGTACTCCATGCTGCGCCTTCGACTCCCATCACCACCGGTAACCTCCAGCCCGCCCCTCGATCCAATGGAATTCCTACAAACCCCCTCCGATCCCATCGAAGATATCTTAATCGTTACCCCAGAAACCGAACGCTCCGTCTTCATCGATAAATCACGATTCACCCAGACCGAACAAGGCCTACTGCTCGACTCTACCGTCCTCCTGGCGACCGATCTCGATGGAGCACCAGTCATCGATGTGCGCCGAGGACGATGGCTCGGAGTCCTTCATACAAACTCCCGAAAAAACATAATCTCCCTACCGAATCGCAAACCCTAAGCCCCAATCGAACACCTAATGCGCTCCTAAATGAGCGAATCTTCATCAAAGTTCGGTATCGTATTCTCTCCGCGCACCCCCTCGCGACACCACAACTTCCACAGTTTCGAGTACACTGATTGTGTCTTCCTTGTTTCGAATTCCCGGTGGCAAGTTCAAGGCAAACTTTTCACAGTGACGAGCACCGAAGGCTAAATTGGCAGTGCCATCTTGAAGGAGCAACTAAGTGTCGGGACGCATCGAAGGAATCGTCGTCGAGGTAACCTCGAACGGCGATCTAATCACCAACATCTCCTCTCTGCAATGGAAACCCATTCCTCGCTCGACCGATACACGTATCCTGATCGACGATGAACACGAAACGATCGGTCTCTTCGATTCCAACCATCAACAACCCAGCATGACACTGATCGCAATCGCTGAAAACGATTCACCCCTACGATTGCACCTCGTCGATGACTCTGCCGCCATGATGCTCTCAGTTCGCCCCGGCGCTACTATCGACATCCGCTGGTAAATCTCTATCTTGCCTACCCACCGCATATGTATGGAATCCTCGTCGTCGATAAACCAGGCGGCCCGACGAGCCGTGACTGTGTAAACCAAGCGACCGCAGTCTTGCGACAAGCGAACGATCGCACTACAAAAATCGCTCACGCCGGTACACTCGACCCCCTCGCTAGCGGTGCAATGGTTCTACTCCTCGGACCCGCCGTACGCTTGATGGACCAAGTTCACGAGTTCGACAAAGAATACTTCGGAAGCTTCCAAGTTGGATGCTCAAGCCCATCTGCCGACCTGGAAACAGAAGTCATACCACTACCCAATGCAAACCGTTTTTCGAAAGAAGAATTGCAAGCTACCCTGCATCAGTTTCTAGGCCCTATCGACCAGATTCCTCCCGCTTACTCCGCAATTAGAATCAATGGAAAACGAGCTCATACCCAAGCTCGCAAAGGTGTCGAAGTACAGATGCCCAAACGCACAGTTACCATCCACGAACTAGAACTTGTCGAATGGACCCAAGAATCCTTCACTCTACGGACAGTATGTAGCACCGGCACCTACATGCGGACGCTCGGAAGCGATATCGCGAAATCACTCGGATCGGATGCTGTGATGAGCTCTCTGCGCCGCACTCGCGTCGGCCCATTCTCTCTCGATCACGCTATCCCACTCGCACAACTACCGACCTCACCCTGGGCACCGCACATCCTCCCCCCAGCACTCGCCGTTTCCCACCTGCCAAACCTATTCGTCAACGACATCATCTTGCGCAAAATTCTCGATGGTCAACGTCTCTCATGGCCGTCACTTATCGAAAATCAAACCACTCCAATCGATAAGTTTCGACCAGATACACAAATCAGCCCCTATCAACCAATAAATAGCAACTCACCAATCCATCCACCGGTGAACACACCGGTCGCCATCCTTGACGATCAATACGTTCTGCGAGCAATTCTCACCGAAATCGCCCAAGACCAGTGGCGATGCGACAAAGGGATCGCACACTGGGACGTCTTGCCAAAAACTTAAGAACTTTAAGAGACCACCCTAACGCGATCCGCTCTGTAAACTATCGGCGCAACCACCATCGGAATCGCGGTCATCCATCACAACGCCCAATCGCAAACACTCCAATAACGCTTGCGCACACTCCTCACCCTTGTTCCCTTTGTTACCGCCACTGCGATGGATCGCTTGCTCCAAACTGTTGACCGTCAATAACCCAAACGCAATCGGCTTGTTGTGATCCAACGACAACTGCATCAACGCACTGCTAACCGCTCGATTGATGTGCTGGTCGTGCGAAGTCTCCCCTTTGATGACCGCTCCTAGAGCAATCACCCCGGCAACATCTCGAAGAGCCACAAGCCGTTGACAGGCAAAAGGGAGCTCCCAAGCACCCGGAACCGAGACAACAATAATCTTTTCAGATTCGACTCCTGCCCTAGTCAATGTCTCAATCGCAGCATCACGCAACTTACCCGTGATGTGCTCGTTGTACTTCGAAACTGCTATTCCAATACCATTCTGATTCGCTCGTTCCACTTGGGCCTTTGTGGGTACCAATTCTATATGCATAAATCACTCGACGTGTGGGTTTTGAAATCCAATAGACAACCGCAGGAAGTTTGTCAAAAGTACGACTCACTTCCTGCAACCATTCCAATCATTCTCATCTACGTATCTTCCCCTCGGTTCTACCTGCCGGGAAGACCTCCCTATTTTGCGTGAGACTCGACGTTGTGTCGACTACGCCAACCGACTTAAACGACGTGTCAGCCACTCGAGGCACAACGCTCCGGCAATCAACGCCATCAGCAACCCATTGAGTCGTTGTCGAAATGCACTGTCTGGAGCATTCGGCAGATAATTTATCTGATCCCTCGGGACAACCACGCCCGACAACCCCTCCAACCCCTGCAATCCAACCCAGTATTTTCCACCTGTTTTCGCCGCCAACTCCGTAAGCAACGGATCGTTGCGTTGCGGACGCTGAATTTCTAACGCAGGAACACGCACTACCGTCTGCTGCGTCAAAACGACTTGTTCGGCCAACGACCCAATCGGCAACTGAACTTCATACGTCCCCGTCCGCTTGGTCGTATACTGACCGATATATACGCCCGCCTGGGTTGGGTCCGCCAACGGTATTAATTTCAAATTACTGCTACGCCCACCAGGTTCGAGTAGTTTAGCTGTCACATCACTCTGAACCAACGGCTGAAACTGAGCATCCTTGAGAACCGCGCGAACCATCACCTGATCTCCAACGATGGCTTGTTCCTTATCCACCAACAACATCCCGCGATCAGAATCACGCAGCAAACGCCCCTGTCCCGCCCAACGAACGAGCTTGGTGTAATACGTATCAAAATACTGCTCTCCAACTTCACGCATACGCCACAACTCTCCTCCACCTTGAAATACAACCCGCCCCGCTCCGTAGAACTGAGTGGCCAAGTAAATTGGTGCCGAACTATTGACCACGGTTGTAGGATCCGAAAAAGTCGCTAACACACTCGCCGCAGGCTTCGGCTCATAACAACCATAAAAACTGTAGACACCTCGAAACTGCTCCCAAGCTCGCTGGCTCTCATCAAGCGTCTGGCCGACTTGCATAAAATCAGTCGCCCAAGCGTTGTTTTGCAACGTCAAAGGCCAAGCCGTTTCGGACTCAAATCGGCCGATCGAAACCAACCTGGCCCCGCGCGAGTTCATTACCACCGGCACCATCCCCCGCAAAATCTCCGCATTGCGATTTCCATTGCCGCTGTTCCCCGCCCACTTCGGTGTCGCAACAGGCCCGGCGATCACCACCAATCCCCCCGCTTGCTCCGATACCCAACTCTCTAATGCATCAATCTGTTCCGTCGTCAACTTGGTCCAGTCTGCATCAAAAGCCACTATCGCATCGTATTGACTAATCTCTTGCCGCGTCTTGGGAAACTCGCTCAGCAGTTGCTTCGCTTCTTGAGATACACCAGGCCCACTGGATTGGAGATAAACATGCGATTGAACGGTCGGATCGCGAAACAACAAGTTGCGTACAAACTGGTACTCTCGCGTCGGACCACCCGCAAAAACCAACACCGTCGAGTTCGGTTCCACCACCCGCACCTCAACCTCATACTGATTGTCCGAACTATTCGAATCGCTAGGGGGTGCTATCAACTTCAACTCATAAATCCACGGACCAATCTCGCGGGGCGTCACATCAAATACCACACTGGTAATCGCTTCATCCCCCTCCAACATCAACATCCGCTCCTCCTCAATCGTCGGACCAATCGCTGAACTTCCACCCGGTCGACGACGCAACTGAATCGGTATCTGCTTGCCCACCATCCCAGAAGCTTGTACCAACGCTGTCACCCTAAAGCGATCTCCAGGAAAAACCCGTTTCGGTGCTTCCATATCCAAAATCTTCACATTCACAGGATTCTTGTCCGTGCCCAATCCGACCGGATGAACGCGCACCTCCTGACCCGCAGCCTGCGAAACCACGTTGATCGGATCAATCCCCGCATTGCTCCTGCCGTCGGTTAGCAACACCACCGCCGCCAACGATGAACTGCTTTCCTGCTCCAAAACCGATTGCAATGCATCCCCTACTCGCGACTCTGTACCCGTCGCCCCCAAAAGCGCCTCCCACGGAACCTCACTCGGTACCAAAGGCCTCTCTTGTTTATCATCCCTTTCTCGCTCTTGCTGCGGTTGCAACTGCGCATAAGCCTCCGAACTCCAAAGCGAATTCCAAGGAATCGTATCGGCACGCAGTATCGCTGTCGCCATGATCACGAATCCACATAGCGTTCCAACTACTCCCGCGAGGATCCCATAAGCCCAGTACCCCTGCGCGCCCCCCAACGCCCTCGCTAAGGAACACACCACTAGTGCCGCAATCGCAACAGCGACCAAAATCGTTCCAAACCAAGCAGTGAAACGCAATCGACTCAATAATCTCTCCTGCTCTGCTTCTCCACCACCCTGACCAGACAAATCTCGCGGCTTGAGAAAAGTCGCCACCGTACTGGGCTTGCTCCCCGAATCAAACCTGTAAACCGTCGTGTCATGCTTCTTTTGCAACTCGGTTAACACCGAAGATTGACCCAAAAATTTATGCACCGCCCCAATTCGGCTTGGCCCCGTATTCGAACCCACAACTCCATCTGAACCGGTATCCTCCAAAGGCATCGTCATGCTCAAGCTGGTGTCAACCAATACCGCTACCTTCGATGATCGTATGTCCTTCTTCTCACTTCGTTTCTGTAAATCCAAAAAGAAAATCAACAACCCAATCAGCGCGGTCAACCGCAAAATCAACAACGCAACGCCCAAGGTTCGGGGCAACTCTTCCCAATCCTTGCGATACCAATGTACAACCCAAGCGACGATTCCAAGAATTCCAAGCAGCAATAAAAACCAATGATGCCATTGGTCAAGCTGCTCGAGCCGCATCCACTGGTAATAAACGCGCACGTCCTCTTGGGCCATCACCCATCCGGCGAATTGAGCTATTTTCGTCTCCGCAAACAAAGGCATACTCTCTTTTTCGTCGGTTTAGGTTGATCGTTTTGGCAAATGATACGAAGCGCTCCAAGCTAACCATTGCTCCGCAAGCAACAGCAATACCAAGAGCGCAAGCAAGAACATGTTTCGATTGGACAAGCCCGCCGTAGCAAGATCCGCACTGCCCGCCAAGGCACTGCGATACTTGTAATCGATTCCTGTCAAACTTCGCGCAAGATCCGTTGGTGCAACTCGCTCTGTTTCTCCTTCCGACGCCGGTGTATTGCGAGCCAAATTCTTTACCACGGCTTCCCCTTGAATCGCAGTCCCCCACCATTCAAAAAGTCCCGCCGCTGTGTTCGCGCGATAAAGCTCCCCACCCATTTCCGTACTTGTACCTCCCAAATCAGCACGCAACGAATTCTCGCCTACCTCCGTCGCGTTGATTTGCACCAACGGTCGCACGCCATTCGCACTCGAGGCAGGCATCAATACTTGAGTCTCCGGTAGTAGCTCTTGCGATGAGAAATCCCATCGCAACGGCGTTCCCGCTACCCGCGAAGTCTCTGGAAGCCGAAAACTAGACAAGTACCCCACAAGTTTAAGTGCGGCAACTACGAACGTTGGGTCTTGCGGCCAATTGCTCCATCGTCGATCCAAAGAAGTCAACGCAATAAGCATCCTTCCAGAACCAATCGGATAGTCGATCATCAACGGCGCTCGATTTCTCAAACTCGCCACCGGTTTCCATAATCGACTCCCGGCTGTCTCCAATTTCGTATCGATCTCAACATATCGCTCGATCCGAACAAACTGAAACGGCGAATTACTCAAACCCAATAACGGTTCAAAAATTGGATGGGACTCCGCCAAAATATCCGGTGTCGTGTCACCTTCGACCTTCGCCAATTCCACTGGACCAACCAATCCAAATGGGAGCAAAGGTAATGCAGGCTCCAAACCCGGTATTGGTTTTGTCCAAGCCCCATAACCGCGGATGTAATCATTCATCGATAAATCGTCCCCAAACCACAACGAAACACCCCCGCCTTGTGCAATGTATCGATGCAAGTTTGCTAAAGCGCGAGGATCGAGATTGGGTATCGATTGCAACAGAATGCAAGAATAGTTCTCCAATGCAACACTGTCGGCATCCCGAAGATACTCCGGACGCTCTCTTTGCACCAACAAACCGGTCTTCGCATTCCCCCCCGGATCCAACGCCGATTCAAAGAAATACGAATGCTTGCCACCCGCATCACCGTCGATCAATAGCACCCGAACCCCCTCCGATATCTCTAAAACGCACCGAGCAGTGTTGTCCGAAGCAATCGCATCCGGGGGCAACTCAACTTGCACAACGTGCGACCCACTCTTCGGAAATACCACCTGCACATTGCGAGTAACCGACTCACCAGGCTCAACTCGATCAAACAATAAAGGAGGTAGTTCCGTCACAAGTCCCGAAAAACGCTCCGAAGGTTTTGGCTCTCCATTCGTCAAACCATAATCAACTGCGGTGACTCGTGCACTGATGTTTCGAACCGGCGTACTCCCCTGATTTCGAACCGTCACGTTGACCATCGTAGGCACCCCAGCAGCCAAAACTTCTTGTCGAGGCTCAATCGCTGTGATCGTCAAATTCTCGTGCTTGGCCTCTACGCAATCAACCAATTGAATCTCAACAGACTCTCCAACGATCCCCAACAATCGTTGACGCAATGCCACGGCATTCGCCCAATCCTTTGTTCGGAAATCACTCATCAAATACACAATCGACTTCTGATCTTCACTCGATTGAATCAACCGACCCACCACGTCAACTCCATCGAGCAACCCAACATCCAAGGAGGTCGGTTGGGTACTGTTGATCTTCGCAAGCATCCCAGAAGGATCGGTAGGAATTGTCTGTGCCAATAAATCGGCAACCGCATCCGCACGTACACCCTGCACGTCACCGGTCGTTTTAACCCCAGAAGTCTCCGACGTGTTGTTCGCTGTGCCGTTGCGTGCTGCTAATTGCACACGCGATGCCCGAAACAAACTCATCAAATGATTCGATGAATCCTGTTTGGCCGTCGCGGCAATGGATGCGATGGCCCCAAGCCCATTCTGATAGGCTGATTTGTTATTCGCCGTATCACCCATCGATGCGCTATCATCGAGAATCACATAATGGTGAATACTGCTTCGCCCCATCCAAGCGAACATTTTTGAATCGGTCAGCCACTGTGCAAGCATCCCAACCAGCAACGCCATCGCAAGCATTCGAGAAGCGATCAACAACGCTTGTTTTAACCAAACCCACCGCCGATTCTTGCGATAACTCTCTAACAAGAACTCCATTGCAGCCCAAGGAGTTTTCTTGTGGCGAACCAAATTGATCAAATGGATCAACAGTGGTACGAGAACAAGCAAAAAACCCCAAGCTAATGGTGAGTATGCGAATTGCATGGCATCACCTCTTTCTCATGTGCGCCATGCGAGCGCTGAGGTAAGCCGTCAGCGTTGCGTCGACAGGACGACTGGTTCGGATCAATTGATAATCAATTCTGGCACTCGCGCAAGCATGTCGGACGCGATCAAGAAACTTCTGTAGCGATTCCAGATAGCCGTCTCGCAACGCTCGTGGATTACAAGTTAACGTGTCTACGGTTTCCATCCCCTCAAATCGCGTTGGATCATTAAAAGGAAAATCCAGCTCGTCATCATCGAGAATGTGAAACACCAATATGTCATGCCCTGCGCTTCGCAACGCCGTCAGCCCCTTGAGTGTTTCCTTTTCCGCTCCCAAAAAATCTGATGCGATCACCATCAAACTCCGCTTGGGATACGTCTCGAGAATTTCCTTGAAAACCTTCGTCAAATTCGTCTTCTCCGCCACCGGTGATTGCTCAAGCGCCTTGTAAATCGCTTGAAGATGACTACGACTCGTTCTCCATGGTAACTTCGTCCTTACCTTTTGATCGAAGACGGTCAGTCCAACCGAATCTTGTTGCCGAAGACTCAAATAGGTAAGACACGCTGCTACCGTCGCCGCATAGTCGTACTTGTTCAACGCACCGCGACCATATCGCATGCTCGCAGATGCATCGACCAACAAGGTACAGCGAAGATTGGTATCCTCTTCGTACTGCTTGATATACAAACGATCCTGGCGGCCCCAGACCTTCCAATCGATGTGTCGCAAATCATCACCGGGCACGTACTGGCGATGCTGCACGAATTCGACCGATTGACCGAAGTACGGACTGCGATGCATGCCGGAGAGAAACCCCTCGACAATGTTCCGAGCACGTATCTCCATCGAGGAGATGCGACGGATAGCTTCAGGATGCAAATAGTTTTTGGAATCGGGCATCTTGTAGCAACTGATCTTGAGCCGTCGGTGTATTTTGTATCAATTGATCGATCACAGTGTCACTTGTGACCCCATCGCTCTCCGCAGCAAAGTTCACCACAATGCGGTGACGCAACACTGGCTTGGCACAGAACTGCACATCGGATGTGTCGACATGCGACCTACCCGATAACGCAGCTTTCGCTTTGGCTCCCAAGATCAAGAATTGCACAGCGCGTGGTCCCGCGCCCCAAGCAAGCTGATCGGCGACAAAATCAGGCACACCAGGCTGACCGATACGGGTCTGTCGCACAATCGCTAAAGCATAGCGAATCACATTCTCGGAAACTTCGATTCCTCGGATGAACTCCTGGAGTGCCAAGATCTCCGGACCCTGCAATACCGCTTGGATCTCACTCGAACCGCGACCCGTCGTTCGCTTGGCTACTTCGAACTCGTCATCAAATGTTGGATACGATACCCATACCTTGAACATGAACCGATCCTGTTGCGCTTCGGGCAACGGATAAGTCCCTTCTTGCTCAATCGGGTTCTGTGTAGCCAACACAAAAAACGGATCTTGCAAAGTATGTCGGATCCGCCCCACCGTAATCTGCCGCTCTTGCATCGCCTCAAGCAAAGCAGCCTGTGTCTTCGGTGGCGTTCGGTTGATTTCGTCGGCAAGCACCACGTTCGCAAACAAAGGTCCTTCCATGAACCGTCGCTCTCGCTCCCCAGTGCTTTTGTTCTCCTCAATGATCTCCGTTCCTGTAATGTCCGCCGGCATCAGATCCGGTGTAAACTGAATTCGGCTAAAACTCAAATTCATCGTTTTGGCCAAAGTACTGATCATCAACGTCTTGGCCAAACCAGGTACCCCCTCAAGCAGACAATGCCCCCGGGCAAAGATACTGATGAGCAACTGCTCAATCACTTCCTGCTGGCCAACAATGGTTTTTGAAAGCTGGGTAATTATCTGTTCGCGCGCGCGTTGCAAACGGTCCAAGTCGGCTTGCGCTTGATCGGCTAAGGTCATTGGTGGTTCAGCGTACGTTCTGGAGCAAAATGAATTTTGATGATGGTAAACACTCCCCAGATTGTATCATGAAGCGACCTTAACCTGAAACCGTTTGGAATCCGAGTCAGGTGTTTTCGCCCAAATCGACCATCGGAGGGGCCCCCCGGCCAAAGAATTTCGTAATGTCGATCCCCTGACGCTGCTCCTCCTCCATGAACTTCATCCTCGCCTCAAGTCGCTCGAGTCTCCTCTGCATCTGCGGGATTAATTCCAACGTCTGATCGACAATCTCCCGCTTCGGAACAGGCGGATATCCCAAATGCCTTTGCATCGCGGCAAACAAATACAAAGGCTCCTTGCGCCGGTTCGCAAAAGCGATCTTGCCCTCCCGCTCCCCAAAAAGAATCGGATACTCCGGACGCGCATCAGGACCCAAATGGCGTTTGCGATACGTCACGAACTCTTCGCTGCGACCATAAATTAAATCCGCTAAATCCACCAATCCCAACTGCTTTTGAACAATTAATAACCATTCCTGCCAAGCCACATCATAAGCCGGATCCTGACTCATGCTCTTTAACCCAGCGTCATACTTGAGCCGATGCCGACACAACGCTTCGAATTGAAAGAAAAATAAACCCTGCCGATCAAAGGCACTAGACGCTTTGTAGTTCGCCTCCGATTGCAATACCAACAACGCGGTGCGGAAGTCAAACCTCCCACGGTCCTCTTCCGCTTGCTCCACCAAAAAAGCTTGATACGAAGTGAAGTAGTGACTCAACCTCCGCATCCCTGGAGCCAAAACCCCCGTATGCTTCAACTCGCTGTTGAGGAAATCGATCGCCATCGGCAACTTCGTCGTCGCCAAAACCTCAAACCGACACTGCTGCATCAAATCCTGTAACGTCAGATCTTGTCCAAGTCGCTCCCACAAGATCCGAAATAAATAGGCTTGCTCGACATACTCTTCTCGCGGTAATACTGCGCTCATAAATACCTTCGCGACCGCTCAACGCGCATCCCCGGCTAACTTAAGTGCTTGCGAAAAAACTCCAAGGTCCGATCCCAAGACAGCTTCGCCGCCACTTCATCATAGCGCGGTGTCGAGTCATTGTGAAATCCATGATTCACCCCAGGATACATGTGGGCTTGGTATTCCTTCCCATGCATCTTTAACGCAGCCTCATACGACGGCCAACCTTCGTTGATCCGAGTGTCTAACTCGGCGTACTGTAACAATAGCGGAGTCTGTATCTTCGGCACATCCTCCACCGCAGCCTGCCGTCCGTAATACGGCACCCCAGCTTTAAGTATTCCAGGAAGCCTCACCGCTAACTGATTCACGACCCCTCCACCATAACAAAACCCTACCGCACCAACCTTGCCGTTCGATCGCGGATGTTTGGCAAGCACCAATGCGGCAGCTTGGAAATCCTCCAACATCTCCTCCGGCTGTCTCTTGGCTTGCAAGGTCCTACCCTCATCGTCATTGCCAGGATAACCACCCAAAGGACTTAAAGCGTCCGGAGCTAATGCTAAAAACCCTGCTACCGCCAATCGCCTAGCTACGTCCGCAATGTAAGGATTCAAACCTCGGTTCTCGTGGATCACCAAGACCGCTCCATAGCGATCGCCTTCTCCTCCCTTCGGATGCGCTAACACCCCACGTATGACACCACCACCTTTTTCTGATTGGTACTCAAAGGATTGTTGCACAATTCTTGGATCGTCAGCTGCTATTTGCTGCGCCCAAGCATAGTTTGGTGTCAACGCCTCGATCAACGCTTCTGCACTGATCCCCATAGCCGCAATCCCTGCGAGCCGCTGCGAAAATTCACGGCGAGATATGCGACCATGCGCAAAATCGTCATAAGCCACCAAAGCCCTAGGATCAAAATCACTCGCTCGTTTTCTTTCCATCGCCATTACTCCGAAAAACAAAATACATGCTTCTCACCACGAACGATCAGTTGCGATCCAGACATCGCAGGTGTCGCATCCACTCCCTCTCCAAGCTCTGCAGTCGAGAGGACCTTAATCTCCGGCGCATCCGCCATCACGACTATTGTCCCTGAACGATCCGTCAAGTAGATCTTTCCGTCCGCCGCTACAGGAGATGCATACGTTCGCTGAACGCCAGGAATACGACTCGCCGAAAATATCGTCTTGCCTGTCTTAGCTTCCACGCACGTCAGCAATCCAGTCTTCTCTTTGTAGTAGTAAATCCGACCGTTGGTCAGCAAAGGAGAAGCCACATCGGGTGTGTCGCGATCCAAAGTCCACCGCACACTATTGGTTCCTTCCAAGTTCCCCCGCCCGGTCGTATCAAAAGCCCCAATAAACGATCCACGAAAACCACTTGCTACGTAAGCGATACCGTCCTCGGCAACCGCCGAAGCACAAGGCCTTTGCGTCTGGCCACCGCAACGCCAAAGCTCCTTGCCCGTAGCCAGATCATATCCGCGTGCTGCAGTCTGGCCATTCATGACAATTTGCAAGCTACCCGATGGGTCTTTCATCACCAAGGGTGTTGCCCAACATGTAGGCTCCTCTCGCGGCGTCTCCCAAACCGTCTTGCCTGTCTTCTTATCCAAAGCCACCAAGCGTGATGGGCCTTCATGATCCCAAGGTACTAACAAAAGATTCCCTGCGATCGTCGGCGAACTACCTTCCCCAAAACCATTGCGAATCGTCATGTCACCAAGATCGATGGTCCACACCAGGTCGCCATCGACAGTGTACGCGTACAACCCTCGTGAACCGAACGAAGCATAAACCATTTCGCCATCCGTGCAGGCCGATGCAGAAGCGAACCCATTGGTCTCATGCGTTCCTTCGTGCGGTTTTGCTACCACCGCACTTTTCTCCCAAAGTATCGCGCCCGAGGCTCGATCCAATGCGTACACGCGGAAATCAAAAGAATTTCCCTGAGCTAACTTCACAGCACTGGTGACAAACACTCTGCTCCCCCAAACCACAGGTGAGCCAGAACCATTGCCAGGAATCTCCCGTTTCCACTGCAAATTCTTCGTCAATCCAAATTCCTTCGGCGGCTTGGCTGTCAAACTCACCCCGTTGCCAATCGGGCCACGCCAATGACCCCATTGCTGCGCATCAGTAGTAATCCCCGTTACCCCAGCACCATCCTGCGCTCGAGCACATGAACCGCCGACACCTCCCACAGAAATAAATCCACAACCAATTGCTACCACCAATGATTGTGCCCAGCGTCTGCGACTTCGCATCATCGTTTTGCCCTCTTTCGAACACCCCAAAACTGCATAAGAAATCCTAGTGTAACGAAAAAACCACGCCCTGGAGCGACATTAAGCAATTCTAATCGGATCGCGTTCCTGTAAACCGGATTATGTTCGCCGTGTTTCCAGTATCGCATCCAACAAGAGCTCTTCATACCTACCGACCGCATGTCGACTTGAAAACCGCGTCGAAATACGCCGACTAACTTCCCCCATACGTTGCCGCTTCTCCTCCGAGCGCGCTAACACTGCTAAGTGCGACACGAACGGCTTCCAATTCCCCAATTCACTGACATATCCATTCTCGCACATCACTTCGGGAATCGACCCTGTCGCCGTCGATACGATGGGTAACCCCATCGACATCGCTTCAAGAATGACCGTTGGAAGCCCCTCACTTTTTGAGGACATTGCAAATATGTCGAAAACACTCATCACCTGCGCTACACTCGCCGGAGGTGGTAGATACCGAAAATGTTTCTCAAGCTCTAAACGGCGAACCTCTCCCAAAATGCCCTCAAGGGCGCCACCATCCGGCCCACAGACCAACAATACACAACGCTCGGATAAGTCATTGACCCGATCTAAAAAACGACGGAAGGCTCGCACTAGAAACGCAACATCTTTGCCTTGGATCAAGCGTCCAACAAAGCCAACCACCAAGTCGTCTTCGCGCAGTCCTAATCGACGTCGTTCTTCCGATTTATTCCACTCCCTCGGATTAAACGAATTCGGATCGATACATGAATAAATCGTCGCCAATCTCGACTCGGAAAAATTGTATTCCTCCTGCCGATTTTTCATCTCTAACCGAAGCGTCTCCGACTCTGCCACTATCCATTGAAATCGGCTCTTGTCTTTAATCTTTCCCAGCAGCGAAGGCCCATCCAATTTATCGATCGCTACCCTGATCCCAGCTTCTTTCAACACCTTTGGCGCAGTCTTCCACGAAAACACCAACGCCGCATCGATCTCATCGTCGCGAAGGGCCTTTGCTAATCGTTGATCATAATCCCGTTTCTCGATGTCATCCTGAATAGTCCATTCTTTGGATGCAAGTGGATCTCTATCCGACCCGATCATTACCGGAATACCCAAGCTCTGAAATGTTGCCGCCATCGCCCCCCCGCGAAACGCATATAGATACGGCTGAAAAAATCGGCGATCAAACGAACGTATCATCTCATAACATACACGCTCCTGACCTCCTATCGCCAAGTAGTCCATCAAAAACGCTACTCGAATACGATTCGAGCCCAACTGTCGGACTTTCATCTCCTTCGATTCAAACCATGCAAACGGTAGCTCGCCATGCGCAATCTCCCTACAAGCTGCTACCAAATCCTCATAAGGAAGCTCACTACGCACACGATACTTCAATGAACCTAACAACGAAAATATCGACCAGAACAACTCGTGCAACACAAAACTCTTCGTGCTGCGATGCACGCGATAACCCTCTAAAAATCGACTCCGTTCATGCGGCGTCAACTTCCAAAATCCCCACAGTCGCGCTAACTCGTAATCTAGCGCGCCTACCGATAACGTCTCGTTGTCTACAAAGTATAAACCCTCTGGTGTCTTAACGATGTTTTCGGGCTTTATGTCCAAATGCACAAATCCCGATTCCACGTGCACCGGTGCATTCCCAACACCTCGCTCTAAAAGCAACTCGCATAGCTCAGGAGTTAGTATGCCTTGTTCCCGGAAATCAATGAGCAAGTCCTGTAGCTTCTGCTCCAAGCGAACTCCTGAACGCAAACGCTCGCCTTCAACTTGCAACTCACAACGCTGTGCTGCAAATCTTCCAACAAGATCACCTAACAGGTACATCAAGTCGCCGTCCACCTGCGACGGGTGTATGGGGTCCCCTTCTATCCAACGCTCCACTAAATAAGTAGAGCCTGCATAAACAACTTCTGGCATCGGCAAGACTTGATTCGCGCGGCGGATCCTCAAATGCTGATCCAAGGCCTGCGAACTTTCTACTCGCCGTACCTTCAACTCACCATGAGAACGGGACCAAACGCGTTGAGGAGATGTACGGTTTGGACGTTCTCCCTGCAGTGGCAACTCCTCGATGCGCTCTACTGAAATCCCTACAGACTCCAAGAACTTGGTCGTTTCCACCACTCGATCCGCTGTAGGACCCACTGTAGGATCCGACGAAGAACTCACAAAGTACCTCGGGTTTCTTGCCAATGCCCTCATTTCAGCAGTTTTGAAGAAATACTGCTCTCCTTGAAGAAGAAAACACAGTGTAACGAAAAAACGACTTCCAGGAGCGACTTTAAGCAATTCTAATAGGAGTGCTCTTGGTCAAGCCAGCGGTTGGGCTCAGGCTTCCCAACAGAGCTTTTCATCGCGTTGCTTGTTTACGTATGACCCTCAACCAAACATTAAACCAGTCGGTCGGCGAACAGATGCGGGCGGAGGAACTAAGCCTTCGCTCTACCGTTCCGCCATCCCAAGTTCCTGGGTACCGCATGGAACGTCTGTTGGGTCAGGGAGCATATGGACAAGTCTGGATTGCCACCAATCTAAACACAGGCCGTACCGTAGCAATCAAGTTCTATTTGCATCGCGCCGGAGTGAATTGGTCGTTGCTGACGCGCGAAGTACGAAATCTTGTGTCGATGTCGGGCAACCGTGCGATCGTCCAAGTACTCGAAGTGGGTTGGGATTCAGAACCTCCTTATTATGTGATGGAGTACTTGGAAAACGGGTCACTCGATGATCTGATCCGTAACCGCGGTGCGCTCCCAGTGCCGCGAGCGGTAGAACTCTTTACCGGGATCGCGATGGGACTCAACCATTCGCACGGCAAGGGGGTTCTTCACTGCGACCTCAAACCCGCCAACGTCTTGCTCGATCAAGACATGCAACCTCGAATCGCTGACTTCGGTCAAAGTCGATTGTCGAACGAACAAACCCCCTCTTTGGGCACATTGTTCTTCATGGCTCCAGAGCAAGCCGATCTCAATGCGGTTCCCGACGCGCGATGGGATGTATATGCCCTCGGTGCGATCCTTTACTGCATGCTGGTCGGAACACCTCCGTATCGAACTCCAGAAACCGTCACCACTCTCGATACCGCTACGAGTCTATCGGAGAGGCTGAAACGGTACCGAGATACAATCCTAAAAAGCCCATACCCTCGAGCGCACTACCGCGTTTCAGGTATTGATCGTGGACTCTCATCCATTATCGATCGTTGCATTGCGAAGAAACCTGATGATCGTTTTGATAACGTGCAGCAAGTTCTCGCAGCGTTAGAACGTAGACACATCACGCGGTTGCGACGCCCTTTGATGATCCTAGGTATTCTTGGACCTCTATTGCTCGCTACCATCATGGGTTGGTTCTTCTGGCGAGCCGTCTCTGTAGCGGAAAGCGATCTATCAAACGAATTGCGTGAAGGTGCCCTCCAAAGCAACTTTTTTGCCGCGCAATCTGCAGCGGGTACTCTCGAATCGGAAATCACACAACTTTTCGGGCTCGTAGAAGACGAAGCGAAACGGCAACCCCTCGAAGAACGCTTTGTCGCTTGCATTGACGCCGCCGGATCCGAGCTCCTGCAGTCCCTCGCCACAGAACAAGCACCACCGAACGACAGCCGTGCAACCTTGGTGGATCTACCCGCGCGCTCAGAACTCGAAACCGTGTTGGCAAATCGCCTTGAATTCATCCGCTCCCGAAGTGGTGCTGCCCGTGCTACTCGATTCGATAGTTTGTTCCTCACCGATCGGTATGGAACGATGCTAGCCGCCGCCTTCGCAAATGATCCTTCGTCCGCTCCCATCGGCGAAAATTTTGCGTACCGTAGTTACTTCTCAGGGCAATCCAGAGACTTAAGCCCCAGCACACCTCGACGCAATATCCAGCGTACTAACTCCACTCACCTATCCGTTCCCTTTAAATCCACCACCACCAACCGCTGGAAAATCGCCGTCTCCACCCCCGTGTCCGTCAAACGGAAGATCAACGAAAAAACAGAACGAACTACCGAAGGTGTACTGGTCTTGACCATCAATATCGGTGACCTGGAACTACTGGCTTCTGAAAGCCAAAAACGGGAAGCAGCCGAACGGTCGGCAGATCCTGAGTATCGCGCCGAAAACCGACAGTTCTCCGGATTTGCTGTCCTCATCGATGGACACGAAGGGGAACGCGAAGGAACCATTCTGCAACACCCATTTTTTTCTACCCTCAATGCTGCACCTGAATTCAAAGCGACCAATGCTGATTTGAAATTTCAAATCGATGACGCCATGCTTCGCAAACTCAAAGAAACCGGTACCTACCGCTACCAAGATCCAGTCTCCAAAGACCCTCGCGGCAGTGCATACCAAGGTGAATGGATCGCGGCCATGGAAAAAGTAGAAATCGCTCGCCGTGGTTCAGACGAGTTTGAACGCAAACAATCAACGTCTCTCCTTCTGCTCGTCCAAGTCCCCGCAGATTCGATCACCGTCCCTGTGGCTACCATGGGTCAAAAACTTGCTCGCTTGTTCCTCGTCGCTCTCGTAGCCTTCTTGCTCGCTATTGCTCTGCTCTGGTTGATCGTCTGGAGATTCTTGCGAGCACCCAACCCCTTGAGCCAATCCGTACGACCCAAGCTCATTTCAAATGAAGCCAAAATGCCCTCGGATGCAGATGCGACACTTGGCGTGGAATAAGAAACAAAGTACTCTGCGCAATTCCCGTCTTTGCTCTCACCGTCTTTGTTTTTTGTGCCATCCGTAAAACATCCAAATCCGTATGTCCCAATCCTCTAACCCCGATCCACAATCCACTTGGATCCAATTCCCGGGACTTACCGTTCAAATTACCATCGATTCGACGGCCTATGATCCATCCGACCTACAATGGATCGACGAAAACCTATCGAATCTCTCTTGCAATCCTCAATCGCAAACCACGCAACTGGTCTCGCCCAAACCTCTCCATCTCGCTCTCACTCTATGTCGCAACGTAGCGAACTACCAATCTCTACTAGCTCAGCGAGCGACTTTCACTCTACCCACTCCATGCTTTAGCTTACATGACAAAGAAATCGCTACCTATTCGAACCCAAACCTAACTAACACCATCTATGACTCGGAATTAGATGTCTTCTACGTAAGTCATTCCCAGCATACTGACAAAGTTCCACACATAGAGGTCATAGCACGTACGCAACAACCCAGCGCACGAGTGGCAATCCTTCGCATCGTGCGCGAGTTCTCAAGCCACTGTCTAATTGCAAAAGGTTGGATACCCCTCCACGCTTCCGCTGTAACTTTTCATGACCGAGCGATCCTGATCTTAGGTCAGCGCCGCGCAGGAAAATCAACCTTGATGCTCCAGCTCCTTCGTGACTTCGACTGCAAATTCATCGCTAACGATCGCGTCTTTATCGACCCTATCGAAACTCCGAAACCCGGTGTCTATCCTATCCCAGGCGTGGTCAACGTTCGCGCATCGAGCCTTGCTCTGTTTCCACCACAAACTACAAACACTGATGCAAAATGCGATCTATGGAGCAATGTTTGCTCCTCCTGGCGAGCACGACAAACTCTCGCCGAAGCCCAAGCGATCCACAGTTCATCTTCGCACCCAACGCTGTCCGATCTTTCTCTTAGCACTCACCAATACTTGCACCTTGTGGGGAGTCAACAAGTATCTTTTGCTCCTGCTGCGTTGTTTGTTTTCCCCTCACAACTCACCAACACCCAGTCGTCATGGAAGCCGATGAGTTCTGTAAAGCTACAATCCAAACTCGCTGAAAATCTATTTCCTATCTCTTCCTCAGCCTTCCTGAACCACAATCCAACGCAGCCTTGTCTCACCGAAGTTTTACAACCACTCGCTCAACAAGTGAGCGGGATCGAATTGCAATTGGAATGCGGAAAACTTGCTCCCCCTGAAATCCTTCGCTCCATGCTTGAACAAGTATTGCGGTAGTTTAGATACGTTCCGACCGCCCCGTTTCCAGCAAAGCATCCAATAAGAGTTCTTCGTACCTACCAACCGCATGTCGACTAGCAAACCGCATGGCAATCCGCCTGCTAGCGACTCCCATCAGTTGCCGCCTTTCCTGCGAACGTGCTAATAACTCCAAATGCTCTACAAAAGGCTTCTCATTCCCTAGCTCGCTAACATATCCATTCTCCAAGAGCACCTCAGGGATCGATCCCGTCTCCGTCGAAACTTCTCATCACCTGCGCAACACTCGGATAACTCCTTGGATTCCTTGATCAGATCCAAGAGATGAGCAAACGATCGTATCAAGAAACCGATCACCAAATCGTCCTCACGCAGTCCCAATCGACGTCGTTCTTCTGATTTATTCCAACGCCTCGGATTAAACGAATGACGGATCTGCTGTAGGACCCACTGTAGGATCCGACGAAGAACTCACAAAGTACCTCGGGTTTCTGGCCCTTTGCTCTTCAGCTCTGCGTCCGGTTCCCCATGGAGGTACCAAAATGGATCCGCTTTGGCGACGTAACCCGGTGTGCCGTACCACTTCTTTTTAGCTTCAACCAACTTCTCCGCTTCTTCGCCAACAATACCGTGCTTCGTCAGGATCTTCCTTAGATCTTCGATCTGCGATTGCTGATCGCGCATGGTCAATCGGACTCCGTCGTGGTCTCGTAGAAAGTAAAGCGTCTCGGATACCAAGTGCACACTTGCACCCGCTTCAAGCATGGTCCAGATCAGGTCGTAATCGTCAGCACCTGTTAATCCGATGTTCGGATCTACTCCTCCAACCGAAAGCATCTTAGCTCGATTAAACAACATAAAATGACCGATGTAGCTCGCTCGTTGTTCGATGGTACTCAACTTGGCGTAGCGTGCAGGATCGGATTTGTTCTCCCAATGCACTTTCGTAAAACCCTCGTCTATACCACATCGCGAGGTCCCTACGATGTCAGCGTCATGAACCACGCATTTCTCGATTGCTTCGGGTGCGATTCTGTCATCCGTCAGAAGGATTCCCACACGATCGCAACTCGCGACTTCAAAACCATAATTGATCGCGCCGGCGAATTGCGCTCCCTCTGGACGCAGCACCATCTTGAGTTGGGAATACTCCCTGAGCAAGGCGTCAATCACTTCAAGATTCGACGCTGGAGTATGTACAGAGGTAACGATCAGTACTTCTGTTGGTACTGTCTGCGCTAATGCCGACAGCACCGACTCTCGAAGCCAAACGTCAACTTGAGACTTTAATGGCATGACGATCGTCGCTCGATACATTCTTATCTCTTCTGTTGTTTGGAAGCTCTGCGGCGCGTATTGATGACAAACGAAAGCTGCCGGACCATTCGAAACACAGCAAAATAAAAACGGTCTCGGACTTCAGCCCAAGCAAATCGCTTCCGGTAAAAAATTGGATAACCAAGGATTACCGCAGCGGATTTGAAAAACTCTTTGTAGAACTTGGTCTCTCTGCAACGTTTCTTTGGGTCGATCTTGAGCTCCGTTTGAAACTCGGCAATCAGACGCGATGATCCACTCCCGTGTTGCCAAGCCTTCTTGATCAGACCCGACCAAGTCGATTCGTTTGCGTGCTCAACGACCGCATCTTTCGCATACGCGAATCGGAGTCCAAATCGGAAATGAGATCTCCAAGCCAATTCGGTATCTTGGCCCCTGGGATAATCTGGATTAAACATCCCCACACGTACTAAATCCGATTTTCGTACAAATAGATTTGCAGAGATAAACGACGGAGGGCTCTCTCGCTCGATGCTTCGGCCTTGATCGAACAAGTTCTCTGCAAACAAACCGATCGACGTTGTTGGAAGCAGAGGGCGTATTGCTCCACCAATAAAAGAGACATCTTGTACTTCCGATGCACGTTGAACTAATGCTTGGACCCATGTGGGGGTCGGGACGCAGTCGGCATCTGTAAACGCAATCCATTCTCCTCGCGCTTCATGAATCGCAAGGTTTCTCGCGTGCGATACTCCAGGCTTGCTCTCCTGAAGCAATCGCACAGACGGGAATTCATGAGCGATCTTTTGCAAAGTACCATCGGTTGATCCATTGTCGACAACGATGATCTCAAGTTCCCCGCCATCCCATCGCTGCGCAACAATCGCTTGCAGGCAAGGGCCAATGGTTGCTTCCCCGTTGCGCACGGGGACCACAACGGTTACCGAAGGGCGATAACATCCCGAGGATGGAGTTTGATCCGCTATCATCCCCGGTATTCCTTTACACCGGATGATTTCTCCGAAGTAGTTCTTTCCACTAATTCTTGGGAGACCTGTTTTGTTAGTTCATTCATCAAAGCAGGCATCCCATCTACTTCGGATGGCGACTCGAACGGTTTAGCTTGCAACGCTGTGCATTGTGCATAGAAATCGCGTGCCGACTGCAAACCTGGCAGACTCTTATACGTTCTGAAATCCTTTTCTCCAGCATCGTTTTGTTGATGATGGCCTAGCAAATGTCCGGCTAAAACACCGAGGATCGCCATCAAATTAAATTCCGTTGGGTCTTTCTTGAAACGATCAAAGAACTCGATCAAATGTCTGTCGAGCCAATTCACTTTTCCTGCGTACTTTCTTCGTTTCTGCATGAGGGTGAAGTACCGCTCGTAGACACTCTCTGCATGAAAGAACTTCCCGTGGTAACCTAGTACCTCAGGACAAGTTTCGAAATAGACTCGGTCAATCGGTCTCCCTATTTTGTATCCTTGTTCTGTAAATCGGGTCACTTGATCGCGCTCGCAGGACTGAACATCGCGATACGGAAACTGGGATACGATTTTATGCCGATAGATTTTTACCCCTTGTATCGCGCGTTGCAAATGTTCATCCCATAACAGCCGAACGACTATCGCATGGTCCGGCTCGCTAGCTTTGATACACTCGTGCAGAGCGCGGATAGCATTGGGTTTTAAAAGCATGTCTTCATCGACTTGAACATAATACGGTGTTCTGCATCGATCGATCATCTGCTGAAAAGCTGCCGACATAGGAGCTACATTCTCAATGACCTCGAGTCGAAAACGACAATCCTGCATCGCCAGATGTCTCATGCATTCTGAGAAGCTGACGTTATCTATGGTGGAAACAAATACCGTCACTTCGTTTTCTATGCACGGAATCTTTGACTTTATCGCAGCATTGGAAGCTAGTTCACTGAACGCTTTGCTCTTTTCACCCGACCGTACCACTTTCTCGAACAAACGATAGTACTGTTCTGAACGTCGACTCCAGCTCCAAGCCTGTATATCCTTGTAAAGATTCGTTGCCAATTTGACCTGATCGCGGATGGCAGTGCGAATCCCTGCTACTATCGAATCAACCTGTCGCTCGACGAGAATTCCATTCTCACGATTTCTCAGCAGTTCAGGCATGTTGCCCACGCGGGTGCTTACAACCGTGCAACCGCAAGCTGCTGCTTCTAATGCTGGATTCGGAGTACCCTCTGTCTCGCTTGCGCACAAATAAATCGTGGCATCGTTGTACCACTCTCGCATTTGATTCCGGTCCAAACGCTCTTCGCCTCTTGAGTCGACCAAGTGAGCTTCACACTCGATACCATCAGCCCTCAACGCCTCAAAAACTGGAAGGACATACTCATCGTAGCCTTTGATGTCTCGGTGCCGTTGCGAACCAGACCATATTACTTTCGTCTTGCGAACCGATATGGGGCGCTCAAGGTAAAACGCGCTAGAATCTACACCATTGGATATAGCGGAACATCGAGCTCGCGAGCCTGACTTCTCGTAATACTCTCGGTTGTTGACAACGACCCAGTCGGCATAGTCGAACAGCTTCTCAAAGTGCTCCACCCGATGCGGCCATCCATTGTTGCTCGATGCGATGAGCTTGGTGCTCCAGCCCAATTCGCTTAGTAATCTTCGGATGGGCTTTACTAAGTGAGAACATAAACTCAGGATGACGTCCGGAGGATTATCTCCCAAAATCTCAAGCAATCGGGAACGCACCCAAGCGGGATCGCCGCGCAGCGTCGGATCCTGCTGTAGCAGTCTCGTCGCTACCGATATAGGAACCCGCGTTGGGGCAAATTCAAAACTCGATTCATCACCAGTACTCGCCACTCCACCGCAGTCTATTTCCATGCCAGCGATCCGAATTTCGAATCCTTCTGGGGAGTACTTTTGCAGCGCTATAGCCCGAGAATGATATGCCCAACCGTCGACATCGTATACGATGAGAACCTGGATCAAGTCTTACCCCTCACCATGCAGTTTCTTGTGGTAGTTGTATAACATGGCGTATCGTCCGGCCATCGCCATGAGCTGATCATGGCTTCCTTCTTCTACCAACTGACCTCGGTCGATCACAAAGATTCGCGAAGCCATGGACACAGTCGAAAAACGGTGTGAAATCAGAATCGTCGTTCTACCTTCAGACAACGCTTCAATCCTTCCAAAGAGCTCATACTCCGCGCGGGCATCAATCGCTGAAGAGGGCTCGTCCATAATCAAAATCGGAGCTTGGCGAGCAAAAGCACGAGCTAAAGCAATTTTTTGCCATACTCCCCCCGAGGGCTCGTAGGCGCCGAACTGCTTACCTAATACCGTCGCTTCTCCTTGCGGCATCCTCTCCAAGTCCTTCTGCAATCCTGCTTGGGAAATCACTGGGGCTAACTCTTCGAGGCGTTCAAGATCCGTCTCGCCGGAGAACTTGGACCAGTTCCCGTACGCGACGTTCTCCAAGAGTGTCGTGTTGTAACGTCCAAAATCCTGAAAGACAAATGCTATTTTCTTGTAAAAATACTCTAGGCTGCTCGGTTCTAGCGGTTGGCCAGAAATCAAAATTGCTCCAGAGTCTGGAATGTAGATGCCAGCAATGAGTTTGACCAAAGTCGATTTACCTGAACCATTCTCTCCGACGATTGCGATCGTCTCTCCAGGCCTGATGGTAAAAGTGATGTTGTCCAAGGCTGGGGTCTCTTGGCCCTGATAACGAAAAGAGACGTTCTGAAAACGGATCTCAGGATAAAATTCCCCCGATTCTTGTGGCATCGACTGCGGCGTTTCCTCTACCGAAGACGTCAAGTAATTTTTCACCGAAGTCACATAAACCATGTGGTCGGCAATCGAAGCAAGTGACCCGGTTGCATCCTCAAGCGACTTGCGCAGTCGTATCGCTGCTCCCGCGAAAAAAACGACACCCCCCAACGAAACACCATTTTCCCCTCGTCCGTGAAGCATGCGGTAAATCAGCCATACGAACAGTATCGTGCACAAGATTGAAAACACCGCGCCGCCGAGGAACTGCCGGACATTCTTCGATACCTCTTGATCGCGATTCGTTGAGAGTGCTCCTCGAAACTTGCTGATCAAATAATCGGAGATGCCCAGCAATCGGGTCTCCGCTACACTGCTAGGTGAAGTCAATAGTCCTACAAAATACCCCACCCGCCGTCGATCTTGAGCTCGCTCATGAAGCTCCTTCGATGTTTTGGAACCTAACTGCAATTGGTACCAAAGATATGGGATAAAACAGGGTGGTACGACGAGCAAGATCAACGGTTCGAGACGAGCCAACATCACCGATATCGTGGTGATTTGAAGTATTGATGCGAGAACTTGGGAGTTCCTTCCTATTAATTCAACCAAGCGTTCTGCGCTGTTTGATTTGATTTTTTCAAGCCGATTCATCGACTTGTTGTTCTCAAAAAAAGAGACCGGTTGCGTCACGGATGCCTTGAGTATCATTTCGTTGATATCCACCACCGCCCGCTCGCGGAGCAAGTTACGAAATAACTTGAGCGCTAAACTTATGACCGCTTCGACTATTCCGACAGTCATCAAGAACAACAGCCATAGCTCCGTATTCTTACCGCCTGATACGTGACGATCATCGATCAATCCACGCAAAGCAATAAAGAGCAGCACAGGGGTTATCCCCGAAAGAAAACCACACACCACCAAGCCAAGGGTGTACCAAGGCTGTACCTTCCACAATATCCCATAGGTCCAGCGATGAACTTCAAACTGCCTCTTGAATTCTTTCATGGAAATCATGTTGCAACCTTCTCTGATTGCCCGTGCCTCCTTACTGTATTGCCTCCTAGCCGACTGTGTTGCTGCCCAAATAAAAACTCTGGAATACCATAGTACAGAACCGCCGTGCCATACCGCACCCAATCGATTGGATCTTCTCGAATCTGCATAAAGAAAAGCCCCTGTCGCATTCGGTGCCACAAGTCGTTTTTCCCTTTTGGTCGACTGTTTACTTCTTCTGATCCCAAATCATAAGCCGACGCACAGACTACTCTTTCACCCAATCGACTTACTAACTCTTGCTCTCGCTTGCTGATTGATCCCCCAATCACTTGTTTGCAATAAGCTTCGTCCAATCCCAACCAACGTTGGCAAGCACCGACGGCCAACTGCAATATCTTTAACCATCCATTTTCCTTGGCACGACGCCGTAAACTCACCCAGTCCATGTCCTTCATCACTGATAGAGCCTCCGCTAAATCGACAACCTTGAAGAAGTAAGGTATTCGTTGCTGCCGCTCCCATGCATCCTTGGCAATCTGTAGACAAAGTACGGCAATAAGGTCTTCGTCGCACAAAGTCCGTACCTTTCCCGCACTCGTCTGAGTCTCGATTGACCTGACAAAAAACGACTCCATTTTTTCTCGGTAAGGAAAGTATTTCGGCGTAAGGAGCCAATGGAGATCCACCGGCGTCCCCGTTTCCCGGTGCACCAAATCGATCGCTTGATCGTAAAGCCGAACAATCTCATATCCCGACTGTTGCAGAATTTGAATGGCTTCATCCTTCTTTTGTTGCCGAACTAAGACATCAATATCCCAACCCTGCCTCAATTTCATATCCCGATAGATGCGCTCACCCAATACGGTTCCCTTAAAGACCAGACTTTCGATTCCTTCTGCAGAAAGTTTTGCCTGTAATTCGACCACATGTTTGGCTAACCCCTCACAACGCTGGGAATTTGCTGCAACGCGATTTTCAAGACGTCTGTACCAACTCTTAGGTACTCGATCAAGCAAACTCGCTTGAACTTGCCTATGCAACAATGGCATCACTCGGTGTTTGGCCGCCATCCTCAAGACCAACTCCCAATCTATAGGTCTTTCTTCGCTGCGATCCATCCAAGTCTGAATCGCTTCCGAAGTCAACGACGTACGACACACCGTGAGAAACAACTCGGCTTCTAAAGTCAACTCACTCTCAAGCTCATTCCGCTTCATCGTTGGATCGCTGTGAAAATGGCTTAAGTGAGTTCCTGAAGCAAAAGCCACCGGATCGCTTTTGGTCTGCGGGCGAAGAATTTTCTAACGGTCTTTTCGGTGGCGACAGTTAACTCCGCTATGATAGTCACATAACCAAAAAACGCACGACCTAACCTCTGAAAACCACCCCGAAATCACTCCCCAATCCTACCGCTGACTATCCTATGGATTCCCTTCCCGATCCCTCGAACCAAAAGCTCTGTTTTGTTCTCGGCATAGGTTACCGAAGCGGTACAAATCACTTGTACCAGCTATTGAGACTTCATCCAAACTGCGCGGGACTAGCGCCGATTTGGGAAGATTTTCTACTTCATCATTCCGAACTTTTAGAGACCTATGTCGAGAACGTGTTTGGCTCTTGGAATCCCTCCTGGGAAGTAGATCGTCTTGTCGGCTCCAAAAAAGATTTAGTGCGCGAATTCGGCAAAACGCTTGAGCAATTCCTGCTTCGCCAAGCCTCGCTGAAGCGTCCTACTGCGGATCCTAATCGCTCTGCTACACCTGCCACTGGTTCTTCCGAAACACTGCGCTACATCACAAAGACACCAAGCGTCAAAGGACTCCATCGTTTCTTCTCGCTATTCCCCAATTCCATCCCCATCGTTCTCGTCCGCGATGGTCGCTCTGTCGTCGAGTCGGGAATGCGTTCATTCGGCTGGAACTTCATCAATTCAACCAATCACTGGAAAAAACATGCTCGCATCGTTTTGGAATTTCAAGAAACTATCAAGAAAGAATCTCTACCTGGACTTGTCGTACGTTTCGAAGACTTGATTGCTGAAGAAGCAAACTGCCTGAATCGCATTTTTCGACATCTAGCTATCGATCCTGATTTGTATGACTTTCAACAAGCAAAAGAGCTGAAGGTTTTAGGTAGTTCTCAAACGGCTGTTACTCAAGGAAAGTTGCATTGGTACAGCACGGAGAAACCAGCCGATTTCTCGCCTGTCCGTCGGTTCGAACATTGGACCGCCGAGCAACATCGCCAATTCAATAAGATTGCCGAAGAAGAACTACGACTGCTTGGTTACCCATAAAGAGTCGTAGATTCCAGCGACTCGCTCCATGCGTTTGTCGAACGAAAAATCGGTCTCAATCAACCGGCGAGCCGAACTTGCTTTCTCCGTACCAAGCTGCGGGTCCAATGATTCGAGAACCGATGAATCCAATGCTTTTTCATCTCCCGGCTCGATTAGCCAACCTGTCTGATTCGGTCGAATCAAGCTAGGTACCCCAGCCACACGGGTCGCGACCACAGGCACCTCCAACGCCATCGCTTCAAGGACCACATTGGGTAACCCTTCCCGGATGCTATTTAACAAAAATGCGTCCATCGCCTGGTAGAATAGCCTTGTATCTGACAATTGCCCCAACAACCTGACTTGTTCCCCTAACCCCCTACTTGCAATCTCTCTCTCGATATCAGGCCGAAATGGACCATCTCCGGCAACCCACAATTGAACACGTTTTCCCTGCGCGTTCAATCTTGATACCATCGCTATCGCTTCGATGATACCTTTTTCCGGTGATAGCCTACAGACCATACCTATCAAAGGGTCATTCCCTTCTACCCCTATTTCACGCTTGGCTAACTCTTTGGATGTTGTACGTGTATAGGTAGCCAAGTCGATTGCGTTGTGCACCAATTGAATCTTGCGATCTGGGATACGCAATTTTTTGCACTCGTCGACTAAATCTTCCGAAACGCAAATAAGCTTCTCATACCAAGGCAGACATTTTTTATCGATCGCGATGTACAAAGGCATCCTTCCGGTCGTGTCTGTCCAACCGTGAAGCATGGAAACCAAATGCATCTTATGGAAACGTCTGAGGATCAGTCCTAACACATTGGACTTGTAGTCGTGCGTTTGTAGTAGTTCGATGCGTTCTTGCCGCATGAAACGCAATAGCTTCTTGATCACTGAAACATCGCGCATTCCATGATCTTCGATCAACGTCAGTGGGCACTCTAGCTTTTCCGCTCTCGTGCGTAGCGATTGTTGAATCGTTGGATCTGGCGCGCACAGATACACGACTTGAGCGTCATAACCATGGTGCCGGATAAATCGTGGAGAATTCAGAATCGTTTTCTCTGGCCCGCCACCCGTTCCCGCGACGACGCGCAAATGTGCCATTCTGCGCATGTACTCTGTTCTCCAGAAAGCCAAAGAAAAAACTGATTGTCGCTGACGTTCCTAATCCCCGACATCGTGACTCGGAACACATCCCTGGGCAAGAGTGCAAATAATATCCATCCAGCCAAAAACCCGCAACCGAAACCCTATCTGGCTAATCTTTCGACTCGACCACCCTTTCCATGCATCTTCCGAAATCCTTTGCTTTTCTCCCTTCGCCTACCCTCTATACTACCCTGGAACATCAACCCTTGCGGTCCCTTTGACGCTGATCAATTCGTTGGGGATCCTTTGCTAATTTATTGAAGGAAAACAGGAAAATGAAGGCACAAGACGTTTTAAAGGCATCACTGAAAACCACCCAAATGATTTTTCATAGCTACGTCAACGACCTTACCGATGCCGAATTGCTAGAACGACCCGGCCCCGGCTGCAATCACCTCGCTTGGCAACTCGGTCACCTGATCAGCTCCAATTCCTCCATCCTCAACACGATCGCACCTGGAGCTGCTCCTACTCTACCCGCTGGTTTCGACGATCAACATTCCAAAGCTATGGCAACTAGTCAAGACGACAGCGGTTTTCTTACCAAAGACCAATACTTAGAGCTCTTCCGTAAACTCGATGAAGCTACCTTAGCAACCTTCGATCGCCTCACCGAAGATGACTTGGACAAACCAAGCCCCGAAAACTGGCGTGGGAAATTCCCAACTTTAGGAAGCCTCGCCGTTTTGCTGGCTTCCCATACGATGATGCACGTTGGCCAATGGGTCCCCATCCGACGTAGACTCCAAAAACCAGTCCTTATCTAAACCTGTTTCGATACTGATCTACTTGGACTGGCTTGTGGAGATCCGGATCCTTCGGTATTCCATCTGCCCGTGATCCCCTTCCAGTCCAATCGGTCCAGATGGTGGTAGCTTAAAAGCTCCCTCGATTGTCTCACCATTACAAGTGCACACGGCTACGTTGTCCTTGACGGTAACCACTAGCTCATTCCAATCTTGCGGCTTGTAATTCTTGAGATCCTTGTACGGACCTGCTAATGGATAATCGCGGCACTGCAATTGAGGTTCTCGGATAAACACACCACTGTCTGCATTCGGTGTCGCTCGAAACTCTAGTTTCAGCACAAAGTCCCCCGCAAACTCTTTTTGCGTGTAGAGCTGTTGGATACGACGCCCTTCGCGCGGAGTCGTAACGACAATCCGACCATTCATTGCTACATATCGACCGTCACTCGTTGAAATCTTCCCAGTAAGATCATCTTCTGCCGCCGCTGATTTCGACGCCGCCAGTCTCCAACCGGTAAGGTCTTTGCCATTCGTTAGCGATACGAACCCTGGCTCAAGTTGGAACGTATCTGGTGTGTTTTCAATAAGACCCTGGGTCGCCAACACAGGTCGAATGGCAGATGCCCATTTGCTGTACCCGAGCTGGTTCGGATGCAACAGATCTGGGAATTCGACCTCTTTTGCATCCCCTTGCTCGTTTGCGAATAAGGTCCAAGTATCAACCATCGTTACTTGAGGATACTTTTTTGCGACTTCAGCAATCGCCGTGTTGATCTCTTTAATCTGATCCGCTGGACGCTTTTTGCTTGCAGACGCAGGGAACACTCGACACAACGTAACGGGTACTTTGGAATTGTGCTTTTCGATATTGGATAATATCAAGTCGATGTTTGTTGCAATCGTTTTTGCATCCGCACCCTCCTCCAAATCGTTTGTTCCCATCAACATCACGATACCCGTTGGATTCAAAGCCAACACGTCGTTCTGCAACCTAAACAACATACCGCGAGTCGTGTCACCACTGATTCCCCGGTTAGCCACTTTTAGCCCAGGGAAACTATTACCTAAATCATCCCCCCAACCCTGAGTGATGGAGTCTCCCAAAAACACCACAGCCTTCTGGTCTGCTTGAATCTTGGTCGCCCAACCCTTCCGCTTTTCATTCCATAAATTTCGAAACCAGTCGTAACGACGAATAGGTCCTGCACCTGGTACACCTTCATCGCTCTCAGGCAACACTATCCGGTCTTCCGCTCGTTGTGCATATGCTTTGCCGTTCAACTGTACCGGTCCGGTTAACCAAGCTGCAAATACTGCAACCAACGTCAACGATAAATTCTTTTTCATGGTTCTTGTTTAGGTAAGGGAAGGATACGGTCAATGACGCGTATTGTATCCTCAAATCCTCCCTAATCGCATCCGGTACGCTAAACCTATCTCGAGAAACTAATTAGGGGCAGGCAGGTCTCGAGTCTGAAAACGATAAAAACCTATCGAATAAGCAAGGGTGCCCAAAGCGATCAGGACGCTGACATAACCCATCGGACCGAAGGTCTCTTGCCAGCCTTTTCCTGCCTCACCCATCAAAAACCGCCACTGATACGACGGGTTGTTGTGGATCGTTTGCACCATCCAATCGGGTTGGTACGCCGACAAAAACGTCATCGGTTTGACAAAACCCATCCCCGGCGTGGACTTCGATAAGATGAACAACAACAACTGGCTGACATACAGCCCAATGACTATCCCCAGCGATCTCCAACGGTACTGATCAAAACTGCTGACTAACACAGCGATGCCCAAGATTGCGAAGCCTAACGAGAAAAGATTGAAGGTCGAAGCTAGAAACGTTGTTGGGTCTACCAAGTCACTTAACGCGATCTGTCGCTGTTGCTTTGCTGCAAAAGGATTGGGGAGTTCTAGTCCCCATCCTGGTAAAGTCCAAGTTGTCCGCGTGGCCACAGGCGTTGAATTGGTCAGAATCCCCATCGCGATCCCAGCATAAATGAGACTGCATAGCACCAGCAGACCCACGATGCTTACCGCAGCGTGCGCTGCCACTAGTTTCCATCGTGGTATCGGTTGGGCTAACAATAACTCCATTGTCCCTCGACCTAACTCCCCGCTGATTACGTCAGTGCCACGCGCGATGCTCCAAGTCAAAACACAAAGCAGCACTACCGGTTCATCGAATGTGATTCCAATGATTCCGTGATAAGTCAAAAACTGCTCAAGCGGCACCGGAGAAAACTTTTCAAACGCTCTGAATTGCTCGATCAATGGAGCAAAACCTGATAGTTCAAATTGACTGATCGTCCAAATTCTTACCCACGGAAAGAAAAACAAGACTAGTGCTAAAGCACCCCACAGTAGCAACGATTCGATCAAGTATTTCTTCAGTAAGATCCTGAACATCAACCTATCGCCCATTTGCGAAAAGCTCGTTCATATACTTGCGTCGCTCGGTGTAGCTGATCGATCGCTACCCACTCATCTTTACGATGGGCTTGCGCTATGCTCCCAGGCCCGCATACAACCATTCTTCTCAGACGTTGCAAAACTCCACCATCGGTTCCGTAACATACCGTTTTGGCTTCGGCGTTCTCCGTAATCTTCAACATGTCCAATATCCACTCCGCCTTCGCGTCTACTACCCAAGGCTTATTATTTGACTTTTTGATCAACTCTAAACCATACGCCTTGCTTAGCGATTCGATCTCTCGCTCTAAGTCGCTAGTATCGACGCCCGGCATGGGCCTTAAAAAAATTTCAGCCTCCGCCAAAGCCGTCGTCACGTTAACCGCTAAAGGCTCGTTTCGCAAAACCATATTCCACGATAAAGTCGGCGGGTCGAACGACTTATTCTGATACTTCGTTTCTCTAAGTGTCAGTTCCTTTAACTGCTGCAGCCTCGCCAATATCGGTATCAAAGCGTCGTTCGCATTGACCCCCTCGCCTGTACTCGTATGAGCACTTACTCCTCGTGATCTTACTATGTACCCCAACGTCCCCTTATGAGCATGCACGACTTGCAACGCCGTAGGTTCTCCTACGATGCCAAAACTATCGTTTTCAACCATCTCTTCAAAATGCTTGGATGACTCGTTAACTTGCTTAGCCCCATGCATCCCAATCTCTTCGTCCGCAGTCACCACAAAGTACAAAGGACCGGTTTGCTCCTGCTTGTGAATTCGACCTGCTGCTACCAAAGCGCTCGCCAACGAGCCCTTCATGTCGCAGGTGCCTCGCCCGTAGAGCCTTCCCTGCCTCTCTACTACTTCAAAAGGTCCGTTAAACCCTGTCTCCCAGTCGTCCACCGGTACCACGTCCGTGTGGGCCATGTACGCTACGCCACTGCCAAAAACCTCCCCTGAGCGTCCCGGTTCTCGCTTCCCTACCAAGCTAACTTTGTTCACTCCGTGAACATCGTTGTACTCCAGCCACTCGACCGAAAAGCCTAACTCCTCAAGCCATTGGGCTACCGTTTCACTTATCGAACGGTTCGAGCGATAACTAACCGTATCAAAACTCACCAATTCCTTGGTTATTTCTTCTACAGTAGCTTTGTTTATCCAGTTTGGTTTCATACGAATGGGATGGGCTCAAAGTCTTCCCGCATGCTAAAATGATTGGGTAAACCTTGATGATCAGGGAAACTCGTGCGGGAGAGACTTCGATGGCTAATTTGGACATGAAAAGCGTTACTTCACTCATTCTAGGGGGCGGTCGAGGTACTCGTCTGTACCCTCTGACAAAAATACGGGCTAAACCAGCCGTCCCCTTGGCTTCCAAATACCGACTTATCGATATTCCTATCAGCAATTGCCTTCATAGCGGTATCAATAAAATTTATGTTGTTACCCAATTTCTTAGCGTCTCTCTGCACCAGCACATTCGGCAAACCTATCGGTTCGACAATTTCGACGGAGGTTTTGTCGAGTTGCTCGCTGCTCAACAGACGATGGAAAGCGAAACTGCTTGGTTTGAAGGTACCGCCGACGCTGTCCGAAAAAACCTTCAGTACTTCGATGATCAGCACTGTAAATATGTGCTTATCCTTAGCGGTGACCAGCTCTACCGCATGGACTATCGCAAGATGCTCCAAACCCACATCGATTCCAAAGCTGATGTCACCATAGCTTCGATCCCTGTCGCACGCTCCGCTGCTCATGCTTTGGGAATCATGAGATGCGATGATACCGGTCGCGTCGTCGGTTTTCTTGAAAAGCCAAAAACCAAAGAAGAAATCGATATGGTCGCCATGACTCCCGAATGGATCGACTCCCAAGGCATCCCGTCGAAAGGTCGAGATTGCTTAGCTAGCATGGGCCTGTACATCTTCAACAAAGATCTGCTGTTCGATGTCTTGAACAAAACCAACTACAGCGACTTTGGCAAAGAAGTTTTCCCAGCAGCTATACGGTCTCGAAAAGTCCAAATCCATCTCTTCGACGATTACTGGGAAGACATTGGAACGATCAAGGCTTTTTACGAAGCCAATTTGTCTTTGACAAAACCTAATCCTCCCTTCGATCTATTCTCCGCCGATAATCCTGTTTACACACGCCCTCGTTTTCTCCCCCCCACCGTTATTGACGGTGCTACTATCAACTCTTCTCTAGTTGCTGATGGTTGCAGAATCGGTAAAGGCTCCATTATCGAAAACAGCGTAATCGGCCTGCGATGCGTTATTGGCGAAGGTGTGACTATCAAAAACACCATCATCATGGGTGCTGACTACATGGAAACAGACTCTGATGTGCAACGCAAAGCAAAAGATGGAATCCCTTGCGTTGGTATCGGTGCGGGTAGTTGGATCGAGGGGGCTATCCTCGATAAAAACGCTCGTATTGGCCGTCATGTCCAAGTCGTAAACAACTTGGGTCTAACCGATTCCGATGACTTCGCCCCTTGCTACGTGCGTGATGGTATAAGCATCGTCACAAAAGATGCGGTGCTACCAGATGGTTGGACCATGCGAAGGAAGTGAGCTTTCTAGTAGTTCTATATTTAAAAATATTGTTGTAGTTGTAGAGAGCCGCAGCGAGGTGTCAGTAGCTTGGCTAACGACGAGAAACGCTCGGTAAAAAGCGACAAAACAGGGAGAGGTACGCGGTGGATAACCTGTAGGGTCCTTGGCGAAAACTGTATGAAAACGGTTAGCGAATAGGACATGAATCAACAGCGATAACCGACTGGTGTGATAACCGAGAAGAGTAAAAACAGGCTTAGACAGCAAGTAACAGGTTTTCAAGGTAGGGACTGTGAGAGAAGAAATAAGAGCAGTAGCGTTTGACATGGATGGGTTGCTGATCAACACCGAAGATCTCTACGAAGACGTGGGTAAGATCCTGTTGTCGCGGCGGGGAAAGGTTTATCGAGAAGACGTCCGACAAAAGATGATAGGTTTGCCGGCTCCAGAAGCTTTCGGCGTGGTCATAGAAGCAGAGAACTTACAGGATACTTGGCAGGATCTCCAAAGAGAGACCGATGAAATATTCGAAGGGATCTTGGAAGAACGTCTCATGCTGATGGCAGGAGTAGAGTCGTTGCTCGATAGGATCGAGGCAAAAGGGTTGCCAAAGTGTGTAGCTACTAGTTCAACGAAGAGCTTTGCAGAGAAGGCATTGAAGCAAGTTGGTTTATACGATCGCTTTGAGTTTGTTCTTACGGCTGCTGAGGTAGGAAAAGGAAAACCGCATCCGGATATCTATCAAGAAGCGGCAAGGAAATTAGAGGTTCACGTAGCGAACATGTTGGTCTTAGAAGATAGTGAAAACGGGACCAAAGCCGGAGTCGCAGCAACAGCGTACGTGGTAAGCGTACCGAATAGACACACAAAACAAGGAAATTTTAAAGGATCCAAGTTTGTCGCGGATTCACTGCTCGACGAGCGACTTTTGCGATTATTTCATTAGGGTCAAAGAATGAGCGATAAAGTAAAAACCGCTTTGAAAAAATTACTCCATAGAAGTGTTTTGGTTCAGCGTGATAGAAGTCCCAACGCTTGCGATCGAAAACGCCATCGCTCGCCGTGTCTCTAGTCCCTCGATACACAGCGCCCTGCGAAAAGCGGCTTGTTGATATCTTCGGGTACGAGCCGCCTGAAATCTCCTGCGAATCAACTCAAAAGCGAGCGAAATCCTCATCGAAGCCACTCCAAAAAATCGTTGCGCAGCTGTAGACACCAAATGGTCCACCAAACTGCGGGTGGGAACAACGGAATGCGGAGTCTCCACGAATTCAGGATCTTCCTCCGCCCATGTTGCAGGTATCAGTCCAGAAAAAAAACCTTTCTGGAAAAGCAGGAAAATTCAAAAAACAGTTGAGAAACGTTCTTCAGAACCCCCGCCCTGGACTAAAGGATTGACAGGGCAGACCCATCGAATCACAATCCAAACCTCCATTGATGATGCAACTAGAAGTTCCTTACACGAAATAAATATTGAATCATGCTGAAGCCAGCGTTTGCGCGGTTGCTGAGCGCGTTGTTCTTGCTCGGTGTTTGCCTCGGGTTTGTCGAGTCAAAAGTCCACGGCGAAATTGTCCTCGTCGGCGGTTTTTTTTCAGGCCAAGTCGATCGCGTAAACGTCGCAACAGGAGCACTGTCGAACTTCTCGACCGTCGCCACCGGAGACGATCCTTTTCCCGGAATCTCTGGGCTAGCCTACAACCCAATCAGCAACGTGCTCTATGCGACAGCCCGAGTTTCCAGCCGCATTTACTTTCTCAATCCAGACTCAGGCGCAGTCACCGGTTTTCACCAACTGAGCTCAACTTTTGCTCCAGCCGGAATCGCTGTCGATCGAGATGGTTTTGTCTACGTCGCTAACAATGCCGGGAACTCCATCACCAAATTCAATTCCGGGTTCAATAAAATCTCCGATATCGAACTACCCAACTTCGGAATTGCTAACAATCAACCCAACGCGATGGCTTTCGATAACCAAGGCAAAATGATTATCTCGACCTTCGGTGGAGCGGGATTGATGCAATATGATCCAGGGACCGGTAACGTCACTTCTTTCAATAGTGCCAACCCTGTGGCGAATGGACAAGTAGCAATCAACGGAGCGGGAGATGTTTATGTCGGAGGTGCAGCGTTCAGCAGCGATGTGACCAAACTGGATTCGTCCGGTACGATCACTGGCGGTATCGCGATCACGGAATCTCTCTTGCCCAAGCCACCTTTGGGATTTACGAGCCCAGATTTTACCAGTCCAGCAGGTGTAACGATCGATGCGTCAGGCAACGTTATCGTCGCTGCTCTAGGACGCACAAATCCAACATCCCCATCGGATAACTTTCAGAACAACGGCGGCGTCTTCATTTTTTCATCGACCGGGTCGTTGTTGGCATCGAATACGCAAACCACCCCCTATAGCTCCGCATTGAGCTTTACCGCCGTGCCAGAACCAACCTCGATGCTCGCCGCTACGGTAGGGATTGCGACGCTGGGATGGTTGCGTCGTCGTCGGGGAATTGCAAAGCGATAGTCGCTCGATGCTCTCGAAGAATTCGCCGGAGTTCTTCGACGGTCTCATTGCGCGTCAAGATACTGCTGTGTGTGGTGGGGACTTTGCGTTCGCTTTGTACACCATCCAAGTGGGCGCTATCATAGGGGACTACGCCGTCACTCTGATGGATGCCGAACAAAGGACCACCCGTTCCGATGACTGAATGTAAAGGAATGCCTTCGGAAAGTTGGAGGGAATTTAGGATCCGCAAAAAAGGCTGTTTCGGATCGAGCATGTCAATGCTGGTGGGAAGCCCTTCTGAGAGAGTCTCGCGAATGGCAGACGGGTTTCTGCGAATCAATTCTTGCATCCCCGTGTCGCTCTGAACCACCAACGCACTCGCCATTTTCCCAATCGCTCGACCTGCTGTACTGCTCCCACGATGGGGCGTGGCAATAAAAACGGCTCGCGAAATCATCGGATGCGGATCAAAATAAAAACGCTGCGCAAGCTGTGCACGAAAGCGTTCATCTACTGCCATCGCTTCCAACGGAACACGCGAAACCGATTTCCATACTTGCTCCCCACTGTAGCTGATCATCAATTTCGTAATCAGCCCCCCCATACTATGACCCGCCATCACAGTCTGTCGAAGAAATGGATTCTGAGCCTCTGGATCCAAGTCTGACATCACTCGATCTAACTGTTCACGCAGCTCACCCGCTGATCGCAAGAATGGTTTACCGGTCGGATAGCCAAAGACCCAAAGCTGGTAGTCCTGCATCAAGTCCTCATCGGCACGTAATTGATTACAGATTTCACCAAACGTATCCGGACTCGAGAGCAATCCATGGATCAATATCAATGGAATCTTGTCGGATTGATACGGCTCCAACATGGTTAGCTTGGAGGGGTCCTCAGCGCGGTCAGGGCGGACAAAGTCTTGGAGACGCGTCTGGGGATGATGATGCATGGCATAAGCGAGACTCGCGGTCAGATCATACGCCAAAGGAAGTTCAATATCAGTATCTCCATGAGGTTCAGTGATGTTGTCTTGAGCAGAAACCGACAGAGAACGAACGGTATCCAACGAGTCGCCGTACTGGACCGTTCGCATAGTGACGGGATTGTAGAAGTGGAGAACTTCTCCGTTAGGAGATAAAACCGCAGTTGCAGCGAAGCTGGACGTCTGAGGAAGAAAGGACTTGTTTGGTTCTTCGGCAGCAGTTAGACGACGGCGGACTACGACCACCGGAACACCGATTCCATCGCGTTGGTGTACCGTCTTGAGTCTCTGATTTCCATAATGTCCTGGGAATACGATTTCTTGGAAGTCCTCGAAGTCCCAAGCGAATCCATGCAATTCCACAGGCATCGAACGATGCAGTTGACGGTTTGCATGCAGCATGGACCGAAGTTGACGATTATGCGGAGCGTAGGGCGAGCCTGTTTGCAAGCCTGCGTGCATATGATCCGCAATCGGGCCGCGGTCGATCCAATAGGACTTCAGCCGGATCGACGAACATGAGCTCATGCTCGCGGCAAATATCGCAAAGGCAATCCAACCTTTTCTGGTTATCGCACTGACTTGATACCGAGGCATAAAACCGCTGACACGATAAAATCCAGAAACAACTGACCGTTCTGGTAGCATCGGCGTACGATCGCCCAAGCTTCAAAGCGAGTGGAACTTGTAGGATTGTGAGGATTCGCTCGGAGAAAACGAATATCCGATTGGAGCAATCAACTCTTCAATTGACCGAACAATGTATGGTTTTCCAGCATGGCGGCTGGAATGTCTTCGGGAATTGAACCGTCTTCGAGCAAGCACCAGCCAGTAAACCCTTTCGCATCGCAGATTCGCAACCGTTCAAAAAGTTTGTCCCAAGGATAGTTGACTTTCCCTGGTCGAAGGTCGTGGATATGAACGGTTCCCATCCATGGAGCAAGCGAATCGTAATTCGCCTCGAATCCGGCACCTTGAAGGTCGGTAGGATTGCAGTTCCAGCAAACAACGACGTTGGGGTGGTCGGCAACTTCCATGATTTTCCGCATGTTGGGTATTTCCTGTGTCCCTGCTCCATGGACCTCTACGCGGATTTGCTGCTCGAGTTTCTCAGCATAGATACCGAGTTCATGCAGCGCTTTACCGATTTGTTCAAGAGTCTTTTCGACGGGAACTTCTTTCGGCAATCCATTGGGACGGACTTTGACTCCCGTTCCGCCAAGCTCTGCACACAGATCAAGAAACGCTTTGGTCTCATCAATATTTTTCCGTACTACAGCTTGATCAATCGCATGGTACTCACAAGCACTACCGAGTCCAACCAACGCGACGGCACTATCGGCAAATCGTTTCTTGGCCTCGCTGCGAGCACTGGCATTCATCGAAGGTTCCACCCCATGGCGATGCGTACTGCGCAATTCAACTCCCTCGAAAAGCGTTTTTTCGCAGGTACTCAGTAATTCCGCCAAAGACATGTCCTTGCCCCACTGGTAAGTAACAAGCCCAAGTTTTAGGGGCACTGCTTTTGTTGGAAGACTGGTAGTGCCGAGTCCGCTAGCGTGGACTTGCTGTAACGAACGCCAACTTGCACTCGCTACCGCAGCGTACGCAGTGTTCTTGAGAAACTCACGGCGATCGGAAGACCGGTTGGCGGCAAAGGGAGAGAATTCAGACATGGAAAGGAGGACTTTCTCTGCAAGGATTTGAATTGGTAACGCAAATCGACGAACCATAGTATACCCCTTCCAAATGCCGAATTCGTCCGTTTCTCACGAACCAAACCAACGACAAAAAGGGGGTTTTTCGTTATCTTCTACTTAAGGGTGCAGCGCAAGGAAGTGCCCGACGAGAATTCAAGTTTTTTTACATTTTAGGTTTTGCTGTCGAAAGAGATCACTTCGCATGAGCGCACTGGATTTCGAATCCATTCTCGGACCAGGCGGAAGTATCTCCAGACGCATCGCCCAGTATGAACATCGGCTTGAGCAACTCCAGATGGCGCATGCCGTGACGCAAGCGCTCGAATCGAAGAAACACTTGATCGTTGAAGCTGGAACTGGAGTGGGCAAAAGTTTCGGGTATCTGGTTCCAGCCATTCTCTACGCAACATCTGATGAAGGACAGCTCGAGGAGGAAGCCACACGAGCAGATAACGCTTCGCAAGATGAGGAAGATGCCTCAATTCGTCGGGTTGTGATCAGCACCCACACCATTAGCCTCCAGGAGCAATTGATCGGGAAAGATCTACCGCTGTTAAATGCGGTCATCCCACGGGAATTCAGTTCGGTGTTGGTTAAGGGACGCGGAAACTACTTGTCTCGCCGGCGACTTCAAGTCGCTCAATCGAGGCTGATAAATTTACTTTCAGACGATCGCGATTTTGACCAGTTCGAAGAGATTCGACGCTGGGTAGATAACACGACTGACGGCAGTTTGTCGAGTTTGGGTTTTAGGCCAAGCAGCGTGCTGTGGGATGAGATCTCAAGCGATTCCGGAAACTGCATGGGCCGCAAGTGCGGTACGTACGACAAGTGCTTTTACTATGCTGCAAGGAGGCGAATCGCCAACGCTCGCATCCTGGTAGTCAATCATGCACTGTTCTTCAGTGATCTGGCTGTCCGTGCTCTCGGTGGTAGTTTTCTACCTAACTACCAAGCAGTGATTTTTGATGAGTGCCATACGATGGAGTCGGTGGCCGGAGAACATTTGGGCCTTTCGATCAGCAATTCGCAAATCGATTACACGCTCCGTAAGCTCTACAATCCGCGTAACGATAAAGGGGTGCTCGTATCGCTGAATCTACGGCAAGTGATGCAAATGTCCTACCGTTGCATGGAATCCCTAGACGATTTTTCGAACGATGTCTTGGAGTGGACCGAAGCCCATGCTCCCGCGAATGGACGCATACGCGAGCCAATGCCAATCAAGACGAGTCTAGTAGATCGCCTTAAGGAACTTGTTGAGCACCTAGAAAGGTACGGAAAAGACCTCAAGGATGCCAACGCGAAACTGGACATGATGTCAGCCGCAAATCGTCTGAACGCAATTGCCAATGGCTTAGAAACTTGGCTCCTACAAAAAGAAACGGCTGCTGTTTATTGGTATGAGAAAAGGGAATCGCGCGGTGTCGGCCGGACCTTTGCCCGTTTGACATTGCGTAGCAGTCCGCTGGATGTGGGTGTTTATCTTCGCGAGCACCTATTCCAAAAGGTTTCAAGTGTCATCATGACAAGCGCAACGCTTGCGACGAAACAGACTAGTCCCAAAGAACCCACTATCTCAGGAGTCACACAAGCGACCGAGTCGAACTCGCAATCCAAGGTGCCCCATTTACCGAGCAAGAACGACACCGCGTTTCACTTCTTCCAAAGACGAGTTGGCGCACTGGGCTTGCCCAGCCTTCAAGTCGGTAGTCCCTTCGATTATCCGAGACTTGCGGAACTCCACCTACTGACAGACTTACCCGATCCTTCGATTGCGAAGGGAGATTATGAACGAGCTATTTTACCCGCTTTGCAGCACTACATTGAGCGCTTTGACGGGCATGCGTTCTTGCTCTTCACGTCTTACGATTCGCTCCGTAAATGTAGTCAAGGTCTAGGGCCTTGGCTAAACGCCAAAGGGCTCGCGACCTATTCCCAAGCCGACGGGATGCCTCGCACCGAGTTGCTCCAAGCCTTCAAGCAACAACCTAGAGGTGTGTTGTTTGGAGCGGAGAGTTTTTGGCAAGGTGTCGATGTACCAGGAGATGCATTGCAACTGGTGGTGATCACCAAACTACCCTTCAGCGTCCCGGACCATCCGCTGCTCGAAGCCCGGTTGGAAGCCATTCGGATGGCGGGTGGAAATCCCTTCCGAGATTTTCAGTTACCCGAAGCGGTCATCAAATTTCGTCAAGGATTCGGGCGTCTGATCCGTACCGCAACCGATCGCGGAGTGGTCTTGGTCACCGATCCGCGAATGACGACTAAGCCATATGGCCAGACCTTTATGGAATCCTTACCCGAGTGTCCGAAAAAGATTATTTCAGCCAAGCGATTTAATTCACGTGATGGCAAAGGGCACGTTTGAGCCGCAATGCGCGAGCACCGGGTGTTTTGAGCCGGAATGCGCAAGCACCGGGTGTTTTGAGCCGGAATGCGCAAGCACCGGGTAGTCCCTTGAACCGGAATGCGC
>CAZACJ010000026.1:33029-59159 GCA_964483385.1 uncultured Pirellula sp. | reverse complement strand
AGCTCCGGGTGGTCCGCGGTACTCCTTCCAATACATCAACACACCCAACCAATCAGCGTCCACAACGTTGTGGCTTTCGGTTGACTGGAACATGACACAAAGTGAGCATGCCCGATGCAAACACCCCGCGGCTTGCGCGAAGCGGGCTCAAAAATACCAGTGCCCATTTGAACGTTATGCGATTGGTCACGGTTGCTAGGATGTCATGCACCTTGAGCCGCAGCTTGATGCGAACGGTAGCTAAGAATGCACAAACGTTTGTAATTTCAATCGGGCAAATCACCGAGCACTTGCCGAACATCACGGCGCAATCTTTCGATAAGCTCACGGAGCCGCCGTTCGCGGCGAACTTCGGTACTATCAGCATCCTTTTGCCTTCGTGATTCTCCGTCCTTCGCAATGCCTGCAAGTTCCATTTCAAGCAACCGCGCTGCGCGCAACATCGCTTCCGCTGCCAAATACACTTCACGATGCGCCGAAGCTCCGAGATTCACCTCACTCGATGGAACCTCTAACGCTGACTCTCCATCATCGATCAGCTTCGGTATCTGACCGACACGCTGCTGAATCTCTTGAAACAATGGATCACTCTTCGGATCATTCTTCAATGCTCCACTCGCTGGCTCCTGAACGGCCGAAGGCAAACTAGGAGGCAAGTCCTTCAGGGTAGGGGAGGGGGCTTCAGGATTTTGTGCCGCCTGCTCCTGTAGCCGAACGTTTGTAAGCCCGATACCTCCCAGCATAACACTAAAACCGGCAAACAAAACCGCTGAGAATCGCCACATAGAAGTTGTCATTTTGTTTCTCCTCACATAGCCATCTCTGACTTGCTTACCCTACCGCAAACGGCATCGGTTTGCCTTCAATGGCTGCGATTAGATTTTCGGCAGCCATCGTCGACATTTGACTTCGTGCATGATACGTCGCGGATCCTATGTGAGGAAGGATCAAACAGTTCGATAGATCCCGAAGGGGATGATCGGCGGCAATCGGCTCAGGAGTAGTAACATCCAATCCGGCAGCAAATAGTTTTCCACTTGCAAGTGCCTGCGCAAGCGCCATTTGGTCGATCACCTCCCCCCGAGCAGTATTGACAAGGATCGCGGTCGGCTTCATCGCCGCCAACTCCTTCTCTCCGATGAGATTTCGCGTCTGATCCGTCAATGGACAGTTCAAACTAATCACATCGCTGACGGAGAGGAGTTCCTCAAGACTTACATGCTTGGCACCGAGTTCTCGATCGGCTGCCGACTTCGGAGTCCTTGCCGTATAAACAACCTCCATCCCCCATCCACCCTGCATCCGTTTTGCGACTGCATGTCCGATCCTTCCCATCCCGACAATGCCTAAAGTCTTCCCTTCAAATTCTTGGCCCAGGAACATCATCGGTTCCCAGTTTCTCCATTCCAACCGCTCTACATTGTGAATCGCAGGACGAAAACACCGACCCGCCGCAAGGATCAACCCGACTGCTGTATCAGCCGTCGCATTAGTCAAAACACCTGGGGTGTTTCCTACTTGGATTCCCCTCGCTCTCGCCGCTTGGACGTCGATGTTGTTGTAACCAACGGCAAAGTTAGCAACGCCGCGTAAAGCTCCACCTGCTGCCTGGTAAAACTCTTCGTCAATCTTGTCGCTTAGCATCGATAGAACACCCGAACAACCCGTCGCGCGTTGCAACAAAATATCCCGGGGCGGAGGATCACGATCAGGCCAAACATCGACTTCAAAAATACTCCGCAGTCGCTGTAAACCTGATTCGGGAATCGATCGAGTAACAAAAATCTTATTCATGAAATTGATAATGAAAGGAAAGGTTGGATAGCTGTACTTTGACTACTCCGCCAAACTCCATTAAACGAGGGAGGTCTGACGCCCTGCAAAGCCTTGCGGTATGATTGTAGCAAATCTCCAGACCATCAATCGCCTAGGTATCCCCAATGAATTTTTCAGAATCAGCCCAAGTGCAGTTGCCAGATCCCCCGCGATTGGCCGTTACTCTCCGCCTCTTCGCCGGACTCAGGGACGGGATCGGGCAAGAGACGGTGATGCTTGAGCTACCAACTCCCTGTACCGCACTGGAATTGAAGCGACTATTCGCAGAGCAATATCCCAAAATCGCATCGCTGACCCTCGCAAGTCGAGTAGCTTATGACCTGCAGTTCCTACCCGATGACGCTCCTATCAATTTGCTTGACGGAATTAAGCCAAACAAAAAACAGTCCATTGCCGTTATCGATTTGATCCCTCCCGTCTCTGGAGGCTGAAGACGCGGGCGATCAATTGTCGCTATACTTGCAACCAAGTAATGAGTTTCGTGACACAACGGTGTAAATTGCCAACAGAACCACCGCCAAACTCCCCCACAAAGTAGATTTAATCATGACACTTACCCAAAGCATTTTCGAAGCACTCGATTCGGTACCTTTGATCGATCCCCATTCGCATATCAATCCTCGCTCTCCCGCTTCCGAAACGATCGCGGATCTGCTTGGGTATCACTACTACACAGAATTAGCCCATTCCGCTGGCATGCCTCGCGACCGCATCGAAGAGCCCGGCATTAGTCCAAGAGAAAAAGTTGGGCGACTCTTCGAGTACTTGCACCACATCAATCACTCCGTTCAATGGTCGTGGTTCCTCGAATTGGCTCGCGAGCTTTTTGGATTTCAAGGTGACACGATTGATCGGTCTAACTGGGAATCCGTGTTTGACTTGGCCTCCCAAAAAATGGCAACTGGCACTTGGGAAGACGAAGTCCTCTCGAAAAGCAAGGTTGAAAGAATCTTCTTAACCAACGACTTCGATGATCCTCTCGATGATTTCGATACACATCGATATGTTCCCTGCTTGCGAACCGACGATCTGGTGTTTCATTTAGGGTTATCGCAAACGCGAGAGCGATTGGCCAAGGCAACCGGCTTTAACATCGGAAAACTTTCTGATCTGCGTCATGCCATCGGCTCGTTGTTTGCGCACTTTGGCAAGTACCAAGTGCGAGCCTGTGCCATTTCGTTACCTCCTTGGTTCACCCCGAGAGAAATTCCGGTCGTCGACGCCCATGCGGAATCCTCCCTCCAGAGACTCCTTGCAGGCGAAGCCAACCAAACAGATCGCGAAACTATCGCGTACTGGGTCTTTTGGCGTTTGGCCGAATTTTGCAAAGACACCGGACTCCCTTTCGATCTGATGATCGGTGTGAATCGCAAAGTGTACCCTACCGGCGTCTACCAAGGACAAGACTTGTACGACTCCCGATGGTCCATGATCCAGTACGCCGATTTGTTCAATAGTTTCCCAAGTGTCCGATTCCCTATTTCGGTACTCGCATCGGTCAGCAACCAAGAACTCGTCGATTACGCTTGGATTTTTCCCAACGTGATTGCAAACGGGCACTGGTGGTACAGCAATACACCCACCTTCATTCGGCATGATTTACGCGCTCGAATCGACGCAATTCCTCGCAACAAAATTATCGGGTATTACAGCGATGCGTATAAACTGGAATTCATCCTTCCGAAGTACCGCATGTTCAAACGGATTTTGGCGAATGTCCTAGCCGAATCGATCGTTTGTGAACGAGGGCTATCAGAATCGTTCGCTGTTGATTTGGGAACCCAAATACTCAGAGGAAACGTCGATGCAATTTTCTTTGATCACGAATAAACTGACTCTCTCGGTCTTGCAGCAGTTCACTCAAAGCCTCCGTGTCATTGCATACATGATCATTACGGCTTGGTGTCTTGCCGCATCCCCAACGAGATCCGATGCTGGGGAGAACCGCGTTGCGACTTCTCCCAACGCAAACGAAACCCAACCGAATGAATCCCAAGAAACAATCAAACGCAAAACGAACTTTATCGTTATCTTAAGCGACGATATGGGGATCTCCGATTTGGGTTGTTACGGGGGCGAGATCCGCACCGAAAACCTAGATCGATTGGCAGCAAATGGATTGCGTTTTCGGCAGTTCTATAACACCGCTCGCTGCTGCCCGACCCGTGCAAGCCTTCTGACGGGCCTGTATCCGCACCAAGCAGGCGTTGGTCACATGATGGAGGATCGTGGTTTACCAGGATACCGTGGCGAACTCAATAACCAGTGCCGCACCATTCCCGAAATGCTGCGGCCAGCAGGGTATCGCAACTATGGCGTTGGTAAATGGCACGTGACTCGTCACACGAGTGCAAAAGGTCCCAAAGACCAATGGCCTTTGCAACGTGGATTCGATCGTTTTTACGGAACGATTCACGGCGCAGGTAGCTTCTACGATCCATCTTCCCTCGTGCGTGATAACACGATGATCTCGGCGTTTGCAGACCCAGAATACGAACCTGAAACGTACTATTACACCGATGCGATTTCCGAACATGCGGTGAGATTTCTCCAAGAACATCATCAAGTCGCCGGGGACCAACCATTCTTCCTGTACGTGGCTTATACCGCTGCCCATTGGCCGATGCACGCTCTTCCAGAAGATATCGCACGTTATCGCGGTAAATACGAAGTGGGCTATGAGACGATTCGAAAGACCCGGTACGAAAAAGCAAAAGCGATCGGGCTTATTCCTCCCGAATTACCCCTGCCAGATGGAGTGGGCCGATGGGCACAAGTGCCCGATAAAAAATGGGAAGCGGCTTGCATGGAAGTCTATGCAGCAATGATTGATCGCATGGACCAAGGAATAGGACGGATCATCGCCGAACTCGAAGCACAAGGTGAATTGGAAAACACTCTCCTGGTCTATCTTCAAGACAACGGTGGATGCGCCGAAGGAACAGGACGCCAGGGGAATAAGAACCATCCCAATATCGAACGCCCACAAGCACCTACCCTTGCGGTGATGTCCCCAACCGATTTTGCAGCAAGCGGAAGCATCCCCGCGCAGACCCGCGATGGCTACCCGGTCCGTATGGGGCCCAAAGTCTTGCCGGGACCAGCGGATACCTATGTGGCTTATGGCGAAAACTGGGCAAACGTATCGAACACTCCGTTCAGAGAATACAAGCACTGGGTGCATGAAGGCGGAATTAGCACTCCTCTAGTCGTCCATTGGCCGAATGGAATAAGTACTCCAGGCCAATGGCGCTCCCAACCAGGACACTTGATCGATATCGCTGCTACCCTCGTCGATATTTCCGGGGCATCCTATCCCGAAGATGCCGTGCCCCTGGAAGGCCGAAGCTTACGACCTGCCTTTGAAGATCGACCAATCGAAAGGGAAGCCTTGTACTGGGAACATGAAGGCAACCGCGCAGTACGAATGGGCGATTGGAAACTGGTCGCCAAACACGGCAAGCCATGGGAACTCTACGACCTGTCGGTCGACCGTATCGAAGCCAAAAATCTGATCGACGAAAAACCAGACCTGGCATCGAAACTCAAGCGTATGTACGAAGCATACGCCGCAAGAACCCACGTTGCTCCTTGGCCACTACCGAAGCCCTAACGCCACTCGCAAGGCATACTTCAAACGGGTCTCGCAAGCACCCCCTGTTCACAGATGTCACCCCGTTCACAGATGTCACCCCGTTCTCAGATGCTTCCGAGTTTCAACTGTCTTGCGTGCTTCAATCGGTTTTATTTCGAATTCCGAAACTCAAAACAAAAACCCTTGCCCCGCCGAATTACTCGGGGGGCGAAAGGCACGGCAGTTCAATGGCTTGGGCTTTTCCAACAATCGATGCTTTTGTCTGCATAGTTCCGCCAGCTTGCTCCATTGATCTGCGAAAAAGCCCTCACCCCGCATCCTGCGACCAAACTGCGTGTCATGCAAATTGCCCCCCCGCAATGCGCGAATGCGGTTGAGGATCTTCTCAGCCGCAAGCGGTTCATGGACGTCGAGCCATTGTTTAAAAATCGTTTCGACAGCCCCAGGTAATCGAACCAACCCCCAACTCAAACTCGTCCCCCCAGCTTGACTCACCGCTGAAATGATCGCTGGTATCTCCTGGTCATTCAAACCGGGAATCACCGGCGCAATGTTTACATGCACAGGCACCCCAGCCTGACTGAGTTCACTGACCACACGCAATCGTGCCTGTGGTACTGAACACCTTGGCTCCAACCGCATCGCAAGATCCTTATTCAAACTCGTTATACTCAATATCACTTGGATCGCTTGATTACTAGCTAACTCCTTTAGTAAATCCAAATCGCGAAGTATCAATGCATTCTTGGTGATGATCGAAACCGCCTGCCTCGCTTCACATAACACCTTCAATAGGCTTCTGGTCACCTCTAGCTTTCGCTCAATCGGCTGATAGGGATCTGTCACCCCAGATAGATTCAAGTGTTCCTCACCTGCCCAACTAGGTCGGGATAACCAATCGCGCAGAAGACCATCCGCCCGCGACTTCACCAAAATCTTGCTTTCGAAGTCACTCCCAGCATTCCAGCCGAGATACTCGTGGTAAGGTCGCGCGTAACAATACGCGCAACCATGCTCACACCCACGATACGGATTGATGCTGTAACGAAACGGGATATCGGGACTATCATTCTCCGAAATGATTGATTTGGTTTGATCCCAAAACCATTCCGTGACAATCGACCGACCAAGCCCCTCTTCGTCCACTTCACAGTATTCGTCAACGATCGTTTCAATACGTTCGAAACGATTCTTCGGATTCAGATCGGTCCCCCGCCGCATCGATTTCCAACCTCCCTGGAACTCTTCTAAAATACTACATAGCTGTCAATCAACGCTACGCAGATGACGAACTACTTCCGTTGACGAACGGTCTCTTCGGTCACCACCCTCACCGGGGCGATCTTCTCCAGATCCGCTTTAATCTTCTCTGCTTCTCCAACCACGACAATCACCAAGCCCTGACTGCGAATCAGTTTCTTCGCTGCCGATTGCACTTGCTCAGCGGTCGTCTGTGCGACTTCCCCAAGATAGAGCTTCTGATAGTTACTAGGTAAGCCTTGGGTTTCTACCAACCACAAATCCCCAATGGTCGCTTCGGGCGTTTCCCGATCGCCGGCAAAAGCCCCCGTAACAAAGGTTCTCGTATCGTTTAACTCAGCGTCAGTCGGTGTTCCATCCTGCATCGCTTTGACCACATCCAGGATCACATTCAGCGTATCTGCCGTGCTTGCGGTCTTTGAGAATGTACTAATTTGAAACTCGCCAGAGAATCGCTTGGCTGCTAATCCACCCCGCGCACCGTACGTCAGACCTTTTTCAACCCGGATCGCTTTGTTTAACCTGCTATTAAACGAACCTCCGAGAATACTCGACATGACCATCCCCTTGCTGTAATCCGCGTCGGCTCGACCAATGCTTACATGCCCAACTCGAATCTGACTTTGCTCAGAGTCTGGTCGATCGTAAAGCAATATACGAGTCCCTTCGATCTGAGGTATCTCCGGCAAAGCTGGCAACTCGAGATTCCCCTCGACACTCCAATCCCCAAGGTACTTTTCGACCAAAGCGAATCCCGCCTCGGAGTCGATGTCACCCGCCAAGAACAACGTGCAGTTATCAGGACGCAGATTCTTTGTATGCCACTCTTGTAAATCGGGCACCTTCACGGACTTGACGTCGGATACCTCGCCCGTCTCCGTCCTTGCATACGGGTGATCCCCGTAGATGCTTCGCCTAAACTCACGATCCGCTAAATACTCCGGAGTCTTAGTCGAAATCGCTAACCCGAGTTGTGTTTGCGAAGCAAGAATACTGTACTCCTCTTTTGGGAACGTAGGGCGTCTTGCAATATCAGCCAGCAAGTCCATCGCCAGATCTACTTTATCCCTCAACGCCGATCCAGAGATTGTTGCAGTATCCATCGTCGCAGCCCCTGATAACTCAATGGCGTTGCTTTCCAATTCTTCTGCGATCTGCTTTGCAGTCCGATTGCTCGTCCCTTTGGACAACATACTCATCGCCATCGCAGCAACTCCCGGCTTCTGCTCTGTCCAAGCCCCACTGCGAATCCCCAGCACCATCGTCACCATGGGAATCTCGTGATTGCTGATCACAGCAACATTCAGTCCATTCGCTAGTCGTTTCTTGGCCACTGTAGGCTCTGGGATCGTATCAATCGGTCCCGCAACAGGTGGCCTATCTGGAAATCCTTCTGGGCGTACCGCACCGGCCTTCGGCCCCGTTCGATCCGCAATCCGATTGGTCGTCGGCTCACTCGGTGCAGGTCCCTCATCTGCCGCGCTCGCTCCCTTGGAACCTCCAAACAACCCCTTTAACATTCCGCCGGTAGTCGGTTCGATCCGAATATCTCTTCGGTTGTTAGGTACCAAATACTTTTTGGCAACTCGCTGAACATCTTCAATCGTGACTGCCTCAATTTCCCGAAGCCTTTGATTGACTCTCTCGGTGTTTCCTTGAAGCACCGCGTAACTGCCCAAACGCTGGGCCTTGCTCGCTACAGTACTTGTCCCTGAAACCTCATTGCGCCGCAATTGATTCTTCATCTTATCAAGCTCTTCCTGAGTGATCGGCTCGTTGACAATCCGCTCGATATGCTTGTCGATAGACTTCATCAGCGATGCCTTGTCTCCGACCAACGGCAATAACACGCCTCCAGCACCAGCAAGCCCACTGTCCTCAAAAGAGAACGATCCACCAATGGCGATCTGAGCAATTTTCTGCTCCTTGACAATGTCGTTGTAAATTCGACTCGATTCCCCACCCCCAAGCACTCCCATCAACACTTCTAAAGGTGCAGAATCTGGATGGTCGGAACCCACGGTGTAATACGCACACCCTAAAACAGGCAACGGCCCTTTATCCTCCGCAATCTGTATCGGAGGTCGGGGCTTGTCCATCGAAAACGGTTTGAACTCTGGTTGCTCAGGATCGGCACATCGAGGTATCCAGCCAAAGTACTTCGTCCCTAACGTCTGAACATCTTCGTGTTTTACCGCTCCGACAACGACCAAGGTCGCATTGTTGGGAACGTAGTATTTGTTCCAAAATGCAGCCAACTCTTCTATGGGCGCTTTTCGAAGATGCGAAATCTGTCCACCAGGCGTCCAAGCATATGGACGGTCTCCGTAGAGTGCCTCCAAGACCTTCTCGGGGGCTCGGCCATAAGGTCGGTTGTGCCCCATCCGCAACTCCTCTTCAACCACTTTTCGCTCGGTGTGAAACCCCTTCTCATCAATCTTGAGAAACGCCATCCGCTCCGCCTCCAACCAAAGAACTAACTCCAGTTGATTGCTTGGGACTTCATTCACATATACCGTTTGGTCAAACGATGTATACGCATTGCAATTGCCCCCTACTTTGCGAATGTTATCGAAGTGACCTGTCTCGTTCAGTCGATCTGTCCCCCGGAACATCATGTGTTCGAACATGTGGGCAAATCCTTGCCGATCCAACTCTTCATTTTTTGAACCTACGTGGTACCAAACCTGAACCGCGACGATGGGACAAGAGAAATCCTCAAGCGATACGATCCGCAACCCGTTGTCCAGTACTACTTCTTGGAAATCAAACGGTCGCTCTTGGGCGTGTATCTGCGAACAGCACTGTGGCAGCGTCACTAGGACAAAACTGATCACGCAAACGACTAAAACTTTGCCGATTGTATAGAAGCGAAACGCAATTCCGGAACACATGGTCGGGATTCCGATCGTTGATAGAAAAAGAACAGACAAGGTAATTACAAACAGCCCCCTTCGGAGCTCGACGAAGGGCTATGTTCCCTGAGCATTGCCAGGAACATTCGCATTCGCAAGCACCATTTGTTAACCCTATTGTAACGCTGATTCAAGGCTTAAAGTTCCAGCCGGACCGGTGCATAAGCGAGTTTCCTCGCATTCTTTCACTGCGTTGCATTTCATTGTCGTTTGGATTACAAAAGTCCTCGTACCCTCCCTCCTATTCATCCTCCCAAATCCGAGAAGTTGCTCATGAACAGCAATTCCAAAGCCTCCGCAACCCATCCTCGCCGTGATTTCCTGACCGTTTCCGCTGGTGCCGCGACGGCTGCTTTGATTGCAAGCCGATCACCCCGCGCGATGGCTTCGACAACGCATCCGGTCTGGGCTAGCGAGCGCATTCGCGTCGGCGCGATTGGAGTCGGTGGACGTGGGTCTCTGCTGCTTGAGCAACTTCCAGAGTCCGCACAAATTGTTGCTGTCGCTGATTGCAACCAACCTCGCGCGATGGCTTTTCGCGAAAAATTAAAAGCCGATTGGCCGGTGTACTCGGACTATCGCCAAGTCCTCGATCGTAAAGACATCGATGCAGTAATAGTGGCAACCGGTGAGTTTCAACGCATTCGACCTTGCATCGAAGCTTGTATGGCCGGCAAAGACATCTACGCAGAAAAACCTCTTTCACTCTACATCCAAGAAGGTCGCGCGCTGGTAACCGCCGCTCGAAAAGCGAAACGGGTCGTCCAAGTCGGAACGCAACAACGATCGATGGAGATGAATCGGATCGCTTGTGCACTAATACGTAACGGTGGTCTTGGAAAACTTCTCGAAGTCCGAGCGATCGCTTACAAAGGCCCCCAATTGTCTCCAGCAGAACCATTCCCAAGCGAAACGCCACCTGCCGGCCTAGATTGGAACATGTGGCTCAATCAAGCGGCAGACAGGCCATTTAACTCCAAATGGATGGGATGGATGCAATGGCACGATTTCGCTGGGGGCGAAATGACCAATTGGGGAGCCCATGGTGTTGACCAAATTCAATGGGCTTTGGGGATGGATCACACCGGACCTGTCGAACTCGAACCTCTTAGCCAAGGACTCGATGGTCAAGTTAGGATGAAATACGCAAACGGCGTCGTTGTCAACTATGTGATTGAACCAGGCAAAGGCCCGATGGGTGGTGCCGTCTTTATCTGCGAAAAAGGCAAGTTGGAAATCAATCGCAATAAATTCACTTCCAATCCACCAGAAATCGCGGCGGAACTTCTCAAGCAACTCGATAGTGCCGAAGAAGAACGCAAATGGAGCGACTCCCTCGCGCTATGGCAAGCCAAATGGCACATGCAAAATTGGCTCGATTGCATCAAGTCACGAGAACTACCTGTTGCGGATGTCGAGATTGGCCATCGTTCCGTATCGGTCTGCCACTTGGCCAACATCACCCGTGAATTGCAACGTCCGCTGCGATGGGATCCAGTCAAGGAACAGTTCGTGGACGACACTGCCGCCGATCGACTTTTGACCCGTGAACGACGCAAAGGCTTCGAATTACCTGCGTAGTGCCACCCAAAGCCGCAGTACTAGGGTTTATACTACTTCAGGTGAATGTTGCATAACGCTAGCCTCACCGTCGGGTTGCGTCCAAGTCGTCCATTCTGAACTGGGTCATCCTCATGGTGCCATCGAATTCTACCCATCCCACTGCAAACCGATATGGATGCAGCGAGTTTCGTCAAATGCGTCGACGCGATGCTCTAGTCGTCGGCAGCTTGGGCGCGCTAGGACTTTCCCTGGGGGATCTATTCCGACTCCGCTCCAATGCGGATGAACCACCAAATTCCGCTTACAGTAGCCAAGCGGCCAAAGGGAAACTTCCTGAACGCATCAAGAGCATCATTCAGCTCAACCTTGGTGGTGGTTTCCCACAGCATGAATCCTTCGATCCCAAACCAGAAGCCCCCCTCGAATACCGGGGTGCCTATGGTGTCACCAAAACCAACACAGGAGATCATTTCAGCGAAAACCTGACCAAGACCGCAAGCGTTGCGGATAAGCTCACTGTGCTAAGAACAGTTGTGGGCAAGGTCCCTGACCACGGGCTGGCTACTTACCACCTTTCAACAGGCTACACACCTACCGCCGTGATCGACTATCCATCAATGGGCTCGATCATCTCCCATGAACTAGGACCGCGCGGAATCCTCCCTCCCTATATCGCAATCCCCAAACGCAATTCATTCACGGGCAACACCGGCTTTCTTCCAAGCAGTTACGGTGTCTTTGAAATCGGAGATGATCCAGCGAAAGGAAAGAACTTCCAAGTTCGCGACTTCTCACTCCCCCAAGGACTCTCTCTCGATCGCTTCCGTCGTCGCAACGCTGCACGAAACCTTATCGAACAACGTATTCGCTCCTTGGAAATTGAACCGTCAACCCTCGACACTATGGATGGTTTCTACAAAAAAGCATACGAAGTTCTTACTTCACCAGAAGCCCATCGAGCCTTCTCGTTCGAAGGTGAAACAGCAGAAACATTTGCACTTTACGGCACAGAAGTCACAGGCAAAGTACGAGCCCCTGACAACAAGTATCATCCCAAAGGACTGGCCGAGAGATTGATCATCGCAAGACGACTCGTCGAAGCCGGCACACGATTCGTGACCATCGATTATGGCGCATGGGATTGCCACGTCGATGTGAAAAAATGCTGCGACGATTATATGCCTCCCCTGGATCATGCCATCGCCGGACTTGTTACCGATCTCGATCGCCGTGGCTTGCTCGACTCCACGTTGTTCTGGGTAACCTCCGAGTTTGGACGTACTCCCAAAATCAACAAAGACTCGGGGCGAGATCACCATGCGAGATGCTACTCCATGATGTTAGCTGGCGGTGGCTTTCAGCCTGGACTAATTCACGGCACAAGCGACTCCGTAGCCAACGAACCCGCGCGGGACGCTTTACCACTCGAAGACCTCCTCTACACCATCTACCATTCCTTGGGTATCGATGCCGATAAAGAACTCGTCGCCTTCGGGACACGCCCCATCGAGATTATCAAAGATGGACGGCTTGTTCCTGCAATCTTAAGCTGATCGCACCGCTTCAAGCCCCCCAAGGCAAACTACCACGATGCTCCCGTCACAACAACTTCCCCGAAGTACGAATACCGCTACGATTCCTTCTGCACTAGTCCATAGCATGCTATTACGTCTTTTGGCTCTCGGAATCTGCTCGGTCGCAATGATGTTGTCGTCCTATCCTGCGGCCCTCATCGCAGGTGATATGATGCGCGATGTCGAATGGGTCCGTCCAAGAATTGGTCAACGAGGCACAACCGTCGAAATTGTTATCCAAGGAAAATTCTTGGCAGCCCCCAAGGAACTTGTTTTCTACAAGCCAGGGATCCGAACACTTTCACTTGAAACCCTTCCAAATCTAACTCACCCGGTCGGATTAGCGCATGGGGGCCGTATCGAAGAACAGCTCAAGGCCGTTCTAGAAATCGACAGCAACTGCGAACCAGGTGAACATCCATTCCGCTTGCGAACCGCTACCAGCCTGTCCCTTCTAACAACCTTCCACGTCTCCCCCTTTCCCGTAATCGAAGAAACACAACAAGCCAACAATTCAATCGAGACCGCACAGAGCATTCCTATCAATACGACCGTGCTCGGAAAGGTCGATACCGATGTGTACCGGGTGGAAACCGCGCCAGGCGAGAGAATCTCCGTCGAAGTCGACTGCGTACGCATCGCTGATCAACATTATGGTGACGCGGAGTTCGATCTTGCTGTGCGCATCCTCGATAGCAAAGGCCGTGAACTTGGTTCGAACGACGAAAATGCACTGCATGTCCAAGACCCATTACTGAGTTTGGTGGTTCCACCAACTGTCAACGACGGTCAGGTTTTCGTTGAGGTTCGGCAATCCGTACACTCTCCACGCGACATCCCCTACTGCATCCATATCGGAAACTATTTTCGACCGCTCGCGGCCTATCCTGCAGGTGGCCCCGCAGGCGAACAGGTCGAAATTCAACTGCTCGGAGACCCGCAAGGAATCGTCTCACAAGCTATCCAGATTCCCAGCAATACCGGCACGTTTACGTGGAATGAACAAGCGCCCTCTGGGTTGTCACTCAGGGCATCAAACTTGGAGAACATCCTTGAAGCGACGGATGCTGAGATTACCAACGTCCCGTGGTTGCCAATGGCTTTGAATGGGATTATCGATCAACCCAATGACGTGGATCGGTTTCGCTTGCATGTAAAAAAAGGATCGCGTTATCGCGTTCGCGTTTTTGCTTCGACCCTGGGACATCCGATCGATCCGGCAATTCTGTTGCGGCGCGTCGATGACCAGAGCCCCAATAGTGTGATTGAACAAAATGGTTTAATTGAACTCGAGGCCGATGATGCAGATCCGAGGACTCTGAACGATCGAGATCTATTCGGCTCCTCCATTCGCTCCGGTGGGGGCTTTAAAGACGTCCTCGACCCGAGTGTCATCTGGGAACCTAAATCGGATGGAGAGTACTTGCTCGAAATCCGCGACACCTCCGGTCTCGGCTCACCCGAATCGGTCTATCGAATAGAAATCGAACCACCTCCCAACTCCGTTCACCCAGTACTCACAAGTCGATTTTTCGATTGGGTCGAAGGTTCCCGCGGTACGGGTATGGCCGTCCCCCAAGGCAATCGCTGGACGATACTCGTCTCTTTACCCAAGGGGCAAGGAACATCCTACAACGGCCCCTTCGAGCTTGTGCCCGACGGACTACCAGAGGGTGTTCGATTGCTCAGCCCCGAAGTGCCCGCACAAGCTAGTGTTTGGCCGATTCAATTGATCGCGGACGAAAATGCAGTGCAACAAGGAAAGACCTTTACATTGCGAGCAAAAGCTACGGATCCATCGGTACATCTCGAAGGTGGTTGTCAACAAGTCGTACCATTCATCAATCATTCGGGTGGAGATGCTTGGCGAACTTTGAGGGTCGATCGATTCGCCATGGCAGTCACTGCCCCAGCTCCCTTTAAAATCGATCTCGAGCAACCAACTATTTCCCTCGTTCGCGGCGGTGAACTGTTTATCCCTGTGCATCTAAGTCGTACAGAGGGCTTTCAGGATGCGATCGAGTATCAAGCGGACTTTGGTCCCCAGGGAGTTAGCTTACCCCCAAAAGAGACCATCGAATCAGGCCAAGATCACTCGGTACTACGCATCGCGGCATCAAAAAATGCCCAGCTTGGGAAAGGCTGGTTATACGTAATGGGGACCACTCTCGATGGCAGTGACTACCTCGGTCCAGGTCGCGTGCGAGTATCCTCTCAATTGATCGAAATTCAAGTTGTCGAACCCTTCGTCGAACTCGCCAGCGAACCAATCAGCGTTCGACGGGGTGGCAAGGCTACACTTGCCTTCCAAGTCACATCAAAAAGTCCGTTTGAAGGTGATGCCCAAGTTCAATTGTTGGGCTTGCCCAAAGGTGTTCAAACGGTAGGCACTATGCCCACCGTTAACAAAAACACGCAACGATTAGAATTCCAAATCACCGCAACCGACGAAGCCTTATTGGGACCCAACACAGGTATCGAATGCGAACTTGTTGTCCGCACGGGTGACCAAGAAATCCGGCAACGAGCAGGAAACGCAAGTTTAAGGATCGATCCAAAATGATGTACCCATGGTATCTGTCCACTCATTGCAAGAAGAACGCTTTACTCAAATGGTTCGGCATCCGTCTTCTATCCTTTTCCTTGTGCGTTGTAATTTTCGCAACGACCACCGCGACTGGACAGGAATCGAAAACCGAACCCGCGACGGCAGATCCTGTGGTTGCTCCACCCAGCTTTCGACTGGACATCATGCCCGTTTTGTTTCGCGCTGGGTGCAATAGCGGTCCGTGCCACGGTTCAGCTCGTGGTAAAGATGGTTACATGCTGTCCTTATTTGGCTACGATCCGGCAGGGGATTACCGAAGAACTGTCGAGGAAATTCCAAACCGCAGAATTAACATCGCCGTCCCGAGTGAGAGCTTGCTGCTTCTCAAGGCGACAGCAAGCGTCCCGCATACAGGCGGAAAACTCTTTGATACGGAGAGCGAACTCTACCGTGTCCTGCTTCGATGGATCGAAGCAGGAGCACCCGATGATCAACAGGCGAACGCAACCACAGAGATAAGTGCGGCAAACAACTCGGCAAAAGGCATACCGGAAGTTCAAGGGATCACGTTTTCGCAAGACACCATTGTGTTTGATTCCGACTCGCAACAAATCGGACTTCGGCTTCTGGCAAACTACTCCGATGGGAGTGTCCGGGACGTCACTTCGCTCGGAAGGTACTTCTCCAACAACCCCGCCGTCTCTCAAATCGACAACGATGGGATCGTCAATGCTAAAGGTCCTGGGGACACGAACGTCTTTGGACGCTTTAGCCGCTTTACCGTTGGTGCCGAGGTTATCGTGTTACCACCTGCAGAAGGCTTTTTATGGCCAAACCCTCCCGTCAATAACTACATCGACCAGCTCGTCTTTGATCGGCTTGAGAAGCTTCGTGTTGCACCTTCAGAACTATGCGATGACGACACCTTTCTCCGACGTGTGACACTTGATTTGATTGGACGCGCCCCGACAGAAGCCGAGTTCCACCAATTTGCAAACGATACGACAAGCTCAAAGCGAGAGAAACTGATCGATCGCCTCTTAGAACTCGACGACTTCGCCGACTATCAAGCTGCTTTATGGGCTGAGCAGCTGCGGGTCATCGGAGGAAACTACTCTACCGGTGCGACGGTGATCAAAGCCGCCGACCGCTTCGCCAATTGGATCCGAGATCAGTTCCGCAAAAATCGACCACTCAATGAATTCGTCGCTGAAATGACCGCTGCATCAGGTCCCAATATCGCAAACGGGCCAGTCAACCTATACACGATGTTGGTCCACAAGCCGCAAGTCGATCCAAAGATGCTCGCAGCGGACTACTCCCAAGTCTTCTTAGGGGTTCAGATTCAATGCGCAGAGTGCCATAACCATCCATTCGATCGATGGAACATGGATGATTACTATGGGTTTGTCAGCTTCTTCACCGGAATCAAACGCAAACCCGGAGTCGAGCCGAGAGAAAAAAGAATTTACTGGGACACAAAAAGCTCTCCCGCCGTCAACCCTGTAGATGGAAGACCTCGTCCCGCGAAACTCCTTGGCGTCTCGTCCGCAGTTCAAGAACCCGGTGATCCACGCCGTGCACTCGCGCAATGGATCTCAGACCCGAACAACGATTTGTTCGCTAAGAATATAGCAAATCGCGTCTGGGCTCATCTAATGGGTCGCGGTGTGATTGAACCAATCGATGACATCCGCGTCAGCAATCCGCCGACCAATGCGAAGCTCCTAAATGGTCTTTCGGCTCGCCTCGTTGAGCTGAAGTTTGACCTCAGGAGCTTTGTTCGAGAAATATGTAATTCTCGTGTCTACCAACTTTCCTCCGAACCCACTGAATCCAACGCGTCCGATACCCGTCAATTTTCACATGCCAAACTGCGTCGTCTTCGAGCCGACGTATTGCTCGATTCCATCGTTACCGTCACCGGAGTTCCTAGAAACTTACCCGAATGGCCTGCCGGTACCCGGGCAGTACTTTATTACCCCAGAGTTTCCGGAGACACCGAAGGTCCACATCCGGGCGATCCCTTCTTCGAAACCTTTGGGCGCTCTACTCGAGGTACCGTCTGCGCTTGCGAAACCAAACGAGACCCAACTCTCTCGCAAACGATGCACTTAGTGGTCGGCGATACCATTCGAGATCGTCTCAATGTCGGGGGACTTTTACAAAAATTAATGGATGAACAACGCCCTGCCGACCAAATCATTGAACAACTTTTTATTCGTGTTCTAAGTCGTCGCCCAAGCGAAAACGAATTGAGCGGGATGCTACAGTGGGTCAATGAATCATCCAATAATATTGACGTCTACGAAGACATCCTTTGGGGCATGCTCAACTCAACTGAATTCTTGTTCAATCACTAGAATTAGGAAGCATCGTCGATGCCGATCTCCATGCCTCGTTTCACTTACCCCCACACATATTGGGTCGTTTGGGCCACCACATGGCTGGGACTCTTTTTGTGGAGCCAAGAAACCATCTCTGCCCAATCGGATGAACAGAAGGCACAACTTCACTATGAAGGTTCGATTGCTGGAATCCTAAAATCGAAGTGTGGCGTTTGCCATGGAGATGGAAAACAGGAAGCAGGCCTAAGCCTGACCTCTTACGCTGGCGTGATCCAAGGGAGCGGGGGAGGAAAAATTGTTGTAGCTGGCCAGTCGCAACAGAGCAAGTTGATAGAAGTCATAACAACCGAGGATGACAGTTTAAGAATGCCGCCTGACGGTGACCCATTAACGAAGGAGCAAATCAAAGAGATCCAGCAGTGGATCGATCAAGGGCTGCGAGAAAACGCCGGTAGCTCTTCCGCACAAATGCGGATACTCGGATTTATACCTAACGCAAAAGTCTCAAGCGGTGGCGAAGACAGTATTCCGGCAGAACAACTGCTTCCGAAAAACTATCCGACCATTGAAGCCATCAAGACAAATCGCCCGTTCCCAATTTTAGGACTTGCCGCTAGCCCTAAAGCGTCCGTTGTTGCAGCTTCTCAATACGGCTCGATCGCACTTCTAGATCCGAAGAACCTACAATCAATTGGTATCGTCCCGTTCGTAGAAGGTGAACCGCTAGTGCTTAGTTTTAGTCGCTCAGGACGGTTGCTACTCGCGGCAGGTGGCAAGCCTGTTCGCCAGGGTTCCGCAGCCCTATACGATGTCGTCACAGGGAAACGGCTTGCAAGTGTCGGCGATGAGCCGGATACGCTTCAAGCTGCCGATCTGTCCCCCGACGAAAGATTTATCGCTGTAGGATGCACATCGCGACTTGTAAAAATCTTTTCGACCGAGACGGGAGCTGTCACAACGACGATCGATAAACATACCGATTGGGTAACAGCCCTCGCGTATTCACCCGATGGAAAAATGTTGGCAACCGCCGATAGGATCGGAAACATCTATCTCTGGGACGGAGAATCGGGAGGGGCCTTGTTGAGTTTGAGTGCCCACAAAAAATCGGTGCGCAGTCTGCATTGGCGAAGCGACAGTCGTGTTGTCGTCTCGTGCGGAGAAGACGGGATGATCGTTTGGTGGGATGCCAAAGATGGTTGGCCAACGATTCAAAAAACAGACGCGCATGGCCAAGGAGTCCTTGATGCCAAGTTTGGGATACAAGGTGAACTGGCGACCTGCGGTCGCGACCGATTGATCAAACTCTGGTCGGCAGAAGGAACCGAACTCAAACGATTCTCGATAGACACCTCACTCCCGTTGCGTGTGAGCCTCACAGCAGATGGCGAATGGATAGTTGCCGGTGATTCAAGCGGTCGCCTTCATCATTGGCCATTGAAATAGAGAACCGGTAGGTTCCGCGGTCCGTTGTCTGAACCTCACCCAATGAACGGATGTGTTGGGTGGATCGTGTGTTGCTTATTTTTAATCGCGGACCGCTGCACATACCCTACGTCGCGAGCCTACGGCTCGAGAAAGTTGAAAGGAGAAAGTTGAAAGTAGATACAGACGCGACAAATGCACTGCGGTCTTCTTTGCGTGAGACATTGTTTTTGATTACGGGTACGCCTCCGGCTGACTGCTAAACGAAATCGCAGTTCGACATGCCATGAGTCTGGGCGTGAGACACCTGCCGCTAAGAGAAATACACGTTCAATTCGCGGCGATACTCTGCTTCATACTTCGGAAATATCGCCTTAAAAGTCCCCTCGCTGACGGCACCGTGTTGAAACCTGCGCTTCGGGAACACCGGCATCTTCACCCCTGTAACTTGCTCGACACCGCTTTGCACTATCTGCCCCTTCAAATCATACAGCTTGCCGTGATCCCAATCCGTTAAGTCAATAAAAGGGATCCCCTCAGCGATTTCAATCACGCGAGGCAAAGCAAAAGGACTAAAGCCAGAAAAGCCAAAATACTTAGCTGGTGCCCAAGTCCGAACGTGGCCTCGGCTCTGCCCTCCGCTGTAAACCAATGAATGTTTGATCGCATGTACCCCCCACCCCTCTTGGTACAGCATCAAGTTGTTCAGCACACTTCGGATCGTCAACTCAGAATTCTCTTCGATGGGATAGTCTTTGAGGTTTTCATCCCCACCGTCACCATCGACCAAGTACTTCCAATCGGGGTAACGATCGCGAATCCCTTGGCACAGTGCTAGCCCCATCGTTGCGGCTTGGATGTCCAACGGCTTGTAATCTTCCGTAATCCGCACAGCCTTTTTCCAATCTAATTGGGACTCTGGTACCTCGATCGCTTCCCAAAGCATCTGCAACCCACATTGCTGCAAAAAGGAATTGGCTTGATCCGCATCCTGCGAGTGACCGTTAATGGCAAGCGAAAAAGCTTTCAGTCGCTGTGGAGCTTCGCCGCGGCGCAACAGGAGGTGATTCAACACCAGCAGCACCGCACCACTGTCAATTCCGCCCGAAAACATCACACCGATGGGTGAGTCCTTCGGAATACGATCCAACCATTGATTACATTCGTTGGCTAGCTGTCCGATGTACTTCGCGCCGATCGCTGCAATGTCGTTCCCCCATCGATTACGGCTAGGATTGAAGTAGCGAGTGTACTGCGGGTTCGGATCTGGACACCCGATTAACTCAAGCTCCACCACGTAGTGCGCAGGCACCATACGGGTGTACGAAGGATGAAACTGATCTTCAATTCCAAGTTCAGCGAGCTTCGCGCGAATCTCGTGCATCTGCTCCGCGACAATCAAACAGGGGCCGTCCACTTTCTTCGCCAGAAAGTAACGCATCGGACGACCAATCGAACGAGCCAACCGAACCGTTTTGCCCTGTGCCACACAAATCGCAAACTGTCCATCGATTTGCCCAACCCGCACAGCATCTCCGCTCAGCACGGCCTGCTCCGCTTCCTCGATCGACATATTCAGGAGAATGTTCCCCTGAGGATCCATCAAGTTTTCAATCCGAGAAATGTACTGGTGCGAATTGGGGGTAGACGAAGTACCGGCAGCTGGTGGATTTTTCGACATGACTTCAAACTAGTTGGATTAAAACGGATTTATGGATTCACTTTGTTTTAGCCTACTTTTGAGTTGGATTGAAGCAGGAAAACAGCGCGTTGGGGGTTCCCTCGTAGCGAATTCGACTTATACTTCCACCAACCAAGCGATAGCTGAAATGCTCGTGAGGGGCTCCTGCGAGGGGGAAGCGTGAAACTGGTCAGGACTTAAGTGGAGCAGCCATAAGCGTCGGACTCTTGTGCGGGGGCCTCTCACGGGCATTTTTTATTTTGTGCTCCCCTTCTCTTGAGTACCCGCCCTCACAAATCTACACCTAGCCAAACACCCTGCTAGCCCAAACCCCTGCTAGCCCAAACCCCTGCTAGGAATCGCCACCATTTGCCTGCCGCCCATTTTCCTGGCCCCATCTTCGTGCAACCATCTTCTTCCACCATCTTCTTGCTTACAATCATCAAAAACCCGTCTCCCATTCCTCCCGACGACAATGCCAACCACACACTCCGTACTACGGTCCTTGATCTACAAATCACTACTCTTGTTGGGTTCCACCACCCCTTTCGACTGGTTAGGTTTTTCAAGCGGACTGCTTGCAACAGAACCCACGCAGTCGAATGTGACTTGGACCGCAACGACCTTGCCAATTGAGCTAAGCGTTGGATATGCCGTTCGAGCACTTGACCTTAGTGGCGATGGCAAACTAGATATCGCAATTGTCGATAGCAAACGCATTGTCTGGCTGGAGAATCCGACTTGGAAAGTGCACACTATCTTCGAAACCCCTGCGCAATATGCCGACAATGTCTGCTTTGCTCCAATGGACATCGATCGTGATGGGGATCTAGATTTCGCCATTGGGACTGATTGGCAACCGAACAACACAGCAACCGGCGGAGCTGTTGGGTGGATTGAATCGCCGGCAAACCCGCGTGACCGTTGGACCTACCATCCTATCTTGGAACCTGAACCAACCGTGCATCGGATGTTATGGTGTGACTTCGATGCAGATGGCGAACAAGAATTGATCGTCGCACCACTGAAAGGACCAAAATCGACGGGACCGAAATTTGAAGATGTACCGGTGCGGTTATCTGCGTTCAAACCCGGCAAAAACCCTAAACAGGACGCTTGGGAAAACCACACGTTAGATGTGCCCCTATTCGTAATGCACAACCTCGACAAAATCCAAGACGATGACAAACCGGGAGACGAACTGGTGACGGCTAGCTTCCAAGGTGTACACATCTTGAAGAAAACGCCGGGAGCATCCAAAACCGATCAGACCGGACATCCGCATGCATGGGATGTGCTACTGCGTCGCATCGGTAGTGGCTTTGAAGCCGACGCACCCGGAAAGGGAGCAAGTGAGGTTCGAATGAGCAAATTGAGCAACGAACGCCGTGTCGTTGCAACCATCGAACCATGGCACGGCAATCAAGTAGTGGTTTATGAAGAGCCTCAAAATGCGACGAACAACTCCGGTCTCTGGCCTCGGAAAGTTCTCGATGAGCAGCTCAAGTGGGGACATGCGGTTGCATTCGCCAATCTCGACTCCGATTCCGATCCGGAGTTAGCCATCGGTGTCCGCGACGACATCGCCCCGCACCGCTGTGGAGTTCGAGTTTATGATCGCCAACCCGACGGCAACTGGACCCGAACACTCATTGAACCAGGCCAAGTTGCCGTTGAAGATCTCGTTGCCGCAGATTTAGATTCCGATGGGACCATTGAGCTCATTGCCGTAGGACGCGCAACGCACAATGCAGTCATCTACAAACAATCCAAGCCATAGCCAACGAAGCACCTTTTGTTGAGTCGCTGGCTCAAAGAAAGGACTTTATTCTGGCCGCTCCAAGTTTCTGCGCTAAATAGGATTACTTCTTTTTCAAGATCAAAACCGTATCGCAGGAATTCTTAGTTAGACGAACTCGTTCCTTGATGTCATACCAAAAATCATAAACGCCAACGAGTTCGAACTCCTTGGCTTTTGCCAGCAGTGATTTGATTTGTTCGACGTCGTAGAGCCGCAACTTGATGTGGTCCACAAGCAGGTGCTCTTTGTTCCCTTGCTGAACCTTCATCGTAATTTTGAGAGTCTCAATCCGATTCGGCTCGTCGATCTCCGTGACTGTCAGTGCATACTTGATCGAATATTCCGGTGTCTTCACAGACCAACGTTCCGTTCCCCACAAATCTCCGTCGTGCGGAACAAGGTGCAAAGACAAAATGAAAATCCCACCAGTTCGAAGATTACTTGCGACGCATTTCAAGTGCTTCAGCGCGGCCTCTTCGGTCTCCAAATGGCGAAAGGTATTGATCGCATTAAAAGCCGCATCAAATGGCTGATCGAACTTGAAACTGGTCATGTCTTGCTTGGCCAACACAGCGCGACAACCGATCTCTTTGAGCTTCTTGTCGCAGTATTTCAACGACTGCTCGTTGAGATCGATCCCGGTTACCGCATACCCTCGTTTGGCCATCTCCCGCACCAATCGACCGGAGCCACACCCAGCTTCTACAACTCGCTCTACCGGAAAGGGTACGAACTTCTTAAATGCATCCTCAAGGAACTTTGCTTCGTTCGGAGTCTCCTTGAGAAATCCTGCTTCGTACCATTCGGGATGATCATACCAATTGATCACATCATGCTTAGGCTTTTTAGCGTCCGCCTTCTTCGTATCCGATTTCTTGGTTACCGCTTTTTTTGACGCTGCTTTTTTAGTTGTGTTACTCTTCACGATGTTCTTTCTTCTAAGTTACTTTCAAGACTAAGAGGATCAATGACAAAGACAATCTCAAGACGCCTGAGCCCCGATGCTCAATGCTGAATCGCTCAATGCTGAATCGCTCAATGCTGAATCACTGTGGTTCTATCGCAAAACTACATTCGCTCAGCGAGCTTCCGATGTTCGTTTCGGAACCATAGGGACAATCAAGCTATCAGTGGTCAAGCTATCAGTGGTCAAGCTGTCAGTGGTAGGGAACTGTGCGAAAACTCGCTGATACACTGCTGGACTTGTTTTTCCGAAAGCGTTGATCGTGCCCCAACCAGTAGCAATCGGCCACGACGGATGACTCCTTTTTCCATGAACCTTCCGAACAACTCCAGATGCTTGAATTCACCGGAAGGACTTGTTTCGGTACGAGCATCGGCCCGATCCAACGGATGAACCACCATGATAGAACGCTTGTCGGATGAACAGACGTACTCGGGATGGCATTTCCAAGCCCCAGCAGTCGAGGCATTTCCCCCCTCTACAAGCCATAGTTCTGGGTTTGACTCCAGCATGGAAGTCTGAATACTCAACCACAACTCCACCACAAATTGTTCGACCGAGGTGGAAAGAACTCGCACGTCAATTTGATAAGAAAAGTTCCACGGGTATTTCTGTGGGAACGAAGTGATCAAATCCTGCTGTCGAACGTACCGTTCCCCAGGGACCGGATAGGACACCTCTTCAACTAAGGTCGAGTCCCGAGGAATCACTTGCCAGTCGCCAAGCGTGTGCTTCGCATGCTTCGATTCTACGTCGCTTTCCATGCGAATTCTGGTGCGTTCCGAATTGGATACCGTAAGGGTAAATCCATGTGCCGCAAAAACGCTGCAGTCATCCTTTAGCTTCCAAACCATATTCATTGCCGTTACTTAGTCTTTTCGCTACACAGAATCTTGGATTCTACTATCGGGTCAAAAAAAAACCGGGTCAAAAAAACACCGGGTCAATAAAACCTTTTTACTCGCAACGCCTTTACGTCCCAATAGAACGACTCCGTCACGTACTTCGACCGCACATCGAGTATATCATCTTTACTGGACTTGTGGTGAATTGTCGCCAATCGGGTTTCGTTTACACTGGTCAATACACTTCAAGTCTCTCGGCACGTATACTTCAAGCATGCAGTCGTGTTGAACGCAGTCGCGTTAAACTCACCAAGAGTTGCGACATATTTTAAATTCCGCAGGCGGAGAACTGAAAATGGCTTGGTCAACGAACAATCCGATCCTCGTTCCTTACGATTTTTCCGCTCATTCTCGAGTTGCCGTCGATCGTGCCTTGGAAATAGCCAACGCACCATCCCAAGTGCACGTGCTGCATGTTCTTCCGAGCTTCGTTCCACTAGCTCCTGAAGGTTTTCCGGTGGAAGCAATCGACGATCGTATTCGGCTCGAAGCGGCCCATCAAGCCATGGAAGAAGAATTTGCGGAGGCAAAATACAATCAGATCGCCAAAGAAGTACTGATCGGTGATCCAGGTACTGTAGCAGCCGAACGCGCTGAGGCCATCAAAGCCGATCTCATCGTACTACCTTCTCACGGACGTAGCGGATTTACAAGGTTAATGCTCGGCTCCGTCGCAGAAAGAATCGTGCGGTTGGCTCAAATGCCTGTGCTCGTAATCAAAATTCGCAACTAAAATCGGCTCAACACCGGAGGATTTCAAGTTGTTTTTGACACGGAAATGGGGGCATGAAAATAAAAGACCATCAAATCTTTTTTCCAAGTCCATAATCGCATATTCAAATCACCAGACTCTTCAGCCCCCGTTTCGCTGAATCCATCCCCCCATATTTGTGCCATTACTCCTTAGGCTCCCCAAGCACCTGATCTAGAATGCCCATCAAAATCCCTCGGTAGATCCGTTCTAGCAACGGATTGGACTTAATCAGCTTCATTGTCTTATACAATCGTTCCCCATTCTCTGGGTCAATGTCGATCTCTTGTGTCACTCCCTTCGCGTCTACCATCACCAACGTGTAAGTAAAGCCGCTCCCGCCATCCGATTCACGACGGACTTCGTGGACCTGAGCAGTGGAGACATCAAACTCCTCATTCTTCGCAGTCTCGATAGGAGCCGAAGCACGTTTCCCAAAGATCCCGCTGAAGTACTCACTCATCTCCTCGACCGATTTGGTCGAACTCGATCGATTCAACTCTTCGGTAAGCCTCTTTAGTCGCTCGATGTTCTCCTTATCACCTCTCGCTTCAGCTTGGGCTATTTGTCGCTTGATGTCCCGCAACCACCGTTGCTTGTCCGTTACCCCATCTTCTTTGGAACGCAACTCCGCGTTCGCTTCGTCGACTCGCTCCCCAAGTGTCCCTTCGAGCGAGATCGACTCCGAAGTGCTCGTAATCACGGGGGTATTAAGCAGAAAACCGACCAGTAGCCCCAAAGCGGAGATATGGAGAGCAACGGACAGCCACCAGGAAAAAGCCCAAAGCCTTTTTCTGGTGTCCCGTTGAGAGCGAATTGGGTATTTGGCTACCATACCCTCATTCTACATCGTCAACGGGTTGATCATCTACAGTTTTTGGAAACGGGAGTCCCCAAAAAACTCAAAGCACCGTGAAAAAAGCACCGTGAAAAAAGCACAACGAAAAAAGCACAACGAAAAAAG